>JAZORE010000001.1:0-34144 GCA_045656425.1 Alloprevotella sp.
CTGTATCGACTCTGGTTTCTCTTCAGTGATGATCGACGGTTCTCACCTCCCCTACGAGGAGAACGTAGCCCTCACCAAGAAGGTTGTTGAGTATGCTCATCAGTTCGACGTAACCGTTGAAGGCGAGCTGGGCGTTTTGGCTGGTGTTGAAGACGAAGTTTCTTCTGACCACCACACCTACACCGATCCCGAAGAAGTAATCGACTTCGCTACCCGCACCGGTTGCGACTCTTTGGCTATCTCTATCGGTACCAGCCACGGTGCTTACAAGTTCACTCCCGAACAGTGCACTATCGACCCCAAGACTGGTCTCATGGTACCTCCTCCCCTCGCATTCGACGTGTTGAAGGCAGTAGAAGCTAAGCTTCCTGGTTTCCCCATCGTGCTCCACGGTTCTTCTTCAGTTCCTCAGGACGAAGTTGCTACTATCAACAAGTTTGGTGGTGCGTTGAAGGCTGCTATCGGTATCCCCGAAGAATGGTTGCGTGAATCAGCTAAGTCTGCAGTTTGTAAGATCAACATCGACTCTGACTCTCGCTTGGCTATGACTGCTGCTATCCGTCAGACATTTGCTGAAAAGCCCGCTGAGTTTGACCCCCGTAAGTACCTCGGTCCCGCTCGCGACAACATGGAAAAGATGTACAAGCACAAGATCATCAACGTTCTTGGTTCAGACGGTAAGCTCGCTAAGTAATCATTGCTTACAACTGATAAAATTTAAGGTGCCTCCCGAAATGGGAAGCACCTTTTTTTTGTTTATTGAAGTTGTATAGAAAATCTTATTTCAACAAATTTGACAAAGCTTCTATTTTTGCTCTAAACAATTCAATCGCAGCAACTTGATCCTTGTGTAGACCTTTTATATTTTTGTTGCAAGTATCACAAAACTCTTTTTCAGGAGAACTTTTATGCCCATCTTCACATATAAATTTTTCTTGTTCACGAGATAAAAGACCACCTTTTACAACTTCGATCTTTCCTGTATCTGGAAGATTATCATAAATCGAGAGGATTTTATTCATCACCTCTAAATCTTCCCTACAATAACAATCCTTATTTACATCAAGCAATTTAATAGATAGATCTATATGTTTTTTTTCAGCGAGTTCTAAAATATGAGTTGGTGAGAATAAATTACTTGTATGTATTAAACTTGATATGCGGTCTTGATTATCTAATAATGACTCATAAACAGGGGGGATTACATTTTCCTTGGGTAAAAAAGCAAAATATTTTTCAACAAATTCTCTTAATCCCATGTATCCTTCTGCTAATGTATAACTGTTCAAATTAATATATAGATAAAGAAGGTTGTTCACTATATCAACTTGGGGATGTTCAAACAAAAAGTTTCTCCATTCCTCTTTAACCAATTTTCCCTGACCAACTTCTTTTAGGATAAACAATCTCCTTACCTCAACATCAAGTGCATCCTGTGAGACAGAATCTATCTTATCAATTTCCAATTTTGTACAAGTCTCGTTAATCACACATGCGGTACCTGATGCAGATATCATAAACATCGATTTTCCCCCTCCTGAAATTTCGTCAAAATCTACACTAAATCCTATTATAGCATTTGCCCCAATGTTTCGTGCTTTATTCTTTAAATCTTTTTTAGCTTCGTTATAAATCAATTCTAATTTGTTTCTATATGTACCAGAGAAACCACCAAAGAAGTCTGATAGTGAAGCTGCTAAATCAGAGAAAACATTAGTACCAACTACAACATTTGTACATATTGTATCAACATACTTTTCAATTGAATGACCTTGAATATCATTCGTAACTGTGATAATAAAATTGTCCTTCATAAATTAAATCAATTAATATTACAACTTTTCGAAAGTCTCTCTTACTTGAACAACGCCTCCAAATTCATCGTCATGAACTCCTCAACAGAAAGTCCACCGGAACCAACCACAATGCTTCTGTGCGGGTTATAATTTTGTGCAAATTTAGGTAAACCCGTGTTAGTAGTTCTTCGACCACTTTTTACCTCTATAGCAACCTTGCGACCACGATAGACAAGCACAAAATCAACTTCGTCTGACTTGTCTCTCCAATAGTAGACCTTATATCCAATAATTTGTGACTGACTCACGAGGTATGCCCCAATTGCTGACTCTACGTATCGTCCCCAAGACTTGGGATTTTGAACTGCATCAACAAAGTCTTCATCGGCATACACATTACGCAAAGCATTGTTGTAAACCTGGAATTTAGGAATAGAATTATACTTACGCGCATTGTCCTCTGCATATTTTTGCAATCCGCAAAGCAAATTACATTCATCAAGCAAATGTAAATATCCGGCAAGTGTTGTCACATTTCCAGCATCCTGCATTTGTGCTGCAATTTTAGTCAAAGAAAGCAATTCACCACTGTAATTACTACCCAGCTCAAAGAGTTGGCGCAACAATTGCGGTTTCATGATGTTCGTGTTCATCAACACGTCCTTTGATATTGACGGTTCTATAAGCGAATCCTTCACATAATTGCGCCATCTGGACTCATTACTGATATACTGAGCAGCACCTGGATACCCACCGTAATATATATATTGTGCAATATTCCACCCAAAGCAGTCACGCATTTCTGTAAATGTCCAATGCGTCAGGCGTATCAATTCAAAGCGACCTGCAAGCGACTCCGTAAGTCCTTTTTCTATAAGCATACGAGAGGAACCCAAGAGCACCACAATTAACTCACGCTTCTCACGTGTATCACGGTCCCATTCAGCCTTTACAGTTTCACTCCAATTTGTTATCTTCTGTATCTCGTCAATAACCAATAAACGTTTAGTCTCACCTGCCGCATCCATTTTCAAGCGTTGCACCTCCCATGTGTGTGCTAACCAATTGGCGTCAACACCCACCACATCATCGGCAGAACAACTCTCAAAGGGAATGTTACATTCATCAAGAACTTGCCCAATAAGCGTTGTTTTACCCACCTGTCGAGGACCAACAATGACTTGAATCTTGCCTCGCGCTTCATTTATTCTACTTTGTAACTCTCTAAATTGCAATCTTTTATAAGTCATTTCAGAAAAATGTTCAATGGACTGAAGAAAAATGTTCAATCCTTTGCAAAGGTATTGATTAAATGGAGATTAACAAAATTTTCCTCCCGTTATTTATAAAATAGGACTACAATACAGCAGTTCCCCCATACCCCAAGCGGAATTTTCTTCAATTAGTACGGACGCACGCGTCCTCACCAACTCTGGTAATTTTATTTCCAACCCTGATAATTTTTCTTCCAAGGCATGGGAATATTTTTTCTCGGCATAAAAATACATTTTCTCGGCACAAAAATAGTTTTTTTCGGCATGAAAAAAAAATGGACATGCTATTTACAAAAAAAAGAGGAGAAGGTCTCCCCTCTCCTCTTCTTATAAATTGATTATTACTTCACCAACACCTTCTTGTCGTTCACCAAATAAGTGCCTGCAGGTAAGGTGACAGACTTTTTACCCTGTACCATTCCGCTCCACACTTGTTTGCCCGCCATATCTACGATAGCTACTTTTGTACTCTTGGCAGTAGTGATTGTAATGGTGCCGTTGGAAACTTCTACGGAAAGGTTATCCGCCGTCGTAGCGTTTTGAATACCAGTAGGTTCGAGCAACTGGAGCGTCATGCAGTCGATGTCTGCCATCCAACCAGCGTCGGAATAGAGGCGCACGGTGTTGTTGCCCTTATTGAGGGTTATCTCAAATTCCTTCTGCGCAATGTTGCTCCAACTGCCTCCGTTGAGCGAAGCAGAAATGGGTTCGGCACCGTTCACACTAATCTTGATATTGCGACTTTCTCCCGTGATGAACGAAAGGGTCATCTTATACAAACCGCCCGTTTCGCTCTGCACGGTGCGCCACTGAAGGTCATTGCTTGCGCGGTTGCCCAACCATCCTACGAGTGCGCCACCCGACGCACCTGCCTTTTCAGAATAGATGGCTGTACCGCGCGATTCGTTGTTCCAGAGTTCCTGGTATTCCGAAAGCCACGCCGTTTCTGCTTCATATACGGTGCGTTCAAGGCGTTCCACTGCTTCAAGAGTGTAGATGCGTGTGCCGTGAGCGGGAACGGTTACCGACATTTCGCCTGTAAAGGTACCTGCATCTGTGCGTTCAAAAAGGTCGCGCGCCTTCACCTCGCCCGCAAGGTCGAGCATGGAGAAGTTTACGCTCACCGTCTTCGTGCCGTTTGAGGGATTGTAAACAGCCACAGCACGCTTCTTGCCATAAAGTTCTTCTACGTCCTTCACGAGAATGTAGCAATCATTTTCCTTTTCCACCACGTAAGCCTGAAGTCCCAATTCGTTCTGATTGAGTGCAATGAGTTCTTCATTCTGCATCAGTTCCAAAGCATTACCCTTGATATCGTGGAGGTCGCAACCGATAAGCAGAGGCGAACTCATAATGCACCACATACCGAAGTGCGTCTTGTCTTCCTCCTCTGTCAATCCGCGCCCCACTTCCAGCATGTCCATGTCGTTGTAATGTCCATACGTGGTGTAGGCTGAGAGGTAAAGACTCTGATTGATGATGCTCTTGATAGATTCCCAACCGAGGTAAATATCTTCAGTGGTGCGCCAAGAATCCACTATGTCACACACCCACGTTCCGGGGAATGCCCAGCGGCAGATGTTCCAATTCAAGTCCTTTTTATTCACACCGTTGATTGCCGTAGCAATTTCCTTATAGCGCTGTTCTTCGTCAAGGTCAAGACCTTCGGCATTGTTGCCTGCGTCAGCACCACAATAGTCCACCTTAATGAAGTCGAAATCGAGTTCATCAAAATAGAGCGCCATGTCTTCAGCATCGTGTCCGTAAAGACCTACGCCAATACCGATAGTATCCTTAGGTTGACCCCAGAAAGAAGCACACGTGTTTCTACCTGCATCGGAGTAAATACCTGCCTTCAAACCCTTGCCGTGGATGTAGTCCACCAAGGGGCGCAGACCGTTGGGGAAACGCGTGGGGTGAATGAGCAAATGTCCGTCCTTATCGCGTCCGCCGAAGAAACCGTCGTCGATGTTGATATACTTATACCCTTTTTCAAAGAAGCCGAGGTTGACCATCGCATCCGCCTGAGTGCGAACGAGCGAATCGTTAATTTGGAAACCATACGTGTTCCACGAACTCCAACCCATGATGGGTGGTTGCTCAGCACTGGCTGTGACACAAGTGCCTACGCAACAGGCAAGCAAGGAAAGCAAAAACTTTTTCATGACAATATAATAATGTGGTTAATTTTCTAATAGGTACACTCGACGGATTACTACGCCTTAACATTAACTGCGCAAATATATAAAAAATATTTCTAAAAGTTTGTAGTTTTGCACCCTCAACATGCGTCTAATGGGCAAAAAGACAATCATCTAACACGTATGAAAAAATGAAAGCACTGGAACAAGAATTTGAACTCTTGGTGCGCAGGCACAAAAGCACCATCTACACGGTGTGCTTCATGTTCTCAAAAGACTCCGATGAGGTGGACGACCTCTTTCAAGAGGTGCTCATCAACCTGTGGAGGGGTTTTCCAACCTTCAAAGGGGAGAGCAAAGTGGAGACATGGATATGGCGCGTGAGTTTTAACACCTGCATCTCGCAGGAGCGCAAGAAGAAGCACACTTCTCGCATCCCATTAGAGATGGGTATCGACCTCTTCCACGACAAGGACGAAGACACGCGGCAAATCCAAATGCTCTACCAACGCATTCACCAACTCAAACCCTTCGACCGCGCCATCGTGTTGCTTTGGCTCGAAGGAATGCCCTACGACGAGATTGCCGCTATCGTGGGTATCACCGTGAAAAACGTGTCCGTGCGCCTCTTCCGTATCAAGGAAGAACTCAAGAAAATGTCTAACCCTTAAACCTTGCCCATTATGACTAACACGATTGATTCTAAAGAATTGCAGGAAATGAAAGTGCAATTAGAACTACTTACCAAGAAGTTGGAGCGAGAAACTATTGTTAACCAACGCCTAATTCGTAGTTCTATGAAAGAGAAAGCCCATTACTTACGCCGAGGCATAATTTTAGAGAGTCTGGTTTGCTTCATTATGATACCTTTCTTTGTTTGGATATTACCCAAATTCAGCAGTCCACACTCCATATACTTCTGTACCTTCTGCGCAGCTTTCATGGTACTCGCCCTATGTTATAATTATTATATGTATCGTGAGTTCCACACCAAAGATTTTGCAGAAGTAAACCTCATTGAAGCACGCAAGGCAACTTTGAAGTTCAAGCGACTCACTCAGAGATGGACCTTCTGTATCGGCATCCCCTTCTTGATGGTTTTCATACCCTGGTTTGTATATGAAAACGCATTAGTTTACAAGGGCGAATTGCTCCAAATCCCACTAATTTCTGCCGCCATTGGCCTGCTTATTGGTGGCGTCATCGGAATTTATCAATTCAACAAGACACTCCGCACTACCGACGAAATTCTGATGCAGATTGAGGAGTTGGAGGAGCAAGCATAACAGAATTTATCTCACATACAGAAAAACAACCGAGGCGCCACACTGTGTAGTATGGCGCCTCGGTTTTATTTAGGAGATTATATAGCATCAATATCCTAAATCCTCGTGCACGAGAATTACCTCAAATTCTCCCGTCATGGGTTTGCACCACAAAACAGAAAGTCCTCTGCAAATACGTTCGGGGCTGTTACAATTATAGCAACGGTCTGCCTTTACGGCACAGGGAGTTTTCACCCCTAATCTTCTTGCGTTCTGAGGGGCAGCAATATTCCTTGCGCGATACAAGGCGCTGTCATAGTCCTTCTCTATCTTGTTTTTACCAATCACAAAATAGACCTTCTCGTGACCATAAAATATGGATGCCACACGATTGCAATTCGCATCGATATTCACTATCTCCCCACTTTCAGCAATTCCGTTTACCGAGGTAATATAGATGGACGCAGCATTCGCTTGCACACGCACCTCCTTACTTGTTTTTCCCTCAGGGATACGCTGATGCCAGTGCACCTCATTGTGCGCACTCAAACATTCATAAAGTCCCATTTTCTCTAAAGTCATGGAACCTGCAAACCCAACCGTCTGATGATGAATTTGAGCATCTAAATACTGCGCCGCTTCCTCTGCAGTGTCAAAGCAACTTACGGTATAACCTAAAGCAATCAGGTTTTTCTTTAATATACTAAAATCCTTATGTTCCATAGTTTCCTCTTATTATAAATAACTACAATAATATAGCGGTTGCCCAAAAAAAGTTTTCATACCCCCTCCCCTCCTACGGAGGTACTCCCCCTATCTTAACTAATCTTTGTACACATCTCAACTCGGACGGCCTAAAGGGCCAACCTTCCACCAGCCCAGGGCAGAGCGACGAAGGAGCGGCACCCTGGGTACTTAGACCGCATGGATTTCGCCCTGAATGGGCAAAAGCAAAAAGCACTGGAATCAAAGATGTTATTTTTTTGTATGTGGCTTTTGCCCATACAGGGCGTACCATTCGGGGCGTATACCAACCCAGGGTGCCGCTCCTGCGTCGCTCTGCCCTGGGCTATTAGCTTTTGCCTCTTCGAGGCGACCTTTTTCCTCTGAAATAAAATGTGTACAAAGATTAGCTATCTTAAGGGGAGAGCACCATGCGGGTTGTGTTCAACTCGTTCATTCAAACATTTCTGGTGAGGTGTTCTGTTAGTAATTTAGCGGAAGCCTCAAACTCTTTTCTCCCCTTAAGATAGGGGGAGTACCGCGTAGCGGGGAGGGGGTATGAAATCCAAATTGCTTAACACTTTGTGTGATTCCTTGGGCTCCTACCTATATTATTACCAACAAAAAAGTGCCTTACAACTTCAGGACTGAAGCTATAAGACACTTTTATTTTCATCAACCTATTCGGGCTTCATGTTTGTGTAAACTGTCTGAACGTCGTCGAAGTCTTCGAGTTTTTCAACCATCTTGTCGATAGCTTCGCGCTGTTCGGGAGTTACGTCCTTCACGTCGTTGGGAACGTAAGTAAATTCAGCACCTACTACGTCGAAACCTTGTTCTTCGAGGTGGTTCTGGATTTGAGCGAACGACTTGGGGTCACCGTAGATAGTGATGCTGCCTTCTTCTTCGTCTTCATCGTACTCGTCTTCTACGCCGTAATCGATGAGGTCGAGAATCATTTCGTCCATGTCAAGACCATCCTTCTTCTTGAAAGAGAACACGCACTTGTGGTCGAAGAGGAATGCGAGGCTACCCATTGTACCAAGGTTACCAGAGAACTTATTGAACACTGAACGCACGTCACCTACGGTACGTGTGGGGTTGTCAGTAAGTGTATCCACGAAGATAGCGATACCGTGAGGACCGTATCCTTCGTAAGTCATTGACTTGTAATCACTCTGGTCCTTACCCATTGCGTTCTTGATAGCGCGTTCCACATTATCCTTAGGCATGTTTTCGCGCTTCGCATTGGCGATGAGTGCACGGAGTGCGGGGTTGTTTTCAGGTTCAGGACCGCCAGCCTTAACGGCTATAGCAATCTGCTTACCAATTCTGGTGAAGGTTTTAGCCATGTGGCCCCAGCGCTTCATCTTCGCTGCTTTACGATATTCAAATGCTCTTCCCATATCGTTTAAGTAAACAAGTTTTTAGTAGACGAGTAGACAAGATGGTTTGATTGGCATCTTGTGCGCTCGCAATTCTATTTTAATAAATTTAGTTCTCTTAGGAGTAAACGATTTGATAAGTAAACAGGTAGACAAACGGACAAGTTCACTGTTCATCACTATACATCTTGTCTACTTGTTTACTACAAACTCGTCTACTAAATTAACGGAGCTTTGCCCCGAGTTGCTTTTCAAGATTCTGAACAATCTTCTGCATGATGTTGTCGGTCTGCTTATCGTTCATCGTCTTGTCTTCATCCTGGAGGGTGAGGTTGATGGCATAAGACTTCTTGCCTGCTTCAAGGTTCTTGCCTTCGTACACGTCGAAGAGTTCTACCTTCTTGAGGAGCTTCTTATCAGCAGCGAAGCACACCTTTTCAATTTCAGCGAATGTCACTTGCTTGTCAACGAGCAACGCAAGGTCGCGGCTTACGGCGGGGAACTTACTGATTTCCTTGAAACTTACCTTTGCACCACGCACTTTTGAAGTAAGAAGTGTCCAGTTGAGGTCCGCGTAATAAACTTCCTGCTCAATGTCAAACGCTGCAAGGATTGCCTTCTTCACAAGACCGAGTTCGAGGTACACCTTTCCGTTGCGGTCCTTCACTTCGATAGACTTTGCAAAGATATCGTTCTCACCATTCTCGATAAGCAAACCACCCATGGGGAGGCCGATGCGCACGAGGATGTTCATCACATATGCCTTGAGTTCGTAGAATGAAGAATCTTCATTAGGATGTGCCCAAGAACCTTCCACACGCTTACCAGTTACCCAAAGTCCGAGGCGCTGGTCTTCGCTATACGCTGAGAGCACCTTTTCGGGATTGCGCTTGCCTTCGTTGAAGTAGTAGCAGTTACCAAATTCAAAGAGGCGAAGGTTGGCATTACGGCGGTTCACATTGTGACGCACCACTTCAAGACCACCAAAGAGGAGCGACTGACGCATGACGTTGAGGTCAGAACTGAGGGGGTTCATGAGGCGCACAAGATTTTCTGACTTGTACGTCTGAAGTCCGTCATAGTAAGCTTCGCGTGTCAACGAGTTGTTCAAGATTTCGTTGAAACCACAACCTACGAGCTGTTCACTCACGAGGTTTTCCAACTTGTATGCAGCATCCACATTGCCCTTAATTGTCAAGCTTGACTTCACGGCAGAGGGAATTTCCACATTATTATATCCGTAGATGCGGAGAACATCTTCCACCACATCGGGAGCACGCTGTACGTCCACACGGTAAGCTGGAACTTCAAGCGAAAGGCCTTCAGCCGTTTCAGCGACAATCTTCATTTCGAGAGAAGTGAGGATTTCCTTTACCACATCACTACCGATGTTCTTACCGATAAGGCTGTAGATATAGTCATAAGTCACATCTACCGAGAACTTCTTCACCAATTCGGGTGCTTCAACATCTACGATTTCCATAGAAATTTCACCACCAGCGAGTTCCTTAATCAACTGCGCTGCACGCTTGAGGGCATAGATTTGTCCGTTGGGGTCGATACCACGTTCGAAGCGGAAAGAAGCATCTGTCTGAAGTCCGTGACGGCGTGCACTCTTACGAATCCATGTGGGGTGGAAGTATGCACTTTCAATGAGCACGTTCTTCGTAGTTTCATACGTACCTGAACCTTTACCACCGAATACACCAGCAATACACATAGGTGCTACAGCATTGCAGATTGCAAGGTCGCGGTCAGAGAGTTTGTGTTCTACACCATCAAGCGTAACGAAGGGAGTGCCTTCGGGCATAGACTTCACCACCACCTTACCACCTTCAATCATATCTGCATCGAAGCAGTGGAGGGGCTGACCGTAAGCCATCATAATATAATTGGTGATGTCCACAATATTATTGATGGGACGAAGACCGATGATTTCGAGTTTTTCCTTCAACCATTCGGGACTTTCCTTTACTTCCACACCACTGATAGTTACGGCGCAGTAGCGAGGACATGCTTCTGCGTTTTCTACTTCAATCGCGATGGGCAAGTTAGTGCTATCCACCTTGAAGTCGTCAACAGAAGGACGGTGCAACTTGGTTTCGTAACCGTTGCGAACGAGCCACGCATAAAGGTCGCGCGCTACGCCCCAGTGAGAACAAGCATCTGCGCGGTTAGGAGTGATATCTACTTCAATGAGCCAGTCGCTCTGGATGTTGAAGTAATCTGCCGCCTTCATACCTACGGGTGTATCTTCGGGGAGAACGATAATGCCGTCGTGACTTGTGCCCACACCGATTTCATCTTCCGCGCAAATCATACCGAGACTTTCTACACCACGGAGCTTTGAGCGCTTGATAGTGAAGCATTCGTCGCCAGAGTAGAGCTTTGTACCCAACGTAGCCACGATTACCTTCTGACCTGCATCTACATTTGCAGCACCGCAAACAATCTGTACGGGTTCGCCCTGACCAAGCTCTACTTGGCAGATGTGCATGTGGTCAGAATTGGGGTGTACTTCCATGCTGAGGACATGACCTACAACGAGGCCTTCGAGTCCACCCTTAATTGCCTGAACTTCTTCCACGCCACCTACTTCCAAACCAATAGAAGTGAGCGCTACGGCAATTTCTTCTGCTGAAAGATTTACGTCAACGTATTCCTTCAGCCACTTATAACTGATGTTCATAAAATTTTAGGTTATCAGGTTTGAGGTTTTGAGGTTTTAAGGTTGCTGCGCACCGCAAGGTTCTTGTAACCTTCGAGCGAAACAATCTAATAACCGCAACCTTATTGTTTGTTACTTTCAAGTTGTTGTTCTTCAGCAGTAGTCTCTTCACTTTCTGTCTCCCACTCCTCTTCATCTTCCTCCTGCATACGTTGCCACTTCTCGCGTGCCAACTCCTGCATGTCCGCCACGGTGTCTTTCTCGTCAACGATTTCGTAACCGAGCATGGTTTCAATCACGTCTTCCATAGTTACAATACCGCGCATACAACCGTATTCGTCAAAGATGACAGAGATGTGCTCCTTCTTGGCGAGCATCATTTCCCAGATTTCAGAAACGGAGGTCGATTCTTCAAACTTCAGGATGGGGCGCACGATTTCTGCAAGACGCATGGAGAACTTGTCTTCGGTGAGTTTCTCAAGCACCGTCTGACGGAGCACATAGCCCGTAATGTAATTATCATCCTCTTCGTAAACAGGGATACGCGAATACGTGCTAAATTCTTTTTCAAGATAGAACTCCTTCAGCGTCATCTGCTCATCTGCACTCGCAACGACCACACTGGGCGTCATAATTTCATGAGCCGTAATGCTGTCCAGGCGAAGGAGATTTTGAATCATGCGATTCTCTTCCGTTTCAAACACGCCCTCTTCTGCACCTACCTTTACCATGGCAGAAACTTCGTCACGACTCACGCTGACGGGTTGTTCACTACCCGAGAAGATTTTCATGATGTATTCCGAGAGCACCACAAGAGGATAAGAAATTATCACCATGCCACGAATCACAAAGGCCGCGGGACATGCCAAAGAGCGCCAGTAGCGCGCACCAATGCTTTTGGGAATAATTTCAGAGAACACCAAAATCAAGATGGTAAGTATCGCTGAGATCACTCCGAAATATTCTTCGCCAAAAACCTTTGTAGCTTCCGCACCTACGCCTGCCGCACCAATTGTGTGGGCAATCGTGTTCAAACAAAGGATAGCTGAAATAGGGCGGTCAATGTTTTCCTTAAGTGCTTTCAGCAACTTAGCACCACTGGCATTTTCTTCTTCCTTCATTGTCACAAATGACGTCGGCGTAGAAAGCAGAACAGCCTCAAGAATTGAGCAGGTAAAGGAGATTGCAATCGCAATTGTAAAGTATAAAATTACTAGACCCATTAAGTTAAGTATATAGTTTAGTTCTTTTTAGGGCGCAAAGATACACATTTTTATAATAATATGCTAATTTTGCACGTATGATTGATAGGATAACCATAGATAAAATTCGCTCGGCGGCTAATATTTACGACATTGTCAAGGAGTTTGTGACGCTTAAGAAAGCTGGCGCAAACTATAAGGGACTGTGTCCGTTCCACGACGAAAAGACACCCTCGTTCATCGTAAGCCCTTCGAAGCAACTCTTCAAGTGCTTCTCGTGTGGCGAAGGTGGCGATGCCGTAGGCTTTATCATGAAGCACGAACAGATGACCTACCCCGAGGCACTGAAGTGGATTGCAAAGCGTTACGGCATTGAGGTCAGAGAAAAGGAAGAGACGGAGGAAGAGAAGAAAGAGTCGTCGGAGCGCGAGGCGATGTTTGCTGCCAATCAGTGGGCGCGCGACTATTTTACCGACACACTTTACAACAATGTGGAGGGCGTGGCCATCGGTATGGCGTATTTTCGTGCGCGCGGTTTTCGCGATGATATCATCAAGAAATTCCAGTTGGGTTTCTGCTTGCCCGAGCGCGACGCTATGGCGCAGGCAGCACTCAAGCGTGGTTATGCCGAAGAATACTTGGTGAAAACAGGACTCTGCGTCAAGACGGAAGACGGCAAACTCCTTGACCGCTACCACGGACGCGTCATTTTCCCCGTGCATACCATTTCTGGACGTGTCGTAGCCTTTGGCGGTCGCGTCTTGAACACAGAGAAGCAGAAGAATGTCGGCAAGTACGTCAATTCTCCCGAATCTTCCATTTACAATAAGAGCCATGAACTCTACGGTCTCTACTTGGCAAAACACGCCATCACGAAGCACGACCGCTGTTTCCTTGTGGAAGGTTACACCGACGTTATCTCCATGCACCAAGCAGGAATTGAGAACGTCGTTTCCAGTTCAGGAACCTCGCTTACCATTGGGCAAATCCGCCTGCTCCGACGCTTCACCCACAACATCACCCTACTCTACGACGGTGACGCTGCCGGCATCAAGGCTTCGCTTCGCGGTATCGACTTACTCCTTGCCGAAGGGATGAATATCAAGGTGGTGCTCCTCCCCGAGGGAGAAGACCCCGACAGCTTTGCGCGCAACAACAATGCTCAGAAATATTGGGAGTACATTGAGGCACATCAGACGGACTTCATCCGCTTCAAGACCAACCTCCTTTTGAAGGATGCCGAGAGCGACCCTCAAAAGCGTTCGGAAGTCATTCGTGACATCGTGAACAGCATTGCCGTTATCCCGGATCGCATTGTGCGCCAAACCTATATCTCACAATGTGCCGAACAGGTGAAGATGGAGGAGCGCATCATCGCTGCCGAGGTGGGCAAACAGATGCACCAGAATAACGGACAACGGACAACAGACAACGGGCAACAGACTGAGGACAACGGACAACAGACTGGGGACAATGGTCAACAGCCCACTGCTGTAAATACCATTCTTCGCGGGATGGCAGACAGCAGTCAGAAGGAGTTTGAATTGGTGAAAGCCATCATCCGCCACGGTTCGGCATTCCTTTTCACCGAGGAATCAGAAGATGGCGAAAAGACGGATTGGACCGTGGCGAGTTACATTGCTGCAGACCTTGAAGCTGACGGCATTTCTCTGCAAACGCCCCTCTATGCACAAATCCTGAATGAAGCAACAGCACTTGTGGACACGGAAGAACAGAAATACGTCTCGCTCCACTATTTCATGCAAGCTGAAACGCCTGAGATTCAGCAATTAGCCACTCAGGTAGCGGAGGACAACTATGCCCTTTCAAGGAAGCAGTTAAAGGAGCACAACCCCGATGAAAATCGCCTTGTCGAACTCATTCCTCATCTACTCAACGAGTATAAGTTTCACATCGTGGAGTCACGCCTAAAGGAACTACTCTTAGAACTGCGCAACCCCGAGGTGTTGCAGTCGCCCGAACGCGCTCGCGCCATCATGGAAGAACATGCTCAATTCAACCAACTCAAGAAAGTACTCTCGCCCATGGTGGGGAAACGCATTATTACTCGATGAAGACCGTTTTATCTTTGTTTGAGTGATGCAGGAAACGACTTCAAAACTCCACAAATACAAGAGACTTTTGTTGACACGGCAGAAGCAAAAAACAAACTACCGATTATTTTGATTTAAGTCCAACTTATTTTGAAATAACTCGGAGATTGTTTTTACCTTTTAGGAGTTTCCAAAATCAACGTCCAAAAATAGTATAACCACGTTGGTTTTAGACTTAGAAATACATTCATTTTTGCAGAAATTTGAAAGAACTAACACACCTATATTATGAGAACAACATTACTTACCCTAATGTGTGGCATGTGTGCGGCAACTACAGCCCAGTCGTTCCCCCTCACTCCACTTACAGAGGCGACTCCGCTTAGCGAAAACTATGCGATAAACTTCGCTGCCGACCAGACGTACACCCACGGTTCACGCCATCTCAACGGCATCGCGCTCAACAGTCCCTCCGAAGGGCATCAGAGCGCCGACATCTCAGCATCGTCCAAAGTTTACAACGTCGTTTCCCCCCAGCAGTTTATGGCAAAACCAGGCGAAACGGTTACGCCCTCATTCCAGTTTTCCGGCAACTGGATGAATGGTTTTATTTACCTCGACCGTGGAAATGATGGGGTCTTTGACGCACTGATTGGCAACGACGGCACCATCTCTGAGGGTAGTGACATTATGTCGTTCTCTTACTTCAACTGTGCCGATGGTTTTGCGTGCAATAGCGAGGGAGCAACCAATTCTAATGGCAACGTGTTGAACCCTCCGACCTTCACCATCCCTGCAGATTTGCCCTATGGACTTTACCGTATGCGCTATAAGGTGGATTGGGACTGCATGGACCCAGCAGGTCGCCAGGAAGACGGTAACGGTATTTTGAAGAATGGCGGTGCGATTTGCGACATTCTCATAAATCTGCACGGCGAAAATTGCAACCTTCAAGCAAGTGCTTCTAATGGTGCAATCCTTAGTGAAGAGGGAGTTGCGCTCAGCGCTACAATTCCCTTTGGCAAACCCTTGACGCTCTGTGTTACTCCCAACGAGGGTTATGTCTGCGACGGACTCATCGTTCGCCATGGTTATAACCTCTCTGCCACTGCCGACCTTTACGGTCTCCAACAATGGGAAGAGGAAGTGATTCCTGCTTATTTGTTTAAGGGTGATAAAGTTACAATTCCTGCACATTGCATGAACGGCGACGTAAGCGTCACGGCAATTTTCGCAGAAAAAACGGGTTCAAGCGAAGTGCAGGGAGATTACCCCTTGAACTTTGATGCATCGCTTGAGTTGCCGAACACGGACAACAAACTATTGCGCGCCACATTCTCGTCAAACAGTTCTAATGTCGGCACCATTACCCCCTCGCGCAACAGCACGGCTGTCAACTACGACCTTACAACAGAGGAAGTGCACGTCATTCCGGGCAATGTCTTGACTGCTACTTTAAGTGCTAAGGGTACACTCCCCCACTACTACTTCTACATCGACTTTAACCAAGACGGTCAGTTTGCAGCAACACTCAATGCCGACGGTATGCCCACACTCAGTGGCGAACTCGTTAGTTACACCTACCTGAACGGTAAGAATAGTCTTGGCGAAGACGTTGCGATTGATGCAAAAGCAACTGAACTTCCTGAAATTACGATTCCCGGTGCATTGCCTACGGGTGTGTATCGCGCACGTCTCAAAGTGGATTACGACAATACCGACCCTGCAGGCAGTGCTACGATTCACGAAGTTGGCGGTTGCGTTGTTGATTTCCTTCTGAACGTACACAACTCCAAGCACTCACTTGAAGTGCTCACCGAAAATGGTAGCATCAACGGCAGTCAAAACACGGGTCTTCCCCTCGCTATCACGCCTTACACTACATTGGCGATTGTGCCCACTCCCGCCGTTTCGGGATACAAGGCAAGCGAAATCGTCATTCGCCACGGACACAACCTTAACGGTCCTGAGTTCATTCACGGCAACCGTCAGTGGGAAGAATACACGGTTGCGGCAAAGAATTACACCATTCCTGCGAAGAAGATGAACGGTGACATGGTTATTTCTGCATCCTTCCAACCCACTGAAAACGCGGAGTATGAACTTGTCTTCAGCGACGAATTTAACCAGCCCGATGGTTCTCGTCCCGACGCAACTAAATGGATCAGTTGCGAGCGTCAGGGTGCTACTTGGAATCGTTGGGTGGCAGACCGTCCTGATGTGTACTTCATCCAAGACGGCAAACTTGCTTGTCGTGCTATCCCCAATCCTTATCAAGACGAAGACCCCGTTCCAATGATTACAGGCGGTGTGAAGTCGCAGGGCAAGTTTGCCTTCACTTACGGTAAGGTAGAATGTCGCGCCTTGAGCAATCCCTGGATTGGTAATTTCCCTGCCATTTGGATGATGCCTGCAGACAATAGTAAGGGGTGGCCTAACGCGGGCGAGATTGATATTTGGGAAGTGATTGATACTGACGAACGCAGCTACCACACCATTCACTCAAACTGGACCTACAATCTTCATCAGGGTCCTCAGTCAAGTTTCAACACGCCAGTGAAACTCGACCGCTACCACACGTATGGACTTGAATGGGATGAAACGTCTTTGAAGTGGTATGTGGATGGTAAACTCGTCGGCACCTATAATAAATCTACAGATTCCAATGCGCTCAATCAGGGACAGTGGCCTTTCAACAAGCACTTCTACCTCATCCTCAATCAGAGCGTAGGTAACGGTGCATGGGCAGCAAATGCTGACGTCAACCACGTCTATGAAACCACCTTCGACTGGATTCGCGTCTACCAAAAGAAGGGTCAGGAAAACACCAACGGAACGGTAGACATCAAGGAAGTTGGCACAACGTCCACACTTACTCTTGATATTATTGACGGAGGATTTGTGGTTAATTGCGCCACCCCACAAACTGTAATTGTTTATGACATCTGCGGTCGCCTCATTGACAATCGTAGTGTAGTAGGAACTGCTAACATCCATCTTAACCAGGGAATTTACTTAGTGAATGGTACAAAGGTGGTTGTAAGATAAGTAATTAAGTTGTAAAGACTATATAGTCCGAACGGTGCTCTCTCCCTGTTTATAGGGAGAGGGGCCGCGAAGCGGTAAAAGGGTGCGCCCCCATCACTACTTGAAATGTTTACCCTGACCGTGTAACATAATAAAACCTCAACCCTCCCCCTATGAAAATCCTCATCACCGGCGCCACAGGTTTCGTGGGCAGTCGCTTCGTTGCCCGTTGGCAGAGCGAATACACCTTGCTCACGCCCTCGCATGCCGAACTCCCCATCGATAATGCCGATGCAGCGCTCCACTATGTGAGCACGGCAAAACCAGACGTGGTACTCCACCTCGCAGCCATATCTAACACGTGGCATTGTGAGCAACACCCCGACGAAAGTCGTGCGATTAACGTGCTTGGCGCCGTAAACATGGCACGGGCAGCCAAGGCGGTGGGCGCAAAGTTCATCTTCTTCTCCTCCGACCAGATTTACAACGGCAATGAAGAACTCGGTGGACTCCCCGAAACGATTGCCGTACGCCCCGAGAACATCTACGGGCGCGACAAGCTCGAAGCGGAGCGTCTTATTACTGAGGTGGATGAAACTGCAGTACTCTTGCGCGCCACATGGATGTACGACGCTGAGCTGGAAGGCATGCGCACGCACCCTAACTTTGTAGTGAACATCGCAAATGCCCTGCGCACGCAAACGCCCCTCCGCTTTGCCACACGCGAATACCGTGGCATCACCAACATCAGCGAAGTAGTAGAAATTCTCCCCCACTGCTT
Organism: Alloprevotella sp.; assembly: GCA_045656425.1. Classification (GTDB taxonomy): domain Bacteria; phylum Bacteroidota; class Bacteroidia; order Bacteroidales; family Bacteroidaceae; genus Alloprevotella. The sequence continues at coordinate 18,317 of JAZORE010000001.1, forward strand.
CAACATCCCTGGAGGTGTCTATAACTTTGGTGCTGAAAACCCACTCAACACCTACGACACCGCCCTCGCCTACGCCCGTTTGCTCCAAAAGCAAACTCCCGAAGCGTTCACTAATATGACTCCAGAGGAAGTCATCCTCCCCGATTCCGAGCGCTTTCCCACGCATATCCGCAACATCAGCATTGATATGCAAAAACTCCACGCAGCCCTCCCGCACGATGTGCGCTTCAGCACAACTTTGGAGGGACTCCAGAAATTCTTAGAATATTTAGAGTAAAGGTAAAAGAGTAAAGTTGCCATGCTGAGTGTTTAATCGTTTATCTCTGTGACTTTCTTGTCTACTCGTACCTCGTCAACTAAATAACTATTAACCTCACCACTATGTCCCTACACATTATTGATCACCCCTTGGTGCAACACAAGTTGAGCATTATGCGCAATAAGGAAACTTCTACGCTGAAGTTTCGCGAACTCCTGAAGGAAATTGCGATGTTCATGGGCTACGAAATCACCCGCGACTTCCCCTTGGAGTATGAAGAGATTGAAACACCACTGATGAAGATGAACGCGCCCAAGATTTCAGGAAAGAAGGTGGTCATTGCCCCCATCCTCCGCGCTGGTCTCGGAATGGTGGACGGATTGCTCTCGCTCATCCCCTCGGCACGCGTAGGTCACATTGGCATGTACCGCGATGAAGAGACGTGCCAACCCGTGTTCTACTACTATAAGATGCCCGCCGGAAAAGACCGCTTGGTGATTGTCACCGACCCCATGCTCGCCACAGGCGGAAGTGCGTGCGACGCTATCAACCGCTTAAAGGCAGATGGTTATACCAATATTCGCCTCATGTGTCTCGTGGCATCTCCACAGGGAGTGAAGGTTGTAACCGAACAGCATCCAGATGTTGACATCTACCTTGCCGCACTCGATGAAGGCCTTAACGAGAGAAACTACATCCTCCCCGGTCTCGGAGATGCGGGCGACAGAATTTTCGGAACTAAGTAAAACTAGCGTTTCATAGGGGACTCCAGTTTACCCCAAAAGAGAAGCACGAACAGCATTTGCCGTTCGTGCTTCTCTTTTTTTCTGTCAATACCTTATATATGGAGACGCCATAATATGACGTCTCTACGTTGGACATAGGGAAATCCTATTGTTTACTCCTTCACAAATCCCTTCACGCGCTCCATCTTAAACGCCTCCTTGTTCCAGTGGAAGGGAGCATAACTCTTTGAGCGCTTGATTTTGTTCTTACGGAAGATAAGTCCATCAACAGACTTGGCATAGAGGATGGGTTCGTCGAAAGTGATGAACTGGTTATTCTCTATAACAATGTTAGAGTGGAAATACTGCTTCTGCTCACCAAGGCGGGGAATTTCAGGGTAGATTGAAACGACAGCATTGGTGAATTGGTAATAACTGGTAAGGGCGTTGATAAACTTGTTCTTACGAATGATGACGTCCTTACAAGAACCTGATTCGTACCAACCGTTGCAGTCGCCACAAAGGAGGATGGCGGTGCCAGAGGTGTGGTCGAAGAGGTTGTTTTCACACACCGTGTGGCGCGGACTGCTGAAGAGGGCACCACGGGCACGATTGTTACGCACGACGTTTTTAGCAAAATATACGGTGGGAGTCCATGTAAGGTTTTCTACACCGTAGTCTGCCACAGGAAGATCAAGCATTTTCTCCATGGGACGGTCAAGGGTGATGATAAATTGCTTGCATCCCTTCACTTGGTCTTTATCGGCGGGACGAATTTCACGAATGGTGTAGAGTTCAGCATGTTCTTCCATCGTATAGGAAGACACAAAGCGAATCGTATCGCCCACATCACCCCATGCAAAACCATAAGCCTGTCCGTGTTCAAAGGCAACGCGAAGTGTCTGCGCATTGATAACATCCTTCACCTTAAGGTACACACCATGGATGTTTATCGCATCATCCATCATGCCTTCGTAAAGTCCATTTACCGAGCGGATATGTCCCTTACACTGTGAGAAGTGGGTAGCATCAGCCTGCGTGGTGAAATAGCGAGGGTCTTTCTTTCCACGGAGACACACGTTAAAACCGTCAAGCGTAATATCAGTGCAACGCTGTGCAATGAGTCCCATACCTTCAGCATAATGTACATTTACCTTGCGGAGGATGGTCTGATTATCGTGATCCAGCACGATGCCTGGGCAAGGACGATGGTAAGTGCGGAAGGTCACAATCGTTCCAGGTTTCACCTTATTTTCCTTCCATTGGGGAGCGCGGTAAGTATTGTCACCAAGGTCTTGCACACCGTCGGTTACGACCCAAAGGTCGCCTGTCTGATAACAGATGTGACGAGTGTCTTTCTCGAAATTCATACCCGAATTGGGTTGCATCGACCAATCGGAACCGTAGACTTCAAGGCGACCGTTCTGACCGATGCGGTGCTTCACCCAGGGTGCCATTTTGAAGGTGGTTCCCTCTTCAGGCGTATTAGAAAGAATCTCTGCTTGTGTAATCTGAGGGTCAGAGAAGTCCACAGAGAAGTTGGTGAGCACCGTGTTTGTGCAGTTCACCACATAGAAGGGAATCATGCGTCCCGTAAAAAGGAATTCAGCCCCACGACCGTCAAGCGTGAGGTTGGTCCAACCGTCAAGGTGGAAACCTATTTTACGAAGGGGGTATTGGTCGTGGTTGGAAATATAATATTCATATTCCTTGGCGTCAGCAGCACTGAAGGTGTAGGTTCCCTTACCGAAACGGAGGGTCACTTCATCCTCGGGCGAAACCGAAGCCTTAATCTTTGTCAACGCATCGTGAAGCACGGTTGAGGAATTCGCCTGGTTGGGCAAAAGTCCGTAGTCTGCCATGTTGATAACCACCTTTTCTGCAACAGCAGAAGAGGCAAAGAGGGATAGGGAAAGAAGGAGTTTTTTCATTATTATTGAGGATGTAAGTTGAAGTATGAGGTTATGAGGAGGAGGAGGAAGGTCTCTAAAGACTTTAGGGTCATTAAATTCTTTAAGGTCTGATAGCCCTTAGACCCTAAAAGCGAAGCGACCTCATAACCTTATAACCTCATAACGTTAAAATACTAATTATCTTCTGGCAGCACCATATCCAATTTTACAAGTCCGCCAGTTGTCGGCGAGAGCTGAACGGAAGTTTGCATTTTCTTGTTAAAAAGGTCACCCCCAAGGTGTTCAATACGTCCAAATTGTGAGAAGGGCACTTGAAGGGTTGCCAACACATTATAGGCATCGTAAATTTTGATTTCGGCAGTTCCTGGAAGCATATAACGAAGCCCAAGTTGCTGAATTTGCTGTGCCTTCTTCAGAGCCTTTTTATCTTTAGGGTCAATGGTTTTAACAGCTGGCAATGTCTTTAAGTCACGCACATCAATGTAATAAGGTTCTCCCGCAAGGTTATCGTTCTCCACCAAACCCAGATGTTCGGAAAAACGGAAAAGGATATCGTGAGTAACACCTTCCTTCGCAGGATCATAATGCAGAACAAAAGTATGCATTTCACTGGAGGACGAGCCTTTGAAAAGTTGCAAGAGTGCTGTTTCCTGCTTGTCAAGTGCCGCCAACATCAAGCGCAACTGCTCACCATCGGTTGGCATAAAATCAGCCTGCCCTTTAGCTAATAGTGAGCGGTTTTCGCGAATATCATAGATTTCATTGGCAGTAAGTTCCGCCATCTTCAGTTTACTTCCTGCGTTCAAGACATCACGAGTTTTGAAATCAGCAGCGTCAACCTTTGCTTCTTTAATCTCCATCACAGAAGGTTCTTCAAATTCCTCCAAGTCAAGGGGTTCTGTATTGATTGACAACAGACGTCCATCGGGAGCAAGGCGCACAAACGGCGCTGGAGTCTTTATATTATGCGTAATAGAGAATGCATGCAGCGTATCTGCCTTACCATAAGTTGATATGGATATCGATTGTAGCTGCCAACGCTCAATCTTTTCCTGCACAACGTCGTTAAGACGCAAGAAACGTTCTGCATAGACGGCATATTCTCCAGGTTCATAGACCGTTCGTTTCGCAGTCACCACTACTTGAAGGGCTGTGCGCGGCAGGAAATAGGTAATCCCCTCTGTCGTACGTCCCGCTTCATAGGGACGTATTTCTGTTTGAGCTGTGGCTGTCAGTGCAAAGAGCGTTAGCGGTAAGAAGTATTTTGTTTTCATATAGTATAAGGTTATACTGAGCGTAACTAACAAAACAGCTTGGTTACTCAGTTTTTGAAGGTTTATCATTTAGGCGAAGGAGTGTCATGAATGCCTCGGGCAGAAAATCTACAATGTCGGAAGCATTCAATGATTCTTCAGTTAGCTTTTTTGCCGCACAATCTCCCGCCGTACCGTGGAGCCATACACCCAAAAGGCAAGCATGTAAGGGGGGATAGCCTTGAGCGAGCAGCGCGGTAAGGATCCCGGTGAGCACATCACCGCTTCCTGCAGTAGCCATGCCTGAATTGCCAGTGGTATTAAAGAAGGTTCGTCCATCAGGTGCGCAAATTGCGGTGTAACGTCCCTTGAGTACGATATAAACCCCATAGGTTGCCGCCTTTTCTTGGGCTTCGCAAAGTGCGGTATAGTGATTTATCGAACGGTTTCCAAGGCGCATAAATTCCCCCAAGTGAGGTGTAAGGATGGAACCCTTTGGCAATAAATGAAGCGCCCCACGATGAGTGGCAAGTATGTTGATACCGTCGGCATCAATCACCAAAGGAAGGGGAGCATGCTGTACTTGCTTGAGAAAAGCGGAACAGGTTTCAGGGGCTGTTCCAATACCTGGTCCGATGCCCAATGCTTGATACGACGTGATGTCTGAAAGAGGTGTTGAAAAGCATAAAGGCGCTTCGTCGTGCGAAAGTATTGCTTCGGGAACACTTATTTGCAGAATATCATTGTTGCGCGTCGGAGTATGAACGGTAACCTTCCCTACCCCACTGCGCATACATGCTTTAGCCGCCAAGATTGCAGCACCTGCCATTCCATATTTTCCAGCAATAAGCAGTGCATGACCACACGTTCCCTTGTGTGCTATGGGTAAGCGAGGTATTCGGAGGGGAGCAACGTGATGCGGTTCGATTAAGTGGTAAGGAGTTTGTAAACGCTCGGCATAGGTTTGAGACAAACCAATGTTGAGAATTTCCAATTCGCCAACATACTTATAATTGTCATCTATAAGTTGTGACAATTTAGGATATTGGAACGTCAGCGTCAAGTTGGCGCGCACAATGTGGGTATCAATGTTGTCGGCATTGCTTTCACACATCAGCCCCGAAGGCATATCAATAGATACCACCGTAGCCGGCGAAGCATTGATGAACTTTACAAGCGAAGCAAAGCCTCCCGTGAGTGGTTTGTTCAGCCCTGTGCCAAAAAGTCCATCCAAGATTACCATCTCCGACGTTATTCGTGGTGGTTCAAATTGGGCACACACCTCTACAAAGTCGGCATTGGGCATTACCTTCAAGCGTTCCTTATTGATTTGACAATCAGGGCGCAATTCATACTGCGGATTAAAGAGATATGTCTTAACAGAGTATCCCTCGTTGAGTAAAAGTCGGGAAACGGCAAGGGCATCGCCTCCATTATTCCCTGCTCCAGCAAAAACAACAAAGTGCGTAGGCTTTTGCCAACGCACCATCAGGGCGCGCACTACTTCACGTGCAGCACGCTCCATGAGTTCCGTAGAACTTATATTTTCTGTCTGAATTGTAAATGCGTCCAATTCGCGCATTTGCATTGCCGAAAATACCTTCATTGTTGCTTTGTAAAGAACGGATTATACAGAATCACTCGTAACTTCAGTTCTTAGCCCCTGGAATTGAGGCTATCAAAATTTCCACCAAGGCTTCTTTTCTTGCTTTTTGACACATGCGGGAGCATCATCGCCCTGAGCAGCCAAGAATTGGTCGTAGGTCATGCGCTTATTGATAAGTTCATAGATTACGCCCCAGTCCAACATACCACCAATATTGCGGTCGTCAATAAAGATTTGTGCCTTGAGTTTACGACTGTATGAAGGATTTGTTTCAAGCGACTCACCAGGTCCAGCCTCGTCCAAATTACGATTTACAGCCAAGAAACGCAACCCGCGGTCTTCACACCATTTTACAGCAGCATCAAGGTACTCACCTTCACGCACACTCCACAAAATGAGTTTGTGTCCATCCTTCTGAAGTTCCTTAAGAGTGGCAACAGCGAAGGGTATTTCCTTGCCAATTTCGGGATAACGGTGCTCTACAATCGTACCGTCAAAATCTACTGCGATAATCATTTTTTTCTAATATTGTTACTCACTGCGCAACACGATGCTCATCTATCGTTTATGGTCATTGTGATGTCATGCAGCGAAAAATAATCTTCTATTGCTATGCCTGAAATTTGTATTGCAGAATTCTGTAAAACAAATAAGGAGTTAATTTCAACTAATATGGAGTTAATTTGAACTAACTCCTTATTTGTTTTCAAAAAATCCAATATGTTTTTTGCGGAGTGAAACGAAGGGTTCTAAAGTCACCTTTTTAGCTGTACCCCCAAGGTGGTCGACGCCTCTATGCCCTGCATGTATGCGCGAAACGGGCGCAACGTGCTTCCTCTATCCGCAAGCACGAAGGTTTTGCCAAATGCGGTCAATAAAAACACCCCTTCGGTGGCATCACCGATAGTCATCTGTTGATACAGAGGCGAAAAGGTTGCACAGTTAGCCGTGGGCAATGATACTTCTCCTGCTTTGGCTACAAAAGTCACACTTTCAGTCGTCTTACTTTTACAACGTATGATTACGGGTACGTGAGGGCGAATTTCAGAAACGAATGTGAACTCAAGCGTAGTCTGCTCCACTCTTGAAAGTTCACGTGCCTCTATTTCTGAAGGCACTGTTGCTGCAAATGGCAAAGCGAGTGTTTCCCAATTACCGTCTTCTAAAATGCGGGTATAGCTCAACTGTCCTTCAGAAACCGTAAAGGGTTGCATCGGTTCAAAATCCATGCCATCCAACAATACGGAGGGAGTACACAATCTACCGTTCTTCACAATGAGATTGCCGTAAGCTGGTACCTTTTCGCCCTCCTCAAGGTAAGTCACCGTATTATCGGTGGGTACAGAGTAAGGTGCATCCAACTTATAGAAATAAAGCACATTCGTCTCTACCGTTCCCTCTGAAAAACTATAGTTACCAAAGGGATTCGGATTGTCTGCATTTGCGGCATACGAGGTATGCAGGTAACGAGATTTCTCTGAAGGATGCTTCAAGACGAAGCCGTCTCCTTTCTCCTGCAACAACCATGTGGTATATTTCCCTGCTTGAAGTTCTACCTCTGGTTTATTACTCTGAGGAGCATAGATAAACTTATCGGTAAGAACTGCTCGCAAAATAACTTCATTTCCAGCGCGAAGTATCTGCCAAACGTATGTACCGTCTTCGCAACAAATGCGGTTTTGCTGCTCGTTGATAACGCCCAACAATTTCTTGTTGACCACTTCACCCGTCATCATGACGTGACCATCGCGCTGACTGGTTCCTGCCACTAAATAATATGCACCGTCCACAAGTTCTTCAAGCGTAGTCACACGGTCAAAATAATCGGGCAACCACGCAAGTTTATCCTCAGCCCTGCTTCCCATTACAGAAAGCATGGACAGCAGAACGAAGAGCAGTGTACGACGTACCCAAAGCATCATGTTAGTCTCTTTCTATCAACTTCATCAAGTACTGACCGTACTGATTTTTAATCATGGGCTTTGCCAATTCGGCAACTTTCTCCTTCGTAATCCAACCCTGCTCATAGGCAATACCTTCAAGGCATGCCACCTTAAGACCAGTGCGTTTTTCGATTACTTCGATGAAGGTTGAAGCCTCAGAAAGACTGTCGTGCGTACCAGTATCCAACCACGCAAAGCCACGACCGAGTGTCTGCACCATGAGTTCGCCGTCGTCAAGGAAGTGTTGGTTCACGGTAGTGATTTCCAATTCTCCACGCGCTGAGGGTTTGATATTCTTAGCAATATCCACCACCTTATTGGGATAGAAATAGAGTCCCACTACGGCGTAGTCCGACTTAGGTTGCAAGGGTTTTTCTTCAATGCTCTTAGCATTGCCTTCTTCATCAAACTCTACCACACCATAGCGCTCGGGGTCGTTTACACGATAACCAAAGACCGTTGCCTTTGCTTCTTGCTCAGCAGTTTCAACGGCTGTGCGAAGCATGTGGCGGAGGTTGCTACCGTGGAAAATGTTGTCGCCTAACACCAGGCACGCGGAATCATTGCCAATAAACTCTTCCCCAATGATAAATGCCTGCGCAAGTCCGTCGGGTGAGGGTTGTTCGGCATACGAAAATTCTACACCATAATCCGAACCGTCACCAAGCAAGCGCTTGAAACCTGGAAGGTCTTGCGGTGTTGAAATAATCAATATCTCACGAATCCCCGCCAACATCAAAACCGAAATGGGGTAATACACCATGGGTTTGTCGAAGATGGGAATCAACTGCTTACTGATACCTTTTGTAATGGGGTAAAGGCGTGTGCCACTACCGCCAGCTAAAACGATGCCTTTCATAGAGTTTGAGGTTATGAGGGGTGAGGTTTTAAGGTTGTGAGGGGGGAGGTTATGAGGTTTTAAGGTCTTTAGAGTCTCTAAGGTCATTAAGGCACACTTGAGAACATCATCCGCATGGTCTTAAAACCTTAAAGCGAAGCGACCTTATAACCTTAAAACCTCATCGAATTACTCTTCCAACTTACGATAACGAATGCGCTTGGGTTCTTCAATGCCGAGGCGCTTTGCTTTGTTTACTTCGTAGTCAGAGTAAGAACCTTCGAAGAAGAATACGTTGCCGTCGCCTTCAAAGGCAAGGATGTGCGTGCAGATACGGTCGAGGAACCAGCGGTCGTGACTAATCACTACGGCACAACCTGCGAAGGCTTCAAGACCTTCTTCAAGTGCACGAAGAGTGTTTACGTCAATATCGTTGGTCGGTTCGTCGAGCAGGAGCACGTTACCTTCTTGCTTCAATGCAAGCGCGAGGTGCAAACGGTTGCGTTCACCGCCTGAGAGCACGCCACACTTCTTTTCCTGGTCAGCACCCGAGAAGTTAAAACGGCTGAGGTAAGCACGCGCATTGATTTCTCTGCCTCCCATTCGCATGAGTTCCGAACCGCCGCTAATCACTTCGTACACCGACTTTGCGGGGTCGATGTCCTTATGTTGCTGATCGACGTAAGAAAGTTTCACCGTTTCGCCCACTTCAAAGGTTCCGGCATCCGCCTTTTCGAGTTCCATAATCAAGCGGAAGAGTGTCGTCTTACCCGCTCCGTTAGGACCAATCACACCAATAATACCGTTGGGTGGGAGCATGAAGTTGAGGTCGTTGAACAACTGCTTTGTGCCAAAGGCCTTGGCAACGTGCTGCGCTTCAATAACCTTGTTGCCCAAACGAGGACCATTGGGAATAAAGATTTCAAGTTTCTGTTCCTTTTCCTTCTGGTCTTCACCAAGGAGTTTATCGTAAGAGTTCAAACGTGCCTTACCCTTTGCCTGACGTGCCTTAGGCGCCATGCGCACCCATTCCAATTCGCGTTCCAAAGTCTTGCGGCGCTTGCTTGCCACCTTTTCTTCCATCTCCATACGCTTAGACTTCTGCTCCAACCATGAAGAGTAGTTGCCCTTCCAGGGGATGCCTTCACCACGGTCGAGTTCGAGAATCCAACCAGCCACGTCATCCAAGAAATAACGGTCGTGAGTAACCGCGATTACTGTACCCTCGTACTGGTTCAAGTGTTGTTCGAGCCAGTCAATGCTTTCCGCATCCAAGTGGTTGGTAGGTTCGTCAAGGAGCAACACGTCGGGTTTCTGAAGCAAGAGACGGCAGAGTGCCACACGGCGACGCTCACCACCCGAAAGGTTTTCGGCAGTGCGGTCGGGTTCGGGGCAACGAAGGGCTGCCATAGCGCGTTCGAGGCGACTGTCTAAGTTCCACGCGTCCGTAGCATCAATAATATCCTGAAGTTCTCCCTGACGTGTAAAGAGTTCGTTCATCTTGTCTTCGTCCTCATAATATTCGGGGAGACCGAACTTCTGGTTGATTTCTTCGTATTCCGCAAGAGCGTCAACAATGTGCTGCACACCTTCCTGCACAATTTCCTTCACCGTCTTCTTATCGTCCAACTGAGGTTCCTGGGGAAGGTAACCCACAGAGTAACCGGGAGAGAAAACAACCTCACCCTGATAATCATTATCCAACCCAGCAATAATCTTCATAAGTGTAGATTTACCAGCACCGTTCAAACCGATGATACCAATCTTAGCGCCGTAGAAGAAGCTGAGGTAAATATCCTTAAGAATTGTCTTGTTCGTCTGCTTGATGGTCTTCGTCAAGCCCACCATTGAGAAGATAATTTTCTTATCGTCAACTGTTGCCATGTTATTGTGTAAAATTTATAATATCAATATTTTATGTATTTCTTAGAGAACACAAGATTTATTTTTTGGAGAACACGAGTTTTTGGGGGAGAACACGAATTTCACGAATCACACGAATAGGCAATCACTATCCAAAGTTTTTTTGCTTATCGCTATCGAATTACACGAATGACCGTTCGGGGTTAAGGACTTTTACTTACAGCACTTTACGTTCTACTTGTAGTCCATTAGAGTTCCCAAAATTGATAAGTAATCCTAATCTGCATTGAGTTGCTTTCAGATAATTGTAGAGTTGAGCACGATGTGACGCGTCTATTGTGGAAACCGCTTTAAGTTCTATGATTATTCCGTCGTAACAGAAGAAGTCAGGTTTGTAAGTCTGCTTAAGTTCTACTCCAGAATAGAAAATATGCACTTCTTTTTCCGCCTCAAAAGGAACACCTTCGTGCTCAAATTCAATGGCCAATGCCTCTTGATAAACAGACTCCAGAAAACCACAGCCCAACGCATTATAGACATTCATCGCAGCCCCCACAATCTTATAACTTTCATCTTTATACAAGATTTCCATAATCCTATATTTTTTAGAACGGTGCGACACTCCGCAAGGATTCGTGTTATTCGAATGCGATTAGCAAAAACACGCCACACAAAAATTCGTGAAATTCGTGTTCTCCCCAATAACCACCCCGCAAGGATTCGTGTTATTCGAATGCGATCAGCAAAAACACGCCACACAAAAATTCGTGTTATTCGTGAAATTCGTGTTCTCCAAAATAATCCACCCCGCAAGGATTCGTGTTCTGCCCAAAATCCATTATAGTGGCAAAGATACTAATTAGTTGTGAGACTCCAACTATTCCTCACTCCATTCCTACAAAAATCCTCTAAATTCATACTCCACTTTTCATTTTTTACACATAAGAGCGCACCATTGTTTTCGTTCTATAAAAAAATATGGTCGCGACCCTCAAAAAATTTTTATTCCTTTTTGTAGAAAAAACGAAAATCTGTACTTTTGCGCCAAGAAAAATATCTCTATTTTTATCAAGAGCCTTATGAAACAAGACATGATTGTCATTCTTGACTTGGGTAGCCACGAAAACACAGTGGTAGCCCGCGCAATTCGCGCACTCGGTGTGTACAGCGAAATTTATCCCCACGACATTACAGCTGCAGAACTCAAAGCGTTGCCTAACGTGAAGGGTATCATCATCAACGGCGGTCCTAACAACGTGATTGACGGTGTTGAAATCGACGTACTCCCCGAAATTTACGAAGCTGGTTTCCCCGTTATCGCAGCAGGTCACGCTAAAGCTACTTGCGCTGTAAGTCTTCCCCAATTCGAAAATGACGAAGAAGCTATCAAGGCTGCTGTGAAGTCTTTCGTGTTTGACACTTGTAAGGCTGAAGCAAACTGGAACATGAAGAACTTCGTTGCTGACCAGGTGGAACTCATCCGCCGTCAGGTTGGTGATAAGAAGGTGCTCCTCGCCCTCTCAGGTGGTGTGGACAGTTCTGTTGTTGCAGCCCTCCTTCTCAAGGCTATTGGTGAAAACCTCGTTTGCGTACACGTAAACCACGGTCTTATGCGTAAGGGCGAGTCTGAAGATGTTGTAGAAGTATTCCGCAACCAGCTCTGCGCTAACCTCGTTTATGTTGATGCTACAGAACGCTTCCTCACAAAGCTTGAAAACGTAGCTGACCCCGAACAGAAGCGTAAGATTATCGGTGGCGAATTCATCCGTGTATTTGAAGAAGAAGCACGGAAGCTCGAAGGTATCGACTTCCTCGGTCAGGGTACTATCTATCCCGACATTGTGGAAAGTGGTACGAAGACTGCGAAGTGCGTAAAGAGTCACCACAACGTAGGCGGTCTTCCTGAAGACCTCCAGTTCGAACTCGTAGAACCCATCAAGCAGCTCTTCAAGGACGAAGTTCGCGCTTGCGGTCTCGAACTCGGTTTGCCCTACGAAATGGTTTACCGTCAACCCTTCCCCGGTCCTGGTCTCGGCGTACGTTGTCTCGGTGCTATCACACGTGACCGCCTCGAAGCAGTTCGTGAAAGTGACGCTATCCTCCGCGAAGAATTTGCAAAGGCAGGTCTTGATAAGAAGGTTTGGCAGTACTTCACACTCGTGCCCGACTTCAAGTCTGTAGGTGTACGCGACAATGCTCGTTCTTACGACTGGCCCGTAATCATCCGCGCCGTGAACACTATCGACGCGATGACAGCTTCTATCGAGCACATCGATTGGGCAATCCTCGACAAGATTACCAACCGCATCCTCAAGGAAGTGCCCAACGTAAACCGCGTGTGCTACGACCTTTCTCCGAAACCCAATGCTACTATTGAGTGGGAATAATAAAAATCCCTTTTTAAGCATATTCGAATAACCTCTGCCCTCAAAAAGCAGAGGTTATTTTTATACATTCAAACATCTTTTACAGACTTAAAGTCCTAAGTAATAATGTTTTTATAAATATCGTTTGGTTAAACAAATATAAATAAATAACTTTGTGAATAAAACATCGCACAATGAATATTTGGAATACTGTTTGTAAAGACATATTAGACAAGAAGGATAGGCAAGCTACCGAAAAGGAATACCAAGAACTTGTCCATACACATTTTCGCTACTTATTAGGTTGGCATAGCGAACGTGTTGAAAAGCAGTTTCAGTTAAGAGTGGGAAGTACAGTAAATTATGTATATCCCGATCTTGTTTTTTTCAAGAACGACATTCCTATGTTCGTTATAGAAATGAAGAAGCCCAACCACGTTCAAAACAAGGAAGAAATAGTACAACTTTTCTCATATATGAAGTTACTTCCAGTGCGATTTGGTATATATATGGGAGAACATCTTGAATTGTTTTATTATGAGTTTGGCAAAGAGCCTATAAGTGTAGTGAAAATTGACTTTGTAGAAAACTCTAATATTGGTAGAAATTTCATCGAACTTTTCAAACAAGAAAACTTTAACATAGATCAACTTACTGATTTCTGCATTACACAAATAGCAATACAAGAAAAACAAAAAGAAATTAACGAGTTTATCAATGAACTTGTAACTGATAAGGGAAAGCAATTACTATTTGAGCTATTAAATCAAAAATTGCTAAACGATGGCTATAGCACAGAGCATATAGAGATGATCATCCCTGAAATAGAAATAAACATTCACCGTAAAAATCAAAATCCGATACAAGATGTTCCATTGATAAAACAACCTTCTATAAAAAAGAAAAAAAATAAACGTGACCAGACTCACTACAAACTTAATGGATACGGTGATTATGGTAAAGGTGAATTAGCATTAGCCATAGTCCAATTATATATTAAAAACAACCCTAACCTTACTTACGATGAAATTGAAAATGCGCTACCATTTGGTGTAAAAAAATATTCGGAGATACAAGAATGGAAGGAGAATACAAAAGACAAAAAGGTTCGTTGGTTTGAAGATTATTTAATGAATAGTGCTGACGGCATAAGTTTTGCGTTTACCACACAAATTGATCGGCATAATATTGGAGCCATTATAGATTTTGCTATTGCACAAGGATTTACTGTAGAACCTATCAAATAACTTTCCTACACCTCTTTTCAATAAAATCTGCCTCATTACCTTAATAATGAAGCAGATTATTTATAATGAGGCAGATTACAAAAAGCAAATCATACAAATCTATTTCAATACTTTCTTTTGTCTCAAATTCTTACCTCATTTTTGAGAAATGGATCACTCGCCAAAATTTAGGGCATTTGCATTTCGCTCAAAATTGTATTATCTTTGCAATGCAGGAAAGGAGGTTTTGCCCAGGTGGGTAAAATCTCCTTTTTAAGTATCTGATTATCAGTATGGTTTTTCGGCAACTTTTTCAGAAAAAGGTCCTTTTTAAGGGAAAATACTCGGCACCTTGTAAAAATTAGGTACCGAATAATTGAAAATAGGTGCCGTATATTTTTTCACAGGTCGGTTAGAGTGTTAAATCTTCTTAATAATTGTTAAAGTATAAAGCGGTATATTTTACAAATTGAGCCTAACCTCAATCTCTAAGAATTGAATATTTTGGACAAGAGGGAGTCACACACGGAAATAACGCAAGTAGGACCGAGTATTTCACTTTTTCAAGCGATTTCCAACGTGCAAGAAAAGTCTTAAGTTGCTTATTTATAAGGTGTCAGGAATAAATAATCCAGAAAATAAGGTACGGATATAAAAGGTGTCAAAAAAATAAAGTAAATTTGCACCTCAAACACCGCATTTACTCAAACTTTATACCCTATGAGAAAGAAACTCGTCCCCACCCTCCTGTTCGCAATGGGCGCCATGATGTTTACCGCCTGTGGTGGCACAACTGCACCCAGCGAGACAACGCAAGAGGGCGACACTATCACGACCGACACCATTGTTTACGAGCACGACTACCTCGTGAAGGTGGGTGATATGGCACCCGACTTTTCACTACCCATGACCGACGGTTCTACGTTTACGCTCTCCGAGCAGCGTGGCAAGGTAGTGATGCTTCAGTTCACCGCCAGTTGGTGTGGCGTATGCCGCAGGGAGATGCCCCATATCGAGAGCGAAATTTGGCAGCGCCATAAGGATAATGCAAACTTTGTACTTGTAGGCGTTGACCGCGAAGAAACGAAGAATGTTGTTGATGCTTACACGAAAAAGGTGGGCACGACCTACCCCATGGCACTCGACACGGCAGCCAATGCCTTTGCGAGTTATGCCCTCCGCCAGTCTGGCATCACACGCAACGTGTTGATCGACCGTGACGGCAAGATTGTGAAACTCACGCGCCTCTATAACGAAGCTGAGTTTAGCGGTCTTGTTCAGGCGATTGATAGTTTGTTGGCTAAATAAGTAGTAAGCACATCTAATTGATTATAAGCATAAAGCAAAACTTTTTTATTCACATTTTATAAACTAACACTATTTACAATGTTTGAAACTTTAATTTGGCTTGCGCTTGGAGTTGTATGCTACTTCATCGCAGAGAAGAACGGAAGAAACAAATGGTTAGCACTCGCATTGGGTCTACTTTTCAGCCTTTTCGCTGTACTGGGATATTTGATTGCTGGCAAAAAGAAGTAGCAACTCCCCCCCTTTAGTGACTCAATAGAGTTGCAGACAATTATAGCTATTGCAATTAAGAAAGAAGGAGATAACCAAAGCGGTTATCTCCTTTTTATATTTTTTTATTGGTGTCCGGTAAAGTTTTTGAGAAGTAACGGCCTGAAAGGCCAACAAGCACCCAGCCCAGGGCAACGCCCTGGGTCTATGGATGTTTGGGTTTGCGCCCTGAAGGGGCAAAAGCATTGCAGTTCAAACTCTTATAATTGCTTTTGCCCTTTCAGGGCGTAAGTCTCGACTGCAACAACACCCAGGGCG
>JAZORE010000002.1:0-34948 GCA_045656425.1 Alloprevotella sp.
AATACTGATCTCAGTTTCGCCCTTTTGTAAATCCAAAATGGAGGGAGAGAAATTCCAATGCTTAATACTGAAAATTATTAGGGTGATATTTTGATTTATCTCCCTAATAAATGAAATTATCTCCCTATTTGTTTTGTGTAACTCGGATGCCTTATTTGCTGGCATCGAATAAGAAGTTTTTTTCTTCCTCTGTCAGGCTTTCATATCCCGACTTTTTAATCTTATCCAGCAATTCGTCAATGCGTTGTCGCTTAGCTTCGCGTTCTGCTGAGGATGAGGGCGCTGACGATTGGTTCATTTGGTCATAAGTTCCGCCCGGATTCACCGTCATCTTGGCATTCTTATTGTAGGGGGACTTTGTCGAAGAATGAAAGTGCTTCTTCAGGCGTTGCCACCATGAATTAGGATTGCTGATGCGGGTCCAGCGCAGGAGCAACAGGAAGGCGAAGAACATACCGCCGAGGTGGGCAAAATGTGCTACGTTGGCGTTCGCAGAGAATGAAGAGAAGAGTTCCAAGGCTGCGTAACCAATGACAAAATATTTCGCCTTCATCGGGATGGGCGGGAAGAGCAGCATGATACGGTGGTTAGGATAGATGTAACCAAAGGCTAAAAGGATACCATAGACAGCACCAGAAGCACCGATCGTGCGCCAATAATTCAGAAACTCGCCCATAGGGTAAATACCGTCGGGAGTGCGCACGCGTTCATAGTCGGCAAGTCCTTGTATCCAGTATTCGCCATACTGGAAAAGCTCTTGACACAATCCTGCGCCCACACCACAGACAAGATAGTAGATTAAAAAGTGGCGTGCACCGAGGGTGTGTTCTATAGTTCTGCCAAACATCCACAGCGCAAACATGTTGAAGAAGATATGTGATAGGTTTGCGTGGAGGAACATGTAGGTAAACAATTGGTGGAGCTGGAAATTGTCGGCAAGGAAGAAGTGCAATCCTAATGTTGCCACTAAATCTATGCCAGCACCCTTTGCCACCTCTTGCAACAGGAATACTACGACGTTCGTAAGCAGGAGGTATTTGGTTACTACGGGGATGTTGTTCATAAAGTGAGATTATGAGGTCGCTTCGCTTTGAGGTTAAAAGGTTGTGAGGTTTGAGGTCATAAAGTTATGAGGTTGTAAGGCTGTGAGGAAAAGTCACGTTCCCATTCCATCTGCACAGTCCTTAAAACCTTACAACCTCATAACCTCAAAACCTATCTTGCTACTTATTCAAGCGCCAAGTAGCGCCGTCCTTCGTGTCTTTAACTTCAAAACCAAGGGCGGCAAGTTCGTTGCGCACCTTGTCTGAAGTAGCCCAATCCTTGTTTGCCTTTGCAGTAGCGCGGATGTCGAGGAGCAAGTCAATAGCCTTGCCAAAAGCAGCCTCGCGTTCGGCATTTCCGTCGGCTTCAGAAGTGAGACCGAGGATGTCAAAGGCAAAGGTGTGGAAGAGCGTGCGGAGTGCTTCCAAGGCGTCGGCAGCAATAGTCTGCTTCTTGTCCACAATCTGGTTGATAACGCGGCACGCATCAAAGAGGTGGCTGATAAGAATGGGAGAATTGAGGTCGTCGTTGAGGGCATCGTAGCACTTCTGCTTGAGTTCTTCTACAAAGTCCATCTTCACGGCGCCGTCCTTGCTTGCTTCGATGCGGTCAAGTTCCTTAATCGCTTGGAGCAGGCGGTCGAGACCCTTCTTTGCGGCTTGAAGGGCTTCGTTAGAGAAATCTACCGTAGAGCGGTAGTGCGCCTGAAGGATGAAGAAGCGAATCGTCATCGGTGTGTAGGCTTGTTCGAGAAGGGGATGGTTACCTGTGAAGAATTCATCGAGAGTGATGAAGTTGTTGTAGGACTTACCCATCTTCTTACCCGCAATGGTAATCATATTGTTGTGCATCCAATAGTTCACCATGGGTTTGCCTTGTGACGCTACCGCCTGTGCAATTTCACATTCGTGGTGGGGGAACACAAGGTCCATACCTCCGCCGTGAATGTCGAACTGTTCGCCAAGGTATTTGCGACCCATAGCCGTACATTCGCAGTGCCAGCCGGGGAAACCGTCACCCCAGGGCGAGGGCCAGCGCATGATGTGCTCGGGTTGTGCCTTTTTCCAAAGTGCGAAGTCCACTTGGTTGCGCTTTTCGCCCACACCGTCGAGTTCGCGTGAGGCATCCTTCACGTCATCCAAGTTGCGACCCGAAAGAATGCCGTAGCCGTGCTTCTCATTATACTTCACCACATCGAAATACACCGAACCGTTGCTCTCATAAGCAAATCCGTTGTCCAAGATTTGCTGCACGAGCTGCTCCTGTTCGATAATGTGGCCCGTAGCATGGGGTTCGATGCTTGGACGAAGCACACCGAGCTTTGCCATCGCCTCGTTGAAGCGATTGGTGTAGTATTGCGCCACTTCCATTGGTTCGAGCTGCTCAAGACGTGCCTTCTTAGCAATCTTATCTTCGCCCTCGTCGGCATCATGTTCGAGGTGGCCCACGTCAGTAATGTTACGCACGTAGCGCACCTTATAACCCTGGTGCTTCAAGTAGCGGAAAAGGAGGTCAAACGTAATGGCGGGACGCGCATGTCCGAGGTGTGCATCACCATATACCGTAGGTCCGCAAACATACATACCTACGTGGCCCGGATTGATGGGCTTAAATTCTTCTTTCTTACGAGTAAGTGTATTGTAAATTGTCAACATAGCTTTTGTTTGTTTTTGAGTTTCTATTTAGTGCCCGTTGTGGGCGTGAAGTCCTTAATATTTGAGCGGAGAAATAGACTTTTGAAGAAATGGGACGGATATACTGAAAACAATCTCGGATTTAGTTTGAATTAAGTGCCGATTAGTTTGAATGAACTCGGACTTAGTTTTGAGAAAATCCCAAGATATTTCAACAGTCATCGTCAGTATCTTGCAAGTCAAGGTTATTGAACACATAGGAAGGTTCAAATCCGCGAGCGATGAGGCTTCGTGCCAACTTCTGGCGCACCTCGTAGTCGGTTTCTCCCTTGATGCTGCGCCTTTTTGCCTGCAACACTTTGTGGAACACCTCGGCGTACTGCTCTTCCGTGATACAGGTCATCGCCTCGTTGATATAGGCGGGACAGATGCCCTTGGCGCGCAACTGCTGTGCCGTCTTGACGCGCCCCCAACCGTTGTAGAGGGTCTTGTCGTGCACAAAGGCGCGGGCATATCTTCCCTCATTGATATAACCTTCGTCGATAAGGCGGGCAATCAGCACTTCGGCTTCTTCGGGAGCGACACCCTTCTTGCGCAATTTCTCCGTAATGTCCGCACAGCAGTATTCGCGACGCGCACAGAGCGCAGCCATAGATTGATAAAGCGCTTCCATGTCGTTAAGGTTTGCGAACGAAGAACCACAAGTGATGCCCGATAGTAGATACCGCACCGTAGTGGCGCCACATGATTCGGAAGCGCTCAAGGAGCGACTTCTTATGATTCTTCGTGGTCATTCCCTCGTTCAGATAGTCACTGATGACGCACTGAGCGTCGTGTGTGGAGCGCTCAAGGCGAGCTGTTTCCTTTAAGATGCGGATGCACCAATCAAAGTCGGCAGAGAAGCGGTATTTCAAGTTGTATTTGACGCTGCGGAATACGTGTTTGTGGGCAAAGAATGCCTGATGACACACCAGCATGCCGTGCTTAAACGACTTCCAAGTGAGTTCTTTGGGCGGAAAAAGGCGGCGCGGACCAATATACTTCTCATCCGCATCCACTAAGTCCGTACGTCCGAAAATCACCGCGGGGCGCTCCTCCTTGATTTGCGAAGCGAGTTCGCTCAGAAGGGTTGCGCTATGGAGCTTGTCGCCAGCGTTGAGGAATAAGATGTAGTCGCCCGTAGCCATCTGCAGCGCCTTGTTCATGGCATCGTAAAGTCCGTGGTCGGGCTCGGAAATACACGTGATTTCGTGGGGTACGGCGGCGATACTGTTGCGCTCCTGGTAATGATGAATGTGTTCAAGTGTGTTGTCGCGGGAGTTGCCGTCGACAATGAGGTGTTCTATATAGGGGTAGTCCTGTTCTTCCACACTTTTAATGGTGCGCTCAATGAGCGTTGTAGCGTTAAATGTTACCGTAGCAATGGTAAATTTAAGCGGTTCCGTCGTGCTCGACGGAGGGTTGTCTGTTTGCATTTCTATAGGGGTTATTTAGAATCTGGGGAGGAATTTAGGAAACGCTCGGCAATAACTTTCTCGGCGTACGACTCTGTTGCAACTTTGCGAGCGTCGTTGGCGTAGTTTTGATACCCATCTGAGAATGCCGTTTCGAGAATGCCATCGGCAAAGTCGGCAGCATCGAGATAGCGTGCGAGGTATCCGTTGCGACGGTGGGCAATCATTTGTGGCAAACCGCCTACGCGGAATCCCACACAGGGAGTGCCGCATGCCATAGCCTCGGCAATGGTGTTGGGAAGGTTATCCTGTAGCGTGGGCATCACTAAGAGGTCAGCCGCTTGGTAGCATAGAAGCATCTTTTCGGCATCTGTGATATACCCTTGTGGGAAACATTCGCAAGGGATTCCCACCGTGGCAGCCTCGGCTTCGCGTCCCACGATAATGAGTCCTAATTGAGCGGCAAAATCAGCGTTGCGCTCTTGAATATTCGTGAGTGCGTCGGCAAGGTAATAGATGCCCTTGTTGCGATCCGTAGCGCGGTACGCCACAAAGAGGAGTAACTTTTTATTGAGTGGCAAACCGAGGCGTTTGCGTGCCTCGATCTTATCACCAGGCGTATAGAAGGTGGTGTCAATAGGGTTGGGGATGCTCTCAACGGTGAAGTTCTTGAAGAGGGGTGCCTTACGCGCCAATTCAGCCAACCAGTTGGAGCACGCCACTACGCGAATCTTTCCCTGGGCATAGACCTTCTGCTTCTTCTTAAAGGTGCGGTAGGAAAGATCGCCCTTGTTCCCATTATTGATGAGCAGTCGGCAGTTGCCACATTCGTGTTTCCACCCCTCACATTGGCGTGCGTGGTGGCAGATTCCCGTGAAGGGCCACATATCGTGGAGCGTCCACCACACTTCCTTGCCACTGCGAAGAATCTTTCCGATGTCCTCCATCGAAAGCATGCCTTGGTTTATCCAATGTAGGTGAATAACATCGGCTTCCTTGAAGCAAGGGAGTTTTGTAATGTCTGTGCCGTGTGCCGCATGGTCAACTTCAAACAGGCGGTGCTTCTTACATTTGTTTTCAACGAAGATTTCTGCGCGCTCCGCCACGAATTTTGCCTTCAGAAGCAAGGAAGGTGGCAGTGCAATGACTCTGTGGTCGTCGTCATCCTTGTCACGAACGAGCATTTTGACTTCAGCACCGTTTTTCTCCAGGGCATTCATCAAGCGGCGGGCAGCAATAGCGGCGCCCCCCGTAGCGGAAGAGGTGTTGACGAGAAGAATCTTCATTGAATGGGGGATTTTTAGAAGCGTAAGGGGAAGTAAAATTGGCAGATGGGAGTTGGTAAAAACGAATCGGCACTTAGTTCAAACAAATCGGCAGTTAATTTCATTTAATCGGGACTTAGTTTTCAGCACAAAGGATGTCGTTTTTTACTACTCGCAAAGCGGTTTCATTTTGTCTGATTGAGGGCGCAGAATTTAAGCCTTCTTTTTCACACTGCGCCACACGAGGTAGCCACCGAGGAGGATGAAGGGAATGCTGAGCAACTGCCCCTGGTTGATGCCTATCATGTCTTGCATTTGGAGTTCCCAAGGTTCTTGCACCTCCTTGCAAAGCTCGATAAAGAAGCGGCAAGTGAAGATACAGAGGATGGCGGTACCGAAGAAGTAGCCCGAACCGACGCGCTGAGGCGCTTTCTTGTAGAGCCAAAGCAGGAGGGGGAACAGGAGGAAGTAAGCAATCGCTTCGTAGAGCTGTCCAGGATGGCGTGGGAACGTCTCGCCGTTTGCGGCAAAGACAAAACCCCAATCACTTCCCGTAGCCTTGCCCACAATTTCGGAGTTCATCAAGTTTCCGAGGCGGATGCATCCCGCCGTAAGGGGCGTGGCGATAGAAATATTGTCAAGGGCGTGCAGGAACTTTACCTTCGTCTTACGCGCATAGAGCATGAGCGCCACGATAACGCCAATCGTTCCCCCGTGAGAGGCAAGTCCGGCATAACCAATGAACTTCGTGCTGCCGTCGGGCATGGTGCGGATGGGTAACACCATTTCCGTGATGTGTGAAAGGTAATACCCGGGTTCGTAAAGCAGGCAGTGGCCCAAGCGCGCCCCAATCAAGATGCCGAAGAAGCAGTAGAGGAAGAGCGGGTCAAACTGCTCTTGCGTCAGCTTCTGATGGCGGTAAAGTTTATACACTACAAAGTATGCCAATGCCAAACCAATACCCCAAAGCAGGGAGTACCAACGCAGGGCGATGGGACCTAATTCGAGCGCTATTTCGGAAGGGTTCCAGATTATCATAAAGGAGAAATGAGAAAGACCTTGCGGGACTTATCTTCTTGGTAATGTAGGTTTATACTTTTGTTTTTTGAAAGGATTTTTGCAAACTGCCCCTTGCGGGATGGATAAAGGGATGAAAAGTGAAAGAGTTGCGTTGCGCCAGCCTCTTTCTCCTTTTTCCTTTCTCCTTTTTCCTTTCATCAAAACGCCAACTCTTCCTTTGAAACAAACAGGAGGACGTCACCCACCATAAGTTCCAACTGTCCGTTGGGTACAATGTATTCTTCGCCACGCTTAATCATGATTACAAGCGTTGAGGCGGGAAGGTTCATATCCATGAGGCGGTTGCCATTTTGAATCATGCTTTCAGTCACAACGTAGTCCGAAAGTTGGGCATCAAGTTCCTCGGGAAGTTCAACACCAAACTCGTTGCCCTCTTTTTCTATGGGCAGGTCGAGGTCAAACTTCTTTGCTACCCACGAAATGCTCATGCCTTGCAAGATCAAGGAGAGGAGCGTGATGAAGAATACAATGTTGAACAGCGTTCGTGCCCCAGGAATGTCGGCAAGGATGGGGTAAGTGGCGAAGATGATGGGCACGGCACCACGCAATCCTACCCACGACACAAACAGGCGTGCCTTGGTGGGCAATTCGCGGAAGGGCGCCAAGCACAAGAACACGGTAAGTGGGCGCGCAACGAACATCATGAACAGCCCGATGCAGAGTGCTACAAGCACTACGTCAAGAATTTCCAATGGGTTGACCAAAAGTCCGAGCGAGAGGAACATCACAATCTGTGCCAACCACGTAAGTCCGTCCATAAAGGTATTCATCTCCTTGCGGTTGGTCAGTTTCTCATTTCCCAGCACAAGACCGGAGATATACACCGCCAAGTAACTGTTTCCGTGGAGCAATTCCGTCAGCGTGAAGGAGATAAACACGAGTGAGAGCAACAATACGGAGTACATCGACTGCGTGCTCAAGTTGATGCGGTTGATGAGCCACGCGCTGCCCTTACCTACGGCATAACCCACGAAGATACCTGCGGCAAACTGCACCACAAGGTCGCGGATGATGGTTCCAAGACTCCAACTTTCGGGAGCACCAATCACTTGAATCAACACAATCACCAGCAAGTACGCCATGGGGTCGTTCGAACCGCTTTCCAACTCCAGCATGGGTTTCAGATTGTGTTTCAACTGCATCTGTTGTGAGCGCAACAGGTTAAACACCGAAGCAGAGTCTGTAGACGACATTGTTGCTGCCAAGAGCAGCGCGGTCAGGAAAGAAAGTTCGATGCCCATGGGCGTGAAGGTGGTCAGTGCCCAAGCAAAAGCCCCCGTGAAGAGCGTGGTGAGTAACACACCCACCGTAGAAAGAATCAACCCCTCGCGCATAATCGGGCGGATGTCCGCAATCTTCGTGTCCATACCCCCCGTGAAGCGGATGACACTCAGGGCGAGCATACCGATAAACTGTGCCGTAGAAGCGTTGTGGAATTGCAAACCGAGTCCGTCACTTCCGAAGAGCATCCCTACGATGAGAAACAACAGCAGGGTGGGCACTCCGAAGCGGTAACTGGTCTTGCTGAACAGGATGCTCACAAAGATGAGAATCGACCCCAGCAACACAATATTTTCAGCGGTAAGTGTGAGATACATAAATGATGTTGATTGTTAAAGGTTAAGTCTAAGGTTAAGTTCGCCCAAAATTACAATTTTATTATAAAATATGCGTCCATTTTTTTGGAAAAGATAAGAATGTAAGTCCAAATCCTTTCTTTTCACATTTGACCTACTGCCAACGCCTTCCTTTTGGTAATTCCGTTGGTCAAATGCTACGTGCTCTATGGGGGAGGTGTTCCGTATTTTTTCCTTTTGCGAAGGAGCCAAAAGCAGATGATTTCCCCTTCTGTTGGCAACAATTTTTAGGGGGTCAAACTTTCTAAAAACAAATCGGCACTTAATTCAAACAAATCGGCACTTAGTTTTATTTAATCGGCACTTAGTTTTCAGCAACTCCCTATCCTCTTTTTGCATCCTTGCTTCTCCCACTATTACTTCCGATGGCATGGGCTAAAACTAAGTGAAAAAAATCCCTTTTTCTTGCATAAAAATGGGTCACACGCCCTTCGTTTTCAATATTCTTCTTATCTTTGCCCGTGAAAGAGGCGGTTTGCACACTGCTGCAATGAAAAGGGAAACAGGTGAGAATCCTGTACAGTCCCGCTGCTGTATGTTCCATCGTCGTAAGCACTTACATGCCATTGACTACGGTTGAGAAGGCGTGCTTGCAGGAACGAGTCAGAAGACCTGCCACCTCTGTGTTAGCGTTGTGACCTCGCGGAAGGTTTACAATGTTGGTGAAATTGTTGTTAGATTAACGGTTAAAGGTTAGCGGTTAATGGGTGAAAGGTGAACGAAGAGGCTTGCGCAGTGCTATCACTCCGCAGGGTCTTTAATCGTTAAACGTTCACCTCTCACCGTTCCTCGTTTCCCGTTCACCACTCCCCTATTCTCTTTTTCAAAATAAGCAGGTTCCGCGCTGCACCCCTTTAAGCCTATGCGCTATTGTCAGATTGTCGGAACGCTTTGTATGTTCATGCTGCTTGCTCCCTTGTGGAGTAAGGGGCAGGTGGTTGCTGATAGTTGCCTTGATGAGGTAACTACTGTAGGTATGCGCCACGACAAATCCCTTACTACTGCTGCTCCCACCTTCCGCCTGGACTCCGCCTCCCTGCGCCGTATGGGTATTACGGACATTACGGGTGCGCTGCGCCATGTGGCAGGCATTCATCTGCGTGATTATGGCGGTGCAGGCGGTTTGAAGACGGTAAATGTGCGTGGTGTGGGAGCGACTCACACTATTGTTACCTACGACGGCATGCCTATGGCAGACACACAGGGAGGTACGGTCGACGTCTCGCGGTTTGCCTTCGACCTGATGCAGTCGGTGCGACTGGATGTCGGAGATGCTGCCCCTTTGTTGGTACCTGCGCGCAGTTTGGCGACGGCTACACTTCACATAGGCAGTTGGGCAGAAGGCGAGGAGCGTAATCAGACGAACTTTCAACTTCGTGTGGGTTCGTGGGAACGAGTGAATCCCTCGTTTTCGTTGCGACGCAAACTGAGTTCCAAGCATAGTTTGGGAGCGGCGGCATCTTATTTCTTCAGCAACAACAATTATTCCTTCCGCTTGCGCAACGGACTTCACACCACCACGGAGCGGCGCCATAATTCGCGCTTGCAAAGTGGGGTGGGGGAACTGAATTGGCAGTATCGCCCAGACGCACAACGCCGGTTGAGTACGAAAATCTATGCGTCGGAACAACGGAGTCGATTGCCTGGACCTGTGGTGCTTTACAACCAGGATAATGCCGAGCGTATGGGCGAACAACTGCTCTTTGCCCAATCGCGGTTTGACTATACGGGGGCGCGTTTCAACGCTTTCGCCGCCGCAAAGGTGGGACGCCAAGTACAGCGCTACGAAAACCCCGACCCACAGTATCCTGGGGGAGGGATGGAAAACACTTACCGACAGACGGAAGCGTATCTTACTGGTGGTGTGAGTAAGTCGCTACTTCCACAATTCTCTGTGGCGTATGCTGCTGATTATTACTACAATTACCTTGCTACAAACCTTGTGAGTGCCGACGGTGCGGCGCGCCATACCTTGCTTCAGGCTTTCTCCCTTCGCTATGAGCACCCTCGCCTTACCGCAACGCTTCGCCTGACGGCGCAAATGGCATGGAACTGTGCCCCCAAGGGAATGGAAGCGCCGAGAAACCTCCGTAAATTATCGCCTTCGGTAGCCGTGGCATACAAACCCTTTGGCGGTGATTTCCTGCTCCGAGTTTTTTACAAGGATTACTACCGTCAACCCACCTTCTCCGAAACCTATTTCTACCACATGGGAACGCAGGTGCTCAAACCCGAACGTGTGCGGCAGTTGGGGGCGGGTATGACGTGGCAGGGCAGACTTCCGATTACCGAAACCGCGGTTCGCCTTTCGGTAGACGGTTATTACAACGACCTTACCAATAAGATTTCTGCCGTTCCCTACAACCTTTTCGTTTGGCGCATGGAGAATCGTGGAAAAGTGGTCATCCATGGACTGGATGTCACCTTTCATGCTGCGCAACGCCTTTCGGCGCGCCAACGACTCCTCTTTTTTGCAAATTATTCCCTGCAAAATGCCGTTGATCGCACGGATGCTGCCGACGCCACCTATGGTAAACAGTCGGCATACCTTCCGCGACACAGTGGGGCGGCGAGTATGACGTGGGAAAACCCTTGGCTTTCGTGTGGTATCACCTTTTCGGGAGCTTCCGAGCGTTGGGCAACCAACAATCACGCACCGACTACAAACATGCCCGGATATGGAGAATTGGGTGCCACGCTTTATCGCAATTTCTCCCTCCGTTCGGGAGTGTTAAAGGCAAGTGTTTCAGCCCATAACCTACTCAATAAAACCTATGAGGTCGTCCGCCGCTACCCCATGCCGACCCGCAATTTTATGGCTACGTTAAATTATAGTTTTTGAGGTTGTAAGGATATAAGTTTTTGAGGTCTTAAGGTTGCCATGCGGATGTGGTTCTTAAACTTAAGACCTTCCTACTTACAAACCTCAAAACATCACTCCCCCTCATAACCTCATAATCTTAACCCCTCAAACCCTCTCTTTTATGCGTTATTTACTTCCCCTTTTCTGCCTCCTTATGGTGGCATGTTCCTCTTCTGACGAGTCAGTTACCCCTGTTCCCGACGTACCCAAGAGTTCGTTTTATGTAGTAAACCAAGGTTCGTTTTACGACGGCATTGATGGTAGCATCAGTGCGGTAAATACCGAAACGGGCAGTGTGATCAGTGACGCCTTTATGGCGCAAAATGGGGTGAGTATCGGTGGTACGCCCCAGGGCGCTGCGAAGTATGCCGGCACCCTCTATGTTCCTGCGTTTGAGTCGGGAATAGTATGGGCGCTGAATGCTGAAAATCTTTCCGTAACGGGAACGATTTCTACTCCTACTCCACAGGCTGTAGCGGCAACGGCAGACTACCTTTTTGTTGCCAATAACGATGGCAATCTGTCGGTGTTCGACCGCAACAGTCTCCAGCTTGTTGAGAAGATTCCTGTGGGTCCGAATCCCTACAGCCTTGCCCTTCTTGGCGATGAACTATTTATTAGTATTTCAGATGGTTATAACTATCCCACTTACGAAAATGGTCTTCGCTTAGCACGCTTTTCAACCACCGATTTCAGTCGTGGAGAAGACATTCCCGTAGGGCTGAATCCTGGTCAACTGATTGTTACAGCGTCGGGCAAATTAGTAGTTGTTTGTAGCGGCAATTATGCGGATGTTCCCTCAAAGGTGTACAGCGTAAATCCTGCTACGGGCGAGAGCGCCTATATCTGCGACGGCTCCTTCATTGCGGTGAACGGCAACGACCTTTTGGTGATTCATTCTGTGACGGATTGGACCACTTATGAAACGGTTACGACCTACAATCTCTATGATGCCAATACGGGAGCGCTGAAGCGTGAAAATTTCCTCTGTGGTAACCTCCCCACAGCGCCTATCAACGTGCAGTTTGACGCCGATGGCGACATCTACGTTCTTGCTGATCCCTCGGCTGCGGAATATAATATGCCCGGTTACGTCTATCGTTACAACGCTGATGGTACGTATAACACAACGTACCATGTCGGCGTTCACCCTTACAACATCGTCTTCTAAACGGTGCGCATTTCAGGTCGTTGAAAGCGTGTTCAAGAATAGCACCTCCGAGGGGGTAAAAACAAACTCGGAGTTAAATAAAATTAAGTCCGAGATAGTTTGATTTATCTCGGACTTAATTTTTTCTAAAAGGGATACTGTTATATCCAAAAGGGATGGTGTCTTTTACGCCTCCCAACTGATGGTGCGCGTATCGTCGTCATTCACGCGGATGTCCACCCAAACGGTGTTGCCAGGGAGGAGGTCTTCAACCAATTCGGGCCATTCAATCAGGCAAACGGCGCCTGAATAGAAATAGTCCTCACAGCCCATGTCATACGCCTCGTCAATCTTCTTGATGCGGTAGAAATCGAAATGATAAATGAGTTCTCCCGTTTCGTCAGAGCGGTATTCGTTGACAATTGAGAAGGTGGGAGAGGTGACTACCTCACTCACACCGAGAGCTTCGCAGAGCGCTTTGATAAAGGTGGTCTTACCAGCACCCATCTGCCCGTTAAAGGCAAATACGGTGTCTTCCTGCATCGCCAAGCGGATAAATTCTTCGGCTACGGCGCCAATCTCTTCAAGGTTGTTTATTTTAAGTTCCATAGATGAATGGTTTGCGGTTATAATGTAAGTGTTAAATGTTAAAATTTAGGGCATAACGTGGGATGGTAGGAATATGTGAGTGAATGAGTTGCACATTTTTTACAAGAACCTACTTCCCATAGTAACGGCATGGGTTGTCGTTTTTTCGGAAACGCTGTTCCTTATCCGTAATTGGTGCAAAGGTCGGAATATTTTCTTAAATACAGTCGTTTTTGGGGGACGAGAATTTTGTAATTTTGCACAAAATTTTGAAAAGATGCTCCTTCGAACCCCTATTTTTCACATAATATTCCTATTCATGGCGTGCCTCAATTTTTCGGGGTGCGACATGTTGGATTATCACCCTTACGATACGCGTTTTGACGGTGAGCGTAACATCAACTCCACGAACACGGCGCGCATTGAGAAGGCTTTGGAGGGTAGAAAGCAGTTGCGTTTCGCCGTAATCAGCGATACGCAACGCTGGTACGATGCTACTCACGAAATAGTGGATCATATCAATGCTAATGAGGGGATAGATTTTGTGATTCATTGTGGTGATTTAACCGATTTCGCACTGACGGATGAATTTGAGTGGATGCGTGACGAGCTTCAGCGCTTGCACATGCCCTATGTGGTAGCGATTGGTAATCATGACTGTATTGGTACGGGGAAAGCTACGTTTAGAAATATGTATGGTCCTTTTGAATACAGTTTTACGGCTGGTGATACCCATTTTGTAGTGCTTAACACCAATGGTTTGGAATTTTCGGATACCCCAGACTTCTTTGGTGTAGGCTTCTTGCGCAAAAATATTACGCAAGTCCCTATTACCGCCAAGCGAACGGTAGTTGTGATGCACGTCCCCCCTGGAAGCGACCAATATCCGCTGACTCAGATGGGCTTCTACCTTTCTGCACTTGAGCCCTACCCTAATGTGCAGTTTGCACTTTGTGGGCATGAGCATAGCACGGTAGTTCGCTATCCCTTCCCCGAAAGTATGCCCTATTATCAGGTAGCTTGTGCCGACAAGCGTTCTTATTTAGTGTTCAACCTCAATGCCGATGGTACGTATGATTATGAAGAAGTTTTCGTTTAAGGAGGTACGTGGGGGCATACTGCTGTTGGTAGTTCTTATGCTCACCTGTGTGTCGTCGATGTCCGCAACTGTTGAAAGTAAGCGCACGTTTCTGCAACGCATAACGCCCACTCACGTCACGGCGCAGTATGCCGGTAACATTGGCTGCGTTTCGGGCGGTGTAGGTTGGGAATACGGTAAAAAGAAATGGATGACCGAGGCGCTTATAGGGTATATTACGCGTTATGGAAATACGCAAAGTTTGAATACATTTACGCTGCGTCAGTATTACACCCCTTGGGACGTCAACATCCCCCTACCCCGTGGCTGTAAAGGCGCGCTAAAGTTCCGCCCCGTGGCAGCCGGTTTGTTTGCCAACGTAGTGTTGTTCGACGGCGACTTCTGGACAGAAGAACCAAAGCATCATTATGGTGGCAGCTACTACCGCTTTACGACGCGTGTGCGCTTCTCTTTCTCTTTAGGCGAACGTATTACTTATGAATTTCCTGAGGAGTGGAAGAGATGGGGCGAGGGTGTAGAATTGTTTTATGATTTTTCTACAAATGAGCTGAGTGTGATATCTGCCGTGCCTAACAAGCACTTGAAACTTACGGATATTCTCGCTTTAGGCTTTGGAGCACGTTGGAAGTTCTAATGCATCAGCTGATAACCCCTGTTTTATACTTCTCAGTATAAACACAATGGAGGCAACTTGCGTTTGCAGGTTGCCTCCATTGCTTTTGTGTTGCGCTATATTGGAGTTACAGAAAACAAATAGGGAGATCGTTTCAACGAAGTGCCGAGTAATTTGAATAAATCGGCAGTTTGTTTCACCTACATGAGAAGCCCTGTCAAAACATCGGTTTGTGCTCCCCTTTTACCCCCCTTCCGTTTCCCTAATTGCGTTATACGTTGAAGCGGAAGTGCATGATGTCACCATCCTGTACGACGTATTCCTTACCTTCTACGCGCATCAAGCCAGCTTCCTTGACAGCGGCTTCAGAACCAAGGTTGATAAAGTCTTCGTACTTGATAACTTCGGCACGGATGAAGCCCTTTTCAAAATCCGTATGGATAACGCCTGCACACTGAGGCGCCTTCCAGCCACGGCGGTACGTCCAGGCACGCACTTCCTGCACACCGGCAGTAATATACGTCTCCAATTCGAGCATCTTATAGGCTGCCTTGATCAAACGGTTGCAACCCGATTCTTCAAGACCGACATCCTGGAGGAACATCTGGCGTTCTTCGTAAGTTTCAAGTTCTGCAATGTCAGCTTCTGTCTGTGCTGCCACCACAAGAATCTCAGCATTTTCATCCTTCACGGCTTCGCGTACACGTTCTACGTATTCGTTGCCCGTAGCTGCCGATGCTTCGTCCACGTTACAGCAGTAAAGTACGGGCTTTGCGGTGAGGAGGAAGAGATTTTTGGCAGTAAGTTCTTCGTCCTTCGTGTCAAACGTCACGGTGCGGGCGCTCTTACCTGCAAGGAGGGCTTCGCGGATGGCGATGAGCACGTCGTACTCCAACTTCGCCTGTTTGTCGCCACCTACCTTGGCAATCTTCTCTACGCGCTTGATGCGATTTTCTACCGTGTCGAGGTCCTTGAGCTGAAGTTCGGTGTCAATAATTTCCTTATCGCGAACGGGGTCGACAGAACCGTCAACGTGCACCACATTGTCGTTGTCGAAGCAACGGAGCACGTGGATGATGGCGTCGGTTTCGCGGATGTTGCCAAGGAACTGGTTGCCAAGACCTTCACCCTTAGATGCACCCTTCACCAAACCCGCGATGTCCACGATTTCTACGGTTGTAGGAACGATGCGGTTGGGGTTGATGAGTTCAGCAATCTTCGTAAGGCGTTCGTCGGGCACGGTGATGACACCCACATTGGGTTCTATCGTGCAGAAGGGGAAGTTAGCAGACTGTGCTTTTGCGTTGCTCAAGCAGTTAAAGAGGGTTGACTTACCTACGTTGGGCAAGCCT
Source organism: Alloprevotella sp. (assembly GCA_045656425.1). Taxonomy (GTDB): domain Bacteria; phylum Bacteroidota; class Bacteroidia; order Bacteroidales; family Bacteroidaceae; genus Alloprevotella. The sequence goes on from JAZORE010000002.1 coordinate 15,780, forward strand.
ACAATTCCACATTGTAAAGCCATGTATGTATCAAATATTTATTTCTGTGCAAAGTTAAGAATTTTGACGAAAACGCATGCTGTTACAAGTTTGTGTTTTCGGCAAAGGACGCTAAAAAGGAGCGTAAATATTAACTGGGAGATCGTTGAAACTAATTCGGAGTTCGTTTTAACTAAGTGCCGATTCGTTTTTCGTATCTCGGATATGGAAAATGCAATATGCCTTGAAGCAGCCTATTTTCCCCGATGAAATGGCGAAAAAAGCGACTGTTTAGCCTTTCCAAAAGTGCCTCTACTTTACAGAACGGCGGTACACATTTGTTTCGCGGATTTCGTAACCTTCACTTTGGTATAACTTGTTAGCTGCCTCGCGTGAGGGGCGAGAAGTGAGGTTGAGCGACTTTGCGCCAATCACTTTTGCTTCTTCGGCAAGGTGTTGCAGTAACTGGCGTGCGTAGCCACGGCCGCGAGCTTCGCTGTCTACTACGACATCTTCGACCCACGCCTTTGTACCCGTGATGAGCTCCTGAAGGGAAAGGGTTGTGGTGGCACGAATCTTGCCTTCCTCGTCACGAAGTGTGTAAAGGCGTGTCGTGGGGCAGTTGAGTACCTCTTGCAAACGATCGGCAGTGAGCGCTTTTGCGCTTGACGAGAGTTGGGGAAGGAGGTGGTTGAGCGCCTGAAGGAGTTCTTCGGTAACAACGCGCTCATGCGTTATGGTAGCTTGGTTAAGTTGCATAAGAAGTGATTTATAAGATGTATGAATAGTGGGATGTATCCCCTCGGGGTGCACATCGCAGAGCGGTTCCAGTACAAATCGGCGCAGGTGTAGGCGCGGATGGGGAAGCTGCAGGGAGGGCGTATTTATAATGTGGCTCTCATAGGCAAGCAGGTCGATGTCGAGTGTTCGGTCGGTGTGAATACCGTTGACCGTCTTCGAGGTGCGCCCCTGTTCGCGCTCTATTTGCTGCGTGATGTCCAGGATGGTTTCCGAGGAAAGGGTGGTTTCGAGCAATACGACGGCATTGACAAAGGCGTTGTCGGAGGCGAACCCTACAGGTGCTGTGGTGTAAAAGCGAGAGCACTTGAGGAGCGTTCCGACGCGCGTCTCAAGTGCTCGTATAGCCGTTCGCAACTGTTCTTCCTTTGCACCGATGTTTGCACCGAGGGCTAAAAGGAGTTTCATGTGCGGTTTAATCTACAATAAGGAGGCAGTCGCCGTAAACGCCAAAGCGGTAGTCTTCCTGAAGGGCTACGTCGTAAGCCTTCATCGTGTTTTCGTACCCACCAAATGCCGCTGTGAGCATCAAGAGCGTCGAATAAGGCAAATGGAAGTTGACCAACATGCTATCGGCAACCGAGAAGTCGTAGGGAGGGAAGATAAACTTGTTTGTCCACCCCTCAAATTCCTTAATGCGGCAGTCGGGACCGACACACACTTCGAGTGCGCGCTGCACGGTAGTACCTACGGCAAGAATCTTCTGACCATTATCCTTTGCGCGGTTGACCATTTCGCAACACTCGCGGTCTACCTTCATCTGTTCAGAGTCAATTTTGTGCTTCGTAAGGTCTTCCACATCCGTATCGCGGAAGTTTCCAAGTCCACAGTGGAGGGTGATGAATGCCTTGTCGATATCGAAGATTTCCATGCGCTTCATCATCTCACGTGAGAAGTGAAGACCCGCTGTAGGTGCGGTAACGGCGCCCTCATGTTCAGCAAAGATACACTGGAAGCGCTCAAGGTCTTCGGGTTCACTGCCACGACCGATAAAACGAGGCACGGGAGCTTCACCAAGGGCGTAGAGCTGCTGGCGGAATTCCTCGTGGTCGCCATCATAAAGGAAGCGGAGCGTACGACCGCGGCTTGTCGTGTTGTCAATAACTTCAGCCACAAGCGAATTGTCCTCGCCGAAGTAAAGCTTATTGCCAATACGAATCTTACGAGCGGGATCAACGAGCACGTCCCAAAGGAAGAGGTCAGGATTCAGTTCGCGAAGGAGGAACACTTCGATTACAGCACCCGTCTTTTCCTTATTGCCGTAAAGGCGTGCGGGAAAAACCTTCGTATTGTTGAATACGAAGAGGTCATGAGGGTTGAAGTAAGAGATAAGATCCTTAAACATCTTATGCTCAATCTCTCCCGTCTTGCGGTGAAGCACCATCATGCGACTTTCATCGCGGAAACGAGCGGGATATTGGGCAATTTTTTCCTGGGGAAGCTTAAATTTGAATTCTGAGAGTTTCATAGTTTTCTGTAGACTGAAGGTAGGTTCTGTAAAATTAGCATTCAGGATTCCTAAGTGGGTAATTTTATGAACCTACAGGGAGGGAAAGTTGTTTTTCAAAGTCCTCGATGGTGGCAAAACACTTGTCGATAGTGTAGTCGCCCACTCGGGTGCGGCGGAGTGCCGTAAGGTGGGCACCAGAATGGAGTGCCTCGCCAATATCACGTGCCAAGGCGCGGATGTACGTGCCTTTAGAGCAAACGACACGGATTACGATTTCCATCGTGTCGAGGTTGCAATCGAGCAACTCGATTTCGTCGATGCGCAAGGGCTTTGCCTTGAGTTCTACGTCCTTGCCTTTTCGTGCCAAGTCGTAAGCGCGCTTACCATCTACCTTTACGGCAGAGAATACTGGGGGCACCTGCATGATTTCTCCCACAAACGTGGTGAGCGCCGCCTCAATACCTTCACGCGTAATGTGGTCGGTGGGGTAAGTAGCGTCAATTTCCTTTTCGAGGTCAAAGCTGGGCGTTGTTGCCCCCAATTTAAGGGTTGCGATATACTCCTTTACGCCCGCTTGAAGCTGGTCAATTTGTTTTGTAGCCTTACCTGTGCAGATAATAAGCACACCCGTGGCAAGGGGGTCCAGTGTACCAGCGTGTCCTACCTTGATTTTTCCTCCGATGTGTTTTGAAATCAACCATCTTACCTTTGCTACGAGGTTGAAGGAGGTCCAAGTAAGGGGTTTATCAAATGCAAGAATCGTTCCTTGCTCAAAATTATTTGGCATGGTGCGAGAGGGAATTTGCGTCAAGGTATTTGGGGAGACGCAAGGTTAGATACCAAAGAGAAGGGTGATGATACCCACGATGAGGCAGTAGATAGCAAAGTAAATGAGCTTACCACGGCGCACAATGCTGATCATCCACTTACAAGCAGCGCATCCAGAGAGGAATGCTGCGATGAAGCCAATCGCCAAAGCGGACATACTGCATCCGTTAAAGGCTGCTTCCATTCCTTCCTTGTAGGCTTTGATACAATCAAGGAGGGCTTCACCGAGAATTGGGGGGATAACCATGAGGAATGAGAATTGCGCCATGTTTTCCTTCTTGTTACCGAGAATCAAGCCCGTTGCAATCGTTGTGCCCGAGCGACTCAATCCGGGTAATACGGCTAATGCCTGAGAAAGACCAATGATAAAGGCGTCGCGAAGGGAAATCTTGTCCTTCAACTTGGGCTTTGCAAAGTAAGAATACGACAACAACAAGGCTGTAAGCAATAAGCATGCTCCTACAACCAAGAGGCCGCTACCGAAGATGGCTTCTACGTGATCCTTAAAGAATACGCCCACAATGCCAATGGGAATCATGGAGACGATGATGTTAAGTACGTATTTTTGATCGTCGTTGAGCGTGCCACTTACGGGAGAATGAAGCGCACCTGCAAGGATTTTCCAAATTTCATGTCCGAGAATGACAACTGTGCTCAATACCGTTGCTACGTGTACCGCAACTGTAAACATCATGCTCTGTTCGGCTTCAATACCTAACAAGGCAGAGCCGATGGCAAGGTGACCGCTACTACTTACTGGCAAGTATTCTGTCAATCCTTGCACCAAACCGAGAATAAGGGCTTCTAACCAATCCATAATCTATGTCTTTTATTTTGTATATTCAGAATTTTTGTCTTTGCTACGGTAGAGAATGGCTACGACAATGAAGAGGTAGCCGAAGAAGGTCACCATGGGAGCCACACGGATGCGACGTGCGTTGAAAATCTCAGGGTCAAACTGCTCAACAGTCGTTCCGCCGCCCGACATGAGGATTAGACCGACCATGACAATGGCGATGCCCACTGCTAACAAGTAGAAGTTCATCTTTGAAAAGGCGAATTCGTGTTTCATATATAAATGAGGTTGTGAGGTTTTAAGGTTGAAGGTTTTAAGAGGCGTCCGCGCTGCAAAGTCCTTATAACCCAAAAAACTATAAGCGAAGCGCTCTATAACTTTTTTATTTTTTAGGTTACATGCGGTCTGCATAGTTTCTTATAATCTGAGACCTATAAGCGAAGCGACCTTATAACCTTAAAATTTAATTCATAAACATTTGACTGCTTGACATCTTAAGGAACTTGTTGACCGATACGTATGCACTGATAAGGGTCAAGCACAATCCGCAGACGAAGTTAATGCCGAACGTTGTCCACACCACTTCTTGCGTTACGAGATTTCCGACGTAGGCATCCAAACTATACAGCCAGTACATGCCCAATCCTACTAAGGCATTTGCAATTATTGCAGCCCAGAAGCCAATCCAGAAGGCGCGCATCATGAACGGGCGACGAATGAAGCCCCAGCGGGCGCCCACGAGCTTCATGGTGTGAATCGAGAAGCGGCGTGCGTAAATGCTCATGCGCATTGTGTTGTGGATAAGGGCGAAGGAGATGAAACCAAGGAGCGAAGCCACGAACACGAGTATCGTTCCGACGAGTGGAATGACGTGGTCAACAAATTCCATCGCCTCTTTCGGATAAATAACGTCCGTTACCTGTTTGTAGTTGTAAAGGTCGGGGATGTAGTAAAGGAGGCTGTCTTGATTCGCATAGTCAGCGTTAAGAAAGAGTTCAAACTCTGCCGGAATGGGGTTGAATCCCAAAAACTCTTGAGGGCCTCCTTCAAGCACCGCTGCCATTTCTTTGGTGCCTTCTTCCTTTGAAATATACACCACTTCCTTTACGTAAGGCATCGTTTCGAGTTCCTTAGCTATGGTTTCGCGTTCCTGCTTTGTGATGGCGTCGTCGAGCAACACTTCCACCGTGAAGTTTTCGCGTAATTCCTTGCCGAAGTTTTCAGCAAGTTTGATAAAGAAAGTAGCTGTACCCAACAGAATCAACACTAAGGCAGTGCTGATACAGGAAGTGATAGTATTAAAATTACCCGTTTTTTTTGTCTTCGCTTTTGCCATAATAGAATACCGCTTTCCGCCAGTAGTTAGCATAAGTGCACACCAAGGCATAAATTATGGCAAAAGTACTACATTTTATTGAGAATGAACGGAAAATTTTCGGTTTTCCACAGTTTGAACCCCAGTTTTCTTGTCATTTTCCCGTTTTCAGGAAATCCGTTCTTCTTTTTCCGTCCTCCTATTGAGGGGGCATTTTAGTGGTTGTGGGAGGATTTCTTGTGCCTTAAATCAATTCAGTCGGGGACACCTAAGGCATCTCCGACTGAACGAACATAAACATAACAATTTTACACACACTTTTTTCTCATTCCTGCAAAGCGCTAAGGAATGATGGTGCAAAGTTACGCCTTTATTTCATGCGTGACAATCCCTAAAAATAATGATTTTAAGCATTTACCCTTGCTTAACGATACCTACTTTTAGGTGGGTTACTTATGATTTTCCTACTTCTTGGCTGCGCAACAATCGTTAGGAGTTACTGCAATTATTTCCCACTTTGAGGGGGCAGAAGCGTTCCATGTAACAATCGTATTTGCCTGCGAGAGGTGGAAACAGGGGTAGCTCACATTGGAAGTGTGCTGTTCGTTAAACACCGACTGCCCCTCGCGGTCGCTAATCAGCGCAAACGTACCCGCTTCAGCAACATTCTTCGTGGGAAGAATCTGTGAACTTGTAGCAGCGGGCTTACCCATATACACCTGGTGCTTCTCGTTGTAAAGGCGCCAGAGTCCGTCTTCCGTGAGTTGGAGGGTCCACACCTGAGCTGCGTCATTCGCGTCGAGGGCTGCGGCACTCAACTCGGTTGCTGAGGCCTGCAAATATTGGTTTTGGTTGTACGCCTTACCACCTTCCAAATAACCGAGGTTGCGCAAGCGGTATTTCTGTCCGTCAACCGCCTGTTGCAAGGTGCCCGCAATGCTCTTATTCAACTTTGCCACAGCGTCTACCGTAGCGCGCTGCTTGACTGCCTTTGCCACCTTTTCTACACTCTTACGCTGGTCCAAATTGGGCATACCCACAATAGTCTGGCACTTCTTACCCGTGAAGATGCTCATCACCTTTTGGTTGACTACCTTCTCTGAGATATAAGTTTTGGTCAATGTGGGGTCGTCGCAATAAGCGTAGCGGTTGCGGGTAATCTGTTCTACCGTGTAGTTCTTATATACGATGGTGTAATCACGCGCAAAGGTAGATTCTTCGTAAAGGAAGCCCAACGAATGATCCTTTTGGAGGGTCATTGTAGAATATGCTGACCCCATTCCGCTTACCTGGTACGAACCATCCCAATCACGCGCAAAGAGGGCGGGTGAAGCAAAGTCCTTGGCATAGTCAGTGAGTTCTTTGTAGAAGAAACCTACATTACGACGTCCCTGAGGACCAAAGGGCACCGACTGAAGCGCGAGGTAGGTCTTTACTCCGTCAGCCTTACGCACAACGGGGAGAATCATGATTTCGCCATTCGTAGAGTTGCCTTCTGCTGCCACACCACGATTCTTAGCATTGGAAAGGGCTACTGTACCCCATGAACCTTCGCCCTTCTTCACGTCGGTATAGGTGTAGATGTTGAAGTAACGACCCGTACAACGGCTGGAGAGCAACACACTACCGTCGGGAAGTTCTTCCACCTTGGGTTCGTCGCCATTGGGGGCGGGGCGGTCGTAAATCGTGCCGAGTACCTTCCACGAACCTCCGAAGTCATCGGAATAAATCACGCGGTTGCCGCCATCACGTGTCCACATCGAGCAATAGAGGCGGTAATACTTTCCTACCTTAATGCGACTGCTCTGACAGATTTTGCCCGAACCGATAAACATAGAGGAAACGGTGGGTTTGTCGCCATCAAGGAAGAGCGAGTAGATGTGGTCGGTCATTTCTACAATCTCACTCTTCTCCCATTCGCCCGTCTTCTTGTTATAAGTCAGGTAAATGCGTGCTACACGATTGACAGAGTCGGCTTCTGTCTGCCCAATCTTTGAGGGATTCCAGCGTCCGTGCCAACAAACGGTGCGACCACACACCATCATGACCAACAATTTGTTGTGCTCGCGGTCGGCAACAATCGCAGCGTCGCCATAGCCCGTAGTCATGTGGTTAGAATCGCCCCCCTTACCGTCGGCAATGAAAAATTCTTCGCCCCAAGTCTTACCATTGTCCTTTGAGATGCGACACTTGATGTCTACTTCGCCATAACCAATGTCATTGCCGCAAGGACGATAGTCGGAAATGGCAAAGACATCACCATTGGGCGCCGCAGCAATGGCTGGGATGCGGTAAGGACGCGCAGACTCGGGATTGGTAATGAAAAGGTTTTGCTGGGGTTCCTGCTCCACAGTTTTTTGTGCCGTCACAACTGTTTGTGATGCGCTCACACCTGCAACCATAAGGAGCGTAAGAAGTTTCTTGTTCATAAAGAATATGGATAAGTTAATGTAATCAGGGTTATGACTAACTTGGTAATCGTTACAAAGTTACATAATTGTTTTGATTCAACCTATTACGCAAGGCTTATTTGAGGAAATCAGCAGCTGCAGGCAGTCTTGAAGTCAGCAAGGCAATCTAAAGTTTTCTGTGTCCTTCCTAAAGATTGCGCCCTCGGTAATTGAAAAAAATGAAACAACCGTGGTTTTGTTCTCCTGCCTTTTCTTATCTTTGCTCTCAAATGTATAACCTCCACGAACTCCGTAAGGAAAACATATCTCGCCTTGCCCTACGCCTGTCTGGGCATCCCGATGCCGCCTTTCTGCTTCGCCAAGTAGAAGGTTGGCAACGATTGTCGGTGAAAGTACCTTCGTGGGCAGCGGTTGAGGAACTGCATTACCCCCATCGCTTGGCGTTGGAACAATGTTCGGGCGAGGCGGCAGCACGTTACAAGGCGGAACTCGTCAGTCGCTTGTTCCCCGATGGTGCTGAGGCTATGGCAGACTTGACGGGCGGACTCGGAGTGGATTTCTCCTTTGTTGCGCCCTGCTTTAAGCAGGCTGCGTATGTGGAACGGCAGGAAGAACTTTGCGCTTTGGCTGCGCATAATTTTCCTTTGTTAGGAGTGAATAATGCTTCGGTACACCATGCAGACGGTGTGGACTATTTGCGCCAGATGGAGCCTGTTGATTTACTCTTTTTGGACCCTGCGCGACGCGATGCGGCTGGTCGGAAGACGGTGCTCCTGGAAGATTGCGAGCCTAACGTCGTTGAACTGCTCCCTTTGCTTTTGGCGAAGTCGAAGGTGTGCATCCTGAAACTTTCTACGATGCTGGATCTTCACCAGGCGTTGCAGGCGCTCCGCTGTGTGGCAGAGGTGCACGTCTTTGCGGAACGTGGTGAGTGTAAAGACTTGCTCTTGGTGGTGCGTAAGGAGTGCAATAATTCCGATACCTCTCCCGTTATATATTGTGCGGATGATGCCCATCGCTTTGCCTTTACGGCGGATGAGGAAATGACTGCCGTGCCCGCTTATACGTCAACCCTTGACGCCTATCTCTATGAGCCCTCGGCGACGGTCTTAAAGGCGGGAGCGTTTAAGAGTCTTGCGCAGCGCTTCGACGTAAAGAAACTCCACCCGAACAGTCATCTTTACACCTCCGACACACTTCATGCCGACTTTCCTGGACGTGCGTTCAGCGTAGAGCGCACTTGCGGATTCGGCAAACGCGAACTCAAAGCCTTCTGTGCAGATACGGCGCAAGCAAACCTCACCGTGCGCAATTTCCCTGCCTCTGTAGCAGACTTACGCAAGCGTCTCAAACTCCGCGAAGGCGGTTCGGACTACTGGTTTGCCACAACGCTGGCAGATGAGTCCCACTGCCTCATTGCGTGTCGGAAGGTCAGTAAAACAAGTTGTTAATAGATAACAGAAAACAGTTACCTACGAGAAACTCATTCCGCAAGGTCTTTCTCCTTTCTCCTTTCCAACATGAAATTCCTTACCCTACTCTTCTCTCTCCTACCCTGCCTCCTTTTTGCGCAGACCTACCCTTCTGTTTCCCCTACTATGCACATTATTAACGAAGATGGCGTAGAAGAGGAGGTGACAGAGTATGATGGTGATGCGCCCTTGAAGGCCTTTTTCCGTGCTAACGCAAAGGATGTGGGCGATTACCAACCCGTGTTTGAATGGACCATGACAAAGGCGGGCGAAACCAACCCTATCATCAAGCGTTTCGCGGAGGAAATAGATTATGAGTTCCTGCAAACGGGCACTTTCTTTGTCGAACTCCGTACCACCTTTATCCAGGGTACGGACACCTTAGACTTTGCGATGGACACACCTTTCTCCGTCACGATTACGGAATCCAAACTGGAGGTTCCCAATGCTTTTTCGCCGAATGGGGATGGTATGAACGACGTATTGAAAGTGAAGGAAGGCTATCGCAGTATCGTTTCCTTCTCGGCGGCAGTTTTCACCCGCTGGGGTAAGAAGGTTTACGAATGGACCGACCTTGATGGCGGTTGGGACGGACGCATGGGCGGCAGTTACGCTCCCGACGGTGCCTACTTCCTTAAGATTGATGCCCGAGGCGCAGACGGACGCAAATATGAGATTCGCAAAACGATTACATTGCTGAAGGGGTATAAGGAAAACACCAGCAGTCAGTAATCTATTACAGAAACCAAAGAGACGAGCAATCCTAAAGTTGCCCGTCTCTTTGATTTTTATCCCCACTACTTTAATTACCCCAAAAGAGTTATTAAGAAAAGACATACGATTCTTTCATTTTAAGCCTTAAACTTGGCGCACGATAATAAGTAGTATTTGGGAGTTCTGTAATTTAGAACGATTGACGCTTTTACTTTGTAGAGGAAGAATACTATACATTTATCTTAAAGTTCTACTCCTGTTTCTCCATTGCCATGTTGTAATGCAAAAATGGCTTTTTGTTGTTCAATTTCACAACGCAATTCTTCTTTAGAAGGTAAGCAGGGGAGGTATTTCGACATGTAGATATTCTTAGTGTCATTTAGTAAGTATTTAGCTATGTCTGCGTCAGTTTCAGAGCAAAGAACAATTCCGAGTGTAGGATTATCGTCTTCCCCTTTCACGAGTTTATCAAACATATTTACATACATTTCCATTTGTCCTATATCTTCATGTGCAATAGTCCCAACTTTTAGGTCTATAAGCATAAAACACTTTAACTTGAAGTTATAGAACACCAAGTCTATAAAGTAGTCTTTTTTTTCGGTGCGTACTAATTTCTGTCTTTCCACAAACGAAAAACCTTTACCTAATTCAAGCAAGAAACTTTCCAATTTATCAAGGATGGCTTTTTCCAATTCCTTTTCCTGATATGACTTAGCAGGACCAATTCCAAGAAACTCAGTGACAATAGGATTTTTAATAAACTCTAATTTATCTTTATCAAAATCTTGTGTTAATGCTTTCATTTCTTGTACTACGGGTTCTTTGTGTTGAGACATCAACAAGCGTTCGTAATACATTGTAGCAATGTTGCGATTAAGCGTAGCATAACTCCACATTTGCTCTGAAGCTTCTTTCAAATACCAATTACGGGCATCTTCGTTGGACACACTGAGCAATCGCTTATAATGTGACCACGTCAATATTCCACACGGTGTGGGGAATTTTTCAGAAAAGGTTATGTAGAATTGTCTAAAGTAGTACAATTGATTCACGGAGAACCCCTTTCCATACTCTTCCGTTAGCGATTTGGAAAGTTGCTTTAAGAGTTGTTTCCCGTAGTCGGCCCTGACTTTACCATTCTGTTCTTCTTCAACAATTCTTTTGCCTAATTGCCAGTATGCTTGAACCATTGATTGGTTAATGGCTGTGTAGGCTTGTCGTCTTGCTGTATCTATAATCTGCCTCACGTCACTTAAAAAGTTAGTGAAGGCAGGAACTATTTGATATTCTTGAATAGTCATCTGTAGTATGGCTTTATTTGTGTGTTACGTTCCCCTTAATGCGCCTCCAACCAGTTCTCCCCTACCCCACATTCTGCCACGAGTGGCACTTGCATGGTGTAGGCACTTTCCATTTCTTCCACAACAATCTTGCGGATGGTGTCAAGTTCCTCGGGGAGGACGCTGAAGTTGAGTTCGTCGTGCACCTGCAGAATCATCTTTGACTTTACGCCCTCACGGCGCATGCGGTCGGCAATGCGAATCATGGCGATTTTGATAATGTCCGCCGCCGTTCCCTGGATGGGGGCGTTAATGGCATTGCGTTCGGCATAACCTCTAACCACGGAGTTGGCAGAATTGATGTCTGAAAGATAGCGTCGGCGCCCAAAGTCGGTGAGGATATACCCACGGTCGCGCGCAAGGTCGATGCTTTTGTCCATGTATTCCTTCACGGCGGGGTAAGTGAGGAAGTAGTTTTCGATGAGTTCCTTAGCCTCCGTGCGGCTCACGCCCATGCGTTCCGCCAAACCGAATGCCGAGATGCCGTAGATGATACCGAAGTTCGCCGTCTTGGCTTTGCGACGCTCGTCTTTGGTCACTTCCTCCAAGGGTTTCTTAAATATCTTCGCGGCAGTGGCGGCGTGGATGTCATTGCCCTCACGGAAGGCCTCGACAAGGTTTTTGTCGCCCGAAAGGTGCGCCATGATGCGCAGTTCTATCTGAGAATAGTCGGCGGAAAAGAAGAGGTGGCCCTGCTCAGGCACAAAGGTGCGGCGGATTTCCTTGCCATCGTCGTCGCGAATGGGGATGTTTTGCAAATTCGGGTTGGACGACGACAAGCGTCCCGTAGCCGTAACCGCCTGATTGAAGGAGGTGTGAATGTGTCCCGTAGTGGGATTGATCAATTTAGGAAGCGCCTCGATGTAGGTAGAAAGGAGTTTCTTCAAACCTCGATGTTGCAAGATTTTCTCCACAATGGGGTGCTTAGATTTGAGTTTTTCAAGTTCTTCTTCCGAAGTGGAATACTGCCCCGTCTTGGTCTTTTTCACCTTCTGCGCTAACTGGAGTTCGCCAAAGAGCACCTCGCCCACCTGTCGGGGAGAGGTTATGGTAAAGGCGTGACCCGCGAGTTCGTAAATCTCGCTCTCGAGCGCTGCCAAGCGTTCCATAAACAAGCGTCCCGTACTTTCGATGGCATCCGTGTCGAGCACGACACCCGTCAACTCCATCTCTGCCAACACAGGCAGTAAGGGCATTTCGATATCGCGGAAGACGCGCTCCACATCGTATTGCTGCATCTCCGCTTCAAGCAGGGGTTTCAACTGGAGCGTAATGTCGGCATCTTCGCAGGCATAGTCGCAAATCTCACGGGGAGCAAGGTCGCCCATAGAGCGTTGGTTTTTGCCGCGTGCGCCGATGAGTTCGTCGATATGGATAGTCTTGTACTTCAGATAGATTTCCGCCATGTAGTCCATGCCGTGGCGCATTTCGGGTTGCACTACGTAGTGCGCCAACATGGTATCGAAGAGCGGACCTTCAAGAGTTACGCCCCACTGCTTCATAACGAGCATGTCGTACTTCATGTTCTGTCCCACCTTCTCGATAATTTGGGCGGAGAAGAAGGGGCGGAAGATGTCCACACGGCGTTGTGCTTCCTCGCGGTCGGCAGGAACCGCCACGTAATAGGCAGTGCCGGGCGCCGTAGCGAAACTCATGCCCACGAGGCGGGCATCAAGGGCGTTGAGCGAGGTAGTTTCCGTGTCGAAAGCCACACAAGTATGCTTCAACAATTCTTCCACAAGCGCCAAAGCGGCAGCGTCGGAATCGACCAACTGATACGTGTGGGGCACATCGGCAAGTGTTTTCAGCGAGGTCTCAAAGAGGTCCAACTGCGTGGGTGTTTCCGCCTCGGGTTGCGCAAACAAATCCTGCTGGGTGGGAGTCGCTGCTACGGGATTTCCAAAGAGGTCGAGCTGTACGGGAATGTTGGGTGCGGGAGTGGGAGTTGCAGTTGCAGGTTTCTTCTGTTCAGTAGAGGGTGCGGGAGTGCCGAAGAGGCGCTGACTCAAGGCGCGAAATTCCTGTTCTTCAAAGATGCGTTGCAAGGCAGCGGCGTCGGGTTCGTGGCGCACAAGACTTTCCAAGTCGATATCCATAGGAACGTCCGTCTTGATGGTCACCAAGAATTTCGAGAAACTGATTTTCTCGGCATTCTCCGCCACCTTCTTCTGCATCGCGCCCTTCAACTGGTCGGTGTTTGCCAAGAGGTTTTCCACGGAACCGAATTCCTGAATCAACTTCGTAGCCGTCTTCTCCCCTACTCCGGGACAGCCGGGAACGTTGTCCGCCGTGTCGCCCGTCAGTGCGAGATAGTCGATAACCTGCAAGGGAGACGTGAGACCATACTTCTCGCACACCTCGGCAGGTCCGAGAATCTCCATCCCCTTCGCCCCATTGCCCGGGCGGCACATCAGAATGTGTTCCTCCACCAACTGTGCGTAGTCCTTATCCGGCGTTACCATGCGTACGTCTAAGCCCTGCGTGGCAGCGTGTTTCGCCACGGTGCCAATAACGTCGTCGGCCTCGTAACCCATAACCTCAAGGATGGGAATGTTATACGCACGAATCACCTCCTTAATGATGGGGACGGAGCGACGAATGTCTTCGGGCGTTGCCTCACGCTGTGCCTTATACTCAGGATAGACTTCGTGGCGAAAGGTAGGGCCAGCGGGGTCAAAAGCTATGGCGATATAGTCGGGGTTCATCGACTTGAGAATGTCCTCAAGCGTATTGATGAAGCCAAAAATAGCACTCGTATTTTCACCCTTAGAGTTGATGCGCGGGGCACGAATGAGAGCGTAGTATGCACGGAAGATGAGCGCGTAGGCGTCAAGCAAGTAAAGCGTTTTCATAGGGTTGGTGAAGTTATAAATGGAAGCTGCAATAGAAGGGTGCGGACAATAGCCCACACTTCCACACTACAAATTTAGGGAGAAAGTTTGGGTGAAGCAAGCGGTGGCGCATTTTATCCGCCATACCGCTAAAATTGAGTTGCCCCCCTGTGTTTGTGGCATTAAAGCGTAGATTGCAGGAAGGGGTAGGGGGCTTCAGAAAACAACATCCGAGAAGGTTCCAACAAACTCGGACTTAATTTGAATTAACTCGGACTTAAATCCAATTAACTTGGACTTAGTTTTTCGTAACTTCGAGATATTTTTTATGAAGTGATTCTTGAAAATAAATAATGCCCTTCATTGTGTTACATAGTAACAAATATTTCGTACAATCCTAAAACTAACCTTCGCTCTCAAAATTAAAAGTTTGGATATTTGATTTCTGAATTTTATTTATAATTTTGCAATACATAGAATGGTGCACAGCGGTGCGCCTTAAACAAGAAATTGCAGTAGCATTTGACTTTTGTGTTCCTGAAAATCGCCAAATGAAGGTTAACCACAGGGGTAAAGATGTACTGCGCACGGGTGTGCGTAGGCTTTACTCTATTATGTATGGTTAACAGGGCGTTTGGCGATGCCTCAGGAAAGTACATATAGAGAAGTCTGCGCATTTGTGTTTCTTGTTTTCAATCATATATGTGAATGTGTCGGAGCCGTTCCTGAAAATCGCCAAATTTCTTCTACTGTTTACCGGTCACGTTTAAGCCATCACATAGTTAAAGTTCCACTCCGCATTTCGGGTAGTGGCTTTCCTTGTGCACACATACTTCTCTGCCGTGATTACAATCGGAAGTTTGATAAGAGAACGCGTTGAAGCGTCTGGAATGACCGTAAAGGAATTTTCCGAACGCTTAGGAATCATGCGCCCCAATGTGTACCGCATTTTCTCTGCACAAAGTATTGATACGAATCAACTTTGGCAGATTTGTGTGATTTTGAACTACAATTTTTTTGAACATTATGCTCAAGCTCTTCAAGAAGTCTTGAAGGCAAAGAATAAAAAATAGATGTGTATCACTCTTGAAACGTGTATCATTCCAGAAACGCACTTGTGTGTATAAACATTCTTTAACTTAATAAATTTGCATTCGCAAATCGTCTGCCATAAGTTCGATATGGATTTATGGACGTGATGCAGACATTATGAAAAGTGTTTACTTCGCGTATTTCTTGACTATTCAGAATCTCGAAAATTCCGTATGTTTGAGTCAAGGATATAGCAATGTGAATGTCTTGTTGTATGAATATACCTAAGTTTAGAGGTTGTATTAACACAATCTTTTACTTCATATCATACGGCGTGAGACTTCGGTATTGCTCTTTCTATTCAAACTGGTAATGAGAGATCTTGAATAGCGAGAAAAGCAAAAAGAACTACTCTCACGCTTTATCGTTATAAACCAATCAATGCCAAAGAGGTGAGTTCTGCGGTTTTTTGTAAAAATGATAAAAGTTTCTTTCATGAAACAGCTACCATCAGGAGAACTTATCTCGTATGATGATATTTTTTCTCCCTTTGAAATATATGTGGTAGCGTCTCATCCAAATAGCTATCTTCTTATTCCCAAACAAAATCAAGAAGAATTAGAAGGAGTCGTAATTGTTGCTAATAGCGTGGGCATACGAATATGTCGTCGTGGAGGGTGGCCTAAATCGGTTGTGCCGAATATTCATACGATTATTGCCTGTAAATCAAACAACAAATTGTCATTGGTGGGATACCAGTCTATCCCTCTTCAATGTCAAGATGTAATCTGTGATTGTCTTGTAAAGCAAATCAAATATCAATCAAAATAATTATGAAACCAATCTTATTAAAACTCGGAATGGTAATAGCGATGCTGTTATCGTTTCAAACCTCTTCGGCGTACAGTTTCAAGGTGGATGAAGTCTATTACAACATCCTCCAAGACAACGCAAGTGTAAGCGTAACCTATCGCAACACAAGTTACGACTCATATATTGGAGATGTTGTTATCCCCGAGAGTGTAACACATGACGGTATTTCATATGTCGTAACAGAAATTGGAAGCTATGCATTCAATAAGTCGACAACTGTTACTTCGATAACCATACCACCTACGATTAAAAAAATTGGTTTATACGCATTTCAAGGAGCCAATCACATTCAAAAGGTGTATATTACCGATTTGTCTGCATGGTGTATGATGGAACTTGGTAATTTCGAATCATCCCCCCTGAAATATGGCGGTTCTTTGTTATTGAATGGCCAAACAGTCTCATCATTGGATGAATTGAATGCCAGTTGCACAAAAATTGGCAAATATGCTTTTTATGGCAATACAAATCTCCAAAACGTAGTTATTCCTGACAACATAGAATCAATTGATGTAGGTGCATTTCAAGGATGTTCTGGAATGGAATATCTTGAAGTTGGTATTAACGTAGTTTCAATGGGTGAAGGAGCTTTTAAAGGATGTTCAAAACTGAAGACAATAAAATTTAAGGATAGCCCCAATACAATTAACCTCGGTAGGTATGAAACTCATAAGATATACCCTTATTTTAAGGATTGTCCGTTAACTACTGTATATATGGGAAGAAATATAGATTGGGCTGATGATGGGTACAACTATGAATCTTATTATCCTTTTAAGACGGTAAAAACTGCTATTTTTAATATAAATACTAATATGTCTTATGCGTTCACTGCCCTTACGGACGCATATATTGGACCAAATTGTCATGAGTTTCGTATCTATGGGACGCAACTCGCAAATCTGTATGTTTTCAATGACAACATCACAGATGTATACCTAGAAAGTGATAAGGCCAATATATATGTATTAGACAAAACAAACATCCCTCAAAAAATTGCAGGTTTAAAATATAAGCAAGTTTTTAACTTATTAGAAGTCAATAATCTTCAAAACGATCAATCCTATGAATATGGTTCTTTACCGAACCTTAATGCTAATCAGTTCCAGTCAAATGTTGAATCGATGAGCATTCGTTGGGATGAACTTGAACTGAACAAGAACGTTGGTATGTATAATCAAGGTCTTAATATCACTTTATTCAATTCCTTATGGGATGTAGTGGTCAATGTACCTTTTACATATACAATTACGCCTGCACCTCTAACTATCATTGCAAATAATGCAATGCGATCATACGGAATAGATAATCCTGAATTGACCTGTTCTTTTTTTGGTTTCAAGCATAATGAGACAGCGGATGTATTGACCAAACAACCTAAAGTCGAAACAACCGCAACAAAAGACAGCCCAGTAGGTACGTATCCAATTATTGTTACTGGTGCAGAGGCTCAGAATTACTCATTCAATTATGAACGTGGTACGTTTACAATAACAAAAGCCAATCAAGAAATTGAATGGAATCAAAAATTTGAGAACATCGTTGTGGGGAGTGTTATTGAATTGACGGCGGTAAGTTCTGCCCGCTTGCCAATAAAGTATTCTGTAACCGATGAAACTATTGCGGAAATCTATTCTCAAGGCGGTAAAAAGTATGTAGAATTTTTAAAGTTAGGAACAGTATCAATTCGTGCCAACCAAGAAGGTAATGAAAATTACAATGAAGCTGATAGGGTAAGTAAGAAAGTAATAGTTACCTCATTAGTAGAAGAAGTAATTCTAAATCAAACGAGTCTGAATCTCACGGAGGGTGAAACATTTCAATTAACCGCCGTTTTAACACCCACAGATGCATCCAACAAAAGATTGGAATGGTCATCAACAAATGCAGATGTGGCATCCGTTGATTATAATGGTAAAGTTACTGCTTTGAAACAAGGTTTGACAACCATTTCTGCAAAAACTACTGACGGTTCTAATATTACAGTTAATTGTGAAGTTAAAGTAATTAAGGCTATATCTGACACTTATGTTGAACTTGCAGAATCGAATGCTTTCACTAATGATGAAGAACGCACAATAGACCAAGTGGTTTACACCCGAGATTTCAACAATACGGATTGGCAAGCGTGGTATGTGCCCTTTGATGTAAATTATGATGAGATAAGTGATAAGTTAATCATTGCACGCCTTAACAATATTCACCAATTTGATGATGATGATAATGGAGATTTTGAACGTTGGGCTTTGGAGGTGTTGAGATTGAAGAGTGGTGATGTTGTTTATGGAAACATCCCATATATGGTTAAGGCAAAAGAAGTGGGAGAACAACAAATACAAGTGTTTAACACAACCCTTTACAAATCTGAAAGCGAAACTTTGGATTGTTCTTCAACAAGCACACTCTACACATTTGTAGGTACATATGCTCCAATTGCAGGAAGTGAACTGGCGAACGACGGATGCTATGTTATGAGTAGTGGTAAGTTGTTGACACCAACGCAAACAACAACCTTAAAACCTTTCAGATGGTATTTGAAACATGAGAATCGTAGTGGGTATCCCGTAGCGTTAGCACCAAAGCAAATTCTTGTCTTTGAAAATGGCAATTTTGACACTACCGATATTGAGTATGCATTTATGGATGGAGATAGCAAAGTACTATGGCCTGCTGATGTATATAATCTTAATGGTCAATTAGTGCTGAAGCATGCTACAAACTTGGACGCCCTTCCTAAAGGTGTTTATTTGGTTAAAGGTAAGAAGATTATGAAGTAATCCCACTATAACTACTAAAGTCGAATAACAATACCTTTCCTTATGAATAAACTTAAGTACGTAACTCCTCAAACTAAGACTGTAGAACTTAGCGTTGGAGTTATCATCGCAAATAGCTTTATTGAAGGTGGCCAACCTGGAGAATCTGGTGATGCAGATACAAAGAAACGTCATCCCTTCTCAAGTGAGAATTGGTATAACTATTAAATCGCTCTCTTGCATCGTTTGATTCTTAGAACTTGTGCGTAATCGGGTAGGAGGTGAACGCTGAAAGAATGTGTTCCTCTCCTACCTTTTTCGGAATGTTGTAGGTGCAGAATATAGCAGAGGACTTACGAAAGTTCTTTCAGGAGCTAAGGCATATAATCAAGCATTCGGTATTGTTGTAGGCTATAAGTTCTAAAAAAATTATTACTGTCCGCTAAAACTTATCGAATCAGAAAAAAGAAAGGGCTGATCTCCGATTTTGGAGTTCAGCCCTTTTTGGTTATCTTTGAGTTACCACACTTAAAGGTTAACCATGAGCAAAAGTACACATTTTTTCGGACAG
>JAZORE010000003.1:0-41284 GCA_045656425.1 Alloprevotella sp.
GCTCCTTATAGCTTTCATAATACTTAGCAGAATAACAACGAACCGCACGACGGGAATGGTAATTCGCTGGACAGGCATTGCTCTCGCGGCAATAAAGTTGACGAGTTTGACCATCCTATTCATCCGCCTAAATACAGATGTAAGTAATATTTTTGCTCAGTTGTCAGAGAGCTTATTATATCTGATTTCTATGCTCACCATCTTTTATATGTTTGGAGTAGTGGAGCGCAATAATCCTACTTGCTTGCGCACCAGGAAGGCCGTTCTGTTCTTATTCTGGTTGGGGTATATCCTCCCAATGTTCACCTCCCAACTTTCGGGTTTGCTTCTCACAAAAAGCATAATATTATTTAGTACTTATCAAATTATTATGGCGTTCCTCTTCCTGGGCGGTTATTATGTCCTGATGACTTCCGAAGCATTCGCCGGCAGAACCGACAATAGTCCTGCCCCCAAGGGCGCCTACAAGGTTTGGAACCGCTACTTCAAATATTTTCTGTGGTCACTCCTGGGTATGGCTGCGGTAGTCATTCTACATCTTATCGTCACCGAAGTTATTTTGAAATAACCCTATAAAATGAGAGTGGGCAAGCATCCCTATTGAGATACTTGCTCGCTCTGATTTTGGAATATGAGGATTGGGGAGTAGGAAAAACCTAAAGTTCATGGCGCAAGGCGAGTGCCTTATTTTCTTCCGCCTCCATAATCTCACGCTCTCCGGGTCCCTTGTCGTTGATGCCACAGAGGTGGAGAATGCCGTGGATGATGACGCGGTGGAGTTCCTCTTCGTAGGTAGCACCTACGTCTTCGGCATTCGTGCGCACCGTGTCGAGGGAGATGAAGAGGTCGCCGCTGATTTTATTACCCTCTGTGTAGTCAAAGGTAATGATGTCCGTGTAATAATCGTGCTGGAGAAACTCGCGGTTGACCTCCAAAATCTTTTCATCGTCCACAAAGATGTAGGCAATGGCGCCACAGCGCTTGCCGTGCGCCTTTGCCACGGCGTTTACCCAAGCAGTGGTAGCCGCTTGGTCTATATCGGGGAGGGGAAGGTTGATGCTGTCGTAGGTAATCATTGAGGAAAGTTTTTCGGTGAGAGGTGAAAGGTTAAAGGTGAACGGCGCCGTTCATCGTTAATCGTTAACCGTTAACTGTTCATCGCGCTGCTTTTTCTTCTTCTCCTTCACCGTCTCTGCGCCCTCTACTACGAGGACAAATTCGCCACGAGGTTCGGTTTCTTCAAAGTGGGCGAGGACTTCGGCAATCGTGCCGCGCACGCTCTGCTCGTACATCTTTGAGATTTCGCGACAGGCAGACATGCGACGTTCGGCACCGAAGACTTCGGCAAACTGTTGGAGGGTTTTGACTACGCGATAAGGCGATTCGTAGAAGATCATCGTGCGCTCTTCCGAGGCAAGTGCTTGGAGGCGCGTCTGACGTCCCTTCTTTTGGGGCAGGAAACCTTCAAACGTAAAGCGTTCGCAGGGCAACCCACTGGAAACAAGGGCGGGCACAAAGGCGGTTGCACCGGGCAGACACTGCACCTCTACACCGCGCTCCACACAGGCACGCACCAACATGAATCCAGGGTCGGAAATGGCGGGAGTGCCCGCATCAGAAATGAGGGCGATATTCTCACCTGCGGCAATGCGTGCGGCAAAGGCGTTGGCAGTTTGGTGCTCGTTAAACTTATGGTGTGAGCACAACTGATTCTTAATATCAAAGTGCCTGAGCAGCAGGCCCGAAGTGCGGGTGTCTTCCGCCAAAATGAGGTCTGCTTCCTTCAAGATGCGAATGGCGCGCATCGTCATATCTTCCAAATTACCCACCGGGGTAGGTACTAAATAAAGAGTTCCCATACTGCAAAGTTATTTGATTTATGCAAATGATTATATGGTTTGGGGGAATTTTCTTAATTTTGCCCCAGAATATTTATTGTACTGCCCTCGTTGGGCAGTCTCATTCCCTCGAAACTATGTTTCAGCAAGAAATAAACTTCGACCGCTTCGTGCGTGGCGCCCTGCTTGTTGGTGTGCTCATCCTGTTGGGATACGCCGTCAATGCGTTGAGCAGTGTGTTGCTGCCCTTTGTGTTGGCATGGATGTTGGCTTACATGCTCAACCCCGTGGTGACCTTCCTGCAGGTAACGTGCAAACTGCGCCTTCGCTGGCTCAGCGTAACGCTCACCCTGCTCCTGCTGGCAGGCATCGGCACAGGATGCTTCATGCTTATCGTACCACCCTCGATTGAAGAATTCTCCAACCTCAAACGGTTGATTGTAGAATACCTTCGTAACGGTTCGGGCAACGCAACCATCCCCGCCATCGTCAGCGACTTCGTGCGCGAACACATGCAGCACGAGGAGGTGCGCAACTTCCTTCAGACCGATGACGTTCAGACCTTCTTAGGTAAAAGTGTAGAGCGCCTCGGAAACCTCCTGTGGGCTACGGCAAACGCCCTTTGGAGCATCGTCTCCTGGTGTATCACCTTGCTTTACCTTTTCTTCCTCCTGATGGATTTTGAGAAGGCGTCAAAGGCGTGGATCAACTACATCCCCAAGCCCTATCGCGACCACGTGGCCCTACTTGCCACCGACGTGCAAACAGGTATGAGTGCTTACTTCCGCGGGCAGGCTTTAGTGGCGCTCTGCGTGGGCATTCTGTTTGCCACGGGCTTTGCCATCATTGACCTCCCCTTAGCGATTGGGTTCGGACTCTTCGTAGGTGCTCTAAACTTCGTGCCTTACCTGCAGATGGTGTCTATTCCGTTGGCGGTGTTGCTCGCCCTCTTGAAAGCAGCCGAAACGGGGGAGAACTTCTGGGGCATCCTCTTGATGGTAGGCCTTGTGTACGTAGTTGTGCAACTCATTCAGGACCTCATCATTGTCCCCAAAATCATGGGGCACATCATGGGCATGTCGCCCGCCCTCATCCTGCTCTCGCTCTCCGTTTGGGGCTATGTATTTGGGTTTATCGGCCTCATCATTGCCTTGCCGCTGACGACACTCGCCCTTTCTTATTACAAACGCTATATTATAAAAGATTGACACTCCCACATTATGGAAGATACTTTTGACATACGTGCCGAACAGCGCAGTGTAAGCAATTCCGAAAAGGAATTTGAGAAGGCACTGCGCCCCCTAAACTTCAGCGACTTTACGGGACAGCAGCAGGTGGTGGACAACCTGCAGATTTTCGTTGAGGCGGCGAAGTTTCGTGGCGAACCGCTTGACCACACCCTGCTCCACGGACCTCCGGGGTTGGGGAAGACAACGCTTTCAAACATCATTGCCAACGAATTAGGCGTAGGGTTTAAGATTACCTCGGGTCCCGTGCTCGACAAACCTGGCGACCTCGCGGGTTTGCTAACTTCGCTGGAGCCTAACGACGTCCTTTTCATCGATGAAATCCACCGCCTGTCGCCCGTCGTAGAGGAATATTTGTATTCCGCCATGGAAGACTACCGCATCGACATCATGATCGACCGCGGACCTGCCGCGCGCTCCATTCAGATTGACCTCAATCCGTTTACCCTTGTGGGCGCCACCACGCGAAGCGGTCTGCTCACCGCTCCCCTCCGTGCCCGCTTTGGCATCAACCTCCACTTGGAATATTACGACGCTGCTACGCTCCAGAAGATTGTGGAGCGCTCCGCCAAGTTGCTGGGCGTAAAGATTGACGGACGTGCAGCGGCGGAAATTGCCGGCAGGAGCCGCGGCACTCCCCGTATTGCCAACTCCCTCTTGCGCCGCGTGCGCGACTTTGCCCAGGTAAAGGGAAATGGCAATATCGAACTCGACATTGCCCGCTATGCCCTTGAAGCACTGAACATTGACAAGTATGGTCTTGACCAGATTGACAACAAGATTCTTACGACAATCATCGACAAGTTTAAGGGCGGTCCCGTGGGCATCACCACCATCGCCACGGCTGTGGGCGAAGATGCGGGTACGGTAGAAGAAGTGTACGAACCCTTCCTCATCAAAGAAGGTTTCATCCGCCGCACACCCCGCGGACGCGAGGTTACAGAATTGGCGTACCGCCACCTTGGGCGCACCCCTCAAGCGGGTTCGCCAATCATGCCTACCCTCTTTGATTTTCCTGATGAAGGATAACAAAAATACGGAATCGGAAGATGTTTCTCCCATCTATTGAGTAACATTTCCTAAAGGCGAAAATCTACATCCGACTTTATAAAAACTAACTGGGAGTTATTTTGAATTAAGTGCCAAATAATTTGAACTAACTCCCAGTTAGTTTTTTGTACCTCCCACATACATTTTACAGCGTAAAGGAAAGAGATTTCTCACTCGGCTTTTGCGCGTTACAACTACTGCATACATCCACTTCCATCCCACCCTTTTTTAGCAAAATCACACACTATTATAAAAAAAAGGAAGTCTACAAGATTAAAAATGCCCTCTGTAGCACGGAATTAGAAAAATTATCCGTACTTTTGTGCCTAATATGCGTAAAAATGCTTTCTACGCTGAACAATCCAGTGATATTATATAATTTTTAACACACACAATCCGATGAATGTGATTACGAAATCTGTTACTCTTGCTGACGGACGCACCATCAGCATTGAAACAGGAAAGCTCGCAAAGCAAGCTGACGGTAGCGTAATGCTCCGTATGAACAACACGATGTTGCTTGCTACAGTTTGTGGTGCCAAAGACGCTAACCCTGGCACCGATTTTATGCCGCTCCAATGCGACTATAAGGAAAAATACTCTGCAGCCGGTCGTTTCCCCGGTGGTTTCACCAAGCGTGAAGGTCGTGCTTCTGACTACGAAATCTTGACCAGCCGCCTCGTTGACCGTGCGCTCCGTCCCCTCTTCCCTGGCGACTACCACGCAGAAGTATATGTAAATATCATCCTCTTCTCTGCCGATGGCGTAGATCAGCCCGATGCACTCGCAGGTTTCGCTGCTTCTGCTGCACTTGCTTGTACAGACATCCCCTTCGAAGGTCCCATCTCTGAAGTTCGCGTAGCTCGCATCAACGGTGAGTACGTGATTAACCCCACTTTCGAACAAATGAAGGAGGCGGATATGGATCTCATGGTAGCTGCTACGATGGACAACATCATGATGGTGGAAGGTGAAATGGATGAAGTGCCCGAATCTGCACTTCTCGAAGCTCTCAAGGCCGCTCACGAAGCGATCAAGCCCATGTGTCAGCTCCAGATTGACCTCATGAAGGAACTCGGTACTGACGTGAAGCGCGAATACTGCCACGAAGTGAACGACGAAGACCTCCGCAAGTTGTGTCACGAACAGTGCTACCAGAAGTGTTACGACATCACAAAGAGCGCCCTCGAAAAGCACGCACGCCTCGAAGCATTTGAAGCAGTGCGCGAAGCATTTAAGGAAGAATATGCTGCTGCTCATGCAGAACTCTCGGCAGAAGAACTCGAAGAAAAGAACGACCTTATCAACCGTTACTACCACGATGTAGAAAAGGACGCTATGCGCCGTTGCATCCTCGATGAAGGTATCCGCCTCGACGGTCGTAAGACTACGGACATCCGCCCCATCTGGTGCGAAGTGGATCCCCTTCCCATGCCTCACGGATCTTCTATCTTCACACGCGGTGAAACGCAGTCGCTCTCTACTTGTACGCTCGGTACAAAGCTCGACGAAAAGATGGTTGACGACGTGCTTGACAAGAGCTACCAGCGCTTCCTCCTCCACTATAACTTCCCCCCCTTCTCAACAGGTGAAGCAAAGGCACAGCGTGGCGTAGGCCGTCGCGAAATTGGTCACGGTCACCTCGCATGGCGCGGTTTGAAGGGACAGATTCCCGCAGAATTCCCCTACACAGTGCGCGTAGTGAGCGACATTCTCGAGTCTAACGGTTCTTCTTCAATGGCTACAGTGTGTGCCGGCACGCTTGCACTCATGGATGCCGGTGTACCCATGAAGGCTCCCGTAAGTGGTATTGCAATGGGTCTTATCAAGAATCCCGGAGAAGACAAGTACGCAGTGCTCTCTGACATCCTCGGTGATGAAGACCACCTCGGTGATATGGACTTCAAGACAACGGGTACACTCAAGGGTCTTACTGCTACACAGATGGACATCAAGTGTGACGGTCTTTCTTATGAAATTCTTGAAAAGGCACTCGCACAGGCTAAGGCTGGTCGCGAACACATCCTCTCTTGCATGATGGAAACGATGAGCGAACCCCGTGCTGAACTCAAGCCCCACGTTCCCCGCATCGAAGCATTCGACATTCCCAAGGAATTCATCGGTGCTGTCATTGGCCCTGGCGGTAAGATCATTCAGGGTATGCAGGAAGAAACTGGTGCTACAATCACTATCGAAGAAGCTGACGGCGTAGGTAAGATCCAGGTAAGCGGTCCTAACAAGGAAAGCATCGAAGCAGCTATCGCTAAGATTAAGGCGATTGTGGCAATTCCTGAAGTGGGTGAAGTGTACAACGCAAAGGTTGTGAGCATCATGCCCTACGGTTGCTTCGTAGAATTCATGGCAGGTAAGGAAGGTTTGCTCCACATCTCTGAAATCTCTTGGAAGCGCCTTGAAAGTGTTGAAGAAGCTGGACTTAAGGAAGGCGACAACATCACTGTGAAGCTCCTTGAAATCGACCAGAAGACAGGCAAGTTCCGCCTCTCACACCGTGTGCTCGAAGAAAAGCCCGAAGGTTGGGAAGAACGTCCCCGTCGTCCCCGTCGCGAAGCGGCAGATGGCGAACGCCGTCCCCGTCGTGAGAAGAGCGAATAATAACATGAGGTTTTGAGGTTCTAAGGGCTTTAGGTTTTAAGAACCCTGCGGTTTGCAGAGCAACTTCACACCGCATCACCCGTACCCTCACAACCTCACATCATGATATTCCAAAAAATCGGATGTGCCAACCTCAGTTGATGCATCCGATTTTGTGTTTCGTACACCTTGTATGGGACACTTTTCACCCGACAACCACGTTATAAGTTCCACCCTCCGACTTAGCAAAAACAAATCGGCACTTAATTTGATTTAACTCGGAGTTCGTTGAAATTAAGTGCCGATTTGTTTTTAGTAATTCGGAGGGCGCCTTCAGCATGCTCCCCTATTACGCAACGAGGTCGCACTTTGCAGGTGCGACCTCGTTTTATATGTGAAATAACTCAGCATGTCAAGACCTCATTTAGTCGCGACACACGGTTTTCTCTTCAACAACAAATGTTTCTTCTTGTGGAGTGACATCATCCTGCGCCAATTCGTCTTGTCCACTAAGGATGAGGTAAACCATTACAAGCATTACATTAACAAAAGCCTCTGCGGGTAAAGCTCCTACCCCAAGCAATAGTGCGCCTAAATATGAAATGAGGCGTGCAATCACCCCCAACAGAAGAAGTTTCCAGATATTGTCCTTCGTAGCGTTCCAACTCTGCTCAATAGCATCACCGATACCCATTTTAGGGTTATCAATAATATATATAGGTGCAAGCATCACGCGGGGATAGATAATAAAGAAAGGTATGTAACAGAAGTTCATAGAGACAGCCGCAATGATACCCACTATGATTGTGACCACAAAATAGTTCACCACGGTTGATGTTTCCAACGAAATCGTCTTTCCCTTTGCTACGCTAAGAATCGTTTTATATAAAAGCATTGTTACGTACATGCACAACGCAATCCCGACGAGCAAACCTAAGGTTCTCAC
The DNA here is from genome assembly GCA_045656425.1 of Alloprevotella sp. Taxonomy (GTDB): domain Bacteria; phylum Bacteroidota; class Bacteroidia; order Bacteroidales; family Bacteroidaceae; genus Alloprevotella. The sequence continues at coordinate 7,674 of JAZORE010000003.1, forward strand.
CAGGAAAAGAGCGTCAAACATATTCAAGAGTTCGGTTTCCGTTTTGTGCGTCAACGCTTGCGTTGAGTTCAACATATCCAAATACCAGAGTCCGAACGGAACGAGCACTACTGCATACATCAGCAATACCAGCGCCGAGAGTTTCAACCACTTTTGCTTAAACACATCCAACGCCCTGTTCATGACGAGCGTCAAATCTAAATATCTTTCCATAGTTTAATATTTTACTATAATAGGGATTAAAGAGGGGGGCAACTTAGTCGCGAGCCACGGTCTTTTCTTCCACCACGAAAGAAACTTCGTCCTGCTTTGCTTCAGCGTCAGCTGTGCCTTCCGTCTGATCGTTCAAGAACTGGTAGATAACAACCATCATAACATAGATAAGCGCCATTGCTGGTATTATACCGATACAGCAACAACAATAACCGATAAATCCTATAATGTAAGCTATTATACCAAGCACGATAAGCTTTATCGTATTGCCCTTCGTGATATTCCAACTGCGCTCAAGGGCTTCTCCTACACTCATATTGGGATTGTCAAGAATATAAATGTCCGCAAGAATAAGGCGCGGAGCGACTATAATAAATGGTATGATACAGAAACAAAATGTCACATTATCAACAATTGATACAATCACTGATACGACAACAAATCGGAAGAAAACAGCCCCCGATAAGGTAACAGGTTCTCCCTTGACGACTGTAAAGATTTCTTTATACAGCAATACCGCCAAGCATAATAAGACGAACGAAGACAATAAATACCATCCGCAACAAGAACCCCAATTTTCAATGAACCAACCAAGAATTTCTTCGAGAGTTCCTTTTGTAGGCAGTGTATTAGGGTCAAAGAGATTTACAAACCAATACCCAGCCATCATCAGCAACGACATACAAGAAAGGCGCAACCAGTTGTTCTTAAAAATGCTCCAGGATTTCTCCATTACGAGCGACACATCTAAATTTTTATTCATAACAAGAGTTTTTATAATTATTAAATTAGAGACATTAAGGGATGAACTACCAAACTAGAACTCTAAGAGTTCCCGTCGTAAGAGTGTTTGTTTTATGCATTAAAGACTACCGAATACATTTCTGCATACACACCATACGAGCAACAAAAATGCGACAACGAGCACCGCACGGAGGGAAGTGAGGCGGGCATATATGCGCGAACGCTCGACAGTTTCGGAGAAACTCCCCAATACCCATACCGCAACATAGGGCAGAAGTAACCACAAGGCGGGATTATAGCGCCAAGCCTCAAGGAAGTTACCATGCAGAAAGGCGTGTACAGCGCGCTGCAAACCACACAAGGGACATTGCCACCCCGTCATTTGAAACATAGGACACTTCAACCACCACGATTCACTCCCTGGAGCACCGAAGTAGAGCATTGCCAAAACAGCAAGCACCAGCACAAGGAAAAAGAGGCGCGTTAAAGTCATGTGTGTTCAAAATTAGGGGATGATTTAACCCCACAAAGGTAGTATAATGTGAACATATTTTAACAGGTAACGGCAACTTTTTTGAGTACCAGCGCCATATTTTTTATACATTGCCACTTAGCAAAAACTCATTGGGAGTTAATTAGAACGAACTCGGAGTTAGTTGAAATTAAGTGGGAGTTTGTTTTCACCAAGTCGGTTACTACGTTCCCATAACCGTTTTCTAAATTCAAAAACAACGTGGAGGTTTCCACAATGATGTGAGAAACCTCCACGTTGTCACGTTTATTTCAGAACATCCCGATTGCTGGTGTTACTGGATTACTCAAAAAACTGGCGCCAATCGTCCTTCTTACCTTTCTTCTTGGGGCGCTCTGGGGCGGGAGCGGCACCCTGCTTCTTGCCCTTCTTTGACTTCTTCTCGAAGTTCGCCACCTGGGGTTCAGGTCTGCCTTCGCGGCGCGCAGCTCTTGCCTCGCGGATAATCTCTCGGCGATTGGGGCGCGCGGGTTCGTCGGTGCGACGGTTGGCCTTATCACGCTTCACCTCGTCGAGCGTGCGCTCGGCGCTATCCACCACTACGGGGCGGTCGCCCACCTTGGCGTTGCGCATTTTCTTGAGCACGATGTCGCCATAACGCTCGGGCACTTCAAAGAAGGAGCAACTCGCCGTCAAATCTATGCGTCCGATTTCCACACCCTTGACATAGCGGCTCACAAGGTTGATGATTTCACGCGCATAAAAGTTGTCGCGCTTCCCGAAATTGATGAAGAGGCGCACGTAGCCGTCTTCCGCCTTGCGGGGTCCCTTTTCGCGCGAACGCGCTGGACGTTGCTTGCCCTCGGTGGCCTTTTGCTTCTCCGCCTTTTCGGAGGGTTGCTCAATCACGGGGGCATTCTTGTAATACGCCAAGAAGTGGCCGAACGACTGACTCACAAGGCGCTTAATGACGTCCTCCTTGGAGAGCCAATCTAACTTGCGGAACACCTCGGGAAGGAAGGGCGCAATCTGATTTTCATCTACCTCCACATGCTCTAACTGATCGATGACGCGGTAAAGTTGTTTCGCGCAAATCTCTTGGGGATCGGGCAGCGTGCCACGCTCAAACTTCTTCTGAATGACGTCTTCGATGACGCGCACTTTATGACGCTCGCGCAGGTGAATAATAGCGATGCTCGTACCGCGCTTACCGGCGCGACCCGTACGGCCGGAGCGGTGGGTATAATTCTCTACGTCGTCAGGCAATCCGTAATTAATCACATGGGTCAACTCTTCCACATCAAGACCACGGGCTGCAACGTCCGTAGCTACGAGGAGTTGCGTACGGCGTTGGCGGAATTTCTGCATGGTCAAGTCACGCTGCGCCTGCGAAAGCTCTCCGTGGAGCGCCTCTGCGTTATAACCGTCGCGAATCAACCAATCCGCCACTTCCTGTGTCTCCATGCGGGTGCGGCAAAAGACGATGCCGTAAATCTTGGGGTAATAATCGACCACGCGCTTGAGGGCAAGATACTTGTCCTTGGCATGCACAAGGTAATAAATGTGATTGACATTCTCCGCTCCCTCATTGCGACTTCCCACTACGATTTCCTTGTGGTCGTGCAAATAATTGCAGGCGATGCGCTCGATTTCCTTGCCCATTGTTGCCGAGAAAAGGAGGGTGTTACGCTCCTTGGGAACACCCGCAAGGATGGTGTCAATACTTTCCGTAAATCCCATGTTCAGCATTTCGTCTGCCTCGTCAAGGATGACGTTTTCCACACGATCCAAACGCGCCACGCCACGCTCCATAAGGTCGATCAAGCGACCGGGAGTAGCCACAATCACTTGCGCACCTTTCTTGAGCGCACGGATTTGACTCTCTATGCTGCTGCCTCCGTAAACGGCTTGCACGTGAAGCCCATCAAGGTAGCGCGCATAGTCCTTCAGGTCGTCGGCAATCTGAAGGCAGAGTTCACGGGTGGGACTCAAGATGACGGCTTGGGTAGCCTTGCTTGACGTATCTACTTTCTGAAGGATGGGCAAACCGAAGGCTGCCGTTTTTCCCGTACCTGTTTGCGCGAGGGCAATAACATCGTTGCCCACACCGAGAAGGTAAGGGATCACTTCTTCCTGTACGGGCATCGGATGCTCGTAGCCTAATTCGCTAATGGCGCAGCGAATTTCTTCGCAGACGCCTAATTCTTCAAATGTCTTCATAAATGGGTGAAGTTTCGCTTATGCTCAACTTCAAAGGTCATAAGGTGATAAGGGGGTGAGGTTTTAAGGACCCTGCGGTACAAACGAACGCCTCCAAACCTTAAACCTTTAAGCGAAGCGACCTTACAACCTTAAAACCTTCCGACCTTCTCCTTGCGAAAGTTGAGTAATATCTTATGCAAAGGTAGTATAAAACCCTGACACTTTGTAAGAATGAAAAAAATATCCTACCTTTGTAGGATTAACTTTTAAGGATTATGGAACTATTGTTGCACTTCACTTGGCAACAGCGCCTGTTGCCCCTCGAACCGTTACTCACGACGGACGGTCGCCGAGTGGAGGTCATCGACCCGGGATTGCACAACACGAATGCCGGACCTGACTTCTTCAATGCCAAAGTGCGCATCGACGATACGCTTTGGGTGGGCAATGTGGAGATCCACGAGCGCAGCTCGGATTGGTACAAACACCACCATGAGGCGGACGGTGCCAACTACGGCAATGTGATTCTTCACGTCGTGGGCGAGGCAGATTGCGCCGTGAGCATTGCAGGCGAGGAGGTGCCACAAGTGGTCATCCCCGTGCCGAAGGCGATTGCCGACAACTACGACACGCTGATGCGCGAGGAGCATTTCCCGCCCTGCTACCGAGTCATCCCCCAGCTTTCCTCAATCGACAAGAGCAGTTGGCTTTCGGCGCTCACCATTGAGCGACTTCAGGAAAAGACGGAGCGCATTGAGGGTTACTTGAAGGAAAGTTGCTTCGACTGGGAGCAGACGTTCTTCATCGCCTTAGCGCGCAACTTTGGCTTCGGCGTGAATGCCGAGGTGTTTGAACTTTGGGCGAAGAATCTGCCTCTCAAAGTGGTGGGAAAACATCGCGATGATGCCTTCCAAATCGAGGCGTTGTTTTACGGGCAAGCGGGTTTGTTGGACGAAAGTCTCATTAAGGAGGAGCGCTACGACGCACACGTTGAACGCCTCCGCAAGGAGTATGCCTTCCTCCGTCATAAGTTCGGTCTCTCGCCCATCAACGGGGCACAATGGAAGTTGCTCCGCATGCGCCCTCAGAATTTCCCCCACGTGCGTCTCGCGCAGTTGCTCCACCTCTACCAATCGAAGTGCATCAATTTCTCACAACTGCTCGCCGCTCAGGGACAGGAGGCACTCATGGCGCTTCTCGAGGCGCACACCGAGGGGTATTGGCAAACACATTACACCTTTGGCGCCGCACACGACACTCCCTCTGAAAAGCACCTGCAACGCAGTTCGCTCCAACTCTTACTCATCAACACGGTTGCGCCCTTGCTCTTCTGCTATGGCAAATACCACAACGAGGAAGCGCTTTGCGAACGCGCCGTTGACTTGCTCGACGCACTGAAAGCGGAAAGCAATTTCATCACCCGCGCTTGGGGCGAAGTTGGGTTGAAAGCCCGAAGTGCCGCCCAAAGTCAGGCGCTCATCCAACTCAAGCGCAACTATTGCGACCGCAAAGATTGCCTGCGCTGTCGGTTTGGAAGGTATTATCTGAAGACTTGCACACCGCCCTCTTCCACTTGCTAAAAACAACCTCCGAGTTAAATTCAATTAAACCCGAGTTTGTTTTTACGATTAAGGATATCATTTTTTGTACCCCACAAATACGTTATAATTCATGCCTTACTCCATCACTCTTAAGGTACGCGATTACGAATGCGACCTTCAGGGCATTGTCAATAATGCCAACTATCAGCACTATTTGGAACATGCGCGCCACGAATTCTTGCGCTCTTACAACGTTTCGTTTGCCGACCTTCACCAGCGCGGCATCGATGCCGTGGTGGCAAGAATCACGATGGCGTTTAAGACGCCCCTGACCTCGGGAGACAGCTTCCGTTGCACGGTTGACGTGAAGAAGGATGGCATTAAGTATGTCTTCACGCAAAACATCTATCGTGCGAGCGACGATAAGCTCGTGTTGAAGGCTACAGTGGATACCGTTTGCCTCATTAACGGCAGGTTGAAAGAATGTCAGGAACTGGACGACATCTTCTTCGGTCCTTATTCTGAATATGCCCCTGCTGAAAAGTAAAGGTAATGATTTAGCAGTTGCACCAATATAAGAAGAAGAATCATACCCCCTCCCCGCTTACGCGGTACTCCCCCTATCTTAAGGGGAGAGCACCATGCGGAGTACTCCTACACTATTTATACTACGTGAAAGCAAGATTGTTTACATCTGTTGAGTCGTTTTAACGGAAGTATCAAACTACACTCTCCCCTTAAGATAGGGGGAACCGACGTCCGAAGTAAGCGCAGAGAGCAAACTTGTTTGAACTATGCCTTACGAGAAGGAGGAAGATGAGCGAAGCGAAAATCAAAACCGCCTTTGGCGGGGAGGGGGTATGAAATGAAACTTAGGGGCAACTCCTATGTCGTACTAAAGTAAAAGTCTTCTACCCTATGGAAGAACATCTTCTCACCCTTGCCCTCACTCGCATTCGCGGACTTTCGCAACCTATGGCGTTGTCTCTTTACAGAGAGTTGGGTAGTGCGCAAGCGGTCTTTGACCTTCTAAACAAAAAGGAAAATATCCCTCAACAGATACCTCCAAAAATCATCAGCATGCTCCGCGATGGATATGCCGATGCGCTGAAGCGTGCTCAGGAGGAGGTGACATTTTGCGAGAAAGGCAAAATCCGCATCCTTGCTCTCAACGATGAGGACTACCCTGCCCGACTCAAAGAAACCGTTGACCCACCGCTTGTGCTTTTCTTCCTCGGAAATGCAAACTTGAACGCTTCACGCACTATTTCCATCGTGGGAACGCGTAGGATTTCTGAATATGGGAAGTCCATTTGTCAAAGTTTTTTACCCGAACTAAAGCAAACTAACCCTGACACTCTGATAGTTAGCGGCCTTGCTTATGGCGTAGACATCCATGTACACCGCGCTTGTTTGGAATCAAATCTACCGACGGTCGGAATTTTGGCACACGGATTGGACATGATTTACCCCTCGCTCCACCGAGACACCGCACGAAAGATGTTGGCGCAAGGCGGATTGCTTACTGAATACTTTTCAGGCACAAAACCCGACAAGGGAAACTTCGTACGTCGCAACCGTATCGTGGCAGGAATGTCGGAAGCGACAGTTGTAGTAGAAAGTGCCGACCGTGGCGGTGCGCTTATCACAGCAACTATTGCGAACGACTACAATCGTGACGTCTTTGCCTTCCCTGGACGCATCAACGACCAATACTCCGCAGGGTGCAACAAACTTATCGCGCAACAGAAGGCTACCCTCATCACTTGCGCCAAGGACATGACCACGGCACTCAACTGGCCCAACACTTCTTCAACACAAGAGCCCCGTGAACTTTCACTTTTCCCCGAATTCACCGAGGATGAGGCACGCGTATGCTTAGCCTTGAAGGGCAATATGGAAGGCGTGCACATCAATAAATTAGTCGTAGACGTCAACATCCCTGTGGGGAAACTCACCGCCCTACTCTTTGAATTGGAAATGAAAGGTGTGGTAAAGGCACTCGTAGGGGGGCGCTACAAACTCTTGGAATTATAATTCTTGTTGCGAAGTCCCAGAATATACATCCCTCCACGTAAAAACAAATAAGGAGTTAATTACAACGAAGTCCGCGATAATTTCATTTATCACGGACTTCGTTTTTCTAAATCGAGATATCGTTTTAATCACCTGAACATAATGCTGACGCAAAAAACTTCTGAAACTTAGTGCGAACGTTTTTCTAATTAAACAATCCTTACTAATTTTGCTGAAAATAAATATAGGTGGACAACATTCCACGACTGATACTCCTAATATTATGACAGAATTTCACTACGACGTTCTCGTGGTTGGCGCAGGCCACGCAGGTTGCGAAGCCGCCTCTGCCGCTGCACGCATGGGGGCAAAGACGTGTCTCATCACGATGGACATGAACAAGATTGCCCAGATGAGTTGCAACCCCGCCATTGGGGGGATTGCGAAAGGGCAGATTGTGCGCGAAATTGATGCCCTCGGGGGAATGACTGGGCGCGTAACCGACGCGGCAGCCATCCAATTCCGCATCCTCAACCGCTCTAAAGGTCCTGCTATGTGGAGTCCGCGCGCTCAATGCGACCGCCAACGCTTTATTTTGGAGTGGCGCAAGATTTTAGAGAACACCGAGAACCTTCATATTTGGCAAGACGAAGCTGCCGAACTCATCGTGGAAAACGGTACGCTTCGCGGTCTTGAAACCATCTGGGGGGCGCGCTTCTATGCGCCGACGGTGGTGATTACGGCGGGAACCTTTCTCAACGGACTCATGCACATCGGACGCAAACAGGTGGAAGGCGGACGTTGCTCCGAACCTGCGGCAAAACTTTTGACCGATTCCATCGTGAAATTAGGCATTGAAGTGGACCGCATGAAGACGGGAACTCCCGTACGTATCGACAAGCGCACGGTGCATCTTGAAGAGATGGAAGAGCAACCTGGAGAAACCGACTACCATCGCTTTAGTTATATATCTCCGCACAGACAGTTGCCACAACTCCCCTGTTGGACCTGCGAAACTAACGCTGAAGTGCACGAAATTCTGCGCTCGGGACTCGAAGATTCTCCCCTTTACAACGGACAAATCCAAAGTATTGGTCCCCGTTACTGTCCGTCGGTAGAAACCAAGATTGTCACCTTCCCCGACCGCGACAAACACCCCCTCTTCCTCGAACCCGAAGGTTTAGATACCAACGAACTTTACCTGAATGGGTTCTCCTCAAGCCTTCCTATGGATGTACAAATCGAGGCGCTGAGAAAGATGCCCTGCTTCCGCGATGCCGTGGTTTACCGTCCAGGGTACGCCATTGAATACGACTTTTTCCAACCCACACAGTTGAAACACTCGTTGGAATCGAAGAAAATGGAAGGACTCTTCTTCGCCGGACAAGTAAATGGCACGACGGGCTACGAAGAAGCTGCCGCTCAAGGCATCATTGCTGGGATTAACGCAGCACTGAAAGTAAAGGGCGAAGAACCCCTTGTGCTCCACCGCGACGAAGCGTATATTGGCGTACTCATCGATGATTTGGTAACAAAAGGCGTTGACGAACCCTACCGCATGTTTACCTCACGCGCAGAATACCGTATATTATTGCGCCAAGATAATGCCGATATTCGTCTCACACCTTACGCACAAAAGTACGGACTTTGCTGCGAAGAGCGCCACCGTCGCTTTGAGTATAAAAAGAAAAAGATTGCCGAAATCATCGATTACTCCAAGAATTTCTCCATCAAGGCTGAGCGCATAAATCCTTACTTGGAATCAAAAGACACTGCCCCCTTGCGTGGCGGATGTAAGTTATTCGATCTCCTAAATCGCCCACAGATTACCCTACTCGACTTAGCGGGTGAAGTGAAAGCCTTTGGCGAATTCCTCGAACGCATCGAAGAAATCGACCGTGCCGAAATCATCGAAGCAGCAGAGATAGAAATTAAATACCACGGGTATATTTCTCGCGAACGTGCCTTAGCCGACAAAATGCAACGCTTGGAAAATATCAAGATTCGCGGTCATTTCGTCTATAACGAGATTACCCAACTCTCTACAGAGGCGCGCCAAAAACTTACTGCCATCGACCCCGAAACCCTCGCCCAAGCCGGACGCATCCCCGGCGTATCACCCAACGATATTTCCGTACTTTTAGTATTGTTAGGTCGATAATAGAATGTACATCCGAATTACGAGAAACTAACTCCGAGTTAAACCAAAATAATTAGGAGATAATTTCAACTAAACGCCGATTAGTTTTTCGTACCTCCCAAAAATGTTCCACGTGGAACAAATTAAAAACAAACATCCCGTTTTCAACGAAATATGAATACGCAACTTTTGCTTGATAATCTACGCAACGTCCCCGATTTTCCCATTCCAGGCATCCAATTCAAGGATGTTTCTACACTTTACAAGAATCCCGATTGTCTTCATGAGATGTTGGAAGAATTAGTACGTCTCTATGCCGATAAAGGAATCACTAAAGTAGTAGGTATAGAGTCTCGCGGTTTTGTAATAGGCGCAATCCTCGCCGCTCGCTTAGGTTGTGGATTTGTTATGTGCCGCAAGCCAGGCAAACTTCCCGCTGACACCCTCAAAGAAAGTTACGGCAAGGAGTATGGTACGGACACTATAGAAATCCACACGGACGCTATCGACGCTAATGACGTGGTATTGATTCACGACGACCTACTGGCAACAGGAGGTTCAATGTTGGCAGCCTACAACCTCGTAAGCAAATTCAGCCCTAAAGAGATTTACATCAACTGCCTCATAGAACTCAAGATTGAAGGGCTTGAAGGCAGAAAGTTCTTGGGAGCAGATAAGAATATAGAAACCCTTCTTGTGATTGAAGACTAATGAACGACTACTTAGAAGGAATTATTCGCAACTTGCCCGACTTGCCGGGGTGCTATCAGTACCTCGACGAGTCGGGCACGGTGATTTATGTTGGCAAAGCAAAGAACCTAAAGCGCCGTGTGAGTTCATATTTCAACCGTGAGCACGACTCTCTAAAGACGCAGATGTTGGTACGCAAAATTCGCGATATCCGTTACATCGTTGTCAAGACCAACGAGGAATCTTTGCTGCTTGAAAACAACCTTATCAAGAAGTATAAACCGCGCTACAACGTCCTGCTCAAGGACGATAAAACCTACCCCTCGATAGCCGTAACAAAGGAGGAATTTCCGAGAATCTTTTCGACGCGCAACCGAAATTTGCCCCACTGCCAGTACTTTGGTCCCTACTCTCACGTACCCACGATGCACGCCCTACTCGACCTGTGCCGCCAACTCTACCGTCCGCGCACGTGTCGCCAACCGATAACCCAGGAGGGGATTGATAGTGGGCGCTACAAGGTGTGTTTGGAATACCACATCAAGCGCTGTGGTGGGTGTTGCATAGGTAAGGAAACGAGAGAAGCATACCGTGAAAATATAGAGGCATGTAAGGAAATTTTGAAGGGAAATACGGCGGAATTGCAACGCCAGTTGCGTGCCAAGATGCTTTCGCTTGCTGAAGAACTCCGCTTTGAAGAAGCTCAGGTGATTAAGGAGCAATACGACCTCATTGATGGTTACCGCGCCAAGAGCGAAGTGGTGAGCAACACGCTTCATAACATCGACGTCTTCGCCATTGAGTCGGACGAGAAGGAGGCTTACATCAATTACCTGCACGTTGTAAACGGCGCCATTACGCAAGCCTTCACCTTTGAATACGCCAAGCGTTTGGACGAAACGGATGAAGAGCTTCTGGCTTTAGGTATTGTAGAAATGCGCACCAAGTATGAGAGTCGTTCACGGGAGATTATCGTGCCTTTCACGGTAGACCTTCCCGAAGATTACGCCACTCAAACCATTCCTCAGAAGGGCGATAAAAAGAAGCTCTTAGAGTTCTCACGCCTCAACGTGAAGCAGTACAAGTTCGACCGCCTGAAGCAAGCAGAGAAGCTCAATCCTGAGCAGAAACAGGTACGCCTGATGAAAGAAATACAGGAACAATTAGGACTTCCCGAACTGCCGATGCGTATTGAACTTTTCGACAATTCCAACCTCCAGGGCACGGACGCCGTAGCCGCTTGCGTGGTATTTGAGAAGCTCAAACCCGCCAAGAAGGAGTACCGCCGTTATATTATTAAGACCGTTTGCGGACCTGACGACTATGCTTCGATGAAGGAAGTCGTACGCCGTCGCTACACCCGCCTGAAAGAAGAAGACGCCCCCCTACCCGACCTCATCATAGCCGATGGTGGTGTGGGACAGATGGAGGTCATTCGCCAAGTGGTAGAAGACGAATTAAACCTCTCCATCCCCATCGCTGGACTCGCCAAAAACGAGCACCACAGGACGCGCGAACTGCTCTATGGATTCCCTCCAGCGCACATTGGATTGGACCCCACATCGCAACTCTTCCGCACGCTTTCTGCCATGCAAGAAGAAGTGCACCGCTTTGCCATTACCTTCCACCGTGAGAAGCGCTCCAAGCGACAAGTAGCCCCAGCGCTGGACAGCATCGCCGGCATTGGTCCTAAAACCAAACAGACATTGCTTAAGCAATTCGGTTCTGTGAAGCGCATCAAGGAGGCTTCACTTGAACAGATACAGGAACTGCTCGGAGAGAAGAATGGTGCAAAAATCTTCAACGCCTTCCATGAACCTCCAACCGACCCTACCACCACTCATTAAATTGCACAGATTCCCCAACCGCGTGCAATTTTCTGCTAAAGGAGGAAACGGATTTGTATCACTTTTTCGCTATAATAAACCTGCATATCATTCATTATGAGAATACTAATACAACGCGTAAGCCAAGCTTCAGTAACGATAAATTCAGTTATAAAGAGCAACATCTCCCACGGCCTGTTAATTTTGCTTGGAATAGAACCCACCGACACGCAGGAAGATGCCGACTGGCTCTGTAAAAAAGTTGCCGCCCTCCGCATCTTTGACGACGAAGCCGGAGTGATGAACAAGAGCATTGTGGATGTTGACGGCGAAGCCCTTGTCGTGAGTCAGTTCACCCTCATGGCGAGCACCAAGAAGGGCAACCGCCCAAGTTACATCCGTGCCGCCCGTCCCGACATCGCCATACCGCTTTACGAATACTTCTGCACTACCCTCTCGTCCCTCATCGGTAAGGAAGTTGGCACAGGCGAATTTGGTGCCGACATGAAAGTTGCCCTTATCAACGACGGTCCCGTCACCATTTGGATGGACACTAATAATAAGGAATAATTCGTGGCAACAATGTCCACGCGTCACACAACCAATGAGGAGGTAGCACATCATAGGTGCCACCTCCTCATTTATTATACAGACTTCAGAAAAATAACATTGGATGTACTAAAAACAAAACGCCGACCTTTTTCAACAAACTCCGAGTTAATTTCATTTAAGTGCCGATTTGTTTTGAGCCTAAAGGATAGACATAAAAAAAGGGTACATAACCCGACGACACAGTGCCGCTTGAGTTATGTTCCCTCTGTTATTGTACGTACTGAATTACTTCAGCAAGTCTGAAATCGCTTTATAGATAGCATCGCGCGCACCAGCGTTGGTACGGATATAGCGTGCCGCTGCATTACCTGAACTACGGAGAAGTTCATCATAGGTAAGGAGCTTGGTAAGTACCTCTGTGAAGTCCGCCTCATTGTGTATCTCATACGAACCGCGGCAGGCGATGAGGTCTTGCGCCTCCTTAAACTTCTTGTTGTTGGGACCGAAGAGCACGGGACAACCGTACACTGCCGCTTCAGGCACATTGTGGATGCCAACACCGAACCCACCGCCGACATACGCCACCGTGGCGTAACGGTAAATGCTGGAGAGCAGGCCGTAGCAGTCGATGATGAGGCAATCTGCCTTTGCCGCTTCCTCGGGTGTTGCCTTTGAATAACGCAAAGCGGGACGCTCCAACTTACGTTCGATTTCCGAGAGGTGACCTTCGTTTACAACGTGGGGCGCAATGACGAGTTTGAGGTCCTTACGCTTGTTGAAGTAAGGGATGAAGAGGTCTTCATCAGGTGCCCAGGAAGAACCCGCAATCAGCACCTTCTTGCCCTTGGCAAACGCCTCAACGATGGGCAATTCCTTGGCTTGGTTCATAATGTCCAGGACGCGGTCGAAACGCGTGTCGCCCGTCTTTGTTACGGCAGTGATGCCGAGCTGCTTGAGCAAGTCAATGGAGGCGTCGTTCTGCACAAAGAAGTGGCTAATCTTGTGCAAGCACTTTGCGTAACTCTTGCCGTACCAACGGAAGAAGATTTGGTCGGGACGGAAGATGCTTGACACACTGTAAACGGGGATGTCGTTGCGGTAGAGTGCACCAATGTAATTGGGCCAGAACTCATACTTCACGAAGAACGCCATCTTGACATTCGCCAGGCGCACGAAGTGGCGCGCATTCAGGGGAGTGTCAAAAGGAAGGTAGCAAATCACGTCGGCACCTTCGTAATTCTTGCGCACTTCATACCCCGAGGGCGAGAAGAACGTGAGCAAAATCTTCAGGTGAGGGTGTGACGCGCGGATACGTTCGATAAGGGGGCGCCCTTGTTCAAATTCGCCGAGCGAAGCTGCATGAACCCACACATATTGTTGCGTGGGGTCAATCTCGCGGCGCAGTTTGTCAAATGTCTCATGCTGCCCCTTAATCATAAGGCGCACCTTCTTGCTAAAGAGCGCCGCAATGTGGGCTCCAAGCGAGTAGAAGAAGATTATAAGCGTGTACATTATTACAAGTACAGGTTTTGAGGGATGAGGGTCTTTAAGGTCTTTAGAGACTTTAGGGTCTTTAGGGACCTTCTTAAGGAAGTTGTTCCAACGCAAAGTCAAAGCGGCGGAGCGTTTCTTCCTTGCCGAGGAATTCTGAGAGTTCGTGCATGTCAGGACCCTTACCTTCGCCCACGAGTACAACGCGCCATGCGTTCCAAGGCTTAGCCCCTGTTTCTTCTACCCATTTATCTACCGCCTGACGCATAGGTTCGATGGTGAAATCCTCAAGGTCGGCGAGGATAGCGCGGAGCTGTTGCATTTCTGCCTTAGCACCTTCCTTCCAGTTCTTGCGTACAAACTTATCTTCGAGGTCAAACTTTGTGGGAGCCACAAAGAAGAAGTCGCAAAGGGGCCAGAGTTCCTTGATGAAGTTAATCTTCTTCATCTTCATCATACCTACCACCTGCGCTACGCGTTCGATGGGCGCTTCAATGCCGTTCTCGCGGAGGATAGCGTCAAGTGTGGGCGCGAGGGTGAGGTCGTCCGCCTTCTGCAAGTATTCGCGGTTGAACCATTGACCCTTTACGTAGTCGAACTTCGCACCGCTCTTTGAGCACTTGGCGAGGTCGAAGAGGCGCACCATATCTTCGAGCGAAAGGATTTCTTGGTCGTCGCCGGGGTTCCAACCGAGGAGGGCGAGGAAGTTAATTACCGCTTCGGGCAAGTAACCACTTTCGCGATACCCCGAACTTACTTCACCCGTAGCTGCATGCCATTCCAAGGGGAATACGGGGAAACCGAGGCGGTCGCCGTCGCGCTTCGACAATTTTCCCTTTCCGTCGGGCTTGAGCAACAAAGGAAGGTGTGCAAATTCAGGCATCGTGTCTTCCCAACCAAAGGCCTTGTAGAGCAACACGTGAAGGGGCGCCGAGGGGAGCCATTCTTCGCCACGGATGACGTGAGAAATGAGCATCAAGTGGTCGTCAACGATGTTGGCAAGGTGGTACGTGGGAAGTTGGTCGGCACTTTTGTAAAGCACCTTATCGTCGAGGATAGAAGAGTTGATCACAACGCGACCGCGAATAAGGTCGTTTACAACTACATCTTCTCCAGGTTCGATTTTGAAGCGCACGACATACTGTTCACCTTTCGCAATGAGCGCTTCCACTTCTTCCGCAGAGAGCGTAAGAGAGTTGCGCATGCAGAGGCGGGTCTTGGCATCGTACTGGAAGTTTTCTACTTCCTCGCGCTTCGCATTGAGTTCTTCGGGAGTGTCAAAAGCGATGTACGCCTTGCCGTTTGCCAAGAGTTCATCGACATACTTTTTGTAAATGTCGCGACGCTCTGACTGGCGATAGGGGCCGTAGTTACCGCCATAGCTTACGCCTTCGTCAAACTTGAGACCGAGCCATTCGAAGGCTTCGATGATATATTCTTCCGCGCCGGGAACGAAGCGGTTAGAGTCAGTATCTTCGATACGGAACACGAATTCACCTCCATGCTGCTTCGCAAAGAGGTAATTATAGAGCGCTGTGCGCACACCACCAATGTGAAGAGGGCCCGTAGGCGAGGGTGCGAAACGCACACGTACTTTTCTCTGAGTCATTGTATAACACTTTTTAAGATTTTACGTTGCAAAAGTAGGAAAATTTGGGGAGGAGGCAAACACTAAAGGTATAAAATATGCGCGCGAGGAGTTGAACTTTTACGAGGGTGGGACATTCCCAAAAACATTCGGCACTTATTTAAAAATCATCGGCACTTAATTCAAAAAGTTCGGCACTTAGTTTTTGGGGGAATGTAGAGGGGATTTATTAAGGGGGTGACGCATTGCATTGCCCCCGTAAGATGCCCCATAACAGTCGGATATGAAATAAATAAGCCTTACCTCAACTATTTTGCGCCACAACTATTTTAGCCACTAATGAACACGAATGGGCACTAATGCCTGCGGGACATTTAAGTCCGGATGGATATTAGTGTCCATTCGTGTTCATTAGTGGCTTCAAATAAAACAAACGAGCAATAATCCTTTTTGGGGCTATCACCTGTGTTACTCCCCAAAAAACTTTCGCCTTTACCACTCTAAAAACAAAGAATTTCCCTGTTGGCAATCTATGATTGGCACGAAAGATGTAACTTTGCAGGGAAATGTAAATAATAAATATCACGATATGAAAGATTTTAAGAGAACGCTTGTTACTTCCGCCTTGCCTTATGCCAACGGAGGTATTCATATTGGTCACCTCGCAGGTGTGTATGTGCCTGCCGACATCTACGTGCGCTACCTCCGCTTGAAGGGCGAGGAAGTGCTTTTCATCGGTGGTTCTGACGAACACGGGGTTCCCGTAACCATCCGTGCGAAGAAGGAAGGTATTACCGTGCAAGAGGTGGTTGACCGCTACCATAACTTGATCAAGGACTCGTTTGCCGATTTCGGTATCTCCTTCGACGTGTATTCTCGCACAACTTCCGACACCCACAAGAAGCACGCCTCTGACTTCTTCCGCAAGCTCTACGACACAGGTAAGTTTGTAGAACTCGAGTCGGAACAATTCTATGATGAAGAAGCGAAGGAATTCTTGACCGACCGCAATATCAAGGGTGAGTGCCCCCGTTGCCATGCCGCTGATGCGTATGGCGACCAGTGTGAAAAGTGTGGTTCTACGCTTTCACCCGAAGAGTTGATCAACCCCTACAATGCCGCTACGGGCAACGCACTTGTGAAGCGCCCCACCAGCCATTGGTACCTCCCGCTCAACGATTACCAGGAGTGGCTCGAAAAGTGGATTTTGGAAGACCACAAAGAGTGGCGCCCCAACGTATATGGCCAATGTAAGAGTTGGTTAGACTTGGGCCTTCGCCCCCGTGCCGTAACGCGTGACTTGAATTGGGGTATCCCCGTTCCCGTTGAGGGAGCAGAGGGCAAGGTGCTCTATGTGTGGTTTGACGCTCCCATTGGTTATATCTCGAATACGAAAGAGTTGCTCCCCAACGACTGGGAAAAGTGGTGGAAGCAGGAAGATACGCGCCTCCTTCACTTTATCGGTAAGGACAATATCGTTTTCCACTGCATCGTATTCCCCACCATGCTCAAGGCAGAGGGTTCTTACATCCTCCCCGAGAATGTGCCCTCTAACGAATTCTTGAACCTCGAAGACGATAAGATTTCTACGTCGCGCAACTGGGCAGTATGGCTCCACGAATACTTGGTGGATTTCCCCGGAAAGCAGGATGTGCTCCGCTATGTCTTGACGGCGAATGCACCTGAAACAAAGGATAATAACTTTACGTGGAAAGACTTCCAGGCACGTAACAACAACGAACTCGTAGCCGTTTATGGCAACTTCGTAAACCGTGCCCTCCAACTCACCAAGAAGTATTACGACGGTGTAGTTCCCGCTTGTGGCGAACTTACAGAGACGGACAAGGCTACGATTGAGGAATTCACCAATGTGAAGGCCGAAGTGGAACGCCTTCTTGACACCTTCCGCTTCCGCGATGCACAGAAGGAAGCGATGAACTTGGCACGTATCGGTAATAAGTATCTTGCTGATAGCGAACCTTGGAAGGTGGTGAAGACGGACCCAGAACGCGTGAAGACCATCATGCACCTTTCGCTCCAACTTGTAGCGAATCTCGCCATTGCGTTTGAACCTTTCCTCCCCTTCAGTTCTGCAAAGCTCCGCGGTATGCTCAAGATGGAAAATGCTGACTGGAGTCGCCTCGGAAATACGGACCTCCTTGTTGCAGGTCACCAGTTGGACGAACCCGCATTGCTCTTCGAGAAGATTGAAGATGATGCTATCGACGCGCAGATGCTTCGCCTCGAAAAAATTAAGGAAGAAAATGAGCGCATCAAGCAACTTGAGGAAGCGAAGAACTTTAAGGCACAACCCATTAAACCCAATGTAAGTTTCGAAGATTGGGAAAAGTTGGACATCCGTGTAGGTACGGTGCTCGAATGTGAGCGTGTGCCCAAGGCAGATAAGTTGTTGAAGTTCCTTATTGCTGATGGCCTCGAAAACCGCACCATTCTTTCGGGCATTGCTCAGCACTATGCGCCCGAAGAACTCGTAGGTAAGCAAATCTGTTTCATCGCCAACTTCCCGCCCCGCAAAATCCGCGGTATTGAAAGCCAAGGCATGATTCTTTCTGCTGAAAACTTCGACGGTTCGCTCGGCGTGATTACGCTTGACCGCGAAACGAAGAACGGTTGTCCCGTAGTGTAAAATATAACAGGAGAGCAGGATTGTAGCATCCTCTCTCCTTCCTCCTTTTAAGATTCCTCCTTTCTTTCATGCCCATTTCCCAAAAACAAAGAACCAAGCAAACCTCGATACACCGCCAAGAGCAGGTGCAGAAACTCGAGCATGGGTTGCAAGTGGCTATGGCGCTGCTTGCTGAGAAGAGTTTGGTGGATTTGGAAGAGCAAGTGCGGAAAGAATTGGATGAAAATCCTGCCCTTGAGGAACGTCAGGAATGGGATGAACCCTACGAAAGAGAAGAAACGGTTGACGATGAGGGTGACGCTTCTGAAAGCGAAGATATTGGGCGCGATGCCGACTACGACGAAGGGCGCACCGACTTGCCTAACGACGATGATGGACTGGACATTTCCGATAACCGCATTTCGGAAGGTGTTTACGGAGAAGTCGGAGCGCACGATGCACAGATTGTGCAAGCACCTACGTTCTATGATTCGCTCGAGGACCAACTTATTAGTTTTGACCTCAACGAAGAAGAATTGGAGGTGATGCGCTACCTTATTGGTTCGCTGGACAACAACGGTTATCTGTTGAAAGAACTGCAAACCATCTCCGACGAACTCTATGCGTACCATCAGCAGGACGTAAGTGTTGCACTTTTGGAACACCTGCTGGAACTTTTGCAAACCCTTGAACCCCATGGTGTGGGTGCGCGCAATGAGCAGGAGTGTCTGACCATCCAGTTGCGCATGAAGCACATGGATAAGGACTTAAAGGTGGCTGCGCTAAAGGCGATTGAGCACCATTATGACCTGTTTATCCATAAAAAGTGGGATATGTTGCAACGCCGTTTGCGATTATCGGAGGAGGCGTTTGAGCAGGTGCTCCATGTGCTGACGCACCTCAACCTAAAGCCTGGGGCAGACCTCAACGATACCATTACGATGGGGGCGCCAACGATTATCCCCGATATCTTCGTGCGTGTTACCGACAATGGTGAAATTGTGGTGGAGTTAAACAACGGCAATATCCCAGAACTCTGTGTGAGTCCTTCTTACCTGGAGATGGTGCGCGAATTAGCTCCAAAGAAAGACCATCTCAGTAAGGCGCAGTTGGACGAACTCACCCTTGTACAAGACAAAATCACCGCAGCAGACAACTTTATCAATACGCTGAAGATGCGTAGTCTGGCGCTGCGCGGTGTGGCAAAGATTCTCGTGCAGAAGCAACGCGATTTCTTCCTCAATGACGACGACGAAACGCGCATAGTGCCCATGAAACTCAGTGATATTTCTGATGCCTTGGGTATTCATGTCTCTACCGTCTCACGCGTGGTGCGCAGTAAATACTTGCAAACACCTTACGGCACCTATCAACTCAAGGAATTCTTCTCTTCATCATTCATATCTCAAACTGGAGAAGAACAGTCGGCACACATGACACGCCTCAAACTGGAAGAAGTTATTGCTGCCGAGGACAAGCGCAAACCGCTCTCCGACGAACAAATCGCAGAGGCTGTCACAGCCCTCGGATTTCCCATTGCACGCCGCACAGTAACGAAGTATCGTGAAAAACTCGGTATCCCCGAGAAACGATTGAGAAAGCAAGGGTGAGTTAGGTCTCTCGCTTGTTATCTTCGTTGCAACAATAAAAACTCTTACTCCACTCGCTGTGAATAACAGACTCTTACTCAGCACAGCAAAGTTCATATCGCAACTCACCTCCCCCTTCTACCTCCCAGTACTGGCATTTCTCCTGATTTTTACCTTCAGTTACTTGCGCCTCTTACCCTGGGAATACAAAGGGATAGTCGTGGTGCTGGTATATTTCTTTACCGCTCTGTTGCCCCGCACACTGATTTTTGTATATGCAAAACTCAATGGTTGGGGGCACCGCCACTTAGGGAAGCGCGAACGCCGCTATGTGCCTTATATCATCTCCATATTTTCCTACTATATCCTGCTCCAAATCATGACGCTGCTCTTTATGCCGCGATTCACGATGGGACTGATTGTAGGAGCTCTTGCCATCCAACTTATCTGCTTCCTGCTGAATCCTTTTCTCAAGGTAAGCACCCATGCTGCAAGCGCTGGGAGTGCCGTTGGGGCGCTGATGGTATTAGGAATCTATTTTGATTTCAATCCCTTGTTCTGGATTTGCATCGCCATCCTCTACACGGGTGTTGTCTGCACCGCCCGCTATATCCTCCGCGTACATACGCTGGCAGGCATCGGTTGGGGTGTACTCATCGGCGTCATTTGTGGCGCATTAAGCATTTTGCTATGTTGATTTAGAAGGTTGTAAGGTTATGAGGTCGCTACGCTTTTAGGTTTACTTAGTTGAGTGGACGAGTTTACGAGGTACGAGTAGACAAGCGGTTGCCGAGATAAACGTATGTCCCTCCCCAAACCTCAAAACCTCTCCCCCTTATAACCTTTCACCCTCAAAACCTAACCCCTTATAACCTCAAAACCTTATAACCTCAAAACCTCCCCACTTATGACTCCTCTCGTAAGCATTATCATGGGCAGCACAAGTGACCTGCCCGTTATGGAAAAAGCAGCGAAGTTCCTTAACGACATGGAAATTCCCTTTGAAATGAACGCCCTTTCTGCACACCGCACTCCCCAGGAAGTGGAAGACTTCGCAAAGTCTGCACAAGCGCGTGGCATTAAGGTCATCATTGCTGGTGCGGGAATGGCGGCTGCGCTCCCTGGTGTAGTAGCAGCAAGCACTAACGTACCCGTAATCGGTGTTCCTATTAAGGGCATGCTCGACGGATTGGACGCACTGCTCTCTATCGTACAGATGCCTCCCGGAATTCCCGTGGCTACGGTGGGCGTAAACGGTGCGCTCAACGCTGGTATTCTTGCTGCCCAAATGATTTCACTCTCCGACGCTGCTCTTGCCGAAAAACTCGCAGCGTATAAGGAAGGCCTCAAGTCTAAAATCGTAAAGGCAAACGAGGAACTCTCCGAGGTGAAATACGCTTTCAAGACAAATTAGTTTTTACACAAATATAGCGTTGAAGCACAGGCAATGACCGTGTGCTTCAACGCTATATTGTTTATTCTTACTCACTATGCGCTACTTCCATTGCGGTTCAGAACTCTTCAACTATACACCGCGCAAGTCTCATGAAGTAATGATTGGCAACCGTCCCCTTGGCGGTGGCCACCCCATCCGTATTCAGAGTATGACCACAACTGCCACGACCGACACGGAGGGCAGTGTTGCGCAGTGTCGCGCAATCATTGAGGCGGGAGGCGATTATGTGCGTCTCACTACCCAAGGTACGATTGAGGCACGCGCACTCGAACCCATCCGCAAGGCACTCAACGAGGCGGGACTCACGAATCCGCTCGTGGCTGACGTACACTTCAACCCCAATGTGGCTGATGTTGCCGCAACGGTGGTAGAGAAGGTGCGCATCAACCCTGGTAATTACGTAGATCCCGCACGTACGTTCAAGTCGTTGGAATATACGGACGAGGAATATGCTGCCGAACTCCAGCGCCTCGAGGAGCGCTTCACGCGTTTGCTTGATATTTGCCGCGAACACGGAACGGCGCTTCGCATAGGCGTAAACCATGGGTCGCTTTCCGACCGTATCATGTGCCGTTACGGCGATACGCCCGAGGGCATCGTGGAGAGTTGCATGGAGTTCTTGCGCATTTGCGTGAAGCAGAATTTCAAGGACGTCGTTATCTCTATCAAGGCCAGCAATACGGTTGTCATGGTGCGCAGCATGCGCTTGCTTTGCGCCGTCATGAGTAAGGAGAAGATGACTTTCCCCCTTCACCTCGGCGTGACAGAGGCGGGCGAGGGCGAAGACGGCAGAATCAAGAGTGCAGCAGGCATCGGTGCGCTCCTTGCTGACGGTATTGGCGACACACTCCGCGTATCGTTGAGCGAGGCTCCCGAATGCGAAATCCCCGTTGCCTACAAGTTGGCTTCTTATGTCATTGAGCAGCGCAACAATCACCAACCCATCACGGCACGTGCCTGTGGCGCCTTCGACTGGCTCCATCCCGAGCGACGCGCAACGATGCCCGTTAAAAATATCGGTGGTACGAACCTCCCCGTAGTGATTTCCTGCCGCTTGGGTGGAGAAGAGGACTACGGAACCGTCATTCCCGACTACGTATATTGCGGCGGAGCGCTCCCCAAGAAGCGCATGGATGGAGTAGGCTATATCCTTGACCTCCCCGTATGGAAGGGCGAAGAAGGTACGTATCCTGCATTCACGCCTACATCACTTCCCTTTGTGGGCGGATGCCGTGCAGACTTGAAGTTCCTTTTCTTAACTTACACAGGATGTAATGCCGAGGTAAAAGCCTTCCTGCGTCAGCACCCTGAAGTAGTTATCGTGGCACAAAGTAATCATGCCAACCGCCTTGGCGAACAGCGTGCGCTCATTCATGAACTCTGGAGCGAGGGACTTAACCACCCCGTCATTGCTTTCCAGCACTACGCCCTCACGGCACCTCAAATGGAGGACTTCCAAATCCGTGCGGCAGCCGATTGTGGCGCACTCCTTTTCGATAATCTTATTGACGGCATCTGCCTCTTCAATAATCCGCCCCAGGGACGCCCAAATATTCCCCTCCAACGCCAAGATGATACTGCCTTTGGCATACTTCAGGCGACGCGTCAGCGCACTACGAAGACGGAATACATTTCCTGTCCTGGTTGTGGCCGTACGCTTTACGACCTTCAGGCTACCATTGCCCGCATTAAGGCAGCAACAGCTCACCTCAAGGGACTCAAAATCGCCATCATGGGATGTATTGTCAACGGTCCCGGAGAGATGGCTGACGCCGACTATGGTTATGTGGGCGCAGCCCGAGGTAAGGTCAGCCTTTACCGCGGTAAGCAGTGTGTAGAGAAGAATATTCCCTCCGAAGAGGCGGTAGAAAAACTCTTGCAGTTGATTGATCGCGACAGAGCAGCTTCGCAGGCATAATACTTTTGACACTGAAAAACAGGTATAGGACCTGCTGGAAATTATGTGCCGAATAATTTGAAATATCTCACTTATATTTTCAATTAAGTGCCGAATAATTTTCAGTCCTAAAGCCCCTCGCAAAAATATTCCACATCTTTTTGCGATTTCCTCCCCTATAATCAGCAAGAAAAGCGTAACTTTGTACCGAGGAGAAGTCTTGCCCTTTGGCAACCCTCAAAATAGTAACACATTTCTCAATTTATTTATAATAACATGGCATTCTTAACAGACGAAAAGCTCGTAATCGTTGGTGCAGCTGGTATGATCGGCTCCAACATGGTTCAGTCAGCCCTCATGATGGGCCTCACTTCTAACATCTGCCTCTTCGACGTGTTCTCACCCGAAGGCGTAGCTGAAGAAATGCGTCAGAGCGGTTTTGACAATGTAAACATCACTGCTACTACTGATGTAAAGGAAGCATTCACAGGTGCTAAGTACATCATCTCTTCAGGTGGTGCTCCCCGTAAGGAAGGTATGACTCGCGAAGACCTTCTCGCTGGTAACTGCAAGATTGCTGAAGAACTCGGTAAGAACATTAAGGCTTACTGCCCCGATGTGAAGCACGTTGTTATCATCTTCAACCCCGCTGACCTCACTGGTCTCGTAACACTTCTCTACTCAGGTTTGAAGCCTGGTCAGGTTACAACTCTCGCAGGTCTCGACACGACTCGTCTTCAGAGCGCACTCGCTAAGAAGTTCGGCGTAATGCAGAGCGAAATCACTGGTTGCGCAACTTACGGTGGTCACGGCGAACAGATGGCAGTATTCGGTAGCGCAGTAAAGGTTGCAGGCAAGCCCCTTAACGACCTTATCGGTACAGCAGAATTCCCCGCTGAAGAATGGGAACAAATGAAGAAGGACGTAACTCAGGGTGGTGCTGCAATCACCAAGCTCCGCGGTCGTTCATCATTGCAGAGCCCCTCTTACCTTTCTGTAGAAATGATTCGTTCAGTAATGGGTGGCGAACCCTTCCGTTTCCCCGCTGGTACTTATGTAAGCAACGAAAAGTACAACCACATCATGATGGCTATGGACACAGTTCTCGACAAGAACGGTTGCTCATACAAGATGCCCGTTGGTACTGCTGACGAAATCGCTAAGCTCGATGCTTCTTACGAACACCTCTGCAAGATGCGTGACGAACTCGTAACACTCGGCATCGTTCCCGCAATCTCTGAATGGAGTTCTATCAACCCCAACCTCTAATCTATAGTTAGAGCAGAAACAAATACTCCGCCCTGCAAGCAAAGACACTTGTAGGGCGGAGTTGTTTGTTGGTACAACTGTTGAAAAATTGGTAAATATTATTGCTCTCAGTATAAATTATCGTACCTTTGCAACGATGAGTAAGAATTTGTATATAATCAGTGGTTGTAATGGAGCGGGTAAAACAACTGCTTCATTTACTGTTCTACCTGAAATTCTACAATGCAAGGAATTTGTTAATGCTGATGAAATTGCTAAAGGGTTATCTCCTTTTAATCCTGAGAGTGTAGCGATAGAAGCAGGGCGCCTAATGTTGCAACGTATAGATGACTTATTGGAGCGTAACGAAACTTTCTCTATTGAAACTACACTAGCAACTAAATCATATATTCATCTTGTACGTAGAGCACAGGAAAAAGGATATAACGTTCACTTAATTTTCTTTTGGCTTGAAACTCCCGAACTTGCAGAATATCGCGTTGCTGAACGAGTCAGAAAAGGTGGACATAATATTCCGACCGATGTGATACACCGTAGATATAGATCTGGTATTTGCAATCTCTTCAAGATTTTCATGAATCAAGTAGATACTTGGATGATATACGATAATAGTAAATCACCCAGAGTTTTTGTAGCAAAAGGGGGAAGAACTACTCCAAGCTACATTTACTCTGAATACATTTTTAATAAAATTAAATCTTATGTCAGATAGGGAAATAAAAGAATTTATGGACAAACTTGACGCTGGACTTAAATTAGCAGAACAGCGTATGTTAAAAGAGAAATCTCTTCGTGGTGAATCCCTCATTATTTATACAGAGGAAAATGGCATTCAGCACGTGTCTCCGCAGCAATTTCTTAATAGTTAAAAGAATCTTACGATAATCATTCCGCCCTGCAAGCAATAGACACTTGCAGGGCGGAGTTTTTTATGTTCTATACTCAACTTTTGTACTCCTAACTATAGCGTTAGAACCTCTTAGACTTCCGTGATATGGAAATAGATTTTGAAATTTTAACAGTTTTATGGAAGTAGAAATCCGAAAAATGCCCGTTTTATGGAAGTAGATATGTACTATAGTGCAGTTCTATCTGTAAAACTTGGTAATAATTAATCCACAAATAGGGTTATAATTAGCCAAATCTCATATTTTTCGGCAGATTTGGCAAATTATAATATTATTTCTGCATCAAATTACTATAAAGTATACATCTATGTACTCAAAATCGTAACCCTCGGCATCGTTCCCGCAATCTCTGAATGGAGTTCTATCAACCCCAACCTCTAATCTTTCATTAGAGCAGAAACAAATACTCCGCCCTGCAAGCATATAACCTGCAGGGCGGAGTTTCCTTTTGAACAACACTTCAGTATGACCTATAAATATTTGATGTAGTTATGTACTTTTGATTACATAATAAAGGTCAAGCCACAAGTCCATTTACCATTTTCGTCTTTAAACATTTTGTTTACTTTGAATTTAGGAGCATCAAATTCGTAACCCAATGTCAAAAATACACTCATAGCATCGTTTATTTTCAACATTTTTATACCTCCTTCAATTTGTGTGCAAAGTCCATGTTTTACTTTGGGACCATGACCACTTCCCATTTTTAAGCCATAAACACCTAAGTAAGGAAAGCACTTCGCTTGAAATAATACAGAACCATTGACATATCGCTCTTGTAGACCTAAACCCAATTTATAAGAATTTAATCTGGAACCAAAACAATGTCCTAAATCAAATATAGCGTAGCCATTGGAATCAAAATCAATACCAAAACTTAATTCTAAAGCGTCTGTATACTTATCCCAATTTAAGTGAAGATCAACTGCTTTATTATCAATCGACCCTGATTGAATGTAATTGACTCCTGATTGAATGCACTCTTTCCAACTGTCTACATATCCTTTTCCATCTATTTTAAATTCTATGATTTCTTGTGCAGGAAGATTAAAGAATGTAGTGAATATGAGTGTGAGTGTAATTATAGTATTTTTCATAATTCAAATCTGATTTGATTACCAAACAAAGGTCAAGCCAAAGCACCAATCGCCGTTATCAAACATTCTTTTAGTGTCAAATTCAATGGCATCAAGCTTGTAACCAACAGTGAAATATATACTCTTATCATTTATTTTGAGTAAACTAATACCTGCTTCAAATTTTGCGTTAGCACCATATATGCATTCTGTGTCAAATTCATTATCTACAACACCTACATAAGGAAACACCTTGGCCTGAAGCAATAGTGGACCATTAACAATTCTCTTTTGTAAACCTAAACCAACCTTCCCTGTTGTATTTTTAAAGTCACCAAAACAATAACTTGCATCCAATTCTGCATATCCGTATTGCCACAGATTTATACCAGCTCCAAGTTCAAGAATTTCATTTGATTTGTCCCAATCAGCACTAACGTCAAAAGCCTTGCTGTAACCATTGGCACATTTTACCTCTTGAGAGGTTTGGTTAGCTGTTTGCTGTGCGGAAAGTGTTAAAAATGAAGCTACACTCAGTGCAAGTGTAAGTAATGACTTTTTCATAACCATTAAATTAAGTTTGTAAATAAGTGATAATAATGTATGTGTCTCACATAAGGAGTATGTTTAACACTTGTTTGCAAAATTATATATTTAACAACCTTTATTCTTTTCTATAGTGTATAGCAGATGTTACAACTCTGTCTCTGAGTTGTTGCAGGCAATGTTTAGTTCTTCTGAAATTTCATTAAAAAAGTCGCGTTCTAAAATTTTTGAAATTTGAATGAGTTGCTGAGTGTCAATGCTTTGCTTTTCAAAAATACGATATACACTCATTCGGGTGCAACCTAATTTTTTTGCGAACCAGGTCACACTTCGTTCTTGAAGAAGAAGCTCTTTCTTAATTCTTTCGCCAATATTAATCATGCCTGCTAGTATTGGTGAGCATATAAATCATTCCCCGATGCTGCTTAAGTTATAATACAAAAAAAGACGTGGGAATCTGTACTTACCGCTTATCCCAGTCTTCAGGCCTTCGCATTGCCTTTCTCCCAAGAATAAGCAACGCAGCCAGCCCACGCCATGATATATTATATACACACTAATGCCGACACGATAAAATCATGCCAACAAAGGGATACAATACACCCAACGTGGACGTTCCGAGTTGCCGTAATCTTTATGGGAGAAATCAAGTTTGCGAAGTTTGAAGACCCAAAGATAACGTTTCGTAACGTCCTTTCGCCACTATTTGTGACTCACCCCGAAAGCCCTTAGGCTGACTGAGTTACTGCAAAGGTAAGGAAAAGAATTGTATAGAGACGTTACGAACTATAGAATTTTTGAAAATTAAAGCGTTATTCATTTTGTACAACATGTCAAAAAGCGTAGCATGAGAATATTCTCATTGCGGTGCAAAGATACAACCGCGCAAAGAGGCGATTCACCCTTTTGTCATTTTTGAAAAAAGCGACACCACAATATAGGTCAACCACCTATATTATTGCTTAAATTTCACTGGACAGTTCCCATTGCCTAAGGCAAACAAAAATAGGATATAACAGCAGGATGATGTTTTTGGTGTATAGAAAATAGTTTTATGTTTCTCACGCTCCGCAGAACCAAAGGTCGCTGTCCGAACTTGTAAGGGGAAAGCAATTCGCAGAGACCATGCGGATAGGAATAGTCTTATGTAGAAAATTACGCAGAGGCCACACTACGCTTGCGTTACCATCCGGATGGCAAGCACAAACAAAGTGTGTGCGCTTCTGCGAAAGTCTGCGCAGTCTGCGTGAGACAAATTATCAATCAATAGAGTTTTCTCCCCTGAAACAAGCGTTTGTTATATAGAAGCAATAATTTCCTAATTCTTTACCGATACAAACAAGTTTAGTAATTCTTACGGGCAGATGATTCAGCTTCAGACTTTGTTTCATAGTGACCACCTTCGGCATTTCTCCAAGTACCATCCTCATTTTGCTTGATGTTATATCGCCAATTCCCCGTTGAAGACTTTTGGCTTGTACCGCCACCGCTTGTCGCATGACTACCAACAAACAAAACAGCGAGAATACACCCAATGATCATAAGTATTTGAAGAATGATCTGGAAGAGTACTACCACTAAACCGATGAGTGCGACAATTGTCCCAACAATATATACGATGCTGAACAGGGTAAAGAACAAACCTGCCGTAAAACCAAGTATCTTTGCATTTTTATAGAACGAAATCAAAATTCCGATACTCAAAGATAACACTAATACGGAGATGCAAACAATGTCGCACAGCAGTCCTTCATCAGCCCAAATTTCAAAACATATAAGCGTCGCAATCGTTAAGGGAATACATATTGCCAAACTTATTGCCGCAGGTTTTATAGACAAACCATCCACATCTTTGTCTCCGAGCAACAAACATTCGTACCCTTTGAGACTATAAAGTTGGAAAACAACAAAGATAACAAATGGGATAGCGCGGAGAAACGATCCCCAGAAACCATAAGTATCCATTGAGCACCACCAAAAGGCGTCGTTTCCAAGTGTCCAATAAGCCCAAAACTCCAACATTGCTGCAACAGACAAGCTAACGGGAACTACAATAAGCGAAATAAACCTGATAGGCTTAACTGACAACCCTATAAACATAAATGCTATTGCTACAACAAACAATATTGTTATTATAGCATAAGGCGTAAATGAGCCAAAGAATTTTCCCTGCCACGAATGACTCACATCCTCACGAGTATTTCCAAAAATATCCTCAACACCTTCTGGATTTTCATCGCTAAACAGCATACCCTGCTCGGTGACACCATACTCCTTTCCGTCAAGTCTTATGGCAGCATAACTTGTTCCCTTCAGCTGACGCGTAACCTCAACCACTTGCCCAAGGGGTAGTTTCATTACCTCGTTGCCCAAAGTTTCGTAGGTGGATTCTTTTACCACTTCGTAAATAGGTATAGAATCCAAGAGGTGGTGGTCAAGAATATATTTCTGCGCCACGGATGATATACACCATAAGAATGCACAGCTGAATAGAAGCAACAATCGTTTCATAACAAATGGATTTAAGGTTAAAAATAAATTCAATTTAAGGTCACAAATCTGTTTTGTAAGGCGCCATCATTGGGCTACCCCACGAACAAAAGTAGAAAAACCTTATTAAATAAACAAAATTTAAAACCTTTTTTGAAGTATGCCCCCCGTTCTTTTTACCTCATGAATTTATTTCACAAAAAAACACCGAGACAATACCACTAAATGATATTGTCTCGGCATGTGGGCCAACTTGGGCTTGAACCAAGGACCTCCGGATTATGAGTCCGTTGCTCTAACCAACTGAGCTATAAGCCCAAACAGAATTTGCATTCTATCTTGGTGCAAAGGTATAAAAAAAAGCGGAATCTGCAAAACGTTTGGAACTTTTGTTCGTTCAAGCGTTTTGCAGATTCCCTTAAGTGTCTTTACTGGAGCAGGCGCACGCCGTTGTCAAGCAGTTCCACCTTGCGCTCGCGATAGAGGTTGCCTAATGCCTTCTTAAAGGTCTTCTTGCTCACGCCAAAGCGCTCGACTATTTCCTCCGAAGGTGATTTATCCGTGAAGGGCAAATAACCCTTAGGCGCTTCCTGAAGCGCCTCGAGGAGTTCGTCGGCAAAATCCTTAAAGCGCCCCTTGCCAATCTTCTGCACACTCAAATCCAACTTGCCATCGGGGCGCACATTCACTACTGTGCCACGCACACGCATACCGCTGCGCAGGTTTTCGTAAATCTGATTGTCGTAAATCTGCCCCTGGTGCTTGTTGTTCACAATGACTTTAAAGCCGAGGTCGGTCTTTTGCCAAATAAGCATATCCACCTCCTCGCCCTTGTGGTAGTCGGTAAACTTGGCGGGCTCAATGTAGCGCTCCACCTTTGCCGACGCCACGATGCGGGCAGTTTCGGGGTCGATATGTACGTGTACGGTGTAACTATGGTCCTTCACCATGCGGAGTTTCTGCTCGCGGAAGGGCACAAAGAGGTCTTTCATCAAGCCCCAATCCAAGAAGGCGCCGTATTCGTTCACCCACGCCACGCGCAAGTGAGCAAAGTCGCCCACACAGGCAAGCGCCTGCTCCGTTGTGGCAACAAGACGGTCCTGATGGTCGAGGTAGACAATGACTTCTACCTCCGTACCTGGGCGCATCTCAGGCTTCACATACTGCTTGGGCAAAAGGATGTCGCCCAATTCCTTGCCGGCGTCGAGATACGCGCCGTGGTCGGTGAAGCGCATTATGGTGAGGGTGTTATATTGACCAATTTTTAGCATAGGAGTAATGTGTGTGTGCTGTTGTAAATGCCACGCCTTACGCATCAACAATCACGCCGTCCTTCATGTGGATGGTGCGGTCGGTAAGGCGAGAGAGTTCTTCGTCGTGGGTCACGATAACAAAGGTTTGGTCCATCGTGTCGCGCAGTTCGAAGAAGAGGTTGTGGAGTTCCTGCTTGTTACGCGTGTCCAAACTACCTGAGGGTTCATCAGCAAGGATAACGTCGGGTCGGTTCATCAAGGCGCGTGCCACGGCTACACGCTGCTTCTCACCGCCCGATAATTCCGAGGGCTTGTGCTCAAAGCGCGTAGAGAGTTTCAGGTAGTCGAGGAGTTCTGCCGCACGCTGGCGCAAGGTGCTTTCCTTTTCGCCCGCCAAAAGTCCGGGGATCATCACGTTTTCAAGTGCCGTAAATTCAGGCAGGAGTTGGTGAAACTGAAACACAAATCCCAAGTGGCGGTTGCGGAAGCGAGCAAGGTTATCACCCTTCAATGCCAGGACGTCAATACCGTTGATGAAGAGCGAACCCGAGTCAGGTTTGTGAAGCGTGCCCAGCACCTGCAATAAGGTGGTCTTGCCGGCACCACTGGGACCGACAATACTCACCACCTCCTTCTTCTCAATATGGAGGTCGATACCTTTCAGCACTTCAAGCGTGCCAAAGGACTTATGTATACCTTGAAGTTCAATCACAGGACTTACTTCTTCTTAAGGTGTTTCACCAAGAAATAGATAGCAACAATAGCCACGATGGCAAGAATGGCGTAACCAATTACATGACTGTACTCTGCCGCCTTATCAGCTACCTTTTGAGGCGTATCAATAGCGGGGAACATCTTATAAATAGCGTAACCGATGCCCGCCAAAACGATGTTCCAAGTTCCTGCACCAAGGGTGGTGTAGAACAAGAACTTCCAAATGTTCATCCCTGCCAAACCTGCGGGAATGGAAATAAGTTGGCGCACGGCGGGTACCAAACGACCAACGAAAGTAGACATGGCGCCGTTTTTCACAAAGTACTCTTCAGCATACTTCACCTTCGCTTCGTCAATCAAGCAGTATCTACCCCAGCGACTGCGGGCAAAAGAATACACCACGGGGCGACCTAAGAACTTCGCCAAGTAGTAATTTACCAACGCACCAATGTTTGCGCCAATCGTAGCGAAAATCACCACGCCCAAAAGCGTCATTTCAGCCGAAGAACCCGTCTTCCAAGCAGCAGGAGGCACCACTACTTCCGAGGGGAAAGGAATAAACGAACTCTCAATGGCCATGAAGATAGTGACCGTCCAGTAATTGAGGTGATCTAACACCCAAAGAATAATCTCTTGCATAATACGCGCAGCAAATTATTTGTTAAAACATTTTTCCACCTGCAAAGTTACATATTTTTGGGCAGTTACGAGGAGTGCTGGATACACAAATGAAACGGGAATAATATTGAAGTTACCCTTGAATATAGTTACACGGTTCCCCACAATAATATAACTACAATATCAGTGCCTGAAAAAATTGTAAAAAAATAACAGGGAGGTGTTTCTATAGAAATAATTTTTTTTAATTTTGCGGTAATTCACCCCCTGTTTAAACAGGAACTGAAGGACATAACAAAGAGGTGTTATTGAAATTATCTTCTAATATCAAATTCTCGCAAAGTTTGAATAGGAACGAAGATGATAGCAGTAGCGCCACATCATTGGTTTGTATAGCCAGTATTGGCTCCTTGCATAACCTTTGGTGTGGGCTATTGTTTTATCCGTTCCAAAGGCAATGCGAGAAGCCTGATATTAGGATAAAGCAATAAGTTCCCACACCTTATTTTTTTACCAATCGCTTTCATCTGGGGATTGTGAGGGCAAAACTAATAACAAAAATGAAAACTTTAAAAATGTTTGGCAAGTTAGCTCTTGCTGTTCTTGTGTGCACAGGTTTTGTAGCATGCAGTAGTGATGATGATGAAACAACAAATCCTAATGGTGGAGTGATCGGTAGTAAGAAGATAACGATGCTTGTGGATGAACAAGAAGGTCGTACCTTAGCCTTTGATTATGATAGTGAAGGAAAATTATCTTTGGCATCTGAAACAGATCGTTGGAATAATAGAATGCTTGAATATACTTGGAGTAATGATGCCATTGACTATACAATTAATGGAGGAAAACTTAGAAGTTATGTCCTAAATAACAATCTTGTGCAAAAAGATGTTACTCACGATGGTGCTGACTATTATTTCTACAATAGTGCAAAACAATTAAAAAAATGGACTGCAGATGGTGATCCATTCTCTTTAATATGGGATGGTGACAAACTAATTTCGTTTACTTCTGCGAATGAATATAAACAAACAATCACATATAGTGGACGCTGCAATGCAGGATATAATCCTCTTATTGTAAATATTGTATGCGATGAAGAGTTGACATATGCACATCCTGAGCTGTTTGGATTACGAAGCGCCCAACTTCCCATCAGCGTAACAACTGAAAGTTCGGTATACTGGAAGAAAGCAGAAACTCGTAATTACGAATATGAATTTGACGAGGCTGGATATATTACAAAAATTGTTGGTAAAGTTGAATCTGAAATTGTAGAAACTTGGACTATAACTTGGGAATAGATTTACAAATAATATAAACCAAGTTACATCTATGTAAGTAGTAAAGAAAGAGGGTGCGTCGAAATGCAAAAATTTCGGCACACCCTCTTGAGTTGTGTAAGAGTGAGTAAAATGCAAGGCGCTGAAATTGAGGATGGCGGGAGTGTACTGAAGTACATGACCAAGCCCGAAATTGAGGAGCAACACAACAGTTTGCTCATTATGACACAACACCTTTTAATTTTAAGTAGTGTTTAGAATAGATTATATAAAAAAGAGGTCCTTCAAATCTTGAAGAACCTCTCTGAAAAGTGGCGGCGACCTACTCTCCCGCTATACGCAGTACCATCGGCGCGGACGGGCTTAACTTCTCTGTTCGGAATGGGAAGAGGTGGAACCCCGACGCTATAA
>JAZORE010000004.1:0-43386 GCA_045656425.1 Alloprevotella sp.
ATTATTGGTGTCCGGTAAATACAGATAACTCTATGAATATAAAGATGTTTGAATGGTATAAGCCCCACAGCTTGGATGATTCCCCTGAAAGGGGATAAAGCCATTAGCCCAGGGCAACGCCCTGGGTGTTGTTGCAGTCGAGACTAACGCCCTGAAAGGGCAAAAGCAATTATAAGAGTTTGAACTGCAATGCTTTTGCCCCTTCAGGGCGCAAACCCAAACATCCATAGACCCAGGGCGTTGCCCTGGGCTGGGTGCTTATTGGCCTTTGCTTCCCTTTGGTCAGCGACCTTTGGTTCAGGCCGTTACTTCTCAAAAACTTTACCGGACACCAATAATTTTTTTGTGTTTACATATTAGTGTCCGCCAAACTTCCTCCCGCAAGGCATTCGTGACATTCGTGTCCATTCGAGGCTTAAAACACATTCGAGGCAAATGCCTCCCCGCGGGCATTACAACTACGCGTCCACATTGCGTGCCAAGCGCACATTCGGATTCTTAAGCGAAAGTTCAAAGCGGAGCTTGCTCGAGGGCATAAAGCGTACCTTGATACCACGGAGCAGCTCGGGAGAGAACTCCTCTTCGCTCGCAGCACCCGCACTGGAGATACGCGCGTGAAACGAACCAAGGTCGCCCAAGCGCACCGAGTTACCATTACGAAGGTGCTTAAACGTCACCTCCTCCAGCGCCGACACCACAGCCTTGATGTCATGCACCGTCACGGTACACTTACCGCTGATTTCTTCCGCAATTTCGTCCAACCCAATAGGGTTCACAGGCATAGCATTCGCATGAAAAGCAAATTCCTTAGTCACAGGATTTTTACGAGAAATAAGATTGTACTTGATCATAGTTTTTAAGGTTATTAGGTTATTAGGTTATTAGGTTTTTATGGGGTGAAATTAGTGAGTAGTGAGGAGTGAAATTAGTTAGTAGTGAGTAGAGAGTAGTGAGGAGTCCATGCGGAGTGGAAGCGCCCCGAAGGGGCAACGAGTCCATAGCCCAACGGCAAGCGACTTTGGGAGCGTCGCCTTGTGGAGGAGAGAGTAGTGAGGAGTCCATGCGGAGTGGAAGCGCCCCAAAGGGGCAATGAGTCCATAGCCCAACGGCAAGCGACCTTGGGAGCGTCGCCTTGGGTGGGGTGATGAGGGGTGTTACGCCCTGTAAGGGCAAAAGTCCGATATAGCAAGTATGAGTCCATATAACGAGCAGGGCATTTTTGCTTTTGCCCCTAATAGGGCGCACCATGCGGTGGATGACTACCCAGGGTGTCGCCTCACTCCGTTCGCCTTGCCCTGGGCTATGCACTCCCTGGGCTTTCAGCCCGCCAACCCTCTCTAAACTAATTGGGAGTTAGTTGAAAATAAGTGGGAGATAATTTTAAGTAGTAGGGGGGTAAGTATGTAGTAAGTAGTAGGTAGGAGTCCATGCAGGGTGTTAATCCGGATGGCGCTCTCCCCATGTTTATAGGGATTTCTGTCCCCCGATAACGGGGGAACCGAAGGGGGTGGGGACCGCCTCGGCGGTGAGGGGGTGCGAATACTGGTGAGTAGTTAGTAGTTTGTAGTTTTTGCCATGCGGATTTATTATCAGCACCCCATCACCACTTCGTGGTCCCAATTGATTTCGCTTCGCTCATCTTCCTCCTTCTCGTAAGGCATAGTACAAACAAGTTTGTCCTCTGCTCTTACTTCGTGCGTCGGTTCCCCTATAAACAGGGGAAGAGCGCCGTCCGGTAATTTTCGCCATCCGGTCTTTTACTTATGCGGTGCGCGCATCCCGCAAGGCAGTTGTACTCTGTACTCTGTTATCTGTACTCTTGTCAAAGGCACGACTGCACCCCAAAAGTAGTGGCGATGGCGGTAAGGACGGTAATGACGATTTGCAGGATTTGCTTCCAGACAGGAGATTTGTTTTGCATAGCTATTAAGGTTTTAAGGTTATGAGGTTATAAGGTTGTGAGGAGGAAGAGCGCCATCCGGTAATTTTACCCATGCGGTGCGCGCATCCCGCAAGGTTGAAGCTCTCTCAACTCTCATCTCTCCTCTCTCAACTCTCCTCTCTCAACTCTCCTCTCAATCACAAGTGCAAAGTTACAACACGCTCCACCCCGATTGACATTTATTGTCATTTAGCATTTCAAAATCGCCTAAAAATAGACACCTAACCAATAATCATTCAATACCTTACAAGCACTGCAAAATTTTTCAAAATTTGACAGCAACCGCTCGTGCGAGCCCCCATTTGACCTGTAGGGAAAACACTCCGCAAGGACTCCTCACTACTATCTCCTCACTCCTCACTATTCACTATTTAGTACACTTTACAGATTTACAGTTTTACAGTTTTACAGTTGTTTAATTTCCACCTCTGCCTGCGTGTAAAAACACAAAAAAAATTTATTATATATAAATATATAATAACCTATTTTCTTTACTATTTTCCAGGCATCCTCTTATCAAAAATAATATCTGTAAAACTGTAAAACTGTAAAGGGGGATTCCTCAATTTGTCTCCTTCAATGAGACGTTTGAAAACAAAAAAGAGTATCTTTGCATTTGTATCGTAAAATAATAGTTAATCATGGCCAAGGCAAAACCTTTTGTCAAATGGGTTGGAGGTAAGACTCAGCTCATTGAACAACTCGAAGCGTTGCTTCCTGCTGACTTTGACGAGAGGGAGAACGTGACCTACATAGAGCCCTTTGTTGGTGGAGGAGCAATGCTCTTCTTGATTTTCACTTCTAATTGAAACAAAATGGACTTGCGTTTTAATACTTCATTAGCAGAAGGTTATAAAAGTTCTGCTCAAATAGCAAGAATTTTGACTGAGGATTGGCTTGCTCGCAACATGTATTGTCCTGTATGTGGAGAAAATTCCATTGCAAAGGCAGAAGCAAATGCACCAGTAAAAGACTATGTGTGCAATCATTGTAAATCTCAATACGAACTTAAAAGTAAAAGGGAATTTTCTGACAAATACACAACGAAAGTTAATGATGGGGTGTATCGGACTATGATTGACCGCATTACTTCGCTAGATAATCCTAGTTTCTTCTTCATGCATTATGACAATTATGAAGTGAACAACTTAATTATTGTTCCTAAGTGTTTTTTTGTTCCTGAAGTAATAGAAAAACGAAAAGCTTTAGCTGAAAATGCAAGAAGAGCCGGTTGGGAAGGTTGCAACATCTTATTAAAACAAATTCCCGATTTTGCTAAAATTCCTATTATCCGAAATAAAAAAGTTTTAGATTCAAAAAGTGTTTGCGAAGCATTTAACAAAATCTATGCCCTACAAACAAATAGCATTGAGAGTAGAGGGTGGTTGTTTGACGTACTAAGTTGCGTAGAGCGCATGGAAACAACGTTTACCCTGAAAGATATGTATTCTTTTGTACAAGAACTTAGAATAAAGCATCCTAATAATAACAACGTTGAAGCAAAAATACGTCAGCAACTACAATTTTTGCGAGATAAGGGGTTTATAGATTTTTCTTCACGCGGAATTTATAAGAAAATTGGATTATGAATAAATATATTTTTTATACACCAGAGGGTAATACACAAGCACCGTTAGAAACTATTATAGTTAATAATTGCCAAGTTTTAGGTTGGGCATTCGGAGAAAGCGCGAAAGATGCCAAGTGTAACCTTTTGAAAGAAAACCCTTGGATTGAAGAAGCAGGGTACGATTTTGCAAAAATCAAATCGGAACAGATTCTTATACATTAAGCGTTGGAATTTCGTTTCAGTGTGGAAAAGGTCGTCAGGGCAGTGGATTCTCGACCCTTTTTCCGGAAGTAGCACAACGGGGATTGCATCAACTTTGCTTGGTCGTCGCTTCCTCGGTATAGAGCAAGATGAGTCATTTATTGAAATGAGTCGTATGCGACGTGAGGAGTTAAACTTGCCACAAGTTGCGGAGTTGTATCGCTCAAAGATTAAAGACCTTAATAAATTGAATTTCACCGTTAATGAGGAAGAAACTTTATACGGTGACTTGCCGTTTTAAGAACTAACTTTTTAGATAGATTTTTTATGCATCCCTCTTTGGGGTGCATAATTCTTTTTCTTACCTTTGTAAAAGTATAAACACACATTAAATCTAATATCAGCAGCATGGCAAAATTTGCACAATATTACTTGAGATACAATTTAGAGAATTTGTTTTCTGCCGAATTTAAGAATCAGAGGCAACAGATTTTCGGTGCTTTCTTCGACACGAATGAAAGCATCGTTTTTGCTTCGGGAGAGGGAGAGGATAAGAAGGTGTACAAACACCAAGTGTACCACCTTTCGCAAAACAAGAACATTATCGTGATGCGCATTGCGAACGACAAGAAAAAGACGGTTGAGCAAGACTTTAAGGAGGTGGAGGTGAAGCACGAACCTTCGTGTTATGTGATTATTGACAACCGTGAGCGGTGCCGACGCATAGCGATTCAGAAAAACAAGGCCTTCGCGGGAAGTAAGAATGTTGGGGAAATCATAAGAAAATGCATTGACACCCAGATGATGAATACGCATTACATTGGATTGGAATTACACCCACAATTTTACCCCAAAGACTTTTATAAGGCATGGCGCACGCAACAGCATCATACGGCAAGAATACGTTTCAACCTTTGCGAGGGTGATTTGCCAAATGACTTCTCCATCAAAGAATGCGACGACGAAACCATCATGGGGTTTGCTATTAAGGCAAATGAAGAGGTGATGCGCAAGAAATATCGCCCCGTGTTAGAATTAAATCCACCCGACAACGAAACCTGCTTGTATGTCGACGAGGAGAGCACGTATATTAAAAACTTGGTGCGCTTTAGTTCCAGCACGGGAAGCTCCGTTGAAATCATTACGCACGACGGCGCTAAATTCACCTGCTTTATTGACACCGATGATGAGAGTGACAAAGTGATTTCTAATGAACTTGACACGGGTTATTTTGAAATTCTTTTTGACGCAGACGCAGACTCTAAAGAACAAGAAAACGCTGAACAGAAGGTGTTGGAATTTGTGAACGGGATGAAATACATTGTTAATGATGAAGAAGAAAAAGAGGAGGCTGTAGCATGATACGCAGGTTGAATAACAACGAGGAGCGAAGAAGTATGCGCTTAAAGCTCTTTCATGATGATGTGTTTGCTATTGGTCATAAGGCATTAAGAGCATATTCTTGTGAGATGAGCATAGAGGAGATTTTTTGTACGGCAGATAATCTTGTCAACCATTTGCTCACCCATGAAATTACGGAGGATGAGTATATTGACTATATTGTTGACGATTTCGAAGCGGAGTTGAATGACGAAGAAGCTGCTTTCCCAATTCTTACTGTTGTGTATGTAAAGTTGTGTGCCATGCGCAAGGCGAACCCTGTTGCGGGAAGCATCGCAAGAGCGTTTATACATCGTTGCCAGAGATTTGCCGACTTCCAAGACTTGTTGGAGGTATTGGCAAAGGTGGAGCATCAACGAATCGTTGAGCGGGGGCGCGTTGACTTGATGAATTATGCGTTGAGGACGTTGGGTGAAGAATACACAGAAAAGCAAGTTGATGAATTCCTTAATTATCTTTGTGCAAACATTCATCTCATGAATACGCAGGAATTACAACACTTGGAGAGATGGTTTTCACGCTATAACGATGCAAATAAACACATCGTGCAATCGTACGTCAACGAAATCCGTGAAGCTATAAATCAGCACATCTCACTCGAACATCAACCTAAAGTTGTAAACACAGAGGGAGGAACAGCCATTCTTGGTGGTAATTTTCAGCTCCCAACTTTCAATAACAATAAATTATTAACCCCATGAACGAAGGAATAATCATAAATACAGGAGGAGGTACGGTTATAACAGGTGGTAATTTTGAAAATGTAGAATTCGTTGCCAATAAATATGTGGTAAATGAACCCAAACGTACGCCTGTTGCTGATATTGTTGAGGTTGAGGAAGTTGAAAAACAGACAGCTCAATCGAAAAGAACCTCACCTGGACGCAAAATCGAACCTCTTTTTCAAAATAAGATAGGAGAAAAAGATGATAAAAAGACAGAAGAAATGGCATTACTTTTTACAACATTTTTGCGCGAGAATCATCTATGGGATGTGCAAATTAATACAAGCAAAAAGAATGCAATAAATAGTGCTTTTGTTGACTTTTATTGTAGTTGGGCAAAAGATGGTCATGTCGCAAAGCAACCAAATGGGATGGCATGCTATCGCTTTCTGACCGAAGATTGTGGCATAGTTATTGATAAAGCTCTCCAAAAAACTTATGCCGAATTTATAAGGAAACTAATTTCTGAAAGAAATATATAGACATTTCATAAAAATATAAAACACTGAAAATTAGAACAATCCAAAGTGGGTTGTTCTTTTTTTATGCCAAAATAAATCCGCATAAATCTGCATAAAAATCATATTTGCCCTTTTCAGGACCTTTGCACCAGATTCCTCCGAGATAACAGCACCGAAGCGGGTTATCCATCAGATGAGCGGAGGTGATAAGAAAATCGATGAACAACCTATTCAAAGTAGTGGCGCAGAGCCCTACGATTCAAGTGCCCTCGCAGATGGAGGGCGGTCAAACCTCGAAGTGCACCTTGGTGCTTCAAGAACTTGGGGGAAAGTATGAAAACGCGTATGCCGTGACCGTGTTGGGCAACGGGGCGCAGTGCAGATTCACGCCAGGCGAAATGGTGGCGGCTGTACTCCGATTCAGTACGCATGAGTACAACGGGCAGTGGTACCAGGATGTGGTGGCAAAGGAAATTGTAGCACTAAAAAAGTAAACACAGAAGACAAACGTATTGTTTTAACCGAGTAAAGGTTTGAGGGGAGTCTCATGAGTGAAAAGCCGGCAATCTTCACACTCCAATGCTCACAATCTTATTCGGAACAATGAAACTTCAGAAAAGAATCACCATCGACGGTGAAGTGAGATTAGACACCACAACGGTGTATAGTAACGAACAAATCAGGGTGGACGCATGCCCCTGGGGCAACGCCGAGGATATTGCTCCCGACGGTAGGGTAAGTTTCAAAGGGCGCACTACGGTAGAACCTGGCGGTAAATATGTGTTCAAACCCTATAGAATCAACACAGGGAGTCGCTATCAAATGCTTTTTCAAACCGAGCATTGTATGGTGATGCGCACACAGGGAGGTGCAATAATTGAGAAATGGAGGTTCTCTAAAAACATGACATCCCTTGACATCATGGAAGCACGGGAGAAAGAAAATCTTCGCATTTTGGCTTATTACAAGAGCAGAAAGGAGAACATCGTTTGGTAAAAAAGTTGAAATAGTGAGAAGTGAGGAGTCCGTGCGGGACAATACTCCGGATGGTGTTACTCACTACTCACTCCTCACTACTAAAAAGTATATTTATGCAATCTAATTATTTTACCTGTATAGGCAAAGGGCATGGCGCCCCTGCCATACCTGCCACCATGGATGCGTGGCAACAATTGAGAAACGAACAGTGGTTGAAAGACATGTGCGAACGCATTGAGCAGGGCGATGAAACGCTAAAAAATCGCTTGCCGATTTGGACACCCTCTTGTGCGGAGTTTAAGAACAACCATCGTGCAGTTAAGGATGCCACAAAACCCTTACGTCGCTTGATGCTCGACTTTGACCAAAAGGGGCACTCTCAGGAGATTTTAGAGCGTTGTATGCAGTTAAGAGAAGCAGGGAAATGGAACATTCTGCTGGTAGAGGAAAGTGTGCGTCGCGGTACGCATGTGCTTATTACGCTCCCTACGGGGATGACACCACAAGAGGCACAAGCGCAGTTTTCCGAGGAGGTGGGATTTCAAGCCGACCCTGCATTAAAGGACGTGTCACGATGTATTTATATGGTGCCAGCGTCTCACACGCTTTGGGTGAGTGAACAACTGGGCACGATTGGTGAAAACGATGTGTTGGAGGCAACACAGGATTTGGCATCAGCATCATGCGAAAATGTCAGAGAATTGCCAACGACTGGAGCATACATTCCGACTCCCGCCATCACCTTTCCCCCTCTCGAATACCCCAACCTTGTTACCATCCTTGAGGAGCAGATGGGCGGGGCGCCTGCGCATGGTTCTCGAAACAACTTTATATTTTCTATGGCGTGCCACCTGCGCTACGTGTGTAATGATGACCCTCATTGGATAGCCAGCGTATTGCCCACCTATGGGGAAAATCGGGAGAAGTGGATGGCTACAATTAAAAGTGCATGTAATCGCTCGCAAACGCCTTATATGCCGAGGATTATGAAGCGTGTGTTGGAGATTTGCAAGCGACAAACTTCCGACGCCGATGGGGATGACGTGACTGATAACCAACCACCCGCAATGCCCCGCACATTGCCGCCCCTTATCCGTCTGCTCATTAGCAAAACACCTGCGCTTTACAAACCCGCCGTGGCGCATGCCGTATTCCCCGCACTTGGGGCGCACTTGTGGCAAACGCGCTTTAGGTATATCGACAATGTGGAGCACGAGGCAACGCTCATGAACGTGCTCATGGCGGGGACGGGAGCGGGGAAGAATTGCATTACCGAACCCATCAACCGCATCATGGCGGACATTCGCCGACGCGACCTCGACAACTTGCGCCGTGAGCGCGAATGGAAGCGCGAGATGCAAACGAAGGGGGCGAACAAGGACAAGCGTAGTCGCCCCGACGGGCTTGTCATCCAGGAGATTGACCCCGACATGACGAATGCCGCCTTCGTGCAACGCCTTGCCGACGCCGAGGAGCGCTTTCTTTACACCCGCATGAACGAGATTGACCAATTTGACGCCCTCAAAACGTCCGCCCGAAGCAAGGCGCAATTCCAAATCATGTGCCTGGCGTTCGACCCTGGCAACTCCTACGGACAAACGCGTGTGGGCACGGGAAGTGTGAGCGAGCGTGTGTGCATCCGCTTCAATTGGAACGCCTCGACCACCGTGCAAAAGGGGCAACGCTACTTCTCCAGTGTGCTCACCGACGGACCCATCTCGCGCATCAACTTCTGCACCATTCCCGAGCGTGAAATCGGAGCAGAAATGCCCGTTTATGGCACCTATGACGAGGGTTTTGACGAGGCGCTTCGCCCCTACATTGAGCGCTTGAACAATGCTCGAGGACTCATAGATTGTCCGCAAGCACGCACCTTGGCAAAAAAGTTGATGGAGGAGTGTGCCGACTTCTCACGACTCTCGCAAAGCCGTGTGTATGAAAACCTTTCGTATCGTGCCAACGTGATTGCTTACCTCAAAGCGATGGTGCTCTACGTGGCGCAAGGCGAAAAGTGGGACAAGACGATTGAGCACTTCGTACGTTGGTCATTGAAGTACGACCTGTGGTGTAAAATGCACTTCTTCGGCGATAGTATTCTCAACCAAGAAACTGCAGAGCAAGGGCGTGAGCGCCGAGGTCCGCAAAACCTGCTCGACCTTCTGCCCAATGAGTTTACCCGTCAAGAAGCCCAACAACTCCGCCAGCGCCTCGGCATCCGCACTGGGTCGCTATGTAGCATGCTCGGCACATGGAAACACCGAGGGTATATCGAGAATGGCAACGACCCGCTCACAACACCACCCGAAAAGAGAATCTATCGCAAGACGGACATTTACATCGGAAAAGAAAAAGCAGGCACCTAAACCCTTTACAGTTTTACAGAATAAAATTGAATACAATTGTATTGAGGAATCCTAACTCTCCACAAGGCGCCGCTCCTAAAGTCGCTTGCCGTTGCGCTATGGACTCATTCCCCCCTTGGGGCGCTTCCCATTCCGCACGGACTCCTCACTCCTCACTAACCTCATAACCTCAAAACCTTAAAACCTCATAACCTTAAAAAACATGAAAACTCCCCGCGGTCTCCGCAACAACAATCCGCTCAATATTCGCCACTCTGCCTCTCGTTGGCAGGGTGCGCGAGTGGAGCAGACAGACAAGGCCTTCGTGCAATTTACTTCCATGACGATGGGCTATCGCGCCGCTTGGCGCATCCTTGAAACGTATTACAAACATTTTGAGGCGCAACACAAGCCCTTTACGCCACGCAATATTATTAACCGATGGGCACCGCCCAATGAGAATGACTCGGAGGCGTATCTCCGAAGGGTGTGCCAACTCACGAACCTTGCGGGGAATGAGGCGCTCGTGCGACCTTCACAGGTTAGTGGTCGGAGTTCTCAGAGTCCTCAGAGTATTCAGAGTTCTCAGAATTCTCAGAACCTTCAACCGCTCCTCAACGATGCTTACACCGCCCCCGACCCTCAAGCGAAAACGAAACTCATTGACCTCCTTGCTGCCATGACCTGTGTGGAGAATGGTATTACGTTGAGGGAGGTGGATAGGGGGGCGATTGAGGAAGGACTGCTTTTAGTGAGGAGTGAGTAGTGAGGAGTGAGTAGTCCGTTCGGGGTGACATCTCGCAAGTAGACTACTGCCTCCTCGCTACGACTTCCGAAGTTTGTCTCACCTGTTTTCGAGACGCCATAATATGACGTCTCTACGTCCGACTTATGTCCCGCAAGGACTACTCACTCCTCACTCCTAACTACTCCACAAGGCGCCGCTCCCAAGTCGCTTGCCATTGGGCTATGGACTTTATCCCTTTCAGAGAATCTCCTCCGATGGCAATTCATCCCGCACGGACTACTCACTCCTCACTCCTAACTACTCACTAATTACAATGCCTCTCCAAAACTTCGGAACCCTTGCCCAGCGTTATTACCCTGATAAGACATACCGCACTGCTACGCGCCTTTTCCGACGTGAATTGGAAGTCACCAAGGGA
Source organism: Alloprevotella sp. (assembly GCA_045656425.1). GTDB lineage: Bacteria > Bacteroidota > Bacteroidia > Bacteroidales > Bacteroidaceae > Alloprevotella. The sequence continues at coordinate 10,787 of JAZORE010000004.1, forward strand.
CTTCTCCGTGCCCTTAAAAGGGTGGGGTATTCACCCACCAGTCGCTTGCTTACCAGTACGCAGGTGAGGGTGATTGAGGAGTTTATTGGGAAGGCGGGGTAAAAAAAAGAGGGTGCGCCAAAGTATTGACACACCCTCTTGGGAGATTGTTATTGACTAAATGTCAAGGGTTTATGCGAACCACTTTACATAAGCGAAGTCCTGACGGTAGGGGAGATGTTCGTTTGCGGGGAACATACGGAATGCTACCTTGAATGAACCTGCAACGTCGAGGCTTGTTGTGAGCTCGAATGTGTGGAGGTTGCCTTCGCGCTTTGTCATTGTCATAGGAATAGTTGTCTGGATAACGTCGTTACCTTCAACATTTTCGATTACTACGAGTTCTACGCCAACTGCGTTGTCGAGACCCTGTTCGTCGATAACGTGCTTGATAGTGAAGTCCTGACCAGAGATTACGTTGTTGAGGTTTTCCATACCTTCAGAAGCAACTACATTGATGCTATCCCAACGTTCAGCAACGCATTCCTTCCATGCTGCGATTTCCTTCGCGAGCTTGTTGTTGTCAGCAGCGAGGAGCTTGAAACGAGCAGCTTCCTTGTTGTAGAAGCGATCGTAGTAGTCGTCGAGCTGGCGCTTCATTGTGTACTGGGGAGCGATCTGTGCGATTGAGTTCTTCACTGTCTTCACCCAACCTTCGCTGTAACCCTTCGCACCACGAGCGTAGTAGAGAGGAATGATTTCCTGTTCGAGGAGTGAGTAGATAGTAGCTGCGTCGAGGCGGTCCTGATGTTCCTGGTTCTGGTAAGTACGCTTGTCTGTGAGCGCCCAACCTGCACCGGGACGGTAACCTTCGTACCACCAACCGTCGAGTACAGAGAGGTTTACAACACCGTTCATGAGTGCCTTTTCACCTGATGTACCAGATGCTTCGAGGGGACGTGTGGGAGTGTTCATCCAGATATCTACACCTGAAACGAGGCGGCGAGCGAGTTCCATATCGTAGTTATCGAGGAAGATGATCTTACCGATGAACTCGGGACGCTGTGAGATTTCGTAGATGCGCTTGATCAAGCCCTGACCTGCACCGTCAGCGGGGTGAGCCTTACCTGCGAAGAGGAACTGTACGGGGTAGTCGGGGTTATTAACGATCTTTGCAAGGCGATCGAGGTCAGAGAAGAGGAGGTGTGCACGCTTGTAAGTAGCGAAGCGACGTGCGAAACCGATGAGGAGCGCGTTGGGGTTGATCTTGTCGAGGAGAGAAACCACACGGCTGGGGTCACCCTGATTCTTCAACCAAGTGTCGCGGAAGCGGTTGCGGATGTAGTTGATGAGCTTCATCTTGAGCGCGCAACGTGTTTCCCAAACTTCCTTATCAGAAACTTCGTAAATCTTTTCCCAGATCTTCATGTTGCTCTGGTCGTTCATGAAGTTCTTATCGAAGTGCTTGCAGTAGAGTTCCTTCCATTCGTTAGCCGCCCATGTGGGGAAGTGAACACCGTTAGTAACGTAGCTCACGTGGCTTTCGTTCTGCTGGAGGTTGTATGCCTGGAAGTAACCTTCGTGGTCGCGGATTTCGTATTCACGACGGGGTTCGTCGGGCATGTAGCCGGGCCATGTGCCCTTGAACATCATCTGTGAAACCTTACCGTGGAGCCAGCTCACACCGTTGATTTCCTGACATGTCTTACAGCAGAATACTGACATTGAGAACTTTTCGTTCTTGTCTTCGGGGTTCATACGGCCGAGGCCCATGAAGTCGTCCCAAGAGATGCCGAGCTTGCCAGAGAATGAATCCATGTACTTGCGGAAGAGGCCTTCTTCGAAGTAGTCGTGACCAGCAGGTACGGGAGTGTGTACAGTGTAGAGTGAAGAAGCCTTAACGAGTTCGAGTGCTTCACCGAAAGAGAGACCAGTAGCAACGTAGTCAACGAGGCGCTGTGCGTTACAGAGTGCTGCGTGACCTTCGTTACAGTGGTAAACGTCCTTGGTGATGCCGAGCTTCTGGAGCATCAACATACCGCCGACACCGAGGAGGTATTCCTGCTTGATACGGTTTTCCCAGTCACCACCGTAGAGCGCTGAAGTGATGCCAGCGTCGTACTGTGAGTTGAGACCGTTGTCAGTGTCGAGGAGGTAGAGCTTCACACGACCAACATTTACGCGCCATACGCTTGCGTAAACGGTGTAGCCGGGGTAGGGAACAGCAACAACAACCTGGTTGCCATCCTTATCGAGTTCCTTTTCAATGGGGAGACGGTCGAAGTTTTGAGCGTCGTAGTTAGCGATCTGCTGACCTTCCATTGAGAGTGTCTGAGTGAAGTAGCCGTGACGATAGAGGAAACCAACTGCACACATGTCAACGTTAGAGTCAGAAGCTTCCTTGATGTAGTCACCTGCGAGTACACCGAGACCACCAGAGTAAATCTTGAGTACAGAGTTGAGACCGTATTCCATGCAGAAGTAAGCCACGCTTGCACGCTTTGCGTTGGGCTTAACGTCCATGTATGCACGGAAGTTCTTGTAAACCTTCTCGATAGCTGCGAGCATTACCTTGTCAGCAGCGAGTTCTTCGAGGCGTTCGTAAGAAACGCGAGCGAGAAGTTCAACGGGGTTCTTACCACACTTGTGCCAGAGCTTGTGGTCGATGCTGTCGAAGAGTTCAACAGCTTCTTGATTCCATGACCACCAAAGGTTGTGGGCAAGTTCATCAAGAACGTTCAGTTCCTTTGGGAGGTGGCTCTTAACGCTCACCATCTTCCATGAAGGCTGATTTGAATTGCTAAGTTTTACTTTCATGTTGTTTTTTATTGATCAATAAAAATTGTTTCAATTATGTTGGGGGAATGGTTTATGGGAGTATAAAGTCTTTAAGGTCTTTAGGGTCTTTAAGGTCTTTAGGGGTTCTCACAACCTTACTTCCTTAAAACCTCAAAACCTTAAAACCTAACTACCTACTTCGTTATCATTTCTACAATAAAGTCTACTCCTGTGGGCACCTCGTCAAAGGTAAGGGTCACTGTTCCTTGCTTGTCTTGCTTAAACTTCACGGGAGTCTTGCCTTCGTAGGTGAAGGCTTTCTTAACCTTGCAGGTGAGGGGGAGGGTGAGTTGCTTTTCCTTGAGGTCAAAGATGTGGATGAAAAGACGGTCGCCCTTGCGTGTGGTTACACCCCATTCCTGCGTGGGGATATCGCCTGCGGTAGTGCCGTAAACGGTTTCGCCATTTGCGCGGAGCCATTCGCCCATGCCTTTGAGGCGTTCCAAAGCCGCTGCGGGGAGTTCACCGTTGGCCTGCGGACCGATGTTCATGAGGAGATTGGCGCCCTTGCCTGCAGCCCCTACAAGGTATTGGATGAGGGTCTCAAGACTTTTGTAATTCTGGTCGATAACTTTATAGCCCCACATGCCGTTCATCGTCTGACAGGTTTCGAGGGGGAGGCGGCTCACTTCCTGACCTGAAAGTCCGGCTTTGTTTTCACCGGGAAGGTCACGTTCGAAAATCTGGATGTCTTCGCCCGCAACGGGAGTGGAGTGGTGGTTGTTGCCCACGAGACAAGCGGGTTGTAGCTTGTGGATGAGGGCGTATTGTTCTTCCAATTCCCAATCGAAGGGGATGGAGTCTTCGTCGTGGTCCCACACCCCGTCAAACCAGATGGCACCAATTTCACCGTAGTTCGTAAGGAGTTCGGTGAGCTGGTTGTTCATAAATTTATAATACGCCTTCCAATCCACCTTTTTGGGGTCGCGACCAGTGCCTTTCCCCGTGCGACCGCCAGGATACTCGTCGCGTGTCCAGTCAAGGTGAGAATAGTAAAGGTGGAGCTTGATGCCCTGCGCGTGACATTCGTCGGCAAGTTCCTTCAACACATCGCGCTTGAAGGGAGTAGCGTCAACGATGTTGTAATCGCTTTCCTTCGTGTCCCACATAGAGAAACTATCGTGGTGGCGAGAGGTAAAGCAAATGTACTTTGCACCAGCATCTTTAATGGCACTCACCCATGCTTTAGCGTTAAAGTTGGCAGGGTAAAAGCCTGAGGCAGCCTTGGCATATTCGTCGTGATGGATGTTGGCGTTGTGCATGTACCATTCGCCTTGAGCGAACATACTGTAAATACCCCAGTGAAGGAAAATACCAAAGCGGTTGTCGGCAAAATCTTGACGCGCCTGAAGGTTTTCGGGCGTAGGGGTGTAAGTCGCCTCTTGGGCAAAAGTAGGCGTGAGAGCTGCTGTGGCAAGGAGTGCTGAGCAGGTGAGGGTTTTAATCCAGGGAGTCATGGGGAATAGTGAGTAGGTAGTAGTGAGTAAGTAGTAGTAACCTTGCGGGGTGTGCAAGCGTTTAACTCGGTAATTACCTTGTTAACTTGTACCTTGTTTACTCGTCTACTAATTTACAATTTGTTAATAACTTTAGAAAGTTGTTCGCCGAGTCCGATAGAGTAGCCTTGGGAGATGAACACGATTCTGTTGAAGGTGTCTGCTACGATAATGATGGGGCGGGTAGGGTTGCTAAGTTTCATGTTCGTGCAAACCTCGTTGAAGTTTGCTTGGTTGATGTCAGTTCCCCAAACGATGGTGGTGGGGAGGTTGGCGAAGTCGCCTTTTTGGAAGCGTTCCGCTTCAGAGGCGTCGGCAAAGAGCAATACCATCTTTTGTCCCCATTGTTCAAAGACTTCCTTGTAAGGTGCAATATCGCGCAGGAAGTGGTTGGTAGGTTCGCTGTTGGGCGCAATCAGCGCAAGGATGTAATAACCGCGTCCTGTTGCAGAAAGCAGTGAACGCTCAGTTTGCACCTCAAGGTCGTAGAAGAGGTTTTCGGAGTTGAAATCACCAATTACTTGGAGTCCTTCTTCATTATGGCGCTGAATGAGTTCGCTCCTAACCTTACCCTTTTCAGGTACGCTCACAAAATTCAGGTGGGCAAGCACGCTACCGTCCGCCATGCGTGTACCGCTGACCATAAGGTAGTCTCCAGCGTCTAATGTCAACCCTTTTTTGAGCAGGGAAGCCCAAGTTTCGTTGTAATCGTAGTTTTGCAATACGAGGCGACCGTTCTCAATTTTCGAGAGGGTGAAGTGCGTCTCATACTTGGGATTTTCAAGGTAAGGCGTTGGCTTGTAGGTTGCTTGAAGTATGCCTTGAGGCGCAGATACTGCTGTTTCGGTTGTATCAGCAACGTCTAAATGGGCGTCTTGCCACGCCTTTTCGTTCCAGTATTGGGTTTTACCCGTTACGGGGTCGATACGCGCAGGGATTCCCATGCTACGTGCTGCAGCAACGAAGAAGATGTCGCGCGAATGGCGGTCTGTTTGGCGTATGTTCCAGACTCCTACAGGGGACATGCAAAGTGCTTGAGGATTCCAAACGTTATCGATGGCAATATTTTCGCGACACCAATCTGCCCATAGTGAAGGTTGTGACTTATAACCAGTTACGGTAATGCTGTCGAGCGCCTCTGCGAAGAATTGCTTGTAGGGCGTAAGTAATTCATTGCTTACTCTGGGATTAAGAATGTATGCCTCGAAAAGCGCTTCGTTATTTGTATCGCGCGGTGTGAACTTCAGATGGTCGTGAAGCACGTCTGTGGGAACATCACGGCGATCCTTGGGAGCGATAACTTGAAGCAGACGCAACGCCAAGGCGCGTTCAGTTTCAGGAGTTTGCGTTAGGAAGTCGCGCAATGCCTGATAGTTGCCACGAGATTCCTTCATAACGGTTTGCAGGGCTGCATTGTCAAGATTCCATGTTTGTGCAAGACTCGCAACCGTATCGGTAGTGATAAAGGTGGCGATGTAGGCATTTCGGATGGAGTCTTCCTGCGCAAAGCGACATTTGTTCTGTTCGATTTGTTCGGCTGTCTGTTCAGGAACCGTGTTACGCTCTGTGGGAGGAACGATGTCCATCTCCAGCATAGCGGTATAACCGGGACCTTTGTCAAGAACGACGTCAACGGTGTCGACTTCGCTGTCTACACGTACTTTGGCAAAACCATACTTACCGTCCTTTGCCGCCCATGCAAGCAGGTCGCCCTTACCCGTAGTGAGGGTGGCAATACCTTCTGCGTTTGTGGACTTCTTGGCAGCGGTATAAAATTCAGAGTAGTTGTAAATCTTAAATTCAACTTCCGTTTCTACGGGATTACCTTCAGCATCCTGGACGCGCACAACGGCAGTGGCTGTAGGTGCATACCCTTCGGTGACGTTGATTTCGGTGTAACACGCTGTGCGTCCCACTACTTCCTCAGGTCCTTCGTAATTACCGAAAACCTTGGTGTGCATGAGCATTCCGCGTGAGGCGGGGGCATTAAACCAACCGAGGTCAAGCACAGCTTCGGGTTCGCAAGCGCCCAAGAAGCGCCATTGACCGTCTACCCATGCCTCTACCCACGCATGATTGCTGTCGGTGTGTGCCCAACGCGGGGTATAAACCTGACGGGCAGGGATGCCCACGGCGCGCAGGGCGGCAACGGTAAAGGTGGACTCTTCGCCACAACGACCGTAGGCGGTGCGCACGGAGGCGAGGGGCGAACTGGTGCGTGCGTCAGAGGGTGTATAAGTAACCTTCTCGTGACACCAGTGGTTGACTTCGAGAACTGCATCGTGCATAGAGAGGGTGCAGACACGTTCCTTGAGCTCTTCATAAAACACACGGCGACTCTCGTCCATATTCTCATTGTTCACGCGAACGGGAAGCACAAAGTGCAGAAACTCACGGTCGGGAACCTGCTTTCCCCAGGGCATTTCCTCACGCGCTTTGAGGGCGTAATTGACATTCATGAGGTGGAAATCGCCAGAGTAGTCAATAATGTCGGGCAACGGCATATAGGCATAGAGGAATTCCAATGCCTGGCGCTGAGTAACGTTGAGTGAGGGGGTAAATACCGAGAAATACGTGCTATCGGCAATAGTCGTTCGACGAGCAGCGAAATCCTTGCTTGCTTGTTCAACGCCCGTGAACTCATGGTTGCTGGGGTTACACCCTGCGAGGAGTAACCCTAAAGCGAGGGCATAAAAAGTAGTAGAGGAGCTCTTCATACTGATATATATAATGAGTATTTTTTATTTTGAGGGTTGATGAGAATTCGGACTCTCGGAACGACAAGGTGCCATCCCCCCGAGGAACTAAGGGATGAGGCTTTACAATGCCCCATGGTTGTCATAAAATGCAAATTAACGGCAGCCAGCAAAATTGCTGCTGCCGTTAACCAACACAAAAACTAAACTAGACTTAACTAAACTATTTTGTAAAAAATAGTGGGCGTTATCTCCCGACAACACAACAAAAATAAAGGGCAAAAAGTTCATAGCAAACTTTCTGCCCAATTATTTTATAATTTTAATAAAGATTTAACATTTGGATATGTTGCTTAACATAATGTGGTCGAGGATGACCATAGCCGCCATGGCTTCAACAATGGGGACTGCACGAGGTAAAACGCACGCATCATGGCGACCACGTGCCGTTACACGGGTAGGGGTGCCATCAAGGGTTACGGTCGCTTGTTCGCGCAGCAGAGTCGCAACGGGTTTGAAGGCTACACGGAAGTAAATGTCTTGTCCGTTGGAAATTCCGCCTTGTATGCCTCCACTGAAATTTGACTGCGTTGTAATTCCTCCGTCTGGAGAGGGGATGAAGATGTCGTTCTGCTCGCTACCGCGCATACTTACCCCTTCAAACCCTGAACCATATTCAAATCCCTTTACAGCATTTATGGATAGCATGGCTGCGCCGAGTTCGGCATGGAGCTTTCCGAAAGCAGGTTCACCAAGTCCAACGGGACACCCCTGAATAACTCCTGTGATAATCCCACCAATAGTGTCGCCTTCGCCCTTCACCTGTTGAATCAACGCTGCCATTTCCTCGGCTTTCGCAGGGTCGGGACAGCGCACGGGATTCTTTTCAATTTCAGAGAAATCGTATGCGGTGTAGGGGGGGGGCAAGGCAATCGCGCCCACTTGTGATGTGTAGGCGGTTACGTGTATGCCCCATTGCTGGAGAGCGAGTTTTGCAAAAGCACCACCTACGACACGCGAAACCGTTTCGCGGGCTGACGAACGTCCGCCTCCGCGATGGTCGCGCACACCATATTTCTGCTGGTAAGTGAAATCGGCGTGAGAGGGGCGGAAAAGGTTGCGCAGGTTGTCGTAGTCGGAGGAATGCTGGTTTTCATTGCGCACAATAAAACCAATGGGACAACCTGTAGAGCGACCTTCAAAGACACCCGAAAGGATTTCAACCTTGTCACCCTCCTTGCGTGCCGTAGTCAATAGGCTTTGGCCAGGGCGACGACGATCCAGCTCGGCTTGGATAAAGTCGAGATCTATCGCAATGCCCGAGGGGAAACCATCTATTACCCCTCCGACGGCTGCACCGTGACTTTCACCGAAAGTCGTAAGGCGGAAACGCGTGCCGAAAGTGTTCATTTTTTTTAGGTACGAGGTGTTTAGGTACGAGTAAACAAGATAGTTAGCGATAATTTGACTAATTTCCGAAAGGGAAATGTGAGTTTGAAGGTTGCAGATGACCTTCTCTATATATCTTGTCTACTCGTCAACTTGTCTACTCGTCAACTATAATCCTTAGTGCTTACAACCGCATCCGTGGTCGTGATCACCGCATCCGCAACCTTCGCTGCTGCAACCACCTTCGCAATCGCCTTCGCAGCCACAGCCACAACCGCAACCACCTTCGCCAGACATCATCTTGATGAGGCTGGTAACTTCGGCATCAGTGGCTTCGCGAGACGTAACTACGCTGCCCTTGAAGTGGAGTTCCTTACCTGCCAAGGGATGGTTGAGGTCGATGATTACTACTTCGTCCTTCACTTCCAAAACAAGCCCTTGGAAGCGATTGCCGTCGGCATTTACGAGGGGAATTACAGCGCCTTCGAAAATAACGTCCTTCTGGAAACGGCCGTTAAGCATGAAGGTAGACTTGGGAAGCTCGATAACGTGTTCCTGCTCGTAGGGACCGTAAGCTTCGTCCACGCTGAGGGTGAAATCAAATTCATCGCCTGCGTTGAGGTCCTTGAGCTTTGCTTCAAACGCTTCAAGCGCCACGCCGAGTTCGGTAATAAACTGGAAAGGATGCTCAACGGGAGCCTGTTCTACGAGTTCGTGAACACCTTCTGCGTTATCTGTGTAAAGGCTATAAGCCACTGTGATGTACTTGTGCATAATGTTAAAATGTTATGTGTTGGTGGATAAAATAATCGTTTGTTTTAGGCAATAGTGCAGGATTCTCTCATGGGAAACTCCTACTTGGTTTTAGGTGTGTCGCAAGTGTTGAAAACAAACTCCGAGTTATTTCAATTTATCATGGAGATAAATGAATTTAATAAGGAGTTCATTTTAGGAAATGGGGATGTTGCAGCTCAACTATTTGACTCAATACTTGAAATGTCCCACCTGCCGACTAATAGTACTCTAATCCAAGTTCCTTTTGAAGTCGTTGAATCAATCTATTCTTTTGTAAAAGTTCAGCCCAACGTTCACGTGGTGTTTTTGCCCTTGTGGGTACTGATAGCGCTTCAACCTCGTAGGTGAAATCAACTTCGGCGTTGCGCAAATGGCTGCGTATGAATTGCAACATTTGAGGCTTTACCTCCAAAAAGCAGTCGGCTACGGGCTGACTCTCAAAGACGATGTGCCCCGTCCATTCCTTCACCAATTTAGGCTCAATGTGTTTCAAGCGTCCTGCGGTAGAGGCATATTCTCTGGGCAGGTGGTTTAAGAAATAGCGCCACATGTGGCCTAAATCGCGTTCGCTGAACGGACGTACCTCAGTTACGACTTCCGCTTGGGGAACGACTTGTGTGGCAGCTGAAGGAGTCGCTGGCTGTGTGGGGCTTAACCCATTTCTCAAGGAGAACGTTTGGGGCTTCTTCTTTAGAGGGGGCGCCGCTGTCGCTGTTGTTGGGGCATTTCCTGCCTGGGGAGGCATGACAATGGTTGTTGTCTGTAATTGTTGGGCAGAGCCTTGCTGTTGTTGGGGGCGTGCAGTCGCAACTCGTGCGGCTGTAGCCTTAAAGATGGGTCGTAGAGCTGTTCTGGGGCGAGCCCCAGAGCCTTCCTCTGTGGCTTGGGCTAATTCAATAAGGGCAATCTCTACCAAAAGTCGCTTGTTACGGCTCGTACGGTAGTTCATGTCGCAATCATTACAGATTTTGAGCGCTCTGTAAATGAAAGTGGGCTTACAACGCTTGGCTTGTGTGGCATAGCGTTGGCGAACGTTGTCGGAGGCTTCAATGAGTGACAGCGTACGTTCGTCGCTCGCTACAAGAAGTTCGCGGAAGTATGCCGCAAGTCCGCTCATAAAGTGTTGTGCGCTGAATCCCTTTTGCAAGATGCTGTTGAGCTCAAGCATGAGTTCGGGAATCTTTTTGTCAATTACGAAATCAACAACCTTGTAGAAGCTCTCGAAATCAAGAACGTTGAGACTCTTGATGACTTGTTCGTAAGTAATGTTGCCCTCTGTGAAACTCACAATCTGGTCAAAGATTGAAAGTGCATCACGCATGCCTCCGTCGGCTTTTTGTGCGATGATGCCCAATGCCTCTTCTTCGTAAGTGATACCTTCAGCCGCAGCTACCTTTTTGAGGTGCTTGATAATGTCGCTGACCTCCATGCGGTTGAAGTCGTAGACCTGACAACGGCTGATGATTGTGGGGAGAATCTTATGTTTCTCCGTTGTGGCAAGGATGAAGATGGCATGCGCAGGCGGTTCTTCCAATGTTTTGAGAAAAGCATTGAATGCGGAAGTTGTCAGCATGTGTACTTCGTCGATGATGAACACCTTATACTTGCCAATCTGGGGAGGCACCATAACTTGTTCAATCAAATCGCGAATTTCATTGACGCCATTGTTGGACGCTGCGTCAAGTTCGTGGATATTGTAGGAGCGTCCTTCGTCAAAGGCCTTACAACTCTCACACGTGCCGCAAGCTTCCATCTCTCCATTGGGAGAAAGGCAGTTTATTGTCTTTGCAAAGATTCGTGCACACGTTGTTTTACCTACACCTCGGGGACCACAGAAAAGGTAGGCGTGAGCCAACTTTCCCGTAGTGATGGCATTCTTGAGTGTGGTGGTTAGTGATTGCTGACCAACGACAGTTCCGAATGCTGTAGGGCGGTATTTGCGTGCCGAAACAATATAGTTTTCCATAAGTAGCAACGTTTAGAACGCAAATTTACGATTTTTCTAAGATAAATGGCGCACTTTGACGGTGTTTTTCGAGTTGGAAATGAGGGAATGTGAAAATATAATCGTAGCAGTCCTGAGAGATGCGCTAAGGTGGGAAGAAGTAAAATTAAACTCCCGATTATTTTGATTTAACTCCTAATTAGTTGAAACAAACTCCTAGTTAGTTTTTCGGTATTCCCATGTGTTGTCGCACAGATGGGAAAAGGGTGCTGAAAATACTGATTTTGTGAGGGTAGAGCGCAAATTATTGGTCGCTAAGTTTGGTGGGTGGGGAATTAAACGTATATTTGTCGCTTGAAACCACAAATTCTAAATTATGAAAATTCGTATTCCTCTTTTTGCTGCGCTTGTAATGGCGCTTTATTCTTGCTCAAGCAGTGATGATTACGTACCTTTGGTGCAACCTGAACTTCCCGCTGAGGGGAATTGCCGTGTGCGCAGCATTACACACAAAGGAAATGTGCCTAACGTCTACGATTGGTCGCTTACGTACGAACCCAATTATTTGGTTTCGGCTGAAGGAACCTTAGTGGGAGATACGCAGAATAGTTATCGCAGTGCGCTATACTATAGTCCTGATGGCGTGACGATTGTGAACTATAATGGTCCGCAGATGGAGGCAACTATGGATAAAGATGGCAACATTGTGCGCCTTACAGCGAACAAAGACGTGTATCACTTCGCTTACACCAATGGTTATCTGACGGCATGGAATAAGACGGTGCGTGATGCTAATTTCGGCGGTGATGCTTCAAGTGCTTCTGCGGAATTGACGTATAAGGATGGTAACCTTGTGCGCATTTCTTACATAGAAAATAATGGTAATCCTACGGTGATAACGTTGACTCCCTCCACCGACCTCAATATCAACGGACTTTTGCCGGTGGCGCTCTCGCATTACGTGGGATGCTTCGGATTTGAGCACCTTTATTACGGAGGTATGCTCGGCAAACCCTCTAAGCATTTAGTGAAAAAGGTGAAGGTGGATAGTTCACGCGGTGCTGCTTATGACTATGAGATAAGCTACGACTATAATTCCTCAAAGATTACGGGTAATATTGACCTTTGTACCTTCAAATACCAAGGACAGTCAGCAACGGCGATTTACGGATATGAGTAAATGGGGCTGAGCAGTTAGCAGAAGAACACTGTGAAAAATAAATCGGCAGTTGTTTCAAACTAATCGGTGCTCAACTTTGGATAAATCCGATACGCTTTTGGGAAGTCAGGATAAACTAAAAAATGAGGCTCGTCAAACTGCGGTTTGATGAGCCTCATTTTTAATGAATAACCTTTTCGGTCTATTAAATCCTGAAAGACGCTAATACTATTCGTCTTCTTTCTTCTTACGTGTGCGGCGCTTGGGCTTTTCTTCCGTTGCGGGACGGTCGATCTTAACACCAGCGAGTTCGGGGTCGATCATGATGCGTCCGCAATACTCACAAACGATGATTTTCTTGCGCATACGGATGTCGAGCTGGCGCTGAGGTGGAATCTTGTTGAAGCAACCACCGCAAGCATCACGCTGAACGTAAACAATGCCAAGACCATTGCGGCTGCTCTTGCGGATACGCTTGAATGAAGTGAGGAGGCGAGGCTCGATGCAGAGTTCAAGGTTCTTAGCCTTCTCGCGAATCTTTTCTTCTTCCGTCTTAGTCTCAGAAATGATTTCATCAAGTTCAGATTTCTTGATGTCAAGGTCGTCGCGACGGCTGCGAAGCGTTTCGGCACACTGGTTCATGTCGCGTTGCTTAGCGTCAATGGTGCGCTGTGCTTCGTTGATTTTCTTTTCGAGGAGCATGATTTCAAGACCTTGGAATTCAATTTCCTTAGTGAGGATGTCAAATTCACGGTTGTTGCTTACATTTTCCTGCTGCTCTTCGTAGCGCTTCATAGCTTCCTGAGCTTCACGGATTTGCTCGTTCATTGTGTTGATGTCAGCCTTGTGGCGCTCGATTTCAGTGTTGTACTTTTCGAGACGGTGGGTAAGACCTTCGATTTCTGCGTCAAGGTCTTCAACTTCCAAGGGAAGTTCACCACGAAGTGCCTTCAACTTGTCGCTTTCAGAGAGGAGCGACTGCAACTGATAAAGATTTTTGAGCTTCTGCTCTACGGACATTTCCGTAATGTCTTTCTTTGCTGCCATATATCTAATTAAGTTATGAGGTTTTTAGGTTGAAAATTTTTAAGCTGTGAGGGTGCTAAGAAAATCTATGGTATTCAAGGTCTCGAAAAGAATGGATAGCTTTTCTTAAGTGCCTACAGTTCTAAAGATAGTGGATAGGGTTGGTGTTGATGCTGGTTTCCACAATGCGCAAGTCGGGGTTGGCTTCCCTCAATAGCTTTGCCATCAAGCCTATCGTGAATTGTTCGCTTTGGTAATGCCCTAAAGCAGCGATTAAAATCTGATTGTCGTAACCAAAGAACTGATGGTATCCCATTTCTCCGGTGAGAAATGCGTCTGCCTCGCAGGCAATGGCATCACTGAGTAAGAAATCGCCCGATCCTCCGCAGAGAGCTACTCGCTTGATGGGGCGAGAGGGGATAGAGTTGTGTTGCAACGCTGCAACCTGGAATTGTCTCTTAACAAGGTGGAGGAAATCTAATGCGTCAAGGGGGTGGGGAAGTTCGCCCACGACACCACTGCCACCCTTCCCGTTTGGAAGGGGTTGTAAGAAGCGTACGTTTTGAAGTCCGAGGCGCTCCGCAATGGCAAAGTTCACTCCGCCCTCAGCGTTGTCCAAGTTTGTGTGAGCGGCATAGATGGTAATTCTAGCTAAAATGGCTCGGCGCACACAGCGTTCTACCATATTGCGGTCTGCAATGCATTTAAGACCGCGAAAGAGCAACGGATGATGGGCGATGATGAGGTTACATCCCTCACGCTCAGCTTCTTCGATTATTTCTTCCGTCACGTCAAGACACAATAATACCCCTGAGGCGTCTGCGTCTGTTAATCCAATCTGCAAGCCAGCATTATCGTAGCTTTCTTGCAGGGGCAGAGGTGCAAACCGTTCAAGGGCTTCTGCTACTTCCTTTATCTTCATAAGGGAAAACCAATTATGTTGTGCAAAAATGCGGTGCAAATTTACAATTTTATTTTTATATGCGATTGTAAGGAGGGTAAAATAGTTTATTTAGGAGTGATTTTTTCTAAGAAAAGATTTTAACCCAACTATGTCCCTTGAAATAAAGATTTTTTAGAGTGTGGCGGTCGCTATGTCGGTGTTTTTGCGTACCTTTGCACTTCAATATGTAGCAATCTTTTGAACATTATGGCAAAGAGTCCAGTGCAAGACATAAAGCAACGGTATAACATTGTGGGAAACTGCGATGAACTCAATCGTGCCTTAGATACAGCGCTGAAGATTGCACCTGTTGACCTTTCTGTCTTGATTATCGGAGAAAATGGGGTGGGTAAGGAAATCTTTCCGCGCATTATCCATGACCATAGCAGTCGGAAGAAGAAAAATTACATAGCCATTAACTGTGGTGCCATACCTGAAGGCACGATAGACTCAGAATTGTTTGGGCATGTCGAAGGGGCTTACACGGGAGCCGTAGGTGAACGCAAAGGATACTTTGAAACGGCAGACGGAGGTACACTTTTTATGGACGAAGTGGGAGAACTTCCAGCGGCAACCCAAGCGCGCTTACTTCGTGTGCTTGAAACGGGAGAGTATATCCCCGTAGGGGCGAGTCAACCCCGTAAGACGAATGTGCGTATCGTGGCAGCGACAAATGTAAATCTTGAAAAGGCGATTGCCGATGGGCGCTTCCGTCAAGACCTATACTACCGCTTGAATTGCGTAACGATAGATGTGCCCCCTTTGCGCCATCGTGGAGAAGATATTTTGATGCTCTTCAGAATGTTTGCGTTGAATATGTTTGAAACGCACCAAATCCCTCCCGTACGTCTCACCCCCGAGAGCGAACAACAGCTTTTGGCTTACTCATGGCCAGGTAATGTGCGCGAGTTGCGCAATATTGTGACCAATATGAGTATTACAGCTGAGGAACGCACCATCACACCAGAGATTTTGTCGCGTTATTTGCGTAGAGAGTCCCATCGTGGTGAATTAGAGGTGGTGAAAAAGGAAGAAACGTCCGCAGGTTCTCAGTATGAAAAGGACCGTGCGTTTATTCTCAATATGTTGTTGCAGCTTCGTAGCGAGGTGGATGAACTCAAGCGGGCATATAATACGAAGGCATTGCCGCCTGCGCTTTTGACCACCCAATCCAATCAACGTCCCTCGGATACTTCTTTGGCGTTGAAGGGAGAGATTATTGATGCAGATGGCGTGGAACTATGTGATGCTGAGGAATGGGCAGACGAAGGTAACGAGAAAATGAACGCAACCTCGACTACAATAGACGAAATGGAGCGTGAGTTGATTCGTAAAACCCTTGAGGAATGTCATCATCACCGAAAGAAGGCAGCAGAACTGTTGAATATTTCGGAGCGTACACTTTACAGAAAAATCAAAGATTATGGCTTGGAATAAATACGGCATTTGCGTGGCGCTGCTCTCGCTTATCGTGTTGCTCTTTACGGCTTGTAAGGTGAGTTACAAGTTTACGGGCACTTCCATTGATTATAACGTTATCAAAACGATACAGATTGACAACATTGCCAATCGTGCTCCTTACGGATGGGCACCCATGGAGGCGATTTTCAACAATAAGTTGCAGGACCTCTATGCCAATCAAACGCGCCTTGAATTTGTAAAGCGCAATGGTGACCTTCACATCTCGGGAGAGATAATTGGTTACGACCAATACAATAAGTCTGTGGCAGCCGACGGATATTCTTCACAGGTACAGCTGAAGATGACGGTGAATATCCGATTTGAAAATAAGAAAGCCAATGCGTCGTGGGAAAAACAGTTCTCGGCTACGACTCAATACGATGCTAACCAGCAGTTGGCAGCGGTTCAGGAAGAGTTGGTGACGGAAATGGCTCGCGATATCGCAGAGCAAATCTTTAATGCTACAGTTGCCGATTGGTAACCCTCTCTCTTTGCTTGCATATAGGGGGTAAAAAGAATTATATTCCGATTTGCTGAAAACAAACTCGGAGTTATTTTAATTTAACTCGGAGTTAATTCAAACTAATTGGGAGATAGTTTTGACAACTCCGCATTGCTTGTTGGCAAAGGTGGAGATTGTCGCAGCGAAAAGGCACATTGATGTAGCTTGAGTTGTGGTATTATCCGTAAGACAACTTGTAGAAACCTCAAAGTGCGGCAGGCATAATATCCTTAATATTTTATTTCTTTCTTCAGTGGATCTTAAGCATCTTATCGAACATCCCGAACAGTTGGATAAAGAGACGTTGCATAAATTGCGTGAGTATGTGGCGGTAGCTCCCTATCATCAAGTGGCGCGCCTACTTTACCTGCAAAATCTCTTCCTCCTTCACGACGCATCATTCGGCGACGAATTGCGTCGTGCCGCTCTCTTTATCCCCAATCGTAAGGTGCTCTTTGATATGGTGGAAGGCAACAATTATGAAGTGCGTCAAGCGCCAGTTGTTGCGCAAGAGGCTGTTTCCACAACGGAGACTGCCGACCGCACACAGAGCTTGATTGATTCCTTCTTGGCTACGACAATAGAAACTGGAGTTGAGCGCAATCGTAAACTCACAACGGCAGATGCGACGACGGATTATGCGGCATTTTTGCTCACCATGGATGATATAGAACCTGAAACTGCTGAGCCTGATACCCGTATAGATAGTTACCTTGACCGTGGCGGAGAGCGTATCGTGCTGCAAGAAAATCCGGAGTACACTCCCGACCTCTCAGATTCGAGCGTTATGGGGGCTGAAGAGGAGTATTTTACGGAGACTTTGGCAAAAATATATATCAAACAGGGTAATTATGACAAGGCAATTGAAATTATTACGCGCTTAAATTTGAATTATCCGAAAAAAAGTAGTTACTTTGCAGACCAATTGCGTTTCTTGCGCAAGTTACAGATAATAAATAACAAAACTAAATAACTAAAACAATGTATTCAGTACTCGTAATTTTGGCTGTAGTGGCAGCTATTTTGCTTACGCTCATCGTGCTCGTTCAGGAGTCAAAGGGTGGTGGTCTTACCTCTAACATGGCTGCAGGTAACTCTATCATGGGTGTACACAAGACTACAAATTTTGTAGAAAATACAACTTGGGGACTTGCAGCTGTGCTCGTTCTTTTGAGTGTTGCTTCACATTTCTGCACTCCTGAAGCAAAGAATGCTGACGCGATTGTAACAGAAATGAAGGTTGCTGTTCCTACACTTCCTACAGCAGCACCCGCTACTACTGCGCTTGACGTAAACGCAGAAGCTCCCGCTGCACCCGCAACAGAAACGCAAAACTAATTTCTGCTAAGGCAGACATTATAAAGGCGCATCAAGATTGCTTGATGCGCCTTTGTCGTGCTGTGGGGCATGAGGGATGTTTCAACTATTGTTTCAAAGATAGTAAAAACAAATCGGCACTTAGTTAGGATTAAGTGCCGATTCGTTTTATTTAACTCCAAGATAATTTTTGCAAATTCCGATGTATAGTTTATGCTCTTCGAATAAGATGCACGTTAAAGCGAATTGAGCGCTTCTGTTTGCTCTAAAATACGTGTGATGAGGCGAGGTAGCGCATAATTGTTGAGGTCAATAATGGGGATGCTGGCGTAAGTGGGGATTGTCTCGGAGGTGAGAGGAGCGCTTGTGCGTAGCAGGTATGCCCAAGTGCGTAAATTTTGGTGACTGAGTTTATGACTCATATCTGCCACCAATGGCGTGAGCGTGATGTCTGTTGAAGGTAGAGATTTAAGCAATGGGTGATTAAAAAGGTCGGAGACGTGGAGTGGCTGTTCCGTTTCCAGCAGTATGGGTTCGTAGAGTCCCTGCCAAATATCACCTTTAGAGCGCCGATGGAGCAGAATGTTTGTACCGTCGGTTGCGATAATGTACGTGAAGAAGCGTGTACGCACCTGCGTGTGCTTCGTTTTTACGGGAAAGTCCTCTGGGGAATGTTCAGCATACGCGATACAGATGTTGTTGAGGGGGCAAGCAGCACATTGTGGAGAACGTGGGGTGCAGATAAGTGCTCCCAAATCCATGATGGCTTGGTTATGAAGAGCGGCGTGCTTAGGAGGGAGTAGTTCTTGGGCAAGACGGGCGAATTGATGCTTCCCTTCTGAGCTATCTATGGGAGTGCTGATAGCAAAGACGCGCGAAAGTACGCGGTAGACGTTGCCATCCACTACGGCATGGGGAAGACCATAGGCAAATGAAGCTATAGCAGCTGCGGTATAGTCACCAATGCCCTTTAGTTTGCGAATTTCTGTATAAGCAGTTGGGAAGGCTCCTAAACTAACGACCTGTCGTGCCGCTTCATGAAGGTTGCGCGCACGACTATAATAACCTAATCCTTGCCAAAGTCGCAATACCTCGTCCTCATTGGCGGCGGCAAGGGCATTAACCGTGGGAAAGGCTTCGGTAAATCGCAGATAGTAAGCCAAACCTTGCTCTACGCGCGTCTGTTGAAGGATTATTTCTGAAAGCCAAATCTTATAGGGATCTTGAGTGTGGCGCCAAGGGAGGTCGCGTCCGTTTTGTTGGTACCAGGTTAGGAGGGGGGAGAACATTGGGTGATTAAATGAGAAAGGAGAAATGAGAAAGGAGAAATTGCCATGCGGGACTTCATGCGCCAGCATTTTCTCCTTTCTCATTTCTGCTTTCTCCTTTAAAAATTAGTGAAACAATTTGATACGTTGTTCTTCAGAGAGTTTACAAATAAGGAGTGTACCCTCTTTCTCTACGACAATGTAACCATCAAGTCCTTGAACGACAACTTTCTTTTCACCTGTTGTGTGAATGATGCAGTTGTGGGTTTCGTAAGTATCGATGTTTTCGCCAATACAAGCGTTGCCGTATTTGTCTTGTGTGACTTGCTCGCGCAAAGAGCCCCATGAACCGAGGTCGCTCCAACCGAAGTCGCCAGGATAAACGAAGATCTCCTCAGCGCGCTCCATAATGGCGTAGTCAACTGAGATATTTTCGCAAGTGGGGAAGAGTTCGTTAATGCGTTCCTGCTCTTCGGCAGTGTCATAAACGGGAAGCAACTTTTCAAACGTACGAGAAATTTCAGGATGATAGACACGGAAGGCATTTACAATGGTGCTGACGCTCCAAATGAAGATTCCCGCATTCCAAAGGTAACCACTCTGCTTGATATATTCCTGTGCCACTTCAATAGTAGGCTTTTCCTTGAATCCGTCAACGCGATAGATGTTCTTACGGCGCGATGAAGCGTAACTAAGGTCGCCCTTGATGTAACCATATCCCGTTTCGGGACGTGTAGGCTTGATGCCGAGTGTGATAATCGCGTCGGTTTCTGCTGCAAATTCGAGGCAGTCGCCAATAGCTTGGCGGAAGGTGGGAACATCTGCGATAATGTGGTCAGAAGGTGCCACTACGACATTCGCACGTGGGTCGCGCTTTTTAATGCGCCAACTTGCGTAGCAGATACAAGGCGCAGTGTTGCGACGACAAGGTTCTAACAAAATATTGCTTGCTGGAATCTGTGGCAACTGTTCCGTTACGAGTGCTTGATAGTCGGCAGAGGTGACAATCCAAACGTTTTCGGCAGGGATGAGTCCTTCAAAACGCTCAACGGTAAGCTGAAGTAGCGTTTTTCCGCAACCTAATACGTCAAGAAATTGCTTGGGCTTTTCAGGGCTACTCATCGGCCAAAAACGGCTGCCGATTCCGCCTGCCATAATAACGAGATGGTTATGTTTCATCATGGGGGATGTGTGTGCTAAAGGTGAATGATAAATTGTAAATGCCTATTGGCCTTATTTCTTGGCCTCGTCTTCGTTCATCGTACCCTCAATGGAGATACGCGTAATGGGAGACTTTGCGTTAGAACGTATTGTGATAGACTTGCGGAAGTGTCCAAAAAGTTTTCCCTTGCCGTTGTAAACAATTTCAACCTCTCCCGTTTTACCAGGGTCAACAGGCGTCAGCGTGTATTTGGCTACGGTGCAACCACATGAGGTGATGGCTTGGTGAATTACCAAAGGTTCGTTGCCAGTGTTCGTAAATTTGAATACGGTCTTTTGGGTTTCGCTTTCCTTAAAGGTACCAAAATTATGCACTGTCTTCTCAAATTTGATTTCTGCCTGAGCAAAACAATTTACACAACTCATGTAGAAGAGTGCAAAGAATGCTGTGAGAATTTTCTTCATTGTTTAGGGTGTGATTAGTGTTGTCGTTTGCAAATGTAAGATTTAATCTGTGAATAAGCACTATGTGGGCGAAAAATATTCTCATATTACAAACATGGGTGGGTATTCTTTTGTAAATTTGCGGAAGATAATATGAAAACTACAACTCGACTTTCCGTTTCTCAACCCAAGGAGAAAATAATATTGGGAATAGACCCTGGCACGAACCTGCTGGGATATGGATTGGTGCGTGTCTGTGGCAAGAAGGTGGAGATGATGGCAATGGGGGTCATAGATATGCGCAAGTGTGCGGATGGTTACTTGAAATTGGGCAGAATCTATGAGCGTGTGATGGGTATTATTGATGCCTTCCACCCCGATGAATTGGCTATTGAGGCGCCTTTCTTTGGCAAGAATGTGCAGAGTATGCTCAAATTGGGACGTGCGCAGGGGGTAGCCATAGCAGCTGCAATCAGTCGCCAGATTCCCATTCAGGAATACGCTCCCATGAAAATAAAAATGTCCATTACGGGTAACGGTCAAGCCAGCAAGGAGCAAGTGGCAGCAATGATTAAGCGCATGCTCAATATCAAGGAAGACCCTGTGGGATTCCTTGATGCCACGGATGCCCTTGCCGTTGCTTATTGCCATCATTTGCAAAGTATGCGCCCCGAAACAACCGCAGGAGGTGCACATTCTTGGGCGGCTTTTGTGAAACAGAATGCGGATAGGGTGCACAAGTGATTCAAATTGCAGATTGCAGGTCACTGCTCAACGGTTTGTGAACACGGCATCCGAATTTCTAAAAACTAACTCCAAATTAGTTTGATTTAACTCCAAATTAGTTTGAACTTATTGCCGATTAGTTTTTCTTGCCTCCAATATGATGATAATAATCTCATTATGAGTTAAAATTTTGAAGTAGAACATAAAACCAAATCCGAACGTTATGAAGACTTTCCTTATGACATTGCTTCTTGCAGCCTTTTCTTACGGAGCAACGGCGCAAGAAATTTATAAGATTGTGTATAAGAATGCTGAGCAACTTGTGAATAATCCTACCACAAGTCTGACGATGGCAAAAATTGCGCAATTTAAGCTCAGCGAACTCACGTATTTGCGCCAGAAAGCATTTGAAACGATGCCCGAAGTGACTGACCGTTTCTTGGATGTTCAGGCTTATTACCTCTCAGAGTTTATGTCGCTTTATCAAGCGGAACTCGTCAAGAGCACAAAGGAAACGGCTGAGGCGCGTGCCAAGAAGGTGATGATTTTCCTTGATGCTACCGTTTCCAATCCCCTTTTTGACGATAAGGACGAGGACACCATTTATGCCTATATCAATGCGGGTACCGAACTTACGCCCTTTTCGCTCGACACCGATTGGCAAAAAGCCTTGGCTGCGGTAAAGGCGCAGTTGGGCATCAAAGATGAGCAATAGCATACGCATCACGATGCAGAATGTAGAACTAAATAAGGCGTGGCAGGCGATTGCCAACACCAACGTAAGCCTCTTTCTTACGGGTAAAGCGGGGACGGGTAAGACAACCTTTCTCCGCCAGTTGCGTGAACAGTTGCCTAAGCGCGTTGTGGTCTGTGCTTCTACGGGAATTGCGGCAATCAATGCTGGGGGAGTGACGTTACACTCCATGTTTCAACTACCTTTTGCGCCCTATATCCCAGAGACTACTTTTAACAACAATCAGCGTCGCTTCTCCTTCCCCAAGGGGAAAATTCGCCTCTTGCGAAGTATCGATGTCTTAGTGATTGACGAGGTGAGTATGGTGCGCGCCGATGTGCTCGACGCTATTGATAGCGTATTGCGCCGTTATCGCCATCGCTATAAACCCTTTGGTGGGGTGCAACTCCTGCTGATTGGCGACCTTCAGCAGTTGGCGCCCGTCGTAAGGCAAGAAGATTGGGACTTGTTGGGTAAGTATTACGACTCTCCTTATTTCTTCAGTAGCAAGGCGCTTCAGCAACTGGATTATTATACGATAGAACTTAAGAAGGTCTATCGTCAGAGCGACCCTGAGTTCTTAAATCTGCTCAATATGGTGCGTGAGAATCGCATGACGCCCGAGGCTTTGGCACATCTCAATTCGCGTTGCATTCCCAACTTTGAACCTCCCAAGGAAGAAGGGTATATACGCCTGACCTCCCATAATAGTCAGGCTGATACGATAAATCAGCGTGAGATGGAGGCGCTCGAGGGAAAGCAGTTCATCTTTGATGCTAAAATAGAGGGGGAATTCCCTGAAATGTCGTACCCCACGGATAAGGTGCTCGTATTAAAGATTGGAGCGCAGGTGATGTTCGTTAAGAACGACCGCGATAAGCGTTACTATAACGGCATGATTGGTACCATAATCGGTATTGACGAAAATAGTATTATGGTGCGCCCGATGGATACTGACGTAGAACTCAAAGTGGTGGCGGACGTGTGGCAGAACTGCAAGTATGTGTTAGACGAGGAGACGAAAGAAATTTCCGAACAAGTCATTGGCACCTTCTCGCAAATCCCCTTGCGACTCGCTTGGGCAATCACAATTCATAAAAGTCAGGGGTTGACCTTCGAACGCGCCATAATCAATGCGAAACAAGCCTTTGCTGCTGGACAAACCTATGTGGCGTTGAGCCGTTGCAAGACGTTTGAAGGATTAGTGCTTAGTGCGCCCATCCCTGCGCATGCTATTATTACGGATTACCAAGTGCGTACCTACACACAGCAGATGGCGGAGCGCGAACCTTCGGAGCAGCAGATTGCTGAGCAGCAACGCAAATTCTTGTTTGCGACCCTCGAGGAACTCTATAACTTTACTTCCGTCCTCTATGCGTATGCCGACTTGTTGCGAGTGATGGAGGAACATTTCTTAAAGTTATATCCCGAACTTATTGCGCGTTACAAAGCCTTAGAGCCCGATATGCGCAACGACGTAGAGGCTGTGGCTCAAAAGTTCCGCAACCAATTGGAATATTTGGTGTGTGCGGAATGCAAAGGTGAAGATTCTCAGCAACTCCAAGAGCGCATTGCTGCAGCAACAAGTTATTTCCTCGACAAATTAGCACCGCTCGTAGCTCAGGCTACCAACATTTCATTGCCCACCGACAGTAAACGCGTGAAGGAGCGTGCTGAAAATTCCATAGAAACCCTTCGTGAGGCGTTGCGTGTGAAGATTCAACTTCTATCTTTCGTTCAAGGCAAGGGATTCACGCTCAATGCTTACCTTAAGAAGAAGGCAGACATAATGCTTGACGTAGAAGAACCGTCAAAGTCTGAACCTTCAGAAAAGACTGCGAAATCCACGCGCACAAAGGCGGAGAAAGTGGAGAAGATGACGGATGTACCGCAGGATATCCAGCATCCTCGCTTGTTCAAAATCCTTCGCGCTTGGCGTGCAGAGAAGGCGCGCGAACTCTCAGTGCCTGCTTACATCGTCTTCTCCCAGCGTGCCTTGATTTCTATGACAAATATGCAACCACAAACGGAGTCTGAATTCAAAAAACTTCCAGGAGTGGGAAAGGTTGTGTATGAACGTTATGGCAAAGAGCTCCTCG
The DNA here is from genome assembly GCA_045656425.1 of Alloprevotella sp. Lineage (GTDB taxonomy): Bacteria > Bacteroidota > Bacteroidia > Bacteroidales > Bacteroidaceae > Alloprevotella. The sequence continues at coordinate 34,764 of JAZORE010000004.1, forward strand.
AACTCATCAACGAGTATCTGCTGGAGGAGGAAGACTAACTTCCCGTTCCGTATATCAAGTAAAAAAGTGGAGACACCCCTCGGCTACGAGGTTGTCTCCACTTTTTTGAGGGGATAAAGTTGAGGCATTTTAGAATGATTACTTCTATAAACAAACGCTTAATTTTTTGCGAAATTTCACTTGACTGGTATGGACGTACCTGTCAAGCGGCAACATAGCGCAGATTTTCTATGTGTTCTAAAAAGAAAAGATTTGATATTGAGGGGAGTTTTACAATTGGGGGAAAACACCTATATCATTCCCTTATTCTTACCAACGTCGTCAACCCGTTTTTTTGCCCCACTACGTATGTCGGACCGATCAAATTGTTGTTTCGGAAAAGGTCGGTCATGGTTAAGGGGTGTCCTAACGTGAATTGCAGGCATGAGAAGGTGTTACCAGCTTGTAATTTTGAGTTTTCGCAGCGCTCTGCCAGGAATCTGTTTTCGCCTAAATAACGGATTTCACAAATACGATCGGGCAACCAACCTATTCGTAAACGGTCGCCCTCTTTAAGTTCACGGCTATCAATATGTTCTGTGTTGAAATAATCAGATTCACAGTTTGTACCTTCCTGTAAAGCCTTGCAAAAGTCTTCCCAACAACACCCTTCCGCATACGCGGCCAATACGTTGAGAGTGTGTAGTGAAACCGTGTCATAACCACGCGTAGAATAGCCCCACACGCGTTCCAGAGTGGTTTCGGAAATGTGAAGTCGTAATGCTGTTTCAATCGCAGCAGTCAGTGCTTGAAAGTCAGCATGCACAGCCAACTTTCTACCAAAGCACAGCTCTACACGTTGGCGCAGCGCACGAATTTGAGGTATATTTCTTTTGATGCCCATAGCGTTACAAAATTAATCATTATCTTTGAGTCCCAAAAAAAAGTTTGTGATGGAAGAAAGCGAAATCTTTGATAAAGTGCAACAAGTGAATGAGGCACAACTGGGTTTTCATGAATTTAAGTTGTTGAGAACCAGTGCTCACACCTCCTTATATCTCGCTTACAAGGCAGGAAAGCGCTTTGCGATAAAGGCAACAAAAGACAATACGGCGTTGCAGACCAAAATCCTGCAGCGTGAGTATGAGTTGTCTATTGATTGCGATCATCCCCACCTTGTACACATATATACATTAGAGGACGGTTTCCCCTTTGGCCTTGGTCTCGTGATGGAATATATTGAGGGGCGCACGTTGGGGGAATACCTCAAAGAGCGTCCTTCGAGAAAGGAGCGCAATCGTGTTTTTGCGGAACTCCTTTCTGCCGTAGGGTATCTGCATAAGCGCGGCATTGTTCATAACGATATCAAACCCGAAAACATTATCATTACCCGTGCGGACAATACCTTGAAACTCTTGGATTTTGGTTTGGCGGATAATGATGCGCAGTATGCTTTGCGCACGTTAGGGTGTACTCCTCAATATGCCTCTCCAGAGTTGTTAAATCAATCGGGAGTGACAGATGCGCGTAGTGACATCTATTCGATAGGGGTGGTGATGCGTGAATTGGTGGGCAATTCCCTTATAGCAAGGCGATGTGTGAAGAAAATGCCCGAACGGCGTTATGCCAACGTCGAGCAACTCAAGAAAGCATGGCGCAATCGACATCTGCCCCTCCGAATTTTTCTCTCCCTCCTTTTGTTGGTGGTATGTTTATTGCCCACCTGCCTGCTCATTCAAACAAAGGTGAAGGAGCAGGAACAGCGTGACTATCAAGAGCGGATAATCACGCAAATGGAGCGTAGTATCACCAGCATTTGCGAGACCTCTAAAGTCGCTATTGAGCAAAGTCGCTATTTTGAATTTGCCAACATGCACATGATGGTGATGATGGAGCGTTGTCGTGAGAGTCTGGATAGTGTAATAAATAAGGTTGACGACCAAAATCTAAAGATGCTCGTAAACTCTCGCTATCAATTTATATTTGGAAACTATTGTAAAGAACTGGTTGACATGCAGTTGGGGGATAAACCCTCATATCTAATGGAAACTCCCTCCGAGTATCATTGTTTTTACGATTCGTTGATAGCTAATAAATTACCTTACCGTCCTTACCTTGAGACCGAGTGAATAGACAATAAAAGACAATATAAAGTCTCTTTTCTGTAAGCATTTTATTTATACCTTTGCCGACGCAACAGTCCAAAAAATCACGACAATCCGCTTGTTGTTTTGATTATTTTGTTACCTTTGCGTTACAAAATCGATCAACACGCGAGTGTGTTTGCTCTTTTCGCTGATGAACCTAGGAAATTCATACAAGATAGAAAAGACAAGCATTGTCGCATGTCTGTATATTCGTATACCTACGTCTGTAGGTGTATGGTTATAGGCGTGGACTGTTGCTTTTTCTTCTATCAAAGGTTTTCCTAGGACCTATCAGCGGAGATTAAGTAATTAGTCTGCGCTTTTTTTGTATGTGCAGTACTGATGCAAATGAGTAATTTTTGAAGTTTATATACTAACATTAGAACTTGAAAAATAAGTGGAAATGTTGGGTTAATGCATTGAACTTGAAAGAGTAAATTCTGTAGTAGGTCTGTCTAAAAGGTAGTTCGCTTCAGGTTTTTATGGTGTGGAGTTTGATAAGACCAATTTCTATTTTATTCATAGATAATATAAATCAGTAATGGCAAGTAAAGTAAGAGTTTACGGTAAAGCTCAAAACCGTACGGCTTTAGGCATCGCGTATGCTTACATGGTAATGTATCCTCAGGCAACTTTGGAAGATTTGCGTAAGGCATTCCCCAATGAATTGAATCCTGATAAGGGTACAAAGGAAATCTTCATCTACGCCGATGAGAAGGGTACCGACGCTAATTGGGACGGTTACTTCAAGGCAGAAGAAGAGTTGCTCACAATGGGTGACGGCAAGAAGGTGTCTGTAGTAAAGATGTGGACAAAACCAAGTTTTGAACGCTTGGTGAGTCATGCAAAACTTTATGACATTGAGATTGCTCAGTTTGAAGCAGCAGAAAAGGGCTTTGGTAAGAAGGGTGGTTTCCGCCTTGAATACTTGAATGGTTATGTTCCCCCCGTACCTGAAAAGAAAAAGTCTTTGCTTTGGTTGTGGATTCTCCTTGCAATTTTGGTTCTTGGTGCAATCGCTTTCTTTGCAACTCGTCAGCCTGAAGTTATTGAAGTAGAAAAGGTGGTTGAGAAGGAAGTTATCGTTCGTGACACAGTTTACGTACAGCAACTCGAAGAAATTGAAAAGAATTTCAACGCAACTCAGTTTGAACAGGGCAAGGCCGAATTGAATGAAGATGCGAAATTCGTGTTGCACGACCTTGCAAAGTTGATGGACAAGAATCCTACGCTCAAGGTAAAGATTGTAGGTCACACTTCTGCAGAAGGTGATGCTAACTTGAATCAGAAATTGTCTGAAGCTCGCGCACAGGCTGCCGTTGATTTCCTCGTAGCACGCGGTATCGCTACTGAGCGTCTTGACGCAGAAGGCAAGGGTTCAAGCGAACCTCTCGATGTAAACAATCCTGAAGTAAATCGTCGCACAGAATTTGTTGTATTTGAATAATTCAACCCCTTAATATTAACAACCATGGCAGTAAAGAAAACAGCGGTCAAGAAGACCAAGGACGGTACTGTAGACAAGCGTACCAAGGAAGGTAAGGCTATTGCTGAAAGAATGGCTAAGGCTCGCAAGGCAAAGAACAGTTTAACTAACCGTATCAAAAGATTGTTTAAGTAATTATGAAGACTAATATCAAGAACCTCGCGACCATCTTGGCAACCACAATCTGGGCAGATGGCGAATATGATGAAGCCGAAAAGATCTCTGTAGAAGAAATTGCAGAAGCTTTTGAACTTGATGTAAATGAGTTGCTCGCAGCTGTAAATGCTGAAGTGGAAGCCATCAGTGCTTTGGATGAAGAAAAGGTAAACGAAGTGTTGCTTCAGAAGGCTGCTGAGGTAGATGAAGAAGAAGCAGAACTCGTGCTCCAAGCTGTGTTGCAAATCGCAACAGTAGACGGTGTGCTTTGTGAAGAAGAAGTTGACAATATCTTGTCAATCGCTTCTGCTTTGGGCGTAAACGAAGCACGTGCCGTTTTGATGTTGGCAGACCTTGTTAAGGAAGAACCCGAACTTGAAGTTGTATTCTAAATTCTCACGCTGCGTTAGATGAATAACTTGCTCTTACATATTGTTCGTCAGGATGTAAATCAATTCTTAGAACAGTTTAATGAACTGCTTTTTAACGAAAGAGATTTTCAAATGCACCTGGCTACATGGTTAAGAAATTCCGCCAATTCGTATGACGATGTAGATGTGGAATACTTTGTGCCTTGGCATGAACTGGAAAAGGTTGGCGAATATATTTGGAAAACAGAGTTGCGGTTAGACATCGTTGTGAAGAAGGATAGTGTTTATGTTCCTATAGAATTAAAATACAAGACGAAAAAACTTGAGCGTCAGATACATCGTTTTGAAGAATTCCTTGATGATAAGTTTGTTGTGATGAAAAATCAAGGTGCGCAAGACTTAGGTATGTATGACTTTTGGAAAGACGTTCGGCGTTTGGAGTTAGTGAAAAAGCGTTTTGAACATGTAAAGGGAGGGCTGGCAGTCTTTGTTACTAACGACTCCCTTTATACTCAAAAGAGTAAACCAACCTCCAACCATTACTTGTTTAGTATGGTTGAAGGTGAGGCGTGTTCGAAACAAAAACACTGGCGTAATCCTGTAAGTAAGTGTGCACAGACACATCCTGATTTTGACGTGGAAAAAGAATATAGTATCAAGTGGTGCAAGCGTGAAATTGACGCTGTGAGTTTTCACTATTGCATCGTGGAAGTTTAATCAAGAATTTATTATGGCAAAGAAATCTGTTATTTCAGGCGAATACATCGTGTCTGTATTAGACTCTGGAAGCATTGAGGTGTATCGCATTTACGACAATGTAAAAGGTGCACTCCGAGAAATTGCAGAGAAGGAAGGTTTTGAGTACGACCCAAATTGGAATACGCGTCAGTTTGGTTCTAAACTTATAGACTTTCTGAATGAAAAGAAAAACTAACTTTTTTGTTAACCATTTTAAACCCTAAAATTATGGCAGAATTTAAATTGGATGGCCGCATGAAGGTCAAGAGCTTGAAGGACAACTTCAAGAAGTGTTTCGGCGCATCATTGCGCGTGTATAAGAGCGAGTCTTGCAAAGGTGCTTTTGCAGATGATAATGCTACACTTGCCTCTATCCGTGCAGAGGGTAAGAAGGGTGGTGAACTTACTGTAGGTGGCAACCTCAAGGTTGGTAACTTCGAAAAGAAGATTGCAGAACTTTACGGTATTGGTGTGCAGGTTGCAAATGCTAATGATACAGCATTGGCTGACAATAGCATCACGCTCGTTGCTGCTGGTAAGTAATCAATAAAAGGGGCAGCCACAAAGGTTAAAACGATGTTGGTTGCCCCTTTATGTTTTCTGTTGTAAGGCATAAGAACAAAAAGGGCATTTATTTTTGCCTTTTGGTAGGGCAAACAATAGTATAAATGATACGGTTTTATAACTCTTGTAACCGAGTAGCATAAAAAAAATAGTCATGAAAAAAACGTTTCTCAATATTTGTAGTTTCTTCCTGATTATCTTGTTGTCAGGGTGTGGAGACTCTATGGCAGACAAATTAAAGAATAAGATGGGTACCCTGACTGAAATGTCAGAATTGGGAACAGTGGAATATACTATCACAAAGATTATCAAGGCTTCAGATGAGGCTTTCTATACTATTGGTGAACGCAAGATTCTCTTCTCTTGCTGTGCAACCATGAAGGCGGGAATAGATCTAAAGGATTTCTCTGCAGAGAATGTAAAAATTGATTCTGACAAGGAGGTGACCGTTACACTTCCTGCTCCCAAGGTGTTGGCGTTTAACATGCCCTCTGAGCTGGTTAAGTTGGAGTATGAGAAGGTGGGTGCTCTCCGTTTTGACTTTACGGCAGAGGAACGCAATAAGTTGTTGAAGCAGGGTGAGGAGGCAATTCTTGCCGATGCTGAAAACTTAGGTATCCTTGCCGATGCTGAAAAGAATGCTAAGACTTTTTTTGAGGCATTGCTTAAGCAGGTAGGTTTTGAAAAGATAAATATCAACTTTAACAAGTAATACATACGGATATGGCTAATATATTAAATTTCTTTTTGAAGTCGTTAATGGGCAAAATTGCCACGCTCGTTTTAATTGCAGGATTACTTGTTGGAGGTTGGTACTACATACAAAGTTTGGGGTTTAACCTCTTCGGACTTAGTTTTGGAGGTGAATTGAAGATAGAAAACACAGCGAATGTGGTAGAGAAAATCAAGGAAATCTCGGAGTTTACCACTGCTTGTTATTACGAAGAGGCCGTTTTGAAAGATAGTAAAGTGGAAAAGAATGAGGGCGGTTTCTTGGGACTTGTAGATACGGAGACCTCCAAGGAAATTGTGATCATTGCTAAGGGCAAGGTGCGTGCTGGATTTGATTTGAGTAAGGTTACTGAAGACAAAATCAATATCAAAAATGACACCATTGGCATTACGCTTCCAGAACCCGAAATCTTTGACGTGATTATCAATCCCTCTGATTATGAAATGTATATCGAGGAGGGTAAGTGGTCGCACGAAGAAGTTACAGCTTTGCAGACAAACTACCGCACTCAGTTGTTAGAAAAGGCCAAAGATGCTGGAATTCTCAACAAGGCTAAGGAGTCTGGAAAAAAGCGTCTCGAAAATTTATTCCAAACATTCGGTTTCTCGGTTGTGGAGTTGAAGATTGATTAAAATTATATCATTACAATTTAAAATTATATCATTAAAATTATGAGTAAAGTTAACGAACCTCTTACATTTACACAAGAGGAAATTGAATCTGCAGAGCGTCATTTGAAGGCTGAAATTCAGAAATTGGAACGTGCCATTGAACGCAAGAAAAAAGAGATTGAAGACTTACAACCCAAAGGCTTTTGGGGTAACTTTAATAGTAATAAGTCCAAGATTAAAGAAGCTGAGGAAGAATTAGCTGAACTTGAGGATCAACTTATTGACTTTCAGGCGATGACAGGTGAAGATTACTTGCGTGACAAGGTGAAGGACAAGAACAAGAAAGGTTTCTTTGGTGGTCTTAATAAGAATATGCTTAAGAAAATGGGTGCGGCGGCTGAAGTAGCAGGTAATATTATCCCCGGTACTGGAGCAACTGTGTTGGGAAAGACAGCAGGGGCTCTATTAAAAAAATTAGCTAAAAAATAACATTCATCAATGATATAGTAGTTGCCCCATTTTGAGTCATCCCCGTCCCCACCAAAGGCAATCCCAATTGATTTCGCGTCGCTCATATCTTCCTCCTTTTTCGCAGAGGCTGATCAAGCTTTGCAAATCCCGCAAAGCATAGTACACAGTTTGTAATATGTGCATACTTTATGTGTTGACTCCCCACATCTTAAGGAGAGAGCGTCATTCAGAGCGTCCACACACATGCGATATTTACACCAAATGAACTATTTTAACGGAAATCTCAATCCACACCTAAGCGTACTTTAGACGCAAAAAGTGTCTCTGTCAACTTCTATACATTGCAAAACTATTCCCTTGGGACTTAACACTTACATTTATTTATTAATACAGATATATATAATGTTCGGATTTATTGGTGGAAATATTCGATATTTCCTAACAATGCTTATTATACTGGCCTGCTGCGTACTGTGTGAAGGAGCGTTAGGTGGTAAATTTTTAGCACTTGGTTTCGTTAGTTGTGCTTGTGGGACACCCCTTATTAAGCACACGAAATCGGGGACTAAAGACAAACGTTGCAAGGATCAACCCTTTATTTGGTGGCAGATACTTGTAGGGGGCGTTCTTATTGCTATCGGAGGATTATTATTACAGATTAAACCTTAAATAATAATGAAGATACCAGGACTTTCATTCTCACTAAAGCGTGCTATAGGTATTACTGCAGCCAAACAAAAGATTGCAAAGAAAACGGGCATACCTCTTACCAAGCAAGGTTTAGAACGTAAGATTGGAGGAGCTGTGCTAAAAGCAATTTTAGGTAAAAAGAAATAAAAATGAAAAAGTGGACTTTCATATTCTCCACCTTGGCAATTCTTAGCGGGTGTACGGGGGCAAGTAACAAGGCTTTGTTAGATGAGTATAACGAGGTCTTGAATCGTGTGCAGGAATTAGAAAAGGTAGTAGAAACTGAAGATTGGAAAGCCTTATCTGCTGATAAATTGAAGGACATTCATGCTCTTTCCCAAGATTTGTATTATGATTACAATCCTATGGACTTGAGTCCTGAACAGGTGAGTGCTTGTGAGGTGTTGAAGGGGCGTGTGAAAAACTTACGAGAGCAGATTGTCAGCAGATGTAGCGAGACGGTCAATGGTAGGGAAATCACGGCTATTAATTTTTCGGATCAACTTATTGAGGACAAACAAACTTATCCAGTGTTTGTAAAAAAAGGTGAGGCGCTTCATGTTGTTGCTAGCTCACAACTACCATTCACGCTTAAAATAAGCAATGTAAGTAGTCGTACTACTCTAAAAACTTTTCCTTCGAAAACGTTTGTTGAATACAGTATGGAAGTGAAGAAT
>JAZORE010000005.1:0-24464 GCA_045656425.1 Alloprevotella sp.
TATTGTAAAATATGTCTAAATTTATTTCCGGTGGTTATAGCGTCGGGGTTCCACCTCTTCCCATTCCGAACAGAGAAGTTAAGCCCGTCCGCGCCGATGGTACTGCGTATAGCGGGAGAGTAGGTCGCCGCCACTTTTCAGAGAGGTCCTTCAAAATCTTGAAGGACCTCTTTTTTGAATATAATGTATGGACTTGCAAAGGTAAAATGCATTAGGACTATATATGACAATGATATGATGGCAATGTTAGAGGGGTTCAAACGCTATATTCTATTAGAACGCGGTTTTTCGGATCATACTCGAGAAGCTTATTTGCGTGACGTGAAGCAATTCTTCGAATTTATAGATTCTGAAGGTGTTGCTGTAAGAGATGTAACGTTAGATGTGCTACATCGGTTTACTTGGCAACTTCATGAGATGGGGATTTCCGCACGCTCGATAGCTCGTATACATTCAGGTTTGCGTTCGTTTTATCACTATCTCTTGTTGGAGGGGTATATGGAACAAAATCCAACAGCTCTTTTGGAGTCTCCGAAAAAGGGACTTCATTTGCCTGAGGTTTTATCAACTGAAGAGATTGATGCGATACTTTCTGTGATTGACCTTAGTCAACAAGAAGGTCAGCGTGACAGAGCGGCTATTGAATTGCTATATAGTTGCGGTTTACGTGTCTCTGAGCTTTGTAGTTTGAAGATGCACAACCTATTCCTTGATGAGGGATTCTTACGTGTAGTGGGTAAAGGGAATAAGGAACGCCTTGTGCCAATTTCTCCGCAAGCTGTAAAGGAGTTGCAACTTTGGTTTTATACGCGCAACACCATAATGCCAAAGTCTGGTGAGGAAGACTATGTGTTTCTTTCTGTGCGTCGTCGTCAGCACCTTTCTCGTATCACCGTGTTCCATAATTTGCGCCTTTATGCTGAGCGCGCAGGAATCATGAAGACAATATCACCTCATACCCTGCGACACTCTTTTGCGACCCACCTATTAGAGGGTGGTGCAAACCTTCGTGTCATACAAGCCTTGTTGGGACATGAGCAAATATCAACAACAGAGGTGTATACCCATATTGACCGCTCCATGCTTAGACAACAAGTTCAAACATATTTCCCACGTAATAAACGTGATTAACAATAAGTTATCTAAATGTAAATTTCGGTTATCATTTAGATTTCTTATATTAAAAATTTATTATAAAATTATCATTTTTTACACTGAAATGTTGGTCGAAATACAAGAAGGACGTACTTTTGCACCAGTTTTTCATGGTATTAGATTTAAGGTTAGTAAAGATTGGTTGTCGGGATGACAATCAATTTTTTTTGTGCCTATAATTCATCCCCTTGTTTCGGGTGCATGAGCAGTCAAATTTCGTAGTTGTGTTTTAGGGAACCCTGAACGTGTTTTAGCCTGCTTCCATGTCCTTGTTTAATAAGTCCATTTTTTTTGCTTAACATCCTGAAACACTTATTGATAATTCTTATATTCCCATAAATATTTATTATAGGTATTTCTTTGTTTCATGTCAAAAAGTCGTCTTATTTTTGCAGTGCATTATCAAGGTTGATGATGCTAAAAATAAGAAAGACTATGCAAATAACTAATGTATATGCTCGTGAGATACTCGATTCTCGAGGTAATCCCACAGTGGAAGTAGATGTAACGCTTGAGAATGGACTAGTAGGTCGTGCCTCAGTTCCTTCTGGAGCTTCAACGGGAGAAAACGAAGCTATTGAATTGCGTGATGGCGACCCGCATCGTTATTGCGGGCGTGGTGTGAAACGCGCAGTCCAGCATGTGAATATGCTTATTGCTCCAGAACTCCGTGGTATGAGTGTCTTTTCACAACGTCAGATTGATCAACGCCTCATCTCTCTTGATGGCACCCCCACAAAGAAACGTCTCGGTGCGAATGCGCTTTTAGGTGTATCACTTGCAGTAGCTCGTGCTGCAGCTATAGCACAGGGAGTACCTTTGTTTCGTTATTTGGGCGGTGTCGGTGCGCACACACTTCCTGTACCGATGATGAACATCATCAATGGCGGTGCTCACTCGGATGCTCCCATTGCTTTTCAGGAATTCATGATTCGCCCTATAGGTGCCACAAGTTTCCGCGAAGCTTTACGTATGGGAGCAGAGGTATTTCATTCCTTGAAATCTGTCCTTAAGAGGCGGTCGCTTAGCACAGCTGTTGGTGATGAGGGTGGTTTTGCTCCAGCGCTTCATGATGTAGAAGATGCGCTTTATTGCATTGTAGAAGCCATCAAGAGGGCAGGGTATCAACCTGGTGTCGACGTGACCATAGCTATGGATTGTGCCACTTCTGAATTTTATAAGGATGGTAAGTATGATTACACCATGTTTGAGGGAGACCAAGGAGCGCGCTTAACCTCTGCAGAACAGGTGGTTTATCTCGAACAGCTTGTGAATCGTTATCCCATTGACTCTATTGAGGATGGTATGGCCGAGAATGATTGGGAGGGTTGGAAACTTTTAACGGAACGCTTGGGCGAACGTTGCCAACTGGTGGGTGATGACCTTTTTGTGACGAACACCCTTTTCTTGCAGAAAGGTATTCAAGAAGGCTGTGCCAATGCCATATTGATTAAGCCCAATCAAATCGGCACTCTTTCTGAGACGCTTGATGCGATTGCTATGGCACATGCAGCTGGGTATGCTACAATAATCTCTCACCGCTCGGGTGAAACAGAAGATGCTTTTATTGCCGACCTTGCTGTAGCGACAGGGGCAGGGCAGATTAAGGCAGGTTCGCTCAGTCGCTCCGACCGTTTGGCAAAATACAATCAACTTCTGCGTATTGAGGAGGCACTGGGAAGTAGTTCATGCTATGGAAAACGTACTTAGTCCCATAATGTCCATTAAACTGCAATGACTACTCTGTCCAGAGCGCAGGTGGATTATATCCCTTTCAGGGAAAACATCCCGCAAGGTAGTTGTACTCTGTCCAGGGCGTTGCCCTTCACTGGTGGATTATATCCCTTTTAGGGAAAATATTCCGCAAGGCAGTTGTACTCTGTTATCTGTACTCTATAAAACTAAACACTTAACAACTATGACCATGAAAAACTTTTTCTTTCCTCAGGACTATCCCAGTCCTGCCTACTCACGATTCTTATTAGGCGTCCGTCTGTTGTTCGGCATCCTGTTCATCTCGCACGGTTATGAGAAGTTGATGGACTACGAGGTGCTTGCTACCGTTTTTCCCGACCCTTTGGGAGTGGGCGCAAGTTTGAGTCTGACGCTGGTAATCTTTGCAGAACTCTTCTGTGCAATGGCGTTTATTGCAGGCTTCCTCTTCCGTCTGTCCGTATTACCCATGATTTTTGCCATGGGCGTAGCCTTCTTCTCTTGGCATGGGGGAGGAATGCAGGAAGGTGAACTTTCGCTCATTTATTTCGTAGTGTTCCTTATGATGCTCGTAGCAGGACCTGGGCGCTATTCCTTGGACCACCTCATTAGTATTCTTAAAGAAGAATAGGCACATGTCGATGTGAAACGTTGTAACCTCACAACCTTAGAACTTATAACCTTCAAACCTCAAAACCTTAAATCTATGTCAATACTTATATTCCCCTTTTTGCTCGCCCTTTCTTGTGGCAGCATCACAGATGAAACTGGAGGCTTCAAACATTTACAACTTCCCTATGCTACGGATGCTCTTGAACCCTACATCTCAAAAGAAACAGTAGAACTCCACCACGGTAAGCACCTGCTTGCTTATGTCAATAACCTTAACAAAGCCATTGTGGGTACGCCTCAAGCAAAACTTCATTTAACACAACTCGTTGCTATTTCTGAAGGAGCGGTATTTAATAATGCTGGGCAGGTGTTGAACCACAATCTTTATTTTCTTCAATTCTCGCCTGATGGAGGTGGGCGTCCGAAAGGTAAACTCGCTCATGCCATTCAGCAGCAGTGGGGTAGCTTTGAGGCATTCCAAACAGCCTTTGAGGCACAAGGACTTTCGCTCTTTGGTTCAGGTTGGGTATGGCTGGCGCAAGATGAAGTTGGTGACCTTCACATCGTCCAGTCACCCAATGGTAGCAATCCCGTAAAGCAAGGTATGGTTCCACTACTCGGTTTTGACGTATGGGAGCACGCTTATTATCTTGATTTTTACAACCGTCGTGCCGACCACTTGAAGGCACTTTGGAATATTGTGGATTGGGATGTTGTGGCGGCACGATTCCGCGAATAAGTGAATTACTAACAGCGGTCAGCAGAAAAACATCAGAACTTCTACTGGCCGTTGTTAGTAGTTTTACGTACTGATTCTTAGAAGCACTGAATATGTGTTTTCCCGAGAAGAAAATGCGCCCTACTTTCTTTTGAATCAGCATCTTAAAATAGAATCATTCGCGCGTTTTGCCAAATGAAGTGCACAAAAGAAACTGCTATTTAGTTAAATTTCACAATAACTTGCAATGTTTCATTAGTTTATTTGTTTGCGGTTAGAAAGAGTTGTAATTTTGCACTCGAATAATAACTAATCTTTTAATAATAGCAAAGCAAAATGAAAAAACTATTACTTACGTTTTTGTCTGCATTCTTCTTGATGACTGCTTCTGCAGAGGTGGTGCAAGGAACTTGCGATGGAGTTAATTGGACTTATGATAAAGATACTTACGTATTGACTATAAGTGTTGCAGAAGGTAATGTGGATGGAAAGATGGCTGACCATACAAAAGCAGATACTGAATGGCATAAGTATATCTTGGCAATATACGGTAAACCAAATAAACCTGATTATTACTACATTTCTGAAGACGTTGAGAAAGTAGTTATTGAGGAAGGTATTACGCACATTGGTAACTATTCTTTCAGTAATTGTGACTGCTTGGTAGAAGTTGTGTTGCCCACGACGGTAAAAACAATTGGTGCACATGCTTTTGATAATAGTACAGAGTTGGTAACAATTTCTGGAACTGCATCAAACGTTACTTCAGTAGGTGCTAATGCATTTAATAGTACACAGGTTATGAACAATGGTTGTCTTCAATTAGGTAACACATTGTTTACCGCAATTGAAGCTACTGGTGATTTGGATTTCACTGGCAAGGGCATTACACGCATCGCTGATAAGGCTTTCCAAAATAATGAAAGTATAACTTCTGTCACATTTGACAACGACTTGAAGGTTATCGGTAAATCAGCTTTCGCAGGTTGTACGAATTTGAATGGTATGGTTATTCCTAATTCTGTAAAGACAATTGGACAATATGCATTCCAAGATTGTACAAATTTGCCCGTTGTTGGTGACTATCAAATGGCTGGTGATTACATCATTGTTAAGGTTGTTGATACCGACAATACGGAGTATACTGTTGGTGATGACATTATTTATGTTGCAGAAGATGCTTTCGATGATTGTAGTGAAACTCCTATCGTTTATTGTAATCAAACTGTAGCTCCTCTCGCTGCTGCAAATGTGTTCACAAATGTTTCTTTCATTTACGTTCCCGATGGTGCTGAACAAAGCTATACCAATGCTTGGGGCGTAAAGGCAAACAAGGTAAACACAACAAACGTAAAGATTGGAGCAACTGGTTACGCTACAGTAGCGCTTCGCCATAGCGCAAAGGTTCCTGCTGGTGTTAAGGCTTACACTGCAACAATTGATGGTTCGAGTGTTAAGTTGACGGAGGTGAAGAACGGTAAGATGGCAGCTGGACAAGGTTATGTACTTGTAGGTACAGCAGATGAATTCTCATTTGGTGCCGCAGGTGAAGCTGTAACAGAAGGTAATGAAAACCACATGGTAGGTGTGCTTGAAAATACCTTGTTGAGTGGTTCACATATTTATATGCTTTCACTCTTCCAAGGTCAAGTAGGTTTCAGAAGTTTGTTGGAATCTTCTTACACCCTCGGTGCTGGTAAGGCATACCTCGATGCTAACCTTTCAACATCGACTACTTCTGCAATGGATTTCATGTTCTGCAGCTTGGAAGGTAACCAAACGGCCATTGATTCTGTAACAGCAGAACAAAGCAACGCACGCAAGAGTATTTACAGTGTTTCTGGTCAGCGTTTGAGCAGTCCTCGTAAGGGCTTGAACATTGTTGATGGTAAAGTAGTAATCTTCTAAATTTATATACTGATGAAAAAATATATTAAGCCTCAAGTGGAATGCTTTGAGTTTGAGACAGAAGATATGATTTTGGCGGGTTCTCAGTTACCCACCTACAATGATCACACGAATGAGAATTGGCAAAACGGTGACATTGAAGTGCTCTCAAACAAGAAGAGCGGATGGACTTCTGATAACTGGGAGTCTGCTTGGTAATCTTCGTTTGAAGATTTTGCCTTGTGCAACACAAAACACAATATATATATACAATTAAGAAAGACCATGCTTGGCGTTTGCCCAGGCATGGTCTTTTTTAGGTAATACCGAAACGAAATGTTTTTTGGAGAATGTACGTTTGAGTTCTTACATGGTTAGCCTTTACGTGGGGAGTAAGATTGGCAGTTTTCCATCACTCTTTAATGCATTGTGTGGTTAATATTCCACACGTTCCTCATGTTGTGCCCAAAGTGTGAAGGGGGCTTTTGCTTCTTCTTCCAGAAGCGAAATAGTTTTGAGTCGGCGAGTGGTGCTGGGACGTTCTAATTCTTCATAGATAAATTGGTCGTCAAATCCCGCTGCAGCCGCATCGTGCTTGTTTGCTCCATAATAAAGGTGGTTAAGGTGCGCCCAATAAATAGCGCCGAGACACATGGGGCAGGGTTCGCACGAAGAGTAGATGTCGCAACCCTCAAGGGAGAAGGTTCCGAGCGCTTCACACGCGGCACGAATGGCAGAGACTTCGGCATGTGCCGTAGGGTCGTTGTTTGCCGTCACGCGGTTGACGCCTGTGGCGATTACTTTACCGTCCTTTACGATGACGGCGCCAAAGGGACCGCCGCCGTTCTTGATGTTTTCAATAGCCAACTGGATGGCTTGGCGCATAAAAGTTTTGTTCATGGGAGAGAGGTTTTGGGTTTAAGGTATAAAGTCTTTAGGGACTTTAAGGTTTCTAAGGTCTTTAAAGTCTTGGGGAACTTTTTATCGTGTGGGACTTTGCTTGTCTGCATTTTGCTACATCCCTTGTGCTTCCGCAGTCAGTCTTAGACTACGCCTTGTGGCGGGATGTCTGAGCACGAGGAGTTCGGCATGGAGATGGAGGCGGTCTGCCTTAGTGCCGTAGAGTTCATCACCGATGATGGGGGCGGCGAGTCCCTCGGAGTGTGCACAATGTAGGCGCAACTGGTGGGTGCGCCCCGTTTGGGGCGACAGGGCAAGGCGTGTGACGGTACCTTCAGGGGTTTCGGTGACGGAAATCACCTTGAAATGCGTCACGGCAGGTTTGCCGTGCTCGTGATCCACCACCTGTCGCGGACGGTTGAGCGGGTCGAGGCGCAGGGGTAGGGAGATGAGTCCGCTTTCCTGAGAAACTGCGCCCGCCACATCAGCAATGTAGCGCTTCTTCGCCTCGCGCTCGGCAAATTGGCGCTGCAGTTCGTAGTGCACCTCCTTAGTTTTTGCAAAAACAAGCACACCCGACGTTGCCATGTCTAATCGGTGCACCACCATCAGGTCAGGGCGCGACGCTTGCAGGAGTTCAAAGGCGGAGGGAACGCCCGTCAGTCCTGGTACACTGAGCATGCCCGAAGGTTTATTGACCGCTACGAGGTGGTCGTCCTCAAAGATAACAGCAAGTTGGTCTTCAACGGAGCGCTGCAAGGCTTCAATGGGGTTCGGGTCGAGGTCAAGCCCCTCAAGCATGTGGGCAAGAATCGGTTTACACTTACTCAGGCACGAGGGATAGAACTGCCCCTGTGTGCGCACCTCATTTCGGGGCGACGCTCCCCACCAAAATTCACCGAAACACAGGGGGCGCCATCCGTGAGTGAAGGCATATTGCAAGAGTTTGGGCAAGGCGCATTCACCCGCTCCCGCAGGGGGAACGCCCTGAGGCGTTTCGGCGAAAATCTCCACCAGGTCCTTGCGCGCACCACGGATGTTGAGCATTTGGAACTGCTTGAAAATCCACGTTTGCAAGGCGTCCGACATCCGACGGCGCTCCTCGCAAAGCGCATTCAGCCTCTCCTTGTAAAAGTCCACCTTGTGCTCCGCCGCTTCTATGCGTTCGCGATACTGCTTTTTGAGGCGCGAGAAATTTCCCTTGAAATACTGACTCTGACGCACGAGTTCCGCCTCCTCCTCTGCCGAAAGGTTGCCCGCGCTTCGGCGCTCGTCGCGCTTGCGCTTCTCCTCCTGCATCATGAGTTGGTAGGACGAAATTCCACGTTGGGCTTCCTTCTGCAACTCCTCAAGGTAGCCACACGCCGCTCGGAAGTCCGCGTCTTGCTCCAAGGCTTCCACGGCACGATTTACGGCACTGATTTCCGCATCGCGCTCCTTGAAATAGCTGCCGGGGTGCAAGAAATCATAGACCGCCGGCACGAAGTAAGGCAGGTCGTTGCGCCCAAGCAGCAGTCCCGAATAGCCCGCTAAGAATGCCACTTCATTTGGGGCATGTTCAACTACAAGCACTCCAAACATCTTCCCTTCCGTCCATCCTTCCGATTCGTGCGCCTTCGTTTCCAAATATGTCATCACTTCAGCCGCAGCTTGTTGGACAAGCGGGTGGGGAGTGTAAGAGAAAGGAAAGGTGAAGCGCTCAGGGGGGAGGCTGCAAGGATTTTTTAGGAGATGAAGCATAATCAATGAGGAATAAGTTTCGAGGGATGCTTTGGTACTTGCAAAGGTACATTTTTATATTTGTTTTATACCCCCTGAAGCCTTAGAATAGGAGGAAATGACAAAAGGAGACCGCCTTATTTACCGATTCTATCCCCTCTTTTTCGGAGTGTAAGAATGTTTAACAAAAGTGCAACTTTATTTAACGCAAATAATTTGTGGCAGTCGTAAAACTCGCCTAATTTTGCCCTCAGAAAAACCAATCCATGGGTAACTGCTTGCCGAAAGGTTGCTCCATAATCCGACCACCAACACTTAACTAATACTGCTATGAAAAAGATGTTTCTCATGTTCCCCTTCTTGGGGTTGCTTGCTGCTTGTTGTTCCGACCCTAAGTGTGCCGAAACGGAAACTGCACCAACTTCCGACTCCGTCACCGTAGTGCTTGACGAGGTGTATGCCGGTACCCTCCCCGCTGCCGATTGTTCGGGAATCAACTATGTGTTGCGCCTCCATGCCGTTGAGACGGGTAAGGATACTTTGTTCACCCTTGAGGCTACTTATCTTGATGCCGAAGGTGATGGCATGCACAAGACTTTTGTCACAACGGGTAAGCGCACGGATACCGTAGCTGCAACAGGAACGGCACTGCGCCTGATGCCCAATAATGGCGAACCTCCCATGCATTTTATGGCGGTCAACGATACTACGCTCCGCATGGTCAATGATAGTTTGAAAGAAATGGGCAACGGATTGAACTACGATTTGATAAAAGTTACTGCGTGGGAAGTTACCACGCCTTGTGCAGAAGCTTGTGGCAGTTGTGAAGCAAGGTGCCAGCATTAAGTAACACAATCGTCTGAAGGATTATCCAAAATAGTATATAATGTGTGTTAGCTTTGAATGATAGGTCCGTCCGCTGAAGGGATTCAGTGGGCGGATCGCCTTTTTTAGGGAAAGGTAAACGTTGCACCTTCGTGCACTCAATTTGTTGTGTCGTATAATTGCCCCCGAACGGGAAGCGCAGGTAAAAGGTTAGGATGTGCGCAAAACTACTCGGCACATAATTCAAACTACTCGGCACTTAATTGAAACTAACTCCCGATTTGTTTTACATAAAAGGGATGTTGGCTTTTTTGCGGCGGACGACGTGTGGAAATTGTCCAAGATATGGGCAAGAAATGGCGAGAAACCCGTGAATTTTCGGTAGGAAGTCGACATTCTGTAAGGGCATGTCGCTCTTCTCTTCTGCTTTATAATGTGTAAATTTTACTTTTAGACGTCAATAAAAAATAGATTTTTGCTTGGCAGAGCGAATTAAATTGTAACTTTGCCTTGACAAACTGAAGCGTTCTATTTGTGGAACGCAAGTTCCCAAACTCGTAATTTAATCATAAACACATAACTATTATGGCAAAGAAATTTATCACATGTGATGGTAACCAGGCCGCTGCGCATATTTCTTATATGTTCAGTGAAGTGGCTGCTATCTACCCCATCACTCCGTCTTCAACTATGGCGGAATATGTGGACGAATGGGCGGCTCAGGGTCGCAAGAATATCTTTGGTGAAACCGTTCTCGTGCAGGAAATGCAGTCAGAAGGCGGTGCTGCAGGTGCCGTTCACGGTTCACTTCAGGCAGGTGCCTTGACTACAACGTACACAGCCTCTCAGGGTCTCCTCTTGATGATTCCCAATATGTACAAGATTGCGGGTGAACTCTTGCCCTGCGTATTCCACGTTTCGGCACGCACACTCGCTTCTCACGCCCTCTGTATCTTCGGTGACCATCAGGACGTTATGTCAACACGTCAGACAGGTTTTGCAATGCTTGCCGAAGGTTCTGTACAGGAAGTAATGGACCTCGCGGGTGTAGCTCACTTGGCATCGCTCAAGAGTCGTGTGCCCTTCGTAAACTTCTTCGATGGCTTCCGCACTTCTCACGAAATTCAGAAGATTGAACTCCTTGAAAACGAAGACCTCGCTCCCCTCGTTGACCAGGAAGCGTTGGCAGAATTCCGCAGTCGCGCGCTTACGCCCGAAAAGCCCGTGGCACGCGGTATGGCTGAGAACCCCGATACTTTCTTCGCACATCGCGAAAGCTGCAATCCCTACTACGATGCAGTGCCCGAGATTGTAGAAGAATACATGCAGAAGATCAGCGAAATCACCGGTCGTAAATACAGCCTCTTCAACTACTACGGTGCTGAAGATGCCGACCGCGTAATCATCCTTATGGGTTCGGCAACAGAAGCTGCGCGTGAAGCAATCGACTACCTCATGGCCAAGGGCGAAAAGGTAGGTTTGGTAAGCGTACACCTCTACCGTCCCTTCTCTGTAAAGCATTTCCTCGGTGCAATTCCCGCTACTTGTAAGCGCATTGCCGTGCTTGACCGCACAAAGGAACCCGGTGCAAACGGTGAACCCCTTTACCTCGACGTGAAGGAAGCCTTCTACGGCAAGGCTGACGCTCCCGTTATCGTAGGTGGTCGTTACGGTCTCGGTTCTAACGACACCACTCCCGCACAGATTCTTAGCGTTTACGAAAACCTCCAACTTCCCGAACCCAAGAACCACTTTACGATTGGTATCGTAGACGACATTACCTTCACTTCACTTCCTCAGAAGGAAGAAATCGCAATGGGTGGCGACGGTATGTTCCAGGCGAAGTTCTACGGTCTTGGTGCTGACGGTACTGTGGGTGCTAATAAGAACTCTGTCAAGATTATTGGTGACAACACCGACAAGCGTTGTCAGGCTTACTTCTCTTACGACTCTAAAAAGTCGGGCGGTTTCACATGTTCGCACCTCCGCTTTGGCGATGCGCCCATCCGCTCTACTTACCTTGTAAATACGCCCAACTTCGTGGCTTGCCACGTTCAGGCTTACTTGCGCATGTACGACGTGCTCCGTGGTATTCAGCAGGGCGGTACATTCTTGCTCAACACCATCTGGGAAGGTGAAGAATTGGCAGCAAACTTGCCCAACAATGTGAAGAAGGTGCTTGCTGAAAAGCAGGTGAAGGTGTTCTACATCAACGCTACGAAGATCGCTCAGGAAATTGGGCTTGGCAATCGCACAAATACGATTCTTCAGTCGGCATTCTTCCGCATCACAGAGGTAATCCCCGTAGAATTGGCGGTAGAGCAGATGAAGAAGTTCATCGTGAAGTCATACGGCAAGAAGGGTCAGGACATCATTGACAAGAACTATGCTGCCGTTGACCGTGGTGGCGAATACAAGGAACTCCCCGTTGACGCTGCTTGGGCAAATCTTCCCGCGGATGAGGTTGTAGCAAACAACGATCCCGAATTTATCAACAACGTAGTGCGTCCTATCAACGCGCAGAACGGTGACTTGCTCCCCGTATCCGCATTCAAGGGTTACGAAGACGGTACTTGGCCTCAGGGCACTTCAGCTTATGAAAAGCGTGGCGTAAGTGCGTTCGTTCCTACGTGGGAAGCCGACAACTGTATCCAGTGTAACAAGTGTGCTTACGTTTGTCCTCACGCTTGTATCCGTCCCTTCGTGATGAACGACGAAGAAGCGGCAGGCTTCAACGCTCCTACACTTGAAATTAAGGCACCCGCTGCGATTAAGGGCATGAAATTCCGCATGCAGGTGGGTGTTATGGATTGCTTGGGTTGTGGTAACTGTGTGGACGTTTGTCCCGGTTCTCCCAAGACGGGTCCCGCCCTCAAGATGGTGCCCCTCCAGCAGGAATTGGACGAAGCTGCTAACTGGGATTACTGCGTTAAGAATGTCAAGAGCAAGCAGGATCTTCTCGATATCAAGAGCAATGTGCGCGTAAGCCAATTCGCTACACCCTTGTTCCAATTCTCTGGCGCATGTTCAGGTTGTGGTGAAACACCTTATGTGAAGCTCGTTTCTCAACTCTTTGGCGACCGTCAGATGGTGGCAAACGCTACGGGTTGTTCTTCTATCTATTCAGGTTCTATCCCCTCTACGCCCTACACAACTAATGAAAAGGGTCAGGGTCCTGCGTGGGCAAACTCACTCTTCGAAGACTTCTGCGAATTTGGTCTCGGTATGAATCTCGCAAACAAGAAGATGCGCCTACGCCTCGAAGAACTCTTGAAGAAGGTTGCGATGTGCGACTGCTCATGCAACGAAATGAAGGAACTCGCTCAGCAGTGGATTGACAATAAGGAAGATGCCGACAAGACTAAGGCTATTGCCGAACAGATGAAACCTCTCATCGCTGGTGGCGTTGCGCAAGGTCATGAAATGGCAAAGCAACTTGACGAACTCTCTCACTATCTCGTGAAGCGTAGTCAGTGGATTATCGGTGGTGACGGTGCTTCTTACGACATCGGTTACGGCGGTCTTGACCACGTTATCGCTTCTGGTGAAGATGTTAACATCCTCGTGCTCGACACAGAAGTTTATTCTAACACGGGTGGTCAGTCTTCTAAGGCAACACCCCTTGGTGCGATTGCGAAGTTCGCCGCTTCTGGTAAGCGCATCCGCAAGAAGGACCTCGGCATGATTGCTACAACTTACGGTTACGTATATGTTGCGCAGATTGCTATGGGTGCTGACCAGGCACAGTGTCTCAAGGCGCTCCGTGAAGCAGAAGCTTACCCCGGACCTTCATTGGTAATCGCTTATGCACCTTGTATCAACCACGGCCTCAAGAAGGGCATGGGTAAGGCTCAGGCAGAAGAAGCTGCAGCTGTAGAATGCGGTTACTGGCACCTCTGGCGCTACAATCCCGCTCTTGAAGCAGAAGGCAAGAATCCCTTCCAGCTCGACTCTAAGGAGCCCCAGTGGGATAAGTTCCAGGATTACCTCAAGGGTGAAGTTCGCTTCCTCTCAGTATTGAAGCAGTATCCCGACGAAGCTGAAGAACTCTTCGCAGCATGTCAGGAAATGGCGAAGAAGCGTTACCAGAGTTATGTACGCATGACCAAGATGGATTGGTCGGAATAGTTTAATAATTATCTGATGTGAACAAAAAGTAATGGCGACTCTCAGACCTGAGGGGCGCCATTACTTTTTTTGAAAGGAACATGGACGTTTTTCTTTTTTTCTTTAGTCAAAAACTTCAGGAAAATTAAGTAACTTTGCGACAAAATAATAACAGGAATAAGCAATATGCGAGAGTATAATCTTGGATTCATCTCTGATGAAAATATTTATAACCATGTTAGGGAAACAGTGCTTAGATATAGCGCTAACATAGATTTAAGTAAATTCAATAAGAATATAATTGATCCAATCAAACTTACATTTGATGCAAAAGTGTACGGGCGCACAATGGAAGAAGTTATTGCATCTGAATGTATGCGACAGATGGATAAATCAAATAATAATCATATTGGTTATTTTCATCAGAACATCTTTCGTTACGCAGGTAATGGTTGGATAGTTCCCACAGAAGGATTTGATGTTGTCAATGAAGAACGACATATTTTTGTGGAAATGAAAAATAAGCATAACACGATGAATTCTGCTGCATCTCAGAAAACATACATGAAGATGCAGAATAAAATAGTTCGTGATAGTCGTGCTACTTGTATGCTTGTTGAGACTATAGCTACTCGTTCTCAAAATAAGACTTGGGTGGTAACGGTGGATAAGGAACAATTCAAAAATGAGAATATCCGTCGTGTATCTATGGATAAATTTTATGAAATTGTTTTTGAGGACTCATTGGCATTTGTAAAGCTATGTAAAACCTTACCAGATATACTTGATGATGTGATTGCTAATATGGATAGTGGTATTAATAAGAATACGGTTTTTGAAGAGTTGATTGCAATCTCTCCCAATATCGTAAAGAGTCTTTATCTTTTGGCTTTCAAAACGTATGAGGGATTTAGAGACTTCTAAGATGCCAACATTTTTATCAGTAAGTAATCTTGCAGACATAACAGGAACCTCCTTGGCTACAGCTCAGAAATGGGGTGAAAGTGGAATTTACCCTTATCGTAAAAATGATAAAGGAGTGAATGGCTTTTATATGGAGGAACTGAAAGACATCGTTCCCGTAAAGAATATGTTAGAGAGTAATTGGGATGAAGAAAAGTATGTAGCTCCTCTTCGTGATTACACTTCGGTTGAACTCTTTGCTGGGGCTGGTGGTTTGGCACTCGGTATGCATATGGCAGGTTTTCGTCATGTGTTATTGAATGAGATGGATGCAAGTGCCTGTCAAACTCTTCGTCTTAATCATCCTGAATGGAATATCCTTGAAGGTGATATTCACAAGGTCGATTTTACCCCATTGCGAGGACGTGTTGATTTCCTTTCTGGAGGATTCCCATGTCAAGCCTTTTCATATGCAGGAAAAAAAGGTGGTTTGAATGATACGCGAGGAACCTTATTTTTTGAGTTGGCTCGTGCAGTTAGTGAAATTCGCCCCAAAGTATTTATGGGCGAGAATGTGAAAGGTTTGCTTTCTCACGATAATGGAAAAACTATCGAGGTAATTAAGAATGCTGTTGCAGAACTTGGTTATACACTTATTGAACCACGCGTCCTTAAAGCAATTATGTATCAAGTACCTCAGAAGCGTGAGCGACTTATTTTAATTGCCATTCGTAATGATATAGCTCAGCAAGTACAATTTCATTGGCCAGATCCATATAGGCGCATAATGACTTTGCGTGATGCTTTTTATAAAGGAGAACTTTTTACTAATGATGTTCCTCAGTCAGATGGACAGGCTTATCCAGAAAAGAAAGCTCGTGTGATGGCGATGGTTCCCGAAGGGGGAGATTGGAGAGACCTTCCAATAGAAGAGCAGATGGCTTATATGGGTGCAAGTTTCTATCTAGGAGGTGGAAAAACAGGGATGGCGCGTAGATTGTCGATGGATGAACCATCTCTTACTCTGACTTGTGCCCCAGCTCAAAAACAGACTGAACGTTGCCACCCAATAGAAACGCGCCCATTGACTATACGAGAATATGCAAGGATTCAGACATTCCCTGATTCTTGGATATTTGATGGAAGTTTGACGGATAAATATAAGCAGATCGGAAATGCAGTTCCTGTAAATTTAGCTTATGCTATTGGACGCTCTTTAATTCGAATGTTTAATAGTCTTGATGCAATTCAACATGAGGAAACTCAATTTGAGGAAGCAAATGAGATTGCTCGTAAAATGATCCCTCCCAGACTTTTTGAGTTGAACCTGTTTGACCTAAAGGAGGAATATCCTAATGAAATTATTGCGAATTCTTATCCTTCAACTTGGAATGATAGAGTTTCTTTAGATCTATCTAAGAATCTACTTGTAAGTCTCGTGAAGAATGATAATGTAGCTCAATATGATGATCGTAGTGCCAAGATTTATTATACCGGTCGTAAATTTCCTTCCACGGTTAAACTTAATAAGTTATATTATTTCATGCCCTATGTAAAAAAGAAAGGGATTCGAGATTTATATTTGATAAAGGTTGCACGACTCGGAACAAAACATGAAGTACATAAGGAGTGTTATGAAAAAGATATTCGTATTGTTTTTGAGATAGAGTTTGTGCGCCAACTTTTTGATGACTACAAGCCTATACGTTTGGAGATATGGCAGACTTTTACGGATACCACATTGAAGAGGATTCTTGAAATGTAAGAACATCTTCATTGACTTTAAGCGCTACCAGAGTTATGTACGCATGACCAAGATGGATTGGTCGGAATAATACTATTAAGAGGCGTTGACCGAAAGGTTGGCGCCTCTTTTTATGAATGTTGGTTGGTAATGGGATTGTGGACTGCGATAATGGGGAGTCTGTGTCTTTTGAAGAGGAGGATGGGTATGTTACCTTTTATTCGGGGAAATCGGAACTGTAAGTGTTTGTTGCAAACCGCCTTATCTCTGATATGACAACCAGTTTCTGGTAACGACTAAACTTCTGTGGTAGTTATAAAGTCACTTTGTGAAAATAAATCGGCACTTAATTCAAACAAACTCGGAGTTAATTTCAATTAAGTGCCGATTTGTTTTTTGTATTTCGGGCATAGTGTGGAGTTGAGGGAATGTTATTTTATTTTACAAGCAGTTAAGAATAATTTGCTACCCTCGCCAATAAATATTAACTTTGCGGAAGCAGAGGGTGTGGCGTTGTTGTTGGCGTGTGCCAACTGACGTTTTGCATTCCTCCATAATAACTTACAGCCTTTTACAATGAAAATTTCCTTCAAAATACCTTACCGCACTCAGGCGGGAGAACAGTTGGGCGTCATGCTTGACGGATTCGACAGTCCGCTGATGCTTTCTACGGACGACGGTGAGCATTGGAGCGGCACGTATGACGTGGCGCTTCAGGGCGCAACGATGGTGAATTACCGCTATGTCGTGTGTCGCGGAGCGCAGGTGGTGCGCACGGAACTCGGACGCTTGCCCCACAGTTTCCGCCTCGCCAAGCAGGTGGGCGCACACTATGTCGTGAGCGACTCTTGGCGTGACCTCCCTTACGCCTCTTACCTCTTCAGTTCGGCATTCTCTAACCAGGAAGTGGCGCCTGCAAAGCCCATTCCCGCAGAGCAGCCGTCGGGCATCGTTGTGCGCGTCTATTGCCCTTGCATCAGCAAGAAAAATCAGGTGCTCACGATGGTGGGCGAGGGAAAACTGCTCGGTAATTGGGTGCCCCAGAAGGCGCTTCAGTTGACCGAGGTGCAGCCCAACGTTTGGCATGCCGTGGTTGACCCTTCCGACCTTTCCGATGCGGCAGCTTATAAGTTTGTAGCCCTAAAGCGTGGTTCGCTTGAGGTGGCAGAGTGGGAGGGAGGCGACAACCGCCGCCTGTACTTGCCCCATATTGAGGGCGCAGCCTTTCACCACACGAAGGAAATCGAAGTGTACTTCCCCTCAACGGGAATCCGCGTGGCAGGTACTGCTATCCCCGTGTTCTCACTCCGAAGTGAGGGCAGTCAGGGCGTGGGCGATTTTGGCGATTTGAGAACGATGGTTGATTGGTGCTTGCAAACGAAGCAGCGCGTCTTGCAGATTTTGCCCATCAACGACACTACGGCAACGCATTCGCCCCTCGACTCCTACCCCTACAACAGCATTTCCATCTATGCCTTCCACCCCATGTACATTGACCTCCGTCAGTTGGGCGGACTCAATGATCAGGAGGCGGAAGTGGCATATTGGCACCGCTTTAACGCCCTCAATGCTTTGGCAGAGGTGGATTATGTAGAGGTAAACACGCAGAAGCGTCGCTACTTGCGTGAGTTTTTTGACACCAAGGGCGAAGTCTTTACCTCCACCAAGGAGTATGCCGAATTTATGCGCGAGAATGCCCATTGGCTCGTGCCCTATGCCGCCTTCTCGTATCTGCGTGACCAGAATAACACGTCTGATTTCCGCGATTGGCAGAACTATTCCGTGTACAACAAGGAAGAGATTGAGCGTCTGGCGAAGAATAATCCCGACGTGGCGTTCTATTGCTTTTTGCAGTACTTGCTTCACATCCAACTCCTCGATGTGAGTCGCTATGCCCAAGCGCAGGGCGTCATTCTCAAGGGCGACATCCCCATTGGCATTAACCGTTGTAGCGTTGAGGCGTGGGTAGAACCCCATTACTTTAATATGAACGGACAGGCGGGAGCACCGCCCGACGCCTTCTCTGCCGACGGTCAGAACTGGGGCTTCCCCACTTACGACTGGGACGTTATGGCGGCGGACAACTACGCTTGGTGGCAGCGCCGCTTTGGCAAAATGGCGGAATACTTTACGGCTTACCGCATTGACCACATCTTGGGCTTTTTCCGCATTTGGGAAATTCCCACACATTCCGTTCAGGGTATGCTCGGTCAGTTTGTGCCCGCTTTGCCGATGTCTGTTTCAGAAATTGAAAGTTACGGTTTGCCCTTCCGTCCCGAGTTGATGACGCAACCCTATATCAACGACGCCCTCGTTGACGCTACCTTCCACGACCATGCGGCTTATGTGCGCGAACACTTCTTGGAAGCGGCGGAAGACGGCACTTGGCAGTTGAAGGACACCTGCAACACGCAACGCAAAGTGCAGGCGTTGATGCCCACCGACGGTTATGACCTCGAGAATTGGGCGGAGATGCAACAGGGACTTTATGCCTTGATCAACAATGTGCTCTTCGTGCCCGACCGCAAGGATGCCAGCAAGTTCCACCCCCGTATTTTGGGACACACTGCCCCCGTCTACACCCAACTCAACTGGCAGGAGCGTGAAGCTTTCAAGCGCTTGCACGATGATTACTTCTACCGCCGCCACAATGCCTTCTGGTATGGCGAAGCGATGAAGAAGTTACCCGCCCTCCTGGCTGCCGCGCCCATGTTGGCGTGTGGCGAAGACTTGGGTATGGTGCCCGACTGCGTACCTTGGGTGATGAACCAACTCCAAATTATGAGTCTTGAAATTCAGCGCATGCCGAAAGATCCTGCGTGCGAGTTTGGCCACGTTTGGGAATACCCCTACCGTGCCGTAAGCACCATTTCTACCCACGATATGGCGACGCTCCGTGGATGGTGGGAGGATGACGCTGCGCTCACCCGCCGCTTCTTCCATACCGAACTCGGACACGGCGAAGACTGTCCCGCGGTGGCTACGGCAGCACTTTGTGCAGAGGTCGTTCAGCGCCACCTTGAAGCGCCCTCCCTCCTCACGGTGTTGGCATGGCAAGACTGGCTCTCTATTGACGAAAATTTGCGTTACCCCAACCCACATGCCGAGCGCATCAACATACCTGCCAATCCCCACCACTATTGGTGTTACCGCATGCACATTACCTTGGAGGATTTGATGGGTCAGACTGCCTTCAACGACCGCCTTGCTGACCTGATTACGGCGGCGGGTAGAGGGGAGTAGGGGATGTGTAAAAAGAAACCTCACTATCCTGCAAATTGTCTTGGAGATAATTTGATTTATTCCCCAGATAATTTGATTTAACTCCTATATAGTTTTTACTACTTCGGATGCAGGTAAAACCTGCTCTGTAGTTCATTTTCTAATATCTACGCAACAATGAAACGACTGCTTTCTCTTCTGACGTTATTAACTCTCGGTGTGTGCTCGCTCCTGGCTGCCGACACGATTCGCGTGGCGTGTGTTGGCAATAGCGTAACGTATGGTATGGGCATCCCCGACCGTGCCGAAAAGGCGTATCCCGTGCGCCTCCAAGCCATGTTGGGCGACGGTTATAAGGTGGAAAACTTCGGGCATTCGGGTTCTACGCTCCTCCGCAAGGGACACCGCCCTTACATGAAGGTGCCCGAGTTTCGCAAGGCGGTAGACTTTAAGGCAGACATCGTGGTGATTCACCTCGGTCTCAACGATACCGACCCGCGCAACTGGCCCAACTACCGCGATGAGTTTAATGCCGATTACTATGCCTTGATCGATTCCTTCAAGGTGGCAAACCCTGAGGCGAAAGTGTGGATTTGTCGCATGACACCCATTTCTCATGACCACCGCCGCTACCAGAGTGGCACGCGCGACTGGCATGCGCAAATTCAGGAGCATATTGAGCAGGTGGCAGCCGCTGCTGGTGTAGGGCTTATCGACTTCTTCGCCCCGCTTCACGCACGCTATGACCTCTTCCCCGACGGGCTTCACCCCAATGCCGACGGTGCGCTGATTTTGGCGCAGCAGGTGTATAAGCACATCACGGGCGACTTTGGCGGAGTCAAACTCCCTGCTTACTATTCCGACAATATGGTCATCCAGCGCGATGAGCCGATTCGCATTGCGGGAACGGCTGATGCGAGTGAGCGTGTGGAGGTGTCGTTGGGCGGCAAGAAAGCCAAGGCTTACGCTTCTGCACAGGGCGAGTGGGAGGTGACGCTTCCCCAGATGCCTGCTGGTGGTCCCTACAAGCTCACGGTGCGCACGAAAAGCCGCACGATTGAATATAATAATGTGTGGATGGGCGACGTGTGGGTATGCTCGGGTCAGAGCAACATGGAGTGGCGCCTGAAGAACTGCACTACGGGCAAGGAAGACTGTGCCGCGGCGGCAAATCAGCCCTTGCTCCACCTTTATAATATGCGTGGCATTACCGATACCTACGACAATGAGTGGTCGGTGGAGGTGTGTGAAAAGGTCAACCGTTTGGAATATTTCCACCCCGCAAAGTGGGAACTCTGTTCGCCTGAAGCGGCGGGCGATTTCTCAGCCATTGCCTACCATTTCGGCAAGACTTTGGCGGACAGCCTGGGTGTGCACGTCGGACTCGTACTCAATGCCGTCGGTGGTTCAACTACGGAAAGCTGGATTGACCGCCGTACGCTTGAATTTGACTTCCCGCAGGTGCTTTACCGTTGGACGGAGGGCGACTTCGGACAGGATTGGGCGCGTGGCAGAGCGAAGCGCAACGTGGCGGCAAGCAAGGTGCCCCTGCAGCGCCATCCCTTCATGCCTCACTACCTCTTTGATGCAGGTATGCTTCCCCTTAAGGGTTTGAACCCCAAGGGCGTAATTTGGTATCAAGGTGAAAGCAACGCCCACAATGTTGAACTCCACGAACAGCTCTTTACGCTGCTCGAAAAGAGTTGGCGCGGCTACTTCAACGACCCTGAATTGCCCTTCTACTTCGTGCAGCTCAGCAGTATTGCGCCCCGCCATTCGTGGCCGCACTTCCGTGATAGCCAGCGCCAGCTTGCGGAAACGCTTCCCTATACTTGGATGGCGGTAAGTAGCGACCTCGGACACCCCAGCGACGTGCATCCTCGCAACAAGCGCCCCGTGGGGCAACGCCTCGCCTTCCAGGCGCTCCGCAACTCCTTTGGCAAGAATTTGGTAGCCGAAGGTCCAAAATGCAACGGCATTCAGGTGAAGGGCTCCGCGATTTTGATTAACTTTGCAAACGCAGAGGGCATGAAAACTGCCGACGGTGCTGCGCTTCGTGGCTTTGAAGTGGCAGGTGCCGACGGTATTTTCCATCCCGCTACCGCAGAAATCAAGGGCAACCAGATTCAGGTGAGCGCAAAGGCGGTGAAGGCTCCCGTCAGTGTGCGCTACGCTTGGCAACCTTTCACAGATGCCAATCTGATTAACGGTGCGGGCATTCCTGCAAGTACGTTTAGGCTTTTAGTTAACGAGTAAACAAGGTACGAGTAGACGAGCGGTTAGTGAGTTAAACGATGCCTGTTGCACGGTTGAAGGTCCCTAAAGACCTTAATGACCTTAAAGATCTTAGAGACCTTCCCCCTCCCTCCTCAAAACCTTACAACCTAAAGACCTCATAACCTCATAAAATATGAATCTCACCTCCTTCGCGCGTCCCGCCTTGTTGCGTCGCGCCAAAAAGATTGACCGATATTTTACCCACGCTGAAGAAATCCAGCGTGCCGTTCTTGCGCGCTTGATTAAGAATGCGGCAAAGACGGAATGGGGAAAGAAGTACGGCTATGCCGACCTCAAGTCGTACGAAGACTTTGCGGCGGCTGTACCCCTCAACGATTACGAAACCCTCAAGGAACCCATCGACCGCATGCGCCATGGGGAGAAGGATGTGCTCTGTAAGGGCCGCGTAAAGTGGTATGCCAAGTCGTCGGGCACGACGAACGACAAGAGTAAGTTCATCCCCGTGAGCAAGGCTTACTTGAAAGACACCCACTATAAGGGGGGCGCCGACGTTGTAGCCCTTTACCTGCGCAACAACCCCAAGAGTCGCATCTTTGACGGCCGTGCGCTCATCCTCGGAGGTAGTCACGCGCCCAATTACGACACAAAGGATTCACTCGTGGGCGACCTCTCGGCGATTTTGATTGAGAACATCAGTCCCGCGGTCAACTTCTTCCGCATCCCCAAGAAGGAAGTGGCACTCCTTTCCGACTTTGAACAGAAGCGCGACCTCATTGCTGAATATGCCAAGGACAAGGACGTTACCAACATCTCAGGCGTGCCCTCGTGGATGATGGCGGTGATTCACCGTGTGCTTGAAATTACGGGCAAGGAAACGTTAGACCAGGTGTGGCCCAACCTTGAAGTGTTCTTCCACGGAGGTGTAGCGTTCACGCCCTACCGTGAGCAGTACGAACGCCTTATCCCCAGTGCGAAGATGCACTATATGGAAACCTACAACGCTTCTGAGGGCTTCTTTGGCATTCAGAACGACCCCGCCGACAAGGCGATGCTCCTCATGCTGGACTATGGCGTGTTCTACGAGTTTATTCCCCTCGAACACCTCGACAATCCCCAGGGTCATGTCGTACCGCTGTGGAAGGTGGAGGCAGGCAAGAACTACGCCATCCTTATCTCCACCACCTGCGGCCTTTGGCGCTATCAGATTGGCGACACCGTGAAGTTTACTTCGGCAAACCCCTATAAGTTTATCATTTCGGGGCGCACCAAGTGTTTCATCAATGCCTTTGGCGAAGAACTTATTGTGGACAATGCCGAGAAGGGGCTTGACATGGCGTGCAAGCAGACGGGCGCCGTGGTGAAGGAATACACCGCCGCCCCCGTGTTTATGGACAACGACGGCAAGTGTCGCCACCAGTGGGTGATAGAGTTCGACCGCCAGCCCGCCGACATCGCAGCCTTCGCAACGTTGCTCGACGAAAGCCTGCAGAGCATCAACTCCGACTACGAAGCCAAGCGCTACAAAGACCTTACGCTCCAACCCCTTGAGATTGTCGTAGCGCGCCCCAACTTGTTCAACGACTGGTTGAAGAGCAAGGGCAAATTAGGTGGGCAACACAAGGTGCCCCGCTTGGCAAACAACCGCGATATTATCGAACAAATCCTCTCCTTGCAGTGAAACAATCCATCCTCGCCCTCCTCGCGGCGCTCGCCCTCCTTGTGGGATGCCACTACGACAGCGACGTGATGACCCTCGAGGGCACTATTAAGAACGTAAAGCAAGTAGACCTCTACGTCTACGCCGAGGGGAGCATGAATCCCCGAGTTGATACCATCCGCGTGCGCGGCGGAGCGTTTACCTATGAGCGCAAACTCACGGCGCCCGAGGTGTTGACCCTGCTTTACCCCAACTTTTCCGAGATGCTCCTCGTTGCCGAACCCGGTAGTGAGGTAGAACTCGTTGCCGACGCCTCCAACCTTTCGGAGACGGTCATCAAGGGCACGAAGGAGAACGAACTCCTCACCGAGTTCCGCCACGCCACCAACCGTAAGAGCGAAAGCGAGCGCCGCCTCGCCGCCCAGCAGTTCATCTACGACAATGTCCAGACGCAAGCCGCCGTAGCCGTCTTCCGCGAATACTTTGTGAAGGCCGAGAATCCCGTCTACGCAGAAGTGCAACCCCTGCTCGACACGCTCTCTGTGGCGCAACCCGACAACCCCCTCCTCCGCGCGATGCTCGTACGCTTCACGCCCCAACTGCTCTGCGCCGTGGGGCAGCAACTCCCCACCTTCGAGGAAATCAGCCTTACGGGCGACACGCTGACCAACGCCCAGTTTGAGGGCAAACCCACGATCGTCGTCCTGTGGGCAACGTGGGTAAGAGATATGCGCAAGCAGTTGCGCAACCTCGACCATTTGCAGCGCACGTACGGCAAGGAGGTCAACTTCCTCCTCGTCTCGCTCGACCCCTCGCGCAAGGACTGCGAGCGCTACCTCAAGTACGACACCGTCCATGCCCCCATCATCTGCGACCAGCAGGCATTGCTCTCGCCCCTCGTCTCCACCTTCGGACTCCGCCAAATGCCCGCCTTCATCGTAGTCGATAAGGACGGCACCATCCTCAAACGCGACGTACTCCCCAAAGAATGGGAGGCTACAATAAAGGAATTGTTGAAATAGCAGTTCCTTTTTTTGCTTCTTCGGGCGCTGAAAAGGGGAATG
>JAZORE010000006.1:0-10777 GCA_045656425.1 Alloprevotella sp.
CTCTTGCTATCTTGGGTGAGAAACCCATCATTCAGCATGTGTATGAACGTGTATGCTCAGTTTTTGACGATGCTTATGTTGTAACAGATGATGAGCGTATTGAAACTTGCGTAAATTCGTTTGGTGGACGTTGTGTGATGACGGGAACGCACCACAAGAGTGGCACAGACCGTTGCTATGAAGCGCTTGAAAAGTTGGGCGCTGGATATGATGTGGTGGTCAACGTACAAGGCGATGAACCTTTCATCGCTGCTTCTCAGTTGGAAACAATCAAGCAGTGTTTTAATGATACTGCCACCCAGATTGCGACTTTGGTAAAGCCTTTTGTGCCCACAGATGGTATTGAAGCGCTTGAAAATCCCAATTCGCCAAAGGTTGTGCTTGACAATAACAATTACGCAGTCTATTTCAGTCGTTCGGTAATTCCCTATCTTCGTGGTGTGGAGAAGTCGGCATGGCTTGAACAGCATACTTTCTATAAGCACATCGGTCTTTACGCTTATCGTAGTGAAGTGCTTAAGGAGATTACAGCGATGCCGTTAGGTGTGCTTGAACAAGCGGAATCGCTTGAACAGCTACGTTGGCTTCAGGCTGGTTATCGTATTAAAGTGGGCACCACCGATGTAGAAACGATTGGTATTGATACGCCTGAAGATTTGGAACGTGCCAAGAACTTCCTTCTGCAACATTCTTGAATTGGAGACGGAAACTATTTTTAGATGAACAACCAACTTTCTTCTCTTTAGCAACAAACTAAACCAATGACGCATATTTACAAGAACGTATTGACTTTACTCATGCTCTCCGCAGCTTGTTGTATCGGTGCGGAAGCGCAAAAAATAATTCTCGGAACTTATAAATTTAAGAAAGATGGCGGTGTTTACACCGGCGAATTGGTGAAGCGTAAGCCTCATGGAAAAGGTAAAACGACTTATGCGAATGGTGATGCCTATGAGGGGGAATACCATAAAGGCAAACGCCAGGGGCAGGGCACATTTATCTTCGCTAATGGTGAGCGTTACGAAGGGCAGTGGCTACAAGACGAACAGCATGGACGTGGAACGTATTACTTCCTTGACAACAACAAATATGTAGGATTGTGGTATCGTGATGCGAAGCATGGCAAGGGAGTCATGTATTATTATAATGGCGACGTGTATGATGGCAACTGGGAGGATGATGAGCGTTGTGGCCATGGTCGTTATGTATTTGCAAATGGTGTCGTCTATGAAGGGGGATGGAAGAATGACAAGAAACATGGTGTAGGCATCTATGATTGGCAAGATGGTTCAAGCTATGAAGGCGAGTGGAAAGATAATGTGCGCTCAGGAAAAGGTACGTATATCTATGCTGACGGTGGTAAGTATGAGGGCACTTGGGAAGATGACTTGATGCACGGGAAGGGACGCTTCACTTCTGCGGAAGGAGACGTTTACGAAGGTGATTATGTCAATGGCGAGCGCTCAGGTGTGGGAGTTACTCAGTTTGCTTCGGGTGACAAATATGTGGGTAACTACCTTGAAGGTGAACAACATGGACAGGGTACTTACACATGGCATGAGGTTGCAACATATACTGGAGAATGGAAGCACAATGAGCGCAACGGGCAAGGTACTTATCGTTGGAACAACGGTGACGAGTATGTCGGCACTTGGGAAAACAATTTGATGCATGGTGAAGGTACTATTACCCATGCTGACGG
Source organism: Alloprevotella sp. (assembly GCA_045656425.1). Classification (GTDB taxonomy): domain Bacteria; phylum Bacteroidota; class Bacteroidia; order Bacteroidales; family Bacteroidaceae; genus Alloprevotella. The sequence goes on from JAZORE010000006.1 coordinate 1,703, forward strand.
CAGTAAGTTTGTCGGCACGTTCGTTGAAGGACGTAAGCACGGTAATGCCGTAGAAACAGATGCCAATGGCAAACGCTTGGAATGTATCTATGTAGAGGGTGAGCGCGACGGTGCTTTTTATGAATATGACGCCAATGGAACCCTTATTGCAAAGGGAGTATTCCAACAGGGTAGACGAAAGGAACAGTAGGAGGGAAAGGAGAAAGGAGAAAGGAGAAAGACCGTGCGGTGCGTATTGTCGTTTATCTCTGTACCTTTCTTGTCTACTCGTACCTCGTCTACTCGTTTACTAAAAAACTTATTAACCTTAAATATTATGGCAACTAAAAAGAAACCTGCTGCCAAGAAGCAGCCATTACTTAAGCTCGTGAAGAACGACCCCTGGCTCGAACCCTTCAATGAGGCTATTCAAGGTCGTTATGACCATGTGATGTACAAGCTCAACGAACTTACTGGTGGTAAGGGCAGTCTCTCTGACTTTGCCGGCGGTCACCTCTATTTTGGCCTTCATCGCACAGCGCGCCAATGGGTGCTCCGTGAATGGGCGCCTAATGCTACGAAGATTTACGTAATCGGTGAGTTTAACAACTGGCAGGAAGACGAAGCCTATGCCATGAAGCGCCTCCCCAAGACGGGAAATTGGGAAATCAAGCTCCCCTCAAAGGCGATGAAGCACGGTGACCTCTACAAACTCAAAGTATATTGGGAAGGCGGTTGCGGCGAACGTATTCCTGCATGGGTGCGTCGCGTAGTGCAGGACGAGGAAACTAAGATTTTCTCGGCTCAAGTATGGGCGCCACAGGAAGAATACCAGTGGAAGAAGACAAAGTTCAAGCCCCAGCGCGATCCGCTCCTTATTTACGAATGCCATATCGGTATGGGACAGGACGCTGAGCGTGTAGGTACTTACGAAGAGTTCCGCCTCAATGTGCTTCCCCGTATTATTAAGGAAGGTTACAACTGCCTCCAGATTATGGCAATTCAGGAGCACCCCTATTACGGTAGTTTCGGTTATCACGTAAGTTCATTCTTTGCGGCAAGTAGCCGTTTCGGCACGCCCGAAGAACTCAAGCAACTCATTGACGAAGCGCACCAAAACGGTATTGCTGTCATCATGGACCTCGTGCAGAGTCATGCTGTGAAGAATGAAGTGGAAGGTCTTGGCAACTTTGCGGGCGACCCCAACCAGTTCTTCTATCCCGGCGACCGTCGCGAACATCCCGCTTGGGACAGCCTCTGCTTTGACTATGGTAAGAACGAAGTCATCCACTTCCTCCTCTCTAATTGTAAGTACTGGTTGGAAGAATTCCACTTCGACGGTTTCCGCTTCGACGGCGTAACCTCAATGCTCTACTATAGTCACGGACTCGGCGAAGCCTTCTGCGGTTATGGCGACTACTTCAATGGCAATCAGGATGGCAATGCTATTTGCTACCTCACACTTGCCAACATGCTCATCCACGAAGTAAATCCCAATGCCATTACTATTGCTGAAGAAGTGAGTGGTATGCCCGGACTTGCAGCGCCCGTGAAGGACGGCGGTTACGGTTTCGATTACCGCATGGCGATGAACGTGCCCGACTATTGGATTAAGATTATTAAGGAAAAGAAGGACGAAGATTGGCACCCCTCAGGCATTTTCTGGGAACTCACCAACCGCCGTGCCGACGAAAAGTGTATCTCTTACGCCGAAAGTCATGACCAAGCGCTTGTGGGTGATAAGACCCTCATCTTCCGCCTTGTGGATGCCGATATGTATTGGCACTTCAAGAAGGGCGATGAAAACTTCATGGCACACCGTGGTATTGCGCTCCACAAGATGATTCGCCTCGTTACTGCCTCCACCATCAACGGTGGTTACCTCAACTTTATGGGTAATGAGTTCGGTCATCCCGAGTGGATCGACTTCCCCCGCGAGGGCAACGGCTGGAGCCATAAGTATGCGCGCCGTCAGTGGAACTTGGTGGACAACAAGGAACTCTGCTACCACTATCTTGGCGACTTCGACCGCGACATGATTGCCCTCCTCAAGAGTGGTAAGTCGCTCCTTAAGCATAAGGTGCAGGAAATCTGGCATAACGATGGCGACCAGGTGCTTGCTTACTCACGTGGCGACCTTCTCTCTGTGTTCTACTTCTCGCCCGACCGCTCTTAGGAAGGTTACGGTTTCATGGTGCCTGAAGGTTCATACAACGTGGTGCTCAATACCGACAACCCCGATTACGGTGGCAACGGACTCTCTGACGACACCATCGAACCCTTCACCAACTACAATCCCCTCCTTCAGCAGCAGGGCAAGGGTTGGTTGAAACTCTACCTCCCCGCACGCTCAGCAGTAGTGTTGCGCAAGAAGGCAGTGAAGAAGTAATTCAATGATATAGTAAGGGTGTGCCAAGGAATAGTTTTGGCACACCCTTTATCTTCTGTTATCGCTTATGAATATTCAATTGATACCTACATTAGGTTTCTTATTGCTCGTCGCTATAGGTGGATACGTAGTTTATTTAGTGGGTCTCATCTTGATTAAGGGTAAGCTCCCGCCTTTAAGAGTCCTGAATCCTTATGCCTTTCTAAAGTTTAAGTTGTTACAGTTGTGGCACGCTTACAATATGAAAAAAGCGCTTCAAGGTGATGCCGACTCACAGTTTGAAGTGGCATGGAATTATGCCAAAGGGTGGGGGGTAGTCGAGGACCGTTTTGAGGCCTTTAAATGGTATCGTAAGTCGGCTAAAAATGGTTGTTTAGATGCCGTACACAATCTGGGCTATTGTTACGAACACGCCTTTGGGTGTAAGCGCAATCTTGAGAATGCGTTGAAGTGCTTCGTGCATGCAGGCGAGAAGGGTTATCTATTGTCTATAGTCTCTGCAGGTTATTATTATCAGAATGGATTGGGTTGTAAAAAAAATGGTTTAGAAGGTTTTAATTGGTATATGAAAGGCGCCGAACTGAATGATGCCGAGTGCCAGTTTCGTGTAGCATGGAGTTATGACCAGGGAATCGGTGTGCAACAAGATTATTCTAAGGCTTTTGAATGGTATCTAAAAGCTGCTTATAATAAACACTATCAAGCAGCCTTTAATTTAGCGCAGTGTTACGAAAATGCATTTGGTTGTGAGCGTAATATAATCAAAGCCAAGATATGGTACCTTGTGGCTGAAAAACTTAAGTAGAAAGAGGGTAAAGGGTAATACTCTTCCGATGTGTCACAACATAAAATTTCTTTATTTCAACCACATTGATAACATTCTCCCAAATAATACTTAACTTTGCAATCACTTAGGGCAACGATTGGCGCTTAGTGTTTAGAGTGGCACAAGTCACTTATTCACAAAGAGCAATTCGTTGTTGAGTCCCACGCCGAATATTTTCCCTGAAAATGAGAAAAGTAAGGGTGGGGCAAGACATAAATAAAAGGCGTTTACTTACGCTTTGGTTTTGACACCTTGAAATCCTGAGAAAATTTCAAATTATCTGTCAAGAACAAAGCAACGGTGAATGCCCCGTGGTGTGTTTATATATACTTCTTAAATTGTACAGCACTTGGTGTATGCTAAAGGATTGTACGTAGAGTAGAGTGTATTATACATATCGGCGTGGGCTTTCGGCGTTGCTCGTTTCGACAGATAGGGCAATTCTCAGGAGCCTCAAGGTGTGGAGCGAGCAACAATGCGAAGCTTCACGCTTTTTTTGTGTCCGTGCGATAATACGAAATTTCAAAATATTGTTTCACTAAATTTATTCAACATGAAAAAGAAAATCTTTTCTTTATTCCTCCTCCTCACTTTGCCATTTATAGCAAGCGGGCAGGTAAAAATCGGTGAACTGTGGTACGTTCTTTCAGGCACAGAGGCAGAAGTTACTTTTGCGAGAGACACCTACAGGTATAGGCACACCGATATTATAATCCCAACTTCTGTAAGTTATGATGAGGTGGACTATTCCGTTACGAGTATTGCCAAAAGCGCATTTTATAAATCTGATAGTCTTAAAAATATCGTTATTCCAAATAGCGTAACCAACATAGGAGATTATGCATTCTCTGATTGCGATGGATTATTGTCTGTAGAAATTCCTAACAGTGTAACCAGTATTGGAGACAGAACTTTCGAGGGTTGTACTTTCATTTCAGAAAACTTCATAAACCATAGTTCGCTGTCTGACGAAGTCCATTGGGGCGCCAAGGTGGTAGATGCAGAGGAAATAGATGGTTTACTAATTGAGGGTAACACACTAATTCATGGTCGCCCATGGCTTACGAATGTGACTATTCCTGAAACTGTAACATCTATTGGTGATGGGGCGTTCAGAGATTGCATATTGCTTTCCAGTATTACTATTCCAGAAAGCGTTGTTAGTATCGGATATAGTGCGTTCTATGGATGTCGTTCGCTCACTAACATCACCATATCCAAGAACATAGAAACAATTGGAGAAGACGCATTTGGAGATTGTTTTTTTAACGCTGAAAACTTTGTAAACTATAGCGCTCTGTCTGATGAAAATAACTGGGGCGCTGTAGTAGTTGATGGTGAAGAAAAAGATGGTGTGCTGGTTAATAACAATACATTAATCTGTTGTCGTCCAACGGTTAATAGTGTTTCGATACCCGAAGGCATAACTAATATTAGAGAAAATGCATTCCAATATTCATTACTTACTAACATCACAATTCCCGAGGGGGTAACAAGTGTTGGTGGTTATGTTTTTTGTAATAGCTACAATCTTACGCATATATCTCTCCCAGCTTCTTTAGAGAGTATTGATAATACCGCTTTCAATTTGTGTCCCAACCTTAAATATATTTCGGTTGATTTTAGTAATCCTACCTTTAGTGCTTTTGCAAACGAAGCACTAATTGAAAAAGCTACAAATACGTTATATTTTGGTACAGTTTCTGGGTATATTCCCCCTACGGTAACAGCTATTGGGGATTATGCTTTCTGTGGAAGAATATTAAAAAATCAACATATTGACATTCCACAAGATGTAGTCTCTATTGGTAACTACGCTTTTGTAGCAAGTTTCATAAGGAGTATAAGTATTAATGATAAATTGAAGTCTTGTGATTATGGAGCCTTTGCCTTAATAGGTCTAGTGGATCTTAGTCAAGCAACAACACAAATAACAGATGTTTATATAAAAGATTTAACGGCTTGGTTTACTATTGATTATGGTGGTGGCGGTTCTCAACCTCTATACGATGGCGCTAATCTATACCTTAATGATCAACTTTTGAACTCAATTACTATACCAGAAGAAATAGAGGTTGTTAAATATAATGCACTTTGTGGATGGAGTGGTAAAGAAATTATTATCCCTAAGACAGTAAAGGCAATTTTGAATGGGGCTTTTAGTAAATGTAATGCGCTTGAAAGAGTTGTTAGTTACATTCCTGCAGATGCAATATTTGAAGTTCCCGATTTATATAATTTTCAAAAATGTTCACTCTATGTCCCTGCAGGTGCAAAGGAAAGTTATATAACTAAAGGTTGGGATGAATATTTTGACCCCATTATTGAAATGGAACCCGAACCTTTTACGCTGAATGTATCATCAGCAGAATATGCTACGCTTTACTTGACGGAAGCTGTAGAAGTTCCTGAAAACGTAGAAGTGTATACTGCTGAAGAAGTGAGCAATGGGTATGTGTATTTGAATCCCGTGACAGGAGTCATTCCTTCAAATACGGGTGTCGTAGTACATGCAGAGGAAGGTAGTTACGACTTTGCTTATTATACAGGCGAACCCGTCTCACCCATGTTGAACAACTTATTTAAGGGTACTGCTGTAGATACATACATCACTCCAAGTAAGGGCAAGACCGCCTATGTGCTCTCGGCGGTAGATGGTGAAGTCGGTTTCTATCGTGCTGAGTTGAAGAATGGTCAGTTCCTCAACAACGCTAACAAAGTGTATTTGGAGGTTCCTGAACTCGCGTTAAATGAGGGTGAAATTGACTCTTCACAACAACTCAGTTTGAAGTTTAAGTTCCCCGAAACGACCGCAGTTGAAGGTGTAAAGGTAAGCACTACTCGAACTGATGTGTATTATAACCTGAAGGGTGTACGCATTGCCCGTCCTACACAAAAGGGAATTTATCTTAAAAATGGTAAGAAGTTTATCGTGAAGTAACTTCCGTTTAAGCATATAAATAAAAAGTTGAAGGTAACGATGTGCTACCTTCAACTTTTTTATTTGCCTTTCAAACAAGGCGGTATGTTATTTGTGTGATTTTACTTCTGCAGTTCCCATCCGATAAGCATGCCGTCGTAGGATTCGAGGATGGTGCTGAGGGATTTAAGTGTGGAGTTGTTGGAAACGGCAGAGATGGTGGTGAGGAACTTCAAGAGTTTGTCGGCATCGTAGAGGAGACTCATCTTGTTGCCCGTCTTTGCAATCTGTGGGGTAATCGTGCCCAAACCGTTGAGGTAGGTGAGGGTGAGTTTCTTGTTTGCTACGTCGAGGGAATAATTGCCTTGAATCACGCGTCCCTTAATTGTTGCCGTATAGGTGTTGTCGGCATTAAAGGTGAAGGTGATTTGTTCGCCTGTAAGTCCCAACTTCGTGAGGGTAGCATTGATTTTCTCTTCAACCTTTGCTGCTGCCACTTCACCGCCAGCCTTCATCAAGAAGTTTTCAGATTCAAATACGCAGTCGGCACTGCTGTAGCGCCATGTGCCAATGATGTCCTTCTGACTCAGTGTAGTATTGCCAAGGAGCGAACCGAGTAGTTTTTCAAGTCCACTACCGATGTTGCTGTAGTTCTGCGAAGCACCCGTAGAAGCACTGGGAACTGTTTGCTGCTGACCGCCCCATGAAGACAGGGCTGAAGATGATGACATGCAACCCGTAAATAAGAGGGATGTCCCAGCGATGAATAGTGTGAGAATATTCTTTTTCATAATGTGTGTGGAGCGATGTTAGGGAGTATTACTTCTGCACCTCCATACCGATGAGCATGCCGTCGTAAGACTTGAGGAGGGCGTTGAGGGATGCCACGGTTGCATTTTTAGAAACGGCAGAGATGCTTGTCAAGAAGTTTAAGAATTTGTCGGCATCGTAGAGGAGGCTCATGGTGGCGCCGTTCTTCACAATCTGAGGAGTGATGGTGCCCACGCCGTTGAGGTAGGAGAGGGTAATCTTCTTATTTTCCAAATCCAAAGTGTAAGTGCCCTTTAAGGTGCGTCCCTTTACGTTGATGGTGAAGGTGTTGTCAGTGTTAAACGTAAATGCGAGTGCTTCGCTTGTTACGCCCACCTTCTTGAGTGCATCGTTGATTTTAGTTTCAATCTTTGCAGTAGCTGCTTCACCGCCTGCCTTCATCAATACATTTTCAGTTTCAAATACGCAGTCAACACCCTTGTAACGCCATGTGCCCTGAACGTCGTTGGCGCTGAGTGTTGAGTTGCCGAGCAGAGAACCCAAAAGACTTGAGATGCCTGAAGTGAGAGCATCGTCTTTATTGCTACTTGAAGTAGTGTTAGATTTTAATGCGCCAGCAAGCTTTCCGAGCACATCAAGTTGTGCATTTGCTACTGTTGAGAATCCAAAAAGGAGGAGGGGGAGAATTAATCTTTTCATAGTGTGAATAATTAGTGTGTGGATTGGTTTGCCGTGGTGTATCCCACATTGGAAGTGCAAATTTAGTTGAATATTTTTATAAAATCCTCCTCGGAGTACATTTTCTATAGTTGGAGATGATGAGGTTTTGTGAATTTGACACTTGCCAATCTATCCAAAAAATACTACTTTTGCGCAACCAAATATAGTATCGTTATGTTTAAGAAAATTCGTGAATATCGTCAGGAACTTTACATTGGCATAGTCTGCGGACTTGTATTGTTGTTATTGCTGGATTATATCCCCGCCCTACAGGTTGTAACGAAGGATGTTACTGCCCCCTGGGTGTTGTTTTTGGGCCTGCTTTTTGCTTTGGTTTGCGGACCTACTTATCCTCATTTTAATAAGGTGGCGTCTAAAAAGTTGTTGCAGTATGCCGTTGTAGGACTTGGATTTGGCATGAACCTTCATGAGTCGTTGGCGTCGGGTGGGGAAGGGATGTTGTTCACGATTCTCTCTGTCGTAGGAACGATGGTCGTGGGCGTATTTCTTGGACTTAAATACATCGGCGTGACGAAGTCCACGGCATATCTGATAAGTTCGGGCACAGCTATTTGTGGCGGAAGTGCGATTGCTGCCGTAGGTCCTACGATTAAGGCGAAGGACAGTGAAATGTCCGTAGCGCTGGCTACTGTTTTCATGCTTAATGCAGTTGCGCTCTTCTTCTTCCCCCTATTGGGACATTGGTTAAACTTGTCGCAACAGGAGTTTGGCATGTGGGCTGCCATTGCGATTCACGACACCAGTTCTGTTGTCGGTGCAGGGAGTGCCTATGGTCAGGAAGCGCTACAGGTGGCGACGACAATCAAACTGACGCGTGCGCTTTGGATTATTCCGTTGGCGCTGGTGTTAGCACTGCTCTTTAAGAACAAGAGTCAGAAGGTTACGATCCCTTGGTTTATCCTTTGGTTTATTGGTGCGATGTTGGTGAACACCTATTTGTTGGAGCTGTTGCCCGAGGTAGGAATCATAATTTCGGGAATCGCGCGCAAGTGTTTAATCCTGACAATGTTCTTCATCGGTGCATCGCTCTCTATGGATAAGATTAAGACCGTAGGACTTCGCCCCTTGAAATTGGGCATTCTGCTTTGGGTAATTATCAGTGTCGTTTCGCTGGCTTATATCCTTTGGTTGAGGGGGTAAGTATAGAACCGTTTGCGCTTGGTTTGTTATTACCGCTAATGAACGCTAATGGTTCATTCGTGGAAAAACTAAAAAAATATTGGTGTCCGGTAAATACAGATAACTCATTGTTTGATGGATCGTTGTACTCATACAAGCCCCCTTATAGATATTCAACCGAAAGAAAATGAGAATTTCTATGTTTAAGAGAACACGAATTGCACGAATAACACGAATCTCCATGCGAGATGAATATTTCTTAATCAGAGGCGAATAACACGAATGCCATCCGGATGGTATTCGTGCAATTCGTATGCGATAAGCAAGGTA
>JAZORE010000007.1:0-9467 GCA_045656425.1 Alloprevotella sp.
TTATTATTATCATCACTCCAAGAAATATCGAAACTTGCACCTTGGGGGACATTGATAATCTGCGGAATCGTATTGAAGAGATTTTCAGGAGCAACTGACGCTTCATAGATTGTCTCTGGTTCACGATTGAGATAAGCAAAAGTAATCTGGTTTACAAACGATGTCTGTACAGTTGTATTACTCCAGTCGCCCTTATCCTCAGTGGGTACACCCCACTTATCCTGAATAAAGTTAGCAGTAAACGTAGCAGCTTCCTTGCCATAATAGATGAAGGGGTTATCGTTGCTTACGACTTCACTATCCTTTGTCCAGTTATAGAAATTGTACCCCGTATTGGCTGTAGCCGTCATCTTCACCGCTTCGGTGTTGGTAATTGAGAGTTCGTTTGTACCTTCAATCGCCACAGAACCGTTCGTGCTGCCAGCAACGACAGTTACGGTACGCGCTTCTGTAATATCTTCTACGAGGGCGATACTGAAGGTGATATCTGTGCCATCGCTATATACTACTTGTGCGGTAGTCTTACCAATCGCTGCTTCTGCGGGGATGGCAACTTGGTTATTGTTAGCAGTAAGTGTTTCACCATTACCCTTAGCACCGTCGTTGTTGAGGTCCACCCATACGCTTGAGATGGTTACATTCTTACCAATGATAAGCGGAAGCTCCACAGTCTTGCCACGATATACTTCGAGGATCACACCGCTCTTTGTAGCGTTGGTTGTAACGCCCATGGGGAAGATGTAGTTCTTCGTAGCGCCCTTCACACGACCAAAATACTTACCAAAGGTTTCAGCTGCCTTTTCTGTAGCTGTCTTACCTTGGGGAATGGTAACAGTTGAATAATCGTAGTTCGTAAAATCTACAGTCCACGCCTTTTCACTTGTAAACCAATTGCCGTCCTTGATTCCACCATTATTTTCAAAGAAGTACTTCCAACGAGGATAATGATAGTCCTTAATCAATCCAGCCCAACAACGGTTAGAATAGTCGTTCAAACCATTATTACCATTTGACCATACAGTTACTTGCGTACGCGCATTCCATTCCAACCAATTGCGGTCGTTTACATTTGTAAGTGTTGCTACAGCTGTTTCACCAGCAATATTGCGTGCGAGACTTGTCCAACGCTCAAGCTTGAAGTTTTCATCGTATGAGAGCATTTCATCAAGGTCAAGCATAAGTTGCAAGAACATCTTGTACAATCTCTCATATTCAGTATTGTTGCCGCTGTTGCGTGCCTCCTTAATCAAAGGGAGCAACTGCGCTGCTTGGTCAACCATTGACTGACGCACTACATCAATAAAGTCGTAGTCAAAGTTTGCACGACCATCTTCTGTTGTAATAAGGTCTTTGATTGCATAGAGGTCATCTGCTGCTTGCAACACGAACTGAGTATCCCAATAGATAGATGACACGCTCCAAGAAGACACACTTGTGCCTTCCAATGAAGTACCGTTCTGACGCTGTCCATCACCAAAAGTCCAACGAGGGCGACCAAGAATAATAGCTTCAGATGTACCCTGCTGATTGCGTTGACAATTCCAAACCGACTCCTTCAAATATTGCAAAGCTGAAAGTGATTGGGGAGCAGTATTCTTATCTACACCATAGCGAGCATAAGCATAATCCTCAAGCCATTCATCAGCAGTAGGACGATTGTTTACATCCATCCAAGGAAGTTCGAAAAGCATGTCATAAAGGATGGGGTTCGTTTCCGTACCTTCAGGAGTAGCACCGATACCCTGGCAATTATTATTCTTCGCAAGTGCTTGGAAGTAACCATCCATAGTGGTTTCCAAACGACCGTGCATACCGCTACGACCACCGAAGTTGTGGAGCATACAGTATACATAAGGACGACCTTGATAGTAGTCGGTACGCCACTTAGCTGCATTACCTGCATAAATATTATCAGCAAAGAGGTCGAGACCGATGAAGCGGTTACCGTATGAACTCATAGCACTAAATGCCCCACTTTCAGGTACACCCTGCCAATACTGAATAATCCACTTGGGCTGTTCGTCAACATTATTCTTGGTCTTGTCTTCTGCACTAACACTTGTATGGTACTTATCCAATTCCACCATAATGTTGGGGTAGCAAGTTTCGTTTGAAACACCAGAGGGGAGACTACCTTCATGGAAGGGGTCCATGCTGTAAAGCTCAGACACACCCATTACCTTATGCAAGTGCTTGTAGTACACTGCAGCAAATGTCTGATAACTTGTCGTATTGGGCTTCAAGATATCAGGACGTGTGTAGCCACCCGCCCATGTACCATTGTTTACTACGTCACCACTGCTAAAACCATTGATGGTGTATTTGGTTATACAGTTGGGCACCTGACCACTAAAGCCAGGGATAACGGGCTGCATACCCAATTCGCGCATGCGCTGAAGCATGTTGCGACAGAGTTGTTCCTGACGTGTGTACCACCAGTCGGGGTTACCAGTCATAGTAACATCTTTTGCATTAATCGTACCACCCCAACCTTCGAGGTTGTTCATGGCAAACCATGCGATGAAGCCAGGACCTGCGATGTAGGCTTTGATGTCACTTTCGCTCACACCGAGTTCACTGAGGAAATTACGCGTAACGACATCCAAGCCGACGAGGTTCAAGGGCGCATTGATACCGTGGAGCGCCATCCAGTCGATTTCCTTCTGCCAACGCTCCCATGTCCAGAACGCCATAGAATAGGAGAAGGTACAGGTGTTGAAGTTGTAACGATAAGTTGTGTTACACACATGCTTTTCCTCTTGTGTAGGAACGGGAAGGCTCACTCCTGACAAGTCCGTAGTGAGGTTGTTCCAAGTGAGGTTGATGTGTGCGTAGTGGTTCAAGTACCAGTTGATACCTGTCGCCACCGACAACTGTGTGTTACCCTTGATACAGGGTTTGCCGTTCTGAGACGTGATAACAAACACATCCTTGCCATTTTCAGCAAGGTTGGCATCAATCACAATCTCGAACTTGTCAGCCGCACCGTTACCACCGATACGATTCAGCAATCCTGTGATTGCCTCTGTAGGTGTCGCCACGGGCGCCTGTGCCCATGCTATCTGCGCGACAAACGCAAACAATAGCAATAGAACACGATACATGTTTTTAATGTTCATAAAGGTTTATAAATAAAGTGATTAAATAGATTATTTCTTTAGCTTAATTCTTTTTGTTCCCTTCTTCACACAGGTACCAGTAGGAGCGTTAATAAGAAGTTTATCTTCATAAAATAAAAATTAGTAGATGAATAATTGTGTTTCGTTAGGGAAGGGATATTTTGCTGTTATGGTGCAATACCCGTAATCTATGCAAAATTACGTAAATGTTTTATAATGACCAAATTTGTAAGATGCGTGTGGCAAAGTTTTGTGAGGATGTTGGGAATTTGCTTATGGAATTTTACAATGTGATTGTGAGAAGCAAAACAACCTGGCGTTCTCACCCCTTGAGGAGGAGAGCGCCAGGTTGATGGTCATGCGCAATGATTGGTGAATAACTCAATGCTTATTTTCTTTCCATATTGTTTGTGCCCATGCCGTTGAACGATAAGTTTCGTTGTGATTGCCGTAGGGACAGCGAGAGGCATTATTGGCATACACTTCTTGAGGGAAGAACATGGAGATTCCGCAACACTCGGAGGTGATGTTGTGAAAGTCATTGTAGCGGGGACCTACCCAATACTTGTGTGTGGCAGCATAAAAGGTGGTGGCGCGGTTGATGGCTTCCTCTACGGGAGCAAACTGTTCGTCCGTGAGCAGTTGGCGCAAGGCAGAGCGCATGTCATAGAAGTGAGGACGATAGAAATACGTGTAGGCATAGACGTTGTAGGCATGGGCGTTGGTAAGGTTGGGGTAGGTGGTTAAGTCGACGTGTTCCAAAGCTGTGCGAACAGTTTGAGCAAGCGCCTCTAATTCGCTCGTCTTTATGGCGGAGATGACGATGCCAAAGTCGTCGTATTCGTGTGATAATTCCTTGGAGGTTATGTCCTCATAATAGGTTTTGGCGATGTCCTCGGGGTGGGGGGAGAAGAGACCATGCTCCAACAAGTGGGTGTAATACGCTCCGTTACTGGCAATGGAAATGGGCGAGGCGATAAGGTAGTCGGTGGCGTTGCGGAGGTCGTAAGCCACCTCAATACATTGCATCAGGCAAGCATCGAAGAAAATGTAGGTGAAGTGAAGTCCGCTTTGCTGAACGGCTTTTGCCATGTCGGGAATGTTCATCTGCGCACCAAGGGAAATGCCATCCCCACTCACATCGGTACTCATGTTCCCCTGTTCGCCCACATCAATACCGAAGGATAGGGGAGCGGCAACTGCGTAGTTCGTATTGCTTGAAGGAATCCACCCGTCAGCGTGTGACCACATGCAGAGTCCGTATTCCTTGGCAGGGAAGCGCTCCTTGATGCGTGTGAGTACGTCAAGGAGTGTAGAGGGGTTGGCGGAGTTGGCATCGTAACTCCATTGGAATACTAATTCAGGGTCGGCGTCGGCACGGAAACGGTAGAGGCGGGGATGAGCAGCATCGTCAACGAACACTAAAAGACGGTCGTCGTTGCTGATGAAGTGTTTGCCAGCCGCAAGTTCCAAGGAGTCTTTCGTACAATTACTTTTGTAATATGTTGTGCCGTATCCCAAACTGTTTTGTGCTGCACAGTACATGAGTACAGTGCGACGAGCTGTAGCTGCTGGGGGGGGGGGAGTTCCTTTAGGAGTTTCTTCAGAAGTGATGTTGTCGCTACTGCTATCACTGCAGGCGAACGTTGTGAACAGGAGTATAATGAGGGGGATGAGTTTGTGCATGAGAGGAAAAAAGTTGTTAATGGGCAATGGGGGGGAATGACCACAGGTTTGTTGTGGCTTGTTATATCCCGTCGTGCCCTATCACCATGTGACGCTGTAAATGATTGCAAAATTACACCTTTCCGCTTTCATGGGGCAGAAACTTGGTGGAAATCTTGCTAATGTGCCAGATTCTTTGTTACTTTGCGAGGATGAAAACAGTAGATACTATGAAAAAACAAATTTTATTTTCGCTTGGCATTGCCCTACTAACCTTTGTTTCTTGCGGTAAACCAGCGCAGGCGCCTGTTCAGGAGGAAGACGTTTTCAAAGTCAAAACAGAGGAGCAACAGGCGGCGCCCATTGCTGAAAAGGTAGGGGTGCGTGATTATGTAGATACGATTGCGGGCAGGGTATATCAACTTACTATAGAGCGTCGTCCTGATGACTCACTGCCCGTGGTGACGGATGTGTTGGGAACAATGTTTTACGACAATGTGGTATTCCTTTCTGTGAAATGTGATAGCACGGAGGTGTACCGCCATACGTTTAGAAAGCAGCACTTTATGGAATACTTGACGGAGGAAGATCGTGAGTATGGCACCCTTGCTGGCATGACCTATTATAAGGAACAATCGAATGGTAACAAACTTGTGTTTGGTTCGCAAGTCTGCATGCCTGGTATGGATGGAGGCGCCTTGCTAAAATTAGAACTCTCTATAGGTGATTGGAACCTCAAAATTATGCGCGACGAAACGGCAGATGTGGACGTAGATCCTTTGCAATATGAGGAGGAGGGAGTCTGAGAGAAATGAGAAAGGAAAAATGAGAAAGGAGAAACCATGCGGGACGGAAGTCCTGGGTGGTTTCTCCTTTCTCATTTTTTTTCACGTATCTTTTTTGAGCCACTAATGGGCACGAAATTACACTAATGACTGAAGGTCTCACGCAGAATCCACGGAACACACAGAAGCATGCGGAGTGGATTGTTTCACGCAGATGGCGCAGACATCCGCAGACGCATGCGGAGCAAAATTTCTGTGAGAGACGATATTTTTATAGAAGAACAAAAGAACAGAATCCTTTGCGCCTTTGCGTGAGAGCATTCAGCGCCGCATGGTCTTTCTTCTTTAATACCACTTCGTGGCCTTGACCTCCTTCTCGTAAGGCATAGTACAAACAAGTTTGTCCTCTACTCTTACTTCGTGCGTCGGTTCTCCTTTCCTAAAGTAGTTGTGCTACGAGGGCGCGCACTTCAAGTTCGTCGGTCTCGCAACGGGCAAATTCGTCTTGGTCGGGGTTGCCCATCTTGACGCTCTCGGGACGGTAGGTCATTGCGCTTGCAAAGGACTTTCGCGCTGAGGCGTGAACTTCTGTGGCGCCACATCCGCGGATGATTTCGGCAACGTTCGTGCTCTTTACTCCGCAGCCAGGCATGATGATGACTCCTGTTTGCATCGCAGTAAGTTGGCGAAGCAGGGGAAGTCCCGCGAGGGCGGTGGGGGCGCAACCTGAGGTCAGGAGGCGGTGGCAACCGAGGTCGTGAATCGTTTCAAGGGCATGAAGCGGATTGTTACACATATCAAAAGCGCGGTGGAAGGTGATTTGCATCCCCTCGGCGGCATCTATCATGTGGCGACAGGCTTCGGTATCGATTGAACCGTTTGCCTGGAGCACACCAATCACAATGCCGTCAGCGCCGTACTGCTTAGCGAGGCGGATGTCGTGAATCATGCAATCGACCTCGCCTTTATCGTAGAGGAAGTCTCCTCCGCGGGGACGAATCAGCACGTGCATTTTCAGTCCTTCAACGGCGCGTGCCGCTTCCATCAGTCCTGCGGAGGGCGTAATGCCCCCAATTTCAAGGGCTGCGCAGAGTTCAATGCGCGCTGCGCCACCGCGTTTTGCTGCAATCGCACTTTGCAGACTGCCGACACATACTTCTAAGATCATGGGGTGAGGTTTTAAGGTTATGAGGTCTTTAAGGTCTTTAAGGTCTTTAGGGACTACATAACTCGTTTACTTGTACCTCTTCAACTCGTCTACTAAACAAACACGCTATGTATTTAGATATATTTATAGGTATCGTCCTTGTATTTGCGTTAGTGCGAGGACTGATGAATGGGTTTATCAAGGAGTTGGCTTCTACGATTGGTTTCCTTGTGGGGTTATTTGTTGCTGCTACTTGCTATGAAACACTTGGGGAATACCTCACGGTGGATGGTTCTGAAGTGAATATGTTCACCAGCATTGTGGCATTCCTCCTGTTGTGGATTATTGTGCCTATCATCTTTGGATTACTCGCTACGCTCCTTACAAAAGCACTCGACCTCACCGCTCTCGGAATTGCAAACCGCATTGGAGGAGGACTATTGAGTATTGCCAAGTTTGTGGTGCTCATCAGTTGTCTGCTGAATGTCATGATGTCCCTCCGCATTCTTAATAATGAGCGCACAGAGGGTTCTATACTTTTCGAACCTGTCGTGAGCATTACTCAATTTGCAATTCAGCGTGCTTCTGACTACACACCCGATTTAATAGAGATGGCAGATACCATCTTTATCAATCGAGAATCTAATGCGTAATACTTTGCAGGGGAAGCCCCCCCCCCAAGTAATTTTCTTAATAAGTCACGAGTAGTATAGGAAGTGAGTTATATCCAGATGGTTATTACTAACTACTCATTACTAACTACTCATTGGTATCTATGAGCGATAAGCGTAAACAAAATCAGTTCGTCAGTGATGTGGCGGACAAGAAATATGAGTACGGTTTTACCACCGATATTGAGACGGAAATCATTGACAAGGGGTTGAACGAGGAAGTCATTCGCCTCATTTCCCAGAAGAAGGAAGAGCCCGAGTGGCTCCTTGAATACCGCCTCAAGGCGTACCGTTACTGGCTCACTTTGGAGCAACCCGATTGGGCACACGTCAACCTCCCGCAGATTGATTATCAAGACCTTTCCTATTATGCTGACCCCACAAAGAAGCAGAAGGACGAGGGTAAGAAGGAGATTGACCCCGAACTCATGAAGACGTTCGACAAGTTGGGTATCCCCTTGGAGGAACGTATGATGTTGGCGGGTGTGGCCGTGGATGCTGTGATGGACTCCGTGTCGGTGAAGACCACTTTTAAGGAAAAGCTCCAGGAGAAGGGCATCATCTTCTGCTCCATTAGCGAAGCCGTAAAGGAAAATCCCGACCTCGTGCGCAAGTACCTCGGTACGGTGGTTCCCTACCGCGACAACTTCTTCGCCGCCCTCAACAGCGCCGTCTTCTCCGACGGTTCGTTTGTGTACATCCCCAAGGGCGTGCGTTGCCCTATGGAACTCTCCACCTACTTCCGCATCAATGCGCAAGGCACGGGGCAGTTTGAACGTACGCTCATCGTGTGTGACGAAGGCGCTTACGTCTCTTACCTCGAAGGGTGCACTGCGCCCCAGCGTGATGAGAACCAGTTGCACGCAGCTATCGTGGAAATCGTTGTAGAGCAAGATGCCGAAGTAAAGTATTCTACTGTGCAAAACTGGTATCCCGGTGATGCCGAAGGCAAGGGCGGTGTGTACAATCTCGTAACGAAGCGCGGACACTTGCGTGGGGCGAATGCCAAACTCTCGTGGACGCAGGTAGAAACGGGTTCGGCTATCACGTGGAAATATCCCTCATGTGTGCTCTCGGGCGACAATTCGCAAGCGGAGTTCTACAGCGTGGCGGTAACGAACAACTATCAGGAGGCCGACACAGGCACAAAGATGATTCACATTGGCAAGAACACCCGCTCGCGCATCATTTCAAAGGGTATCTCTGCCGGAAAAAGTCAAAATTCTTACCGCGGACTCGTCAAGGTGGGCAGCAAGGCGGAGGGTGCGCGCAATTATTCATCCTGCGACTCCCTGCTCTTGAGCAGCACCAGCGGTGCGCACACCTTCCCTTACATTGACGTGCACAACAATAACGCGACGGTAGAACACGAAGCAACGACCTCAAAAATCTCTGAGGACCAACTCTTCTACTGCCAGCAACGCGGTATTCCCATTGAGGGCGCCGTAGACCTCATCGTGAACGGTTACGCCAAGGAAGTGATTAACAAACTCCCCATGGAGTTTGCCGTTGAGGCGCAAAAGCTTTTGAGCGTTTCGCTTGAGGGTAGTGTAGGGTAGAATGCACTTTTTGAGACAGAAGAACAAAAGGACAGAAAACATATTTTGTATATTTCTTGTTGACACCCAATAGTTTCCAGCTGACAGGTAGGGACGTCTCGCCAAATTTGCTCCTTTCAGTCCTTCCGTCTAAACAGTTCCCCATACCGTAATAATTAAGCCTTAAATTCGACGCACATTTTGAGATTTACGCGCTCGAATTTAAGGCTTTGTTTTTAGAAATTAAGATGAAGTTTTAGATGGTTCAGATGTTCAACATATCCTGCCCTATGGGTTACTGATTTGCTTTACATTCATCACATTCGCCGGTGTGGGTCAAGGTGATGCTTTTCCATGTATAATTGACTTCTTGGGATTGACAATAGCACCATTCTTTTTTGTCAATATCCGGTATGTAGTTTCCTTCCATCTGTCCGCAGTTAAGAACGAGGTCGGTTTTTCCCCCTGTTACACTACCTGGATCTCCTAAAAAACTAAATGCGTTGTTGCCAACAGATGTAATAACAGAGCCGAATGTAAGA
>JAZORE010000008.1:0-25922 GCA_045656425.1 Alloprevotella sp.
CTCGACTGCAACAACACCCAGGGCGTTGCCCTGGGCTAATGGCTTTATCCCCTTTCAGGGGAATCATCCAAGCTGTGGGGCTTATACCATTCAAACATCTTTATATTCATAGAGTTAGAGGCGTTTACCGGACACCAATAATACTCTTTGTGTTTCAAAGTTTCTACAGTATCTATAGTGACTATAGTTCCTATAGCATTCATTGCATGAATACTGAAAAAGAATTAGGGCGCTCCTTTCGGGAGCGCCCTAATTAATATATGTGTGGTAAGATTACTTAGCCATCAAAGCGTCGAACTTCTTCACAGCCTTGTCGTAAGCCTTCTGAGCCTTTTCTACAGCCTTCTGAGCCTTCTTAACTTCCTTACCTTCTGCTTTCTTAGCAGCTTCCTTAGCAGCCTTCAAAGCATCGTAGAGAGCCCAAAGGTTTGCTTCCTTAGTAGCAGCAATGTTCTTAGCAGTGTAAGCTTCAGCAGCAGCTTCAGCAGCAGCTTCAGCAGCGGGTTCAGCCATAGCGTGCTTGTAACCCTTAACGTCGTTCCAGTGACCACGAGTAAAGTCGGGGAATGCTACAGCAGCGCAGTTGTTATCCATAGAGATAGTACCGAGTTCTGCGAGTGAGCACCATTCAGCCAAGTCATAAACGTCCATGTCGAGGGGAAGACCGTTCTGGAGACAGTAAACGAGACGAGCGTCCATTACATAGTCCATACCGCCGTGACCCATCTTACGACCCTTTTCGATGTACTTAGCAAGGATGGGGTGATAGTACTTCTTCAAGAGAGCGTCACGCTGAGCAGCGGGCATAAATCCGTGAGCGTTGAGGTTGTCCATCTGAGGAGCGTCAGTACCCTTGAGTGCTTCACCAGAGAGTGCCAATTCGGGCTGGGGATACTTAGTAGCGTAACCCTTAGTACCTGTCAACTTGAACAAACGGTTGTAGGGCTGGGGAGTCATTACGTTGTGCTGGATTTCGATAACCTTACCCTGAGCAGTACGCATGAGAGTAGTAGTGTGGTCACCGTTACGGAATTCCTTACATTCCTTACCAGTCTTGTTTTCTACCCATTCCTTACCTACGAAGCTTTCAGTATCCATAGCGATGAGCGTAGTGAAACGGTCACCACGATGGATGTCGAGACACTGTGCAACAGGACCAAGGCCGTGAGTAGCGTAAACGTCACCGCGGTTTTCCATGTTGTACTTCATACGCCAACGGAGGTTGTCCTTGTCGTTATCGTTGGGGTCCTTCCAGTAAGAATCCCAGAACCATTCGAGACCGTGGATGTAAGCACCTTCAGCACGGATAACTTCACCGAACAAACCGTCCTGCTTCATTGCGAGAGCAGTCATTTCGTACTCGTCGTAGCAGCAGTTTTCGAGGATGAAGCAGTGGAGACGCAAAGTTTCAGAAAGGTTGATAAGATCCCAGCACTGTTCGAGGTTCATTGCAGAAGGAACTTCGATAGCAGCGTGCTTACCGTTTTCCATAGCGTACTTCGCTACGGGGAAGTGGTGGTTCCAGTCAGTTGCTACGTAAACGAGGTCAACGTCGGGGCGCTGGCAAACTTCCTTGTAACCATTTTCGCCGTAGTAGATGTCAGCGGGAGCGAGACCAGCTTCGCGGAGGTACTTCTGGAAGCGTTCAGCACGGGGTTCTTCGTAGTCACAAAGAGCAACGATTTCTACACCGGGGATGTGAGCGAAACGCATTACAGCCCATTCACCGCGCATACCGAGACCAACGAAAGCAACGCGTACAGTCTTGATGGGATCTACCTTCAAGCCGAGAGCGTGCTGCTGACCAGCAGGACGTTCGGGTGATTCAACTACGATTGTTCCCTTTTCCCAGTGCCACTTTGTAGAGGGAGAAAGTGACTGCGCAGAAGCAGTTACTGCAGAAAGAGAAACCAATGCCGCGAGGGCAATTGAATAAATCTTCTTCAACATAATGATTTAATTTAGGTTTAAAGTATGTGAAAATAATTCGTTGCAAAGTTACACAATAAATATCATGTCAGCGAACTTTGCGGCTATTTTTTTAGTGAAAAATGACATTTAGACTTTGAAAACAGAAGTCGTCCCGTTGGCGCAGTGCTTTTTGGGCATACCATTTGTTCATGTCAATTTTTTTTGCGAATATTGCGGAATATAACGTGATGAATTTTGCCGTTAAGTCCTGATCGTGGAAAAACAATCCTATATAGAAAAAACAAACTCGGACTTAAATTAAATTATCTTCGAGTTAATTAAAACTAATCGGTACTTAGTTTCCACGATCTTAGATGCCGTCTGCCTAAACTATGCTTCAACTACTTATATGTACCTATAATGCTGGGATTCGTGACGTTCCCTCAATCCTTCTGCCCCCTGCAGAAGGAATAGGTTACGTGGTGTCGATGCAATATTCGGATACCAGTTTCTTGAAAGAGATTCCAGAAGTGTTGAGGCAACGTGAAGATGTCATTCTAAGCACTATCAATAGATTAGGGCTCTCGGTAAATCGCAACAATGCCATTGCCTGCGCTACGGCAGAGGTTTGCGTTATTGCAGATGATGATGTGCGCTACACGCTTCAGGACTTGCACCGTATTGTATCAGCACATGAGGCGGCACCAGAAGCCGATGTGTTGCTTTTTCAAGCAAAGGGACCCAATGGATTCTTGAAATCTTATCCCTCGCACGCTTTTGATTATGCGCATCAACCCAAGGGTTACTATCCCAGTTCTATAGAAATCACTTTTAAGCGGGAGCGCATAAAGCATGTCCTCTTTGACGGCCGCTTTGGCTTAGGTTCGGGAAACCTTATCAATGGTGAGGAAGAAGTTTGGCTCAATAGGCTTCACCGTAAGGAAGGGTGCATCATTCATTATGTCCCTGTTCCTGTTGTTCAAACTATTGATATTCCTCAGGGGGGGGCGAATTTTGCCACTTCCCCAGAGGTGCAACGTGCTAAGGGCGCAAAACTTTACTACATCTACGGTGCTATGGGGTTTCTGCGCTGTGTGAAAGAATCTTTCGTCACATCGCGACGTGAGAAAGCGGCTTGTTTTTGGCAGTTGCTGAAAAATACGTTTGCGGGGGGATTATATATTATGCGTACAGGGAGGTAAATTATGAATAACGACTTAGTTTCAATCATCGTTCCCGTCTACAATCGGGCACATACGTTGGAGCGCCTCTTTTCTTCCTTGAAAGCGCAGACTTACCGCCCCTTGGAGATTATCCTTGTTGATAATAACTCGTCGGATGCCTCATTGGCGGTCTGTCGTGAGTTTGCAGCTGTAGAAAGTGCGCCCGACTTCAGTATTGTTGTGGCAACGGAGAAAAAACTTGGTGCTTCGGCGGCACGCAATTGCGGATTGCGCCTTGCTCATGCCGACCGTGTAAGTTTTTTTGACTCCGACGACGAAATGTCGCCCGACTTTATTGAAGCAATGTGTCAAGCGTGGGAGCATAATCCCGAGGCAGACTTTGTGGCAGCGCGTTCGCTCATGGTTTTTGAGGACGGGCGGGAGAAAGTTCGTGAAGGCCTCGACTGCCTTTCCCTGCATTCACACATCCTTTCAGGAGCACTGTCCACTCAGTCGTTCCTTTTATGCACAGATTTTGCCAAACGCATTGGAGGCTGGTGCGAAACAGTGCTCTTCTGGGATGATTATGAATTGGGCATCCGTATGTTGCAACATGCACGCTCGTTTTCCACCCTTCCTCGCACGTTTCATCGCATCTATCAGCATGCACAGAGTCTTACGGGGGAATCTCTCGGTGCTACATTTGAGAAAATTCGTGCCGTGGTACCACAGATTGAGCAACAGGTGCTACATCCGCAAGAGGGGCATGCAACACGAAAAAGTCAGAAGGCGCTTTACTTCCGCCTTTGTATCTTGGCTGGCAAACTTTACGAGGAACGCCATCGCGAAGGGGCGCTGTGGTTGCGAGGCCGTGCCCTTAGGGTAGCGCAAGAAACGAAACTTGGTGCCTTCACTCGCCTTGTGGGGCGACTGCTCCAGATGTACACGCAAATAGGAGGGCGTGGCGCATGGCGTATTGCCATTTTTTCATTCGGAAATTAACGATTGCGAAAATACTATCGGAATTCCTAAAAACTAATCGGTACTTAATTTGAACTAATCGGCACTTAGTTAAAATTATTCGGTGTTTAGTTTTTCCCCTTGGGGATGCTATAAAATTGACTTGCTTTTTGCAACTTCATACTTCAAACAGAATTTACAAACAAAACCTAAAAAATAGCCTATGAAACTTTATTACTACGCATTACCCCTATTCTTGGGATGCAGCCTTTTGAGTGCTTGCAACAGTGAGGATGATGACCTTTATCTTGCCCCTGAGTATGAAAATAGTGGCAACGATGTTGTCTTTGAATCGGCAGCGCGCTTTCCTGAAAAGGATAATTCTACGAACTTGAGTCAGACCTCTTCCATTACTGCCGTAAATAACCTTTTGAAGAAGGTAGGACCTGAAATTGATAACGGATTTGCATCCTTCAAAATCACAGATGCACAGTATCAAGAGATTAAGACGTTCACTGACAACTTAGTTGCGGGCGAAACTTCCGAAGCTAAGATTTATGGAACGATATTTAATTGGGTCGTAGCCAATGTGCGTTACGAATGGGGGGATAATGATCCTTACGCAGTGTTCCAGAATCGCCACGCAGTTTGTCAGGGATATGCCAATCTGCTCAATGTGATGCTCCATACGCAAGGTATTCCCGTTGTAAACATTAACGGTTTCCTTGAACCCTTGGGCGGTCATGCTTGGAACTACGTTTATTATGCGAATAAGTGGTGGGTGAGCGATCCTACGAATAATGGACGCTACAACCTTTCGAACACGGAGACTTATCAGCATCTTGTTCCCCAATCTATAGACATTGATATTTTCCCAACGGAAGAGTCGGTGTGCAGATTCTCTGAAAAATGCTTTAACTTGGCACGTGTACGCCAGGCTGACGATATGTTTGTCGTGCCTTACAGCAAGGGTGGCATCCGCATCACGAGCTTTAGCCCCGACAGCTTGCTTCCTGCTAATGTTCGCGAAATTTGTTTGGGTACAAACATTCAAAGTTTGGGCGAAGAGTTTATTGGTTTGAACCATTATGCGCCTAATGTAGAACGTGTGTATATTGATGAAAAGAATACGCGACTCAAGACCCACTGTGGTGTGGTTTACACAAAGAGCAACTCAAAGTTGATTTACATTCCCAGTGCAATGCCGGTTGTAGAACTGCTTCCTATTGCCGTGATGGAAAAGAACTATGTGGTGAACGTTTCTGGAATGGAGGAACTCATTATTGCTCCAGGTACCATGAGAATGGAGGCTTACGCTGTGGAAAACTGTCCTAAGTTGCGCCGTGCTTACGTTCCTGAAGATACAGAAATTGATCCGAATGCCTTCTATTCGGTACATCCTGACTTTGAAATTATTCGTGGTGACTTGACTTGCATTCCTGAAATCACAATGTAATCTCCCCATAATAGAAATGCGACTGTTTCAATTTGGAACAGTCGCTTTTTTGTTGGTTATAAGTTCAGCCTACCACCCATCTTGCGCCAATCCTCGCCGTTTGCATAACCGCATTAGCCATGCCTTAAACGTTGTTTCCCACGTTGATTATGGTGGTTGGTTGATTGCAAGAAAGGGTGCCCCATTGGGGAATATCAGCCGTTGGAACAAGGGCTCTGAATGGGGGAAACAAAAAGAAACGAGTAAGCTGATGCCTACTCGTTTCTCGTGTATTTACAGGCAGTGGTGTAAAGGATTACATCAACACTTCCATGATCTGATTAGCTACGCGGTTGCTGGGATTAGCAATGAGAACGATTTCAAGATACTTCATACACTCTTCGTCATTGTTGGTCTTGAAGTGGTAAAGCATCAAGTACTGCGCACTAACTTCGCGCTGGCGAGCGAGCTTTTCGTTTTCGCCAATGAGTTCAAGCGCCTTTTCGTAATACATCTTGGGCTTTTCTTCAGCAGCTGCGGGGTCTGTAATCCAGAGCTGTGCACGGTAGTACCAGGGGAGGTAGAAGAGCGCAGCATCGTACTTGCCTTCGTTTTCAGGTGCTGACATTTCGTTTGAGATGCCTTCGTAAATCTTGTCAGCCGCGTTCTTGTACTGGTCACGGAGTTCTACCTGAGTGCTGTCACACTTGTTGCTGGCAGCGAGGTAAAGGTTAGCAAGACCAAGTTCGTCACCGAGGCTCTTTTCCTTGCCGATGAGGCTCAAATACTTCTCATAGTACTCAATACCTAACTCAGCCTGACCCAACTGACGGTAAAGGTCTGCAACAGCCTTGAAGCCAGGAGCCTTTGTTGAGTCAATAGCGAGACCCATCTTGTAGTATTCTACAGCGCCAGCCTTGTTTTCGAGACTTTCTTCATACTTTGCAGCATAGAGGTAGTCCATGTAAGTATAGAGGCTGTCTGCGTATTCCTTGTTTGCTACGTAAGATGAAGACTGCATAGCTGCGTCAACATCACCTGCGTCAACGTCACAGAAGAACTGGTAAGCCTTGAAGGGCTTCGCACGATTGGCGTCGGGAGCAATGTTAAGGTTGAGCACCAACTTCGTCAAATCCTGACATTCCTTCAAGAAAGCAGACTTTTCTTCGTTGCCTTCGGGAAGCATCATCTGAGAAGTGAACAATGAATAGCTGTAACGCAAAGCGGCACGGTATTCAATGTCTTCCTTTGTCTTGGGAACTGCTGAGAAGTAGTCCTTGTAGAACTTGTTTGCGTTCTTCAAGTCAGTAAGGAGCTGATTGCCTTCAGACTTTTCTGCATATTCGTAATGGATATCACCAAGTTCCTTGTTTACCTGATAGTAAGAAGGATCATGCTTCTTAAGTGCTTCGAGCGCTTCGATAGCCACAATGGGGTTCTGGCTCTTGTAGATACGTGCCTTCAACTTAAGCGCAGCGATATTGCCTTCGTTCTGGCTGAGGAGCACGTCGCAGAAACGACCTGCGTTACCGTAGTCACGACCGAGCATAGCAGTTTCCATGCAGAACATCAAAACGTATTCCTGAGTAGCTGCGGGAGTTTCATACACCTTATCAGAACACATCTTTGCAGGACCGTAGTAGCTAATGTCTGAAGTACTGTTTGTAACAAAGTAGTGACCTACTGCTACAAGCGCTTCGGGCTTACGCTGGATGGAGCGGAGCAAGCGCTGGAGCGACTTGTTTGCCTTTTCAGGCTCAGTAAACATAGTGTTCATGTACTCGTCGCAAACTGCTTGGTGCTTGGGGTCAAGCGCAGGTACGTCAAACTGAAGACCTTGGAACTTCTCAGGCTGTGCTTCTGCTTGTTCAGCAGCTACATCAGTTGTTTCCTGAGCGGCAAGAGGCGTAGCGCTACCGAAAGCGAGAAGCGCCATCATCGCAAGAGAATAAATTTTCTTGTTCATTGGAGTATAGAATTTTATTTGTTGTTCATGCGAAACGGAGTGCGTCTGAAAAAGACCACTCCTTTACCTCTGCAAAATTACGAATAATTATGCTAATGATGCAACGTTTTAATATTAAAAGATATTAACGCTACGCAAAATAATAAGTTGCTTGGGATTTTTATACGTCTCAACTTGCAAAATACGCACCTCGTGTTTGCATAACTTTGATGCTTATAGTGACGTCTGCTTGCCGTGTGAAAATGAGAAAATCTGGATTGTCAGCAGACGTTCCGCAAGTTCGAACATCCCTCTCCGAACTGTCAAAAACAAATCGGGAGTTAATTGAAACAAATCGGCACTTAATTTGAATTAACTCCAAATTAGTTTTGATAATACGGGATGTGCTATTCTCGCTATCCTATGTTGTGGTTAAGATGGGCGCATTTGTTATGCTAAAAAGAAGGGACACACCACCTTTGGGGCGATGTGTCCTTCTGCTATTCTGCCTTGTGGGCACTATGTGCGTGACGGGATTTCCTATACTTAATACCATTCTCCGCCATCGTCTTCAAACTCTTTTTCCTCTGGTTTGTCGGTTCGCTTTTGTTCAAGGCGTCCCTATTCTTCGGGGGTGAGTTCGTCTTCGTAGCGTTGGAGGGGTTCCTCTTCTTCTGGCAGCAATTCGGGATTGAGTTCTAAGGGTTGGAAGTTCTCATCAAAGAACTGCTGATAGTCGTCGTAACTATAAATTGTGCCGAGCAGGTTGAGGTTTGCCTCTGCTATGATGAAGGTGCGTGCATGTTGCAACTGCTTAGACAATTCCTGTGAAAGCGGCACGCGCTGTGCGTATTCGTGGGCATCGTCATAGGAGGTGAATCCGCCGACAATAAACTGCGTCAACGCCTTTCCGCGTTGCTGCGTGATACTCAGGTTGCGCGAAAGGTATACGGTGAAGTTGAAATGCGCAATGTCGTAAAGGAGACGGTTGGCGTCCAGCGAATCTGTGGGATAGGCAATGAGGAAACAGAAAGGTGCTTCGCGGTCGGCAACGAGTTGCTGTCCTTCAGTGATGTTTGCGGCATCTTCCTCAGTGCGCTGGGTACGCATAGACCAAAGTGAACCGATGTCTAAGGCGCCGCCTTCAATCGTGCGTCCACTTTCAAGTCCCTTAATCATCATACCTGCCATCGGACTCACGTCGCTCTCGGGGTAGTCGCTTACGAGTTGGCGCAATTCCTTTATGAGTGAGTCGGTGGGCGTAGTGGCGATGCGGCTTAAAATGTCTACGAAGATAAACTTCGGACGGTTTGCACCCTTGGGGAACTTCTCTTTGGCATACGCCTCGTTTGCCCATACGGTTTCGTTTTGTCGGTCGCGATAGGCAAGATATGTGGCGCGGTAAAGCGAGTCTTCGATTTCCTTACCGAAGCGTGCGAGGTACTCAAAGTCGGAGGCGGTAATCAACTTCGTGATGTCGCTGTCGGGATAGTAGTTGGCAAGCAAATCACGGAACTGTTCCGCTTTGTCCGACCTTCCCCAACGTGAATAAAGCAGGAAGAGTTGGTAGTACACATCTTCCATTTTCTCGAAGTCGGGATAGTCGGTGTAAAGTCTGGTGAAGGTACGTTCGGCAAGGGGGAAGTCCTCCAAACGGTCCTTCTCAATAAGGGCGGCTTCGTAGAGTGATTCACGGATAATGCCGTGTGCAGCCTCTTTTTGTTCGGCTGTAAAGGGAATCTGTGCTAAGTAATACTCGCGCTTGTGCGGATCTTCGGCATCGGTAAGTTCCCTTTCTTCTGCTACACTATCAGCAGCTACAGAATCTATCGAAAGACTATCGGCATCTGCGTCATAATCAGTAGCGGCGCCCTCAGCAATTTCTATTACCGTGCGATTGCTACGGCGCCAGTGGTCTTCCAACTTTCGATTGCCCCAAGTGCGCTTAAAGGTTTGCTTCCCTTGAGTGACCGCCGTCGTGTTATAGAAATACCAAGACTTGTCTGCTCCTGTTTGCTGCGTAGGTTTCTTTTGTTGTGAGGGTGCTTGTCCGTTTTCCTGCAAGCGCGCATTTGCGGCAGAGTCGGCAGCGAGTTCACGCTCCTCTTTCTCCTTACGCTTCAGTTCCTCAATGACGCGGTCGATGGCTTCATTGCGCTCCTTTTCAGACGCCGTGGAGAGGTAAAGCAGACTGTCCTGCAAATGTATGGCTGAAGTAAAGGGCACCAAGGCGTCCAATACCGTGGAGCGGCGCTTCACCTCCTCATACTTCCCGTGCTCCTTGTGCAAAGAGCCGATGGCGTCGGCGTAACATCCCTGTGCCAAGTCGTAGCGCCCTTGTTCCCAATAAATTTCGGCAAGGCGCAATACGAGCACACCCTTTTCTATACCATTACGCGTAGATTTTTCGCGCCCCTTTTCATAGGCGGCAATAGCACTTGTCGTATCGCGTTGGGCAAGGTGGATATTTCCCATCGCATAATAGATTTGATCAAGGTAGTCCTTGTTCTTGTCCTCAGAAGCCATACTGCGCAAGCGGCGCACCATCTTCTTCGTTTCCTTTCCGCCACTCATCACCTCCGTTTGACGGATGCGCGCATTGAAGGCTAATTCATAGGGCGGATTTTTCTTGATGCACGACTGGTATGCCTTGAATGCCTCTTCCTTTTTACCCTGATGCTGCAAAATCTGTCCTATCAGAAAATAAAAGCGTGCCTTCTGATATGCCGAAGGTGCTTCCTTTACCGCTTTTTGCAAGTAAGGTAGGGCATCGTCAAAGCGTCCCTGACGCAAGAGCAGGTTTGCCTCGCTCAGGTTGGCGAGTTTGCGCACACGTGTTGTGATGCTGTCGCGCTTCATGCGGGTTACGACATCCTCAGCGTCGTAATACCATTCCAATTCTGTATAGCAGCGAATCAAGTAGGCGCGGGCTTCGTTGACAATCAGGGGTTGCGTAGCATAGTGGCGGGTGATGTAGGAAAAGGTTGCGGCTGCCTCTAAGAAATCCCCCTTCTGAAATTGTGCCTCGCCCATCAGCAACCACGCATGTTTGAGGAAGGGGTTAAACTCCTTCTGTGCAAGGTACGCCTTCATCTTGGGATTCGTACGCTTTCCGCCTTCCACCTTCGGACGGCGTGAAATGGAATGTTGCTGGATAGCTTTCTGACACTTCGTAATGGTTGTTTCAAAATTACCACTGCCCGACGTGCGACTGCTTTCGGCGCCCACGAGGAATACGGGCAAAAATTCGGTGTAGTTATCCTTGTGCCCCTTCTCCTTGGAGTACATTCCTTCGTCATACGCCACCTTCCCGTTGTAATACGTGTTGTAGCGCGCCGTGAACGAGTGCCACATACGTGTCAATGCCGTATTCTTTTTGGTAGAACACGACACGAAGGCAAAGAGCATTGCCAAGAGGAGTATGTGGGGCAGTTTCTTCATTAGTTAGGAGACAAGTAGGCAAGGTACGAGTAAACAAGTAGACGGGATTCAAGTAGACGAGGTTCAAGAATACAAGCAGTTACCGAGATAAACGAGGGTACACTCCGCAAGGCATCTTCACTCTTTTATCTTTACTCATTACTCTAAAATCTATCTCCTGCGTTCCCCAATAATCAAGAACACTTCGTCCTTAATGGGGTCGGGCAATTCGATATGGCGGAGTTGCAAGGAACGCACCCATCCCGCCACTTCGTCGGTGCGCATGGTGTAAAGGATTTCCTGAAATTCCTCTACCTCTTCATCGGTGTATTCGTCAGAACGGCGTGTGCGGAAGCGGTCGAGTTCTTCATCCTCATAATACTCTACGTCCTTGCTTACGGCAGCCAAAAGACTGTCCTTCTCACACGTCTCATGCTGGCCACAACATTCTTCAGGTTCTTCTTCAACTTGTTGAGCAGACGTATCAGTCGCGCCTTCAGTGCCCGAAGGTGCTACTTGGTCGTCCGTACGCAAAAAGCGAGCAGCTACGGCAACGAGAAGGAGGATGGCAAGAAAAATATAGAGGTAAGTCATAGGTGAGGTTATGAGGATTTAGGTTATGAGGTTTTAAGGGGTGGGGAAAGTCTTTAAGGTCTTAGAGGACAATCCGGTTGTTAGTTGTACTCTGTGCTCTGTTAGTTGTACTCTGTACTCTGTCAGTTGTACTCTATAATCACAGTTTTTCCAAATGTTGCCAAAAAGTGGGGTACGACTTGCTCACCACTTCGGGATGGTTGATACGCAAGTGCGGATAGCGGTAGGCGCAGGGCGCGAAGGACATTGCCATACGGTGGTCGTCGTAAGTGTCAATACTGATAAAAGCATTGGATGGCAGTTCTGTCGCTGTACAATCGTAGCAAAAGAGTTCGCTATTGTTTGCTTCTTCAACGCAGATGCCCATCTTTCGGAGTTCTGTGCGGAGCGCCGTGATGCGGTCGGTTTCCTTTATCTTGAGCGTTTGAAGTCCCGTGAAATGGAACGGTTGGTGCAACATGGCACACGTAACAACTAACGTTTGTGCCAGATCGGGTTGTTCTGAGAGGTCGAGTCGCAACACGCTTGGGGCATCCATTTGCGTTTTTGTCAGCACTACACCTTCGGGAGTGAAGGCTGTGTGCACGCCCAACGGACGGAAGAATTCCTGGATGCGAGCATCACCCTGTAAACTGTCCTTGAACAAGTCGGGCAACACGATGCGTGCCTCGGGATCGGGACTGAGCGCAACGAGTTCGTACCAATAGGAAGCCGCGCTCCAGTCGCTTTCAATGCGAAACTCTTTCAGCGGTTTGTACGTTTGAGGAGCGACGCTTATGGTGGCTTCATCCGTCCATTCAACCCGTGCCCCAAACTGCTGCATCAGATTTATGGTCATGTCAATGTAGGGACGGGATATGATAGTGCCTTCAAGGTGCAAGTGCAACCCTTCCGCGAGCGTTGGACCTATCATCAAAAGCGCCGAGATGTATTGCGAACTCACATGGGCGGGAAGTTCTATGCTCCCTCCTTTGAGGAGTTTGCCCGAGATACGCAGGGGAGGGAAACCTTCCGCGTCCACATACTCAATCTGCGCGCCTAATTTGCGCAATGCGCCCACCAATACCCCAATAGGGCGTTGGCGCATACGCTCCGTTCCCGTCACGATGCGTGTACCGGGAGCCGTAGAGAAAAAGGCGGTGGAGAAGCGCATCGCCGTGCCCGCAGCCATGATGTCAATCTCTTCTTCCTCGCTCTGAAGAGCACGTACGAGCACACGAGTATCGTCGCAATCAGAAAGGTTGTGCAGTTTTGTCTGCTTTCCCGAGAGTGCGGCGATAATCAATGCGCGGTTGCAAATGCTCTTTGAGGAGGGGAGCAAAATGGTTGCTCGTAAGTGGTGTGGAAGTTTCACTTAGGTCGTTTTGCTAATGCGTAGATAGTATGGATTAGTAGAACGTAATCACCAAATCGTTTTCCCAAGTCTTGCCCGCCTCAAGCGCTTGCATGTAGGGGCGTTCTTGGATGCTGCCGTTGAAACCTTGTTCGTCGCAAAGACCGTACCAAGGTTCAATGCAGAGGAAAGGTGTGTGTACCCCCTGGGGTTGCCAGAAGAGCCAAACGGGTGCGGAGCATTCCACGCGGGCAACGGGCTGCTTATCGAGTGTAAGGAGTGTGGCACCCGTGAGTTGGTGCTTGTCAAAGATGAGGGCTTCGTTATTAAAGGTATCTACGCAGATGGGCACAAGACCTTCTTCCGTCTGGGGGAAGGCAAAGCGTTCGTGCTCGGTGCATCCTTGTGTGCTGGCGCGGAGTACGCTTTCGGGCGTGCCTTCCAATTTCACATAACCCACTACGTCCTTATCGTCCGAGAAGTCGGGGAGGTTGAATGCGGGGTGTCCACCCATTTGGAAGTACATTTCTTCCGTGCCCAAATTGATGACACGCATGGTCATGCGGAGTTGCATCCCTTCAAGCGTGTAACAAACTTCTACACGGCAGGGGAAGGGATATGTAGCAAGTTCTTCTGCTGTAGGTTCGTAGCTGTAAGTTACACTGTTCTCCGTTTGCGCCGCAAGCGTCCACGTTGCCTTACGCACAAAACCGTGCTTTTCAATTTTAAGCACCTGATCCTTGTACGTGCAACAGCCGTCCCACATACCACCACAGATGGGGAAAAGAATCGGAGCACGTCCGCCCCACCACTTACTGTCACCCTGCCACCAGTATTCC
The DNA here is from genome assembly GCA_045656425.1 of Alloprevotella sp. Lineage (GTDB taxonomy): Bacteria > Bacteroidota > Bacteroidia > Bacteroidales > Bacteroidaceae > Alloprevotella. Next base: position 13,601 of record JAZORE010000008.1, read on the forward strand.
TTACCCGTAGCATTAAGTACGACACTCTGTATTTCAGCACCCTGCTGGCTCACGCAAAGGGTGAGGTCTGCACTTTTAATTGTTTCCATTGTGAGAATTGTTACATTATTAAATATGTATAGTAAGGCAAAGTTAGAAAAATTATAGGAATCCTTCCCCTTTACCCGCACTCTAAAAACGGGAAATCGGAGTTTTTCTTGTGCCACACTGCATTTTTTTTACAAAAAGTTTGCAGGGTAAAAAAAAAGTTGTACTTTTGCACTCGCAATTCGGGGTGTAGCTCAGTCCGGTTAGAGTGCGCGTCTGGGGGGCGTGAGGTCGCTGGTTCGATTCCAGTCACCCCGACTGAATTGTTAGAGCATTGATAATCGAAAGATTATTGATGCTTTTTTTATTTCGTAATTCCCGCTCTGCGAATTGGATTTAGAAGGCAGGAGTACTTACAATCAGCGTGTTACCAAAGAATCTCTTTGGTAACACGCTGATTTATATTTCTTAATCTCTGACTTAAAACAAACGAAGGTTGTCGCGACACGGACGAAGTTCGCCCTGCTCTATGCGGTGGATGATTTCTACCACGCGGTCGTTCATCGGAGTGGGGCAACCCACTTTGCGCCCGTAAGCAGAAACGGCGCCATTGATGGCATCCACCTCTGTGAGTTTGCCTTTCTCAAGGTCTTGGAGCATACTCGCCTTGAGTTTAGCATGTTTACGGATGGCGATGGGGATAATGAAGAAAGAGAACGCACGTTTGAGGGTATTCGTATAGTTGAGTAGTTTCACGATGTCCTTGCCTTGCACGGGTTCGATGCGGATACCGCCTGCTTGACACACGTCAATACATTCCTTTATCAGCGCCTGCACAATGCGACGCGAATCCTTTGGACCTGCCGCCTCGCCAAAGGTACATCCTAAAACGGCACTCATCCCAGAGAAAGCTGCGTTGATAAGAAGTTTACTCCAACGCGTACCGAGGAAGTTTTCTTCAACATCTACCGTACCCATGTGCTCAAGCAGTTCTTTTACCTTGTAAAAATACTTGTGCTTCTGTGTTGTGATACTTCCCAAAGAGAACGACAACGCATCGGGAGCGCTTGTGAGTTCACACACACCCGGAGATTGTAGCGTTGCACCCCATGCCACGGTGCAACCGAGCACACGACCTTCTCCCAAGATTTCTGCAATCTGCAGTTCGGGAAGTCCGTTTTGGAACGTCACCAACACCCCATCTTCCGCCAAGAAGGGGCGCAACTGCGCTACGACTTCAGGATTGTGTTGCTGCTTGGTCATGAGGAAAATGATGTCGTATGTGCCTGACATCTCCGCAGGTGTATAGGCTACGACGCGCTGCGTGAAATCCACCGTCCCTATAATCTTAGCGCCCTTAGTTTGAAGCGCCTCTACGTGTGCCTTATTGCGATTGATGAGTTCTATCACCACACCAGCCTTGCTGATATATGCTCCAAGAATTGTGCCGAGCGAACCTGCACCGTATATTGCAACTCTCATAGTAGATGTAGAATGTTCTTTGTTTTGACGTTAATTTGTAATAGCTAATATTTATGTTCTTGCAGTGGTGTCCTGCTCATGCACACGCCTTCGTTTCTGAATGTATGGTTCAATAGTTTAGCGTATAAGCGTGAGTGTGCCAGCAACAGTAGTATTACCATCTGCTGTAGCGATGAGTACGTAATATACTCCCGTACCTGCAAAACTTCCGCTGAAGTTGCGTCCGTCCCATTGCCACATTCCGCCTAAAGAGGTGCCCGTAGCCACGAGTTGCCCCCCAGAGGTTACGATTTTAATGTCGGCATCGGTGGTCAATCCCGTAATTGTGATATTGCCCTGGTATCCTGGTCGAACGGGATTGGGGAATATCTTAACTGCATTTTCAGAGAGCGATTCAGAAGGCATTGTGGCATCGCTTTGGTAAGACACAAGTCCACCGTCGGTGCCCATCATAACTTCTCCAGTGCGTGGATGGATGGCTATGCTGGTCACATTGTTAGAGGGGAGGGGAGAATCGTCGGTTGTAAAGTGGTGTAAGATTTCCTCACCGCTTGCGCTGACGAGGTAAATGCCGTTGCCCGAAGTGCCAATCCATTTGCGATTAGCACCATCTACGGCAATGGAAATAATAGGCATACCGTAGAGTAAGTAGTCGGCAAGGTTGGTGCCGTCGTTGCGAGGCACTTTCACTTGAGTGATTCGGAAATCGTCGTTAAACCATTCGTCGGGGTCGTCAATGACGAAGAGACCGTAGTCGGTGCCCATCCAAAGGCGTCCATCGTGGTCTTCGGCAAGACTTTGTACACCTTCTAATTTATAAGCTGCTCCATCTTGATTGGTCACGTGCGAACGGTATTGATAATCATCGTCATCGTTGTTATCAATCGTGCCTTTATAGTCAATACCCATGAGTCCGCCCGGGTGGTGGGCTTCGGTGCGACGCGAACAAACCCAGAAGCGCCCCTTGCGGTCGAAAAGTGTGGTGGCAAGGGTGGGTGCCATCTCAATTGGGGCGTAATACAATTTGCGCCAACTGCCATCCTTCATGCGGATTACGATAACGGAGTCTACCTGATTGTTAATCATCCAGAGGTTGCCCTCGTTGTCATATTGCAGTCCGTCCGTGCGCACATAGTTTTTGCTATTTGCCGCTGCGGATAGGAGAGGGGAATTGTCAAGTGAATGATAGCCTGCATACTTACCGTCCTTGAAGTGGAAGAGTCCGACGCGTGCCGATGTCAGTGTGTGTTGCGTGGGGTCGTCGGGCGATTGGATGATGCAGGTCAGGTCTTGGTATTTCCCACCGCTATGTTCGGCAATGCCTTCTTCCTCAAAAATGGTCCACTCACCGTTTTCGTAATACATGGCAGTGCCGGGATAGTGAATATGGTCGTAGGGGTCAAGACGTCCTCCAGCTACGAGCAGACGTTCGCCCGCATAGCGCAAGAAATAACAGAGGTCGCGCTTCGGACCATAGCCACCGATGCGAGTGGTCACGGCTTGAAGCTCGCCTTCCGTTTCTTTATAGGCATTCAGTCCTTCAAATCCTTGTGCTGCCCAAAGTGTGCCGTTGGTAGTACGGCAAAGCGCATTGGTAGACGTAGCCAATGTGACGGTCTTACCCACTGTAGCGTTTGCTTCCGCAGAAATGGGCGTGTAGGAATTGTTGTTGTAAAAAAGGATGCCTTGGCTATCGGCAAAATATGAGGTTTGTACGGTTTTTATCACCTGTTGCAAGACTGCAGTTTGGGTGTTCAGGAGGTAGACCCCCTTCTTTGCCGTGTTCAAATACAGGTGGTCGCCCATGACTATAAGTTGGCGTGCCGCAAGTTGGTTATAAATGCTCCAAGTTGCGATGTCAAGCGGATTTACGCTTATGTCACAACGATAGACCCCAGCATCTGTAGCAGCATAGAGCATATTGCCATTTATTGTTGCACTATAAATGGGAGTCTTCAATGTGTAGAAACCTGTAAATTCAGCCTGTTTCACATTGATGTGCACAATGCCTTCGCTTGTAGCCAAGAAGGCGTCGTTACCTACAATGTTCAGGTCGTTAAGTGAGGTTCCTACGTATTTGTTTTTGTATTGTGGCAGGTTTTCAACCGTTCCGTCGCGATGGAGCAAGTCAATGTTACCGTTGCTGTAGACTAACACCACCTTTTGTGCCGCCTGACAATCCTGCATCAGCACAATGTTCTTTTCGCTCAAGCCATTGAGTTTTGTGGGCGTAGCTACCGAACTATCTTCTGTGTCATAGATGAGCAAGTTTCCTGCATAAAGCGCATAGATGGTCTTTCCTACCGGGATGCAATGCGTTGCGTCGTGGTAGGAAAAGTAATAGGTCCATTCGCCTATGCCTGCCGCCTTCAAACATGAGGGTAGCACGAACAGGAGCAGGAGCGTGATGGTTCTAAAGGGTGATGTGAGACGTCTCATAAGGTAATGTTCTGTCGTAAGGACTTAATATTATAAGTTTTTCAGGAAAGCCGCCAACTTCTTTACGGCACGCGCGCGATGACTGACCTCATTCTTTACGTCGGGACCGACCTCAGCAAATGTCTTTCCCAATTCTTCGGGGGCAAATACGGGGTCATAACCAAACCCTTCGGTGCCACGTTCTTCCGTAGGGATGGTGCCACGCACGATGCCCTCAAAGAGGTGTTCTTCTCCGTTAAGAATTAGTGCAACCACGGTGCGGAACTGCGCGCTGCGGTCTGCTACGCCCTCTAATTCGCGTAGGAGCTTTTCTGTGTTCGCCTTCGGGTCGTGGCGGTCGGGATAAGCATAACGAGCTGTGTGAACACCGGGACCTCCGTTGAGGGCGGTGACTTCAAGCCCCGTATCGTCGGCAAAGCAGTCGCAACCGTATTTCTCATAGATGTAACGTGCCTTCTGAAGGGCATTCCCCTCAAGCGTTTCTGCCGTTTCGGGAATGTCGTCGAAGCAGTTGATATCGGCAAGGGTGAGCAACTCGATTTCGTTGCCAATGATGGCACGAATTTCAGTCAATTTATGTGCATTGTTAGTAGCAACAACGATTTTTTTCATGCTTATCTGGAAAACTTAATGGATGAATTGGAGGATGAAACGGAACTAATTTTAGCGTTATCCCTATTGCGCTTTGGTAAGTCCTTATTTCGTAAAACAAATAGGGAGTTAGTTTGAATTAACTTGGACTTAATTTGAAATAAGTGCCGATTCTTTTTTATTACCTCCGTTGTACCTTTTACGAATAGAATTAAAACGAAAATGCAGTGGGTTTATTGTCTTACAGTTGTGTGAGCACCCCCTACAGAATGGGTTAAAGCAACAAGGCGGATTGTACAACGCTTCAGCAATCGCACAATCCGCCCTGCGCAACGAGGTTGATGGGTTGCGTTATGCGTTGTTAGTGAGGTTCTTTCCCTCTTTATTCTTCTTAGCCTTTACCTTGATGCGGTCGAAACCTTCACCGAATACACCGAGCACCTTACTCTGGCTGACAAAAGCCTTGGGGTCGATGGCTTGAATGACACTCAAAAGACTTGCACTCTCGCGCTTACGGGCAAGGACGAGAAGCACCTTAGAATCGTTCTTCGTGTACCAACCCGTGCCGTTCAAGACGGTCACACCTCTACCCATAGAGTTAATCGTAGCCGCAATTTCTTCATACTCTCGTGAGATGATGAGGAACTGCACCGACTGGCGACCGCGGTCGATGATGTAGTCCACCGTAATGTTGAGCAACAAGAGGATGGTGAAACCATAAAGCAAACTACTCAAGTTGCGGTCGGGGAGCACAAGGCAAGAAGATACGATGATCACGTCGCAAAGCATCATCATCTGGCCCAGCGTGATGTCTTTGTACTTGTTAATCATCGCAGCAATGATGTCAGTACCGCCCGTAGAACCGTTGTTCAAGAATACCATGCCCAGACCAATACCTTCAATGCCTGCCGCATAAATGGCAGCCATAAAAGCATTGTCGCCCACGAGGAGGGGAAGCCCCTTGACAAAGTTATTCTCCAGCAATTCGGGGTGAAGTGTGCCATAGTACTCCATAGCTTGCTTTACAAGCCCCAAAAGGAAGGTAAGCATGAATACCCCATAGATAGTTTTCAAGCAAAACTTCCATCCTAATACCTTAACGGCTGCGATGAGCAACAAGCCGTTGATGATGAAGAAGGTGTATTCTACAGGGAACCCTGTGCCGTAGAAGATAATTGAGCCCAAACCCGCAACGCCTCCACCAGTGAGTCCGTAGGGGATTTGGAAACAGTTGAAACCAATGGCGTAGCAGAGCAAGCCAAATGTAATGATGAGGTAAGACTTTACCTCTTGGAAAAGGTTTATTTTAAGCGGTTTCATAAGGTGCTGTCTTTTAATAAAGAAGCATATTGATGTGGTGAAGTCGTTACTTCACCACAATGTTAATAATGCGTCCCGGCACAACAATCATCTTGACGATGGTCTTTCCGTCGAGGTACTTCTTTGTTTGTTCACTTTCAAGTGTAGCCTTCTCAATGTCTTCCTTCGTTGCGTCAACGGGGAAGTCAAGCGTGAAGCGCGTCTTACCGTTAAAGGATACAGAGAGCGTAACGCTGTCTTCCTTCATCTTGCTTTCGTCGTAAGCGGGCCAAGTGGCGTCGCAAACGCTGCCTTCGTTGCCCATGCGGTTCCAAAGTTCTTCTGCAATGTGGGGCGCAAAGGGTGCAAGGAGGATTACCATCGTTTCAAGCACTTCCTTGTTGTTACACTTCTGCTGTGTAAGCTCGTTTACCGCTACCATGAAGGCTGCTACAGAGGTGTTGTACGAGAATTCGTTGATGTCTTCCGTAACTTTCTTAATCAACTTGTGGAGCGTCTTGAGCGAGTCCTTCGTGGGTTCACCAGCAACGACACAGAAGTTGTCCTGCTTGTCGAAGAAGAGGTTCCAGAAGCGGCGCAAGAAGCGGAAACAACCGTCGATACCGTTGCTGTCCCAAGGTTTGCTCTGGTTGATGGGGCCGAGGAACATTTCATAGAGACGAAGCGTGTCGGCGCCGTAACGTTCTACAATCTTATCGGGATTTACAACGTTGAACATTGACTTTGACATCTTTTCAACCGCCCATCCGCAAATGTATTTGCCGTCTTCGAGGATGAATTCGGCAGTTGCAAATTCGGGACGCCATGCCTTGAAGGCTTCAATGTCGAGTACATCGTTCTCAACGATATTTACATCCACGTGCAAGGGAGTTACGTCGTACTGATCCTTCAATCCGAGACTCACAAAGGTATTCGTGTCCTTAATACGGTACACAAAGTTCGAACGACCCTGAATCATACCCTGATTTACCAACTTCTTGAAGGGTTCTTCCTGCTTGCTGATGCCAAGGTCGAAGAGGAACTTGTTCCAGAAGCGCGAATAAATCAAGTGACCCGTTGCATGTTCAGAACCAGCAATGTAGAGGACTACATTCTGCCAGTAGTTGCCCACTTCTTCGCTGAGCAAACCAGCATTGTTATGGGGATCCATGTAACGGAGGTAATAAGCTGAAGAACCTGCAAAACCAGGCATCGTAGAGAGTTCCAAGGGGAAGACCGTAGCGTGGTCAATCTTTTCGTTTTCAACAATGCAGTTGTTCACAGTGTCCCACGCCCATTTCTTCGCATTGCCAAGAGGAGGTTCTCCCGTCTCTGTAGGCAAGAACTTGTCCACTTCGGGAAGTTCGATAGGCAAGCAAGCTGCAGGTACCATCTGAGGCATACCGTCCTTGTAGTACACAGGGAAAGGTTCACCCCAGTAACGCTGACGGCTAAAGATTGCGTCGCGCAGGCGGAAGTTTACTTTTACGCGACCGAGGTTGTTTTCTGTCACGAACTTCTTTGTAGCCGCGATTGCTTCTACTACAGAAAGACCGTTGAGCGAGAAGCCCTTGAGCGTTTCCTTGCCCGCCATGGGAGAGTTCATTACTGTACCTTCCTTGGCGTCAAAACTTTCTTCGCTCACGTCTGCGCCCTCGATGAGGGGGATGATGGGAAGACCGAAGTGCTTTGCAAAGGCATAGTCACGAGAGTCGTGAGCGGGTACCGCCATGATAGCGCCCGTACCATAGCCAGCAAGCACATAATCTGAAATCCAAACGGGGATGCTTTCGCCAGTGAAGGGATTTACAGCGTAACTGCCTGAGAATACACCCGTCACACGGCGGTCGGCAATACGTTCACGCTCGGTGCGCTTCTTTGTCGCTTCGAGGTAAGCGTCAACTTCTGCCTTTTGTTCGGGGGTAGTGAGTTGTGCAACGAGTTCGCTTTCGGGCGCAAGTACCATAAAGGTTACGCCAAAGATTGTATCAGCGCGCGTCGTGAAGATGGTAAATTCAACGTCTGAATCCTTCACGCGGAACTGCATTTCTGTACCTTCAGAACGGCCGATCCAGTTGCGCTGTGTTTCCTTAATTGAATCTGTCCAGTCAATCGTGTTGAGACCGTCGAGCAAGCGCTGTGCGTAAGCCGAAACGCGCAAGCACCACTGCTTCATCTTCTTCTGCACCACGGGATGTCCGCCGCGTTCGCTCACACCGTCGATTACTTCATCGTTGGCAAGCACTGTGCCGAGGGCAGGACACCAGTTTACCATCGTTTCGCCGAGGTAGGCAATGCGGTAGTTCATCAACACTTCCTGTTGCTCTACGCTGCTCATCGCCTTCCATTCTTCGGCTGTGAACTGGAGTTCTTCCGAGCAAGCAACGTCAAGACCGTGTGCTGTACCCTTCTCTTCGAAGAGGGCAACGAGCTTTTCAATAGGTTGTGCCTTTTGGCAGGTGTTGCAATAGAAGGAGTTGAACATCTGCTGGAACGCCCACTGTGTCCAATGGTAATAACCGGGTTCGCAAGTGCGCACTTCGCGGCTCCAGTCGAAGCAGAAACCAATTTTGTCCAACTGCTCGCGGTAGCGGTTGATGTTTTCAGAAGTGGTAATCGCGGGGTGCTGACCCGTCTGAATCGCATACTGTTCGGCAGGAAGACCGTAGGCATCGTAACCCATGGGGTTCAACACGTTGAAGCCGTTCAAGCGCTTGTAGCGTGCGTAGATGTCAGAGGCGATATAACCGAGGGGGTGTCCCACGTGAAGTCCCGCACCCGAGGGGTAGGGGAACATATTCAATACGTAGTACTTGGGGCGTGAGCTATCCTCACCTACGTTATAGGTGCCGTTCTTCGCCCAAGTCTCGCGCCATTTCTTTTCAATGTCAATAAAATTGTATTCCATTTCTTAGTTGTATTATTGTCTGTTAGTATTTTGTTTGTTTACCTAAAAGGTGAGATCGTTACTGATATTTTAGCATCCTCATCCATGGTGTGCAACCCTACATCCGATAACGTGAAAACAAACTTGGAGTTAAATCAAATTATCACGGAGTTCGTTCAATTTAACTTGGAGTTTGTTTTTGATGTTAAGGATAGGGGCGTTTCGGGTGAGGCTTAAGCCTTACGCTTCTTCCTCCATCTTCTGATGGCAATGATGATTGCAACCAACAAAGCCACCTTGATACAGCCGATGGCAAAGAAGGCTATTGAAGTAGTCGTGTCAACCGATGCTGGACGGAACTCCATCTTAATTTCATGCGCGCCTGCAGGTACGCGTACGGCACGCAATATATAATTAACGCGACCGAGTTCGGCTTCATTGCCGTCAATGGTGACGGTCCAACCAGGGTAGTAAATTTCAGAAAAGACCACTACACCCCCTTCGGCACTCTGCACCTTGTAATGCATTTCGTTGGGCGCATATTGTGTGAGTTCTACGGTGCCTTGTCCGAGTTTCGTAGTTTCAAGTGAGCTACGGAAACGCTCATCTGCTACAGCCTCACGCTTGGTGTCCATTCCGTGAAGCGCAGCCATTTCCTTGTCGGCATTCGGTACGAAGTCGAGTTTGTCAACAAACCAACCATTGCCGTTATGGTAGATGTTCTCTACCGCAAACGCTTGCTGCTTCTGACCAAAGATGAAATACTTTGTGTTGAGCATGTTCAAGACGGGAGCAATCGAGTCCATCTTGATGCTGGTAATGTCTCCAGCAGCAGCGCCAAGGGCTTTCGTGAAACTATTTAACTCACGGTTAAGGTGATGGTCAATCAAGTCTTGATAGCGCTGCGACTTTGCGGCGTGATACCCGCCAATGCTCTTATGGTAGTAGCTTGTTTCGTTCGTTGTTTCGTTAAACGGATTACCAGCGCCCAAATTTGCCACGCGATAACTCAACGAAGTGTCGGCAAGTATCTGTTCGTCGGCAGGAGTCTTGGCAAAACCGTTCAGTTGTACCACAGGGTCAGAGAACGAGTCGTTGTTAAGGTAATTCTTGTTTACCTTCCACATATCCACAAGCGTCACTGCACCGATGATTCCCACAACAGCCCATGCAGGTATGCGTTTCTTAGTCCACAACCAAAGGATGATGCTCACCACAAGGCAAATGAGTCCTGAAATTAGGGCTGACGATGAAAGAATGTCGTGGTGCATGCTCACGATGGCTGTTTTCAATCCGCTGGTAAGCTGTGGGGGGAATCCCCAACCCGACATGGCATTCAGCGTGTAGGCATCATTCTGAGAAAGGCAGTCGCCAGCAACGCTGGGGACGAAAGCAAGTAGCAGGCAAAGTCCTGTTGTCAGCACCGTTGCTGCCCCCATACCGATGCGACCAGCTTTGGAGCCAAACAAGGTTTCGGGTTGGCACAAGGCTTTCGCCAAGGCGAGTATCGCCAAGAGAGGGAAAGTAAATTCTGCCACTACGAGTGCCGAACTCACGGTGCGGAACTTGTTGTACAGCGGCAAGTAGTCGATGAAGAAGTCGGTTACGGGCATCAAGTTCTTTCCCCATGCGAAGAGGAAGGAGAGCAGTGTTGCCAATACCAAAGCCCATTTCACGGGACCGCCTACGTAGAACATTCCCAAGACAAAGAGGAAACAAATCGCCGCACCTACATACACGGGACCTACGGTAAAGGGTTGGTCACCCCAATATTCCATGATTCCTGGAGGATAGGCTTGTCCGCCAGTCATTTGTTGGAACTGGTAGGCGTTGTTGCGGAATTCGTTATAGCCGTCTAATTTTTCTACACCCTCACGGTCGAGAATGCTTCTCGAACCTCCGCCCTTAAATTCGGGAATTAGTAAGGTTAAGGTCTCGTCAATGCCATAACTCCACTGCGTGATGTAGTCGCGGTCGAGCCCTTCGGTGGCAGTTTGCTTTGAAGAAGCCGGCGGCGTGAGTTCTGCCTTGCCACGCATTGACTCTTTGGAGTACGTATAAGTGTGATAGAGGTTGGGGAGATTGGCTAAAACACCCAAGATTCCCGCACAAACGATAACGCCTGTGGCTTTCAACCAGGTTTTAACGGTTAACGGTGAAGGGGTAGCGGTTAAAGGGGAGGGGGGAGCAGTTAAGGGGGAGGCAACATCTTGCTCCTTGCTCCTTTCTCCTTTCTCCTTTCCCAAAAGTGCAGCAACACCGTAACAAATGGTCAGGAGTGCCATCAGGAAGAAGAAGTAATACGACATTTGAGCGTGGTTGCTCAAAATTTGCAGGGCTGTGAAGAGCGCTGTTAGGGCACCTCCCCAAAGCAACTTCCCACGGTAGCAAAGAATCATCCCAGCAATGGTGGGCGGAATAAGCGCCAGCGTCATTGCCTTCCAGATGTGTCCTGCCGCAATGATGATAAAGAAATACGAAGAGAACGCCCATGCTACGGCTCCCACGACTGATACCCACGGCTTGAGACTAAAGCAGCGCAGTAGGATATAAAAACCGAGGAGGTAGAGGAATACGTAGTTCAATACGCCTGTTGTGCCCAATCCATACGCCCAATAAAGCGCATCAAGCAATTTCCCTGAGCTGTAGGAGGGAGAAATCTGGTACGTAGGCATACCTGAGAACAACGTTCCCGTCCATCGGGTGCGTTCTCCAGTTTCTGCTAAGTGTTGTAGTTGTTCTTGTCCACTACCAATAGAGGCTACACTGTCGTGACCGCCTAAAACGAGTCCTTCGCTAATGGGCGTTGCGAAATAGACGAAACTGATGACCAAAAAGGCGAGAATTGCCACGGCATCAGGGGCGATATTTTTCAAAAATTTTACCATCAATAGAGATTTTCTGTCGCACGAGTGCACCGCGCGCGTTTGTTATTTATGCTCCTACGCACATTATCGGGGCAAAGTTAGTTAAAAAAGTTCTATTATGGCGCGTATTCCGGCGCGAGTTTTTTATTGGAAAAACGAATCGGCACTTAATTTCAACTAACTACCGATTAGTTTGAACTAATTGCCGATTTGTTTTTCAAGATTCGGATTTACTTTTTAGAAATACCTTTGGCGTTGTTCAAAATGCAATTTTTGATGTTATGTGATTGGGTTCTATCTGCTTGAATCTTAGAGTAGTTGTGTGGTTAAGGGAAAGGCGCCTAAAACATCTTGTTGAGGTGAGAGAATGTGTGCAAAACGATGTGCGACGGAGCAGACTAAAATTGGGGAAAGGGGGAGGGGTGGTGTTCTACAGAAATATGTTTTTCAAACCAAGGGAAGTGCCTCCACAAAAGTGCTTCGGAAAACTCGCTGTATTCCTTAAATTATCCTAAAAATGCCTTACTATCTCCGATATTCCAAAAATTGTGATTATTTTTGCAAACTGAAATATTATATATAAAGCAAAGGGGCGTAATGTGCTGTGCATTTAAGTTCCTTATTCTTAGTTGATAAACCTATGAAACGACATTCTATTCTCGCTGTCCTTTTGTGCATGATTACTTCGGTGCTCATGTCGTGTGGTAGCGGTGAAGATTATACGGTAATC
>JAZORE010000009.1:0-3174 GCA_045656425.1 Alloprevotella sp.
GCCATTTATGGCCTCTCCAGTATTATCGGGCGCTTCTTAAATTACCTGCTCGTGCCACTCTATACGCATCAGATAACTGCTGCGTCGGGGGGGTATGGCGTGATTACAGAGGTGTATAGTTATGTGGCAGTGCTGTTTGTACTGCTTACCTTCGGAATGGAAACCACCTTCTTCCGCTTTGCGAATAAGGAAGGTGCGGATGTACCGAAGGTGTACAGTACGGTGCTGCTTTTGGTAGGGGGCGTAGGACTTTCGTTTGTGGCGCTCGTTACCATTTCCCTCGATTCCATCGCAGGTTTTATGGGTTACGCTACGCACCCTGAGTACATTTGGATGATGGCAACCTGTGTGGCAATAGATGCCTTTCAGAGTATTCCCTTCGGCTATTTGCGCTTGCAGAAGAAGGCGATGAAGTTTGCAGCGCTCAAGTTGCTCTTTATTACGCTGAACATTGCAGCCAATTTGGCATATTTCGTGGTGTTGCCCCACTGGTTTGATTATCCCTTTGAAGTGGGCTATGTGTTTGGCATCAACTTGGGATGCACGGCGCTCATTACGCTCTTCTTCTATAAAGAACTTACAGGTTTCCGCTACACTTTCGACCGCAAGATGCTCCGCCCTATGCTAAACTACGGTATGCCCATCTTGGTATTGGGGATTGCGGGCATTTTGAACCAAACGGCGGACAAGATGATATTTCCCCATCTCGTAGAAGGTGCAGAAGGACGCACGCAACTCGGTATTTACGGGGCTTGCGTGAAGATTGCCATGATTATGGCGATGATTACCCAGGCGTTCCGCTACGCTTACGAACCCATCGTCTTTGCAAAGGGTGGGGCGCAGGACATGGGAAAGGCGATGAAGTTCTTTCTCATCTTTACGCTACTCGCCTTCTTGATGGTGGTAGGTTACACCGACATCCTGAAATTCATCATTGCCCCCGACTATTGGGACGGTCTTCGTGTGGTGCCCATCGTCATGGTGGCTGAAATCATGATGGGCGTAGCCTTCAACTTGAGTTTCTGGTATAAGCTCATCGACAAAACCATGTGGGGATTGTGGATTTCCTTAGCAGGATGCGTCGTGCTTATTGCCATAAACATCCTCTTCATTCCCACCTATGGTTATATGGCATGCGCCTGGGCTGGTGTGGCAGGATACGGAACCTCCATGCTTCTCAGCTATTTCTTGGGGCAGAAATACAATTCTCCGACCTATCCTCTCAAGGAGATTGGTATTTACGTAGGAATGACTGCCCTCTTCTTCATCTGCATGCACTATTCTGCCCAATTCATCGAGGATTTATGGCTCCGCTTGCTCATAAACACAGGACTTATTGGTGCTTATGGGGCGCATGTCCTTTATCACGAATTTCTGAAAAAGAGATTAGGCACTTTTAGGTAATCCTGGGCATTTCTAAGCAACCACCCCGCACGGTCCTTAAAACCTCAAAACCTTAACCCTCTCAAAACCTCACACATGATTCATACCCTCCCCAACGGACTTCGCATAATTCATGAACCCTCTGACAGCGCAGTGCTTTATTGTGGCTACGTTGTCTGTAGCGGTACGCGCCATGAGGCACCTGAAGAAAGTGGCATGGCACATTTCGTAGAACACATGACCTTTAAGGGCACCGAGCGCAGAAAGGCGTGTCAGGTAACGGGTACTTTAGAACGTGTGGGCGGTGATTTGAATGCCTCTACGAGTAAGCAAGAAACGGTTTATACGGCTGCGGTGCTGAAAGAGGATGTGGCACGTGCCGTGGATTTACTTTCAGATATTGTATTCCATAGCACCTTTCCCCAGCACGAGGTGGAGCGTGAGGTGGAGGTGATTTGCGATGAGATAGATAGTTATTTGGATGCCCCTGCCGAACTTATCTTCGACGAATTTGAGAGCATGATTTATGCAGACGCACCCCTTGGTCGCGATATTTTAGGCAATGCCGATACGCTCAAAACCTATACTACGGCGGACTTCCGTCGCTTTGTGGATAAGCATTATGTGCCCGAGAATTGCGTGTTTTATGCTTACGGAGATGTAGACCCCAAGCGCTTGATTCAATTGGTAGAAAAGGCTACGGCGTATGTGCCCAATCGTCCAAAACCTGCGGTGGAATCGTTGAAAACGAATTACGAACCCAAGACAGTGGTACGTGAAAAGGGTACACACCAGGCACATGTGGTGATTGGTGCTCCCGCCTTTGGTGCGAATGACGACCGCCGTTTCGGAATGCTCCTACTCAATAATATCTTAGGTGGTCCAGGCATGAACTCCCGATTGAATGTTCAGGTGCGTGAGCGTGCAGGGTTGGTGTATTCTATTGATAGTTACCTTTCCACCTATCCCGACACGGGAATGTGGAACGTCTATTTCGGGTGCGATCCTCACGATGTGAATCGCTGCTTGAAATTGGTAAAGAAAGAGTTGCGTAAATTGGTAGAAAAGCCTTTGACTGCCTCACAACTCCGTGCCGCGCAGAAGCAGTTGAAGGGGCAAATCGGCATTTCGTGCGACAACCGCGAAGCGTATGCCTTGGCGCTCGGAAAAACCTTTGCCCATTACAATGTGCACCGCGATGTCAACAATCTTTACGAAGAGATTGACCGCCTTACGCCCGAGTTACTACAGGAGATTGCACGCGAAGTGTATGCTGAGGAGAAGCTTTCGACATTGATTTACAAATAAACATGAGACTATGCTTTACACATTTCTTGGCATCCTCATGTGGTTCTTTATCGCCATCTTGATATTGATTGTTGGGTTCTGGATTTACGGGATGATTACGAGCAAGGAATTCCGCGATGCTAATATTGAGGGGTGGAAGGAAGAACAGCGGGAGCGTGAACGGAAAAAGAGACCTAAATGGCGCAGAGAAGAAACCGAGTATTACAAGCGAACTGGTAAGCGTCACTTCTTAGATCGTGACCATCGGAAAGACTAATAGGATTATCACGGAATTTCGTCGTTTTATATTCAGAAATAGCGTGTTACTTTTTGGAAAAATCCAATAGTAACACGCTATTTTTTATTATTGGTGTCCGGTAAATACAGATAACTCTATGAATATAAAGATGTTTGAATGGTATAAGCCCCACAGCTTGGATGATTCCCCTGAAAGGGGATAAAGCCATTAGCCCAGGGCAACGCCCTGGGTGTTGTTGCAGTCGA
>JAZORE010000010.1:0-23784 GCA_045656425.1 Alloprevotella sp.
ACTCCGTGTTGATAATTACGGCTTCAGCTTCGCGAAAGACGCCCACTTCGTTTTTCAACCCATTAAAGTTTATCCCTGTCTTACCGCCAACGGCTGCGTCAACCATTGCAAGGAGCGTTGTGGGAATGTTAATGAAGGGAATGCCTCGCTTAAACGTAGCTGCAGCAAATCCGCCGAGGTCAGTAACCATCCCTCCGCCAAGGCAAAGTAAGAGTGAGTGGCGACTTCCTCCACCATTGCCGAGCGCTTCCCACACCGTGGCAAGACTTTCTAACGTCTTGCTCGCGTCGGTACTCCCAATCGTGATGTGCTGGGCATTGCTAACAGCCACACTACTCTTGAGCAGGGGTAAGCAACACTCCTGCGTCGTCGTGTCGGTCAGCACGAACACACGGTCGGGCGCAAGTTGCGCGACAAGGCTATCTAATTCATCGCAAAGGTTTTGCGCGTAAATGATTTGTTGCATAGAGTAGGTGAGGTTATTAGGTCTTGAGGTTATTAGGTTTTAAGGAACCATCCGGTCTGCATAGCCTTAAAACCTTAAAGCGAAGCGACCTCATCCCTCAAAACCTCAAACAACTATGCTTGCAAAACGCATAATCCCCTGCCTCGACGTAAAAGATGGGCGCACGGTGAAGGGGACTAACTTTGTAAACCTCCGAGAAGCGGGAGACCCCGTAGAACTTGGTAAAGCCTACAGTCTACAGGGCGCCGACGAACTCGTATTTCTCGATATCACCGCCACCCATGAGGGTCGCAAGACATTTACCGAGATGGTGAGCCGCGTGGCTGCCGAAGTGTCCATCCCATTTACCGTTGGTGGTGGCATCAACGAACTTTCGGACATTGACAAGATGCTCGGAGCGGGGGCTGATAAAGTAAGTATCAACTCTGCTGCACTGCGCCGCCCCGAACTGATTGATGAAATTGTCCGCAACTTTGGTTCGCAGGTTTGTGTAACTGCCATAGACGCCCGCCTTGAAGACGACTGCGAATGGTGGTGTTACGTAAACGGGGGCAGAATACGCACCGAGCGCCGACTCTTTGAATGGGCACGCGAAGTGGCAGACCGCGGCGCGGGAGAAATACTCTTCACGAGCATGAACCACGATGGCGTGAAAACGGGTTTTGCAAACGAGGCACTCGCTCGGCTTTCTGACAATCTCCCCATCCCAATTATTGCCTCGGGAGGCGCAGGGGCGAAGGAGCATTTCGCCGATGCCTTCCGCATAGGTCACGCCGACGCCGCACTCGCCGCCAGTGTGTTCCACTTCGGTGAGATTCCCATCCCCGAACTCAAGACTTATCTCCGTGGGGAAGGCATTCCAGTGAGATAAAAATGTATAAGTAAACGAGTGGACAAGTAAACAAGTAGACAAGAAGGCTACAGCAATTACACATTTATTCTTGCAGATATTATTTTAGAGGAACACGAATCTCACGAATAACACGAATCTTCATCTCACCCTTACTATTTGCTAATCGCTGTCGAATAACACGAATCCATTCGGAGCAACCTTCACATAGGATAAATCCCAATGCAATTAGTTTGGATCATCCGCACGGCATTCGTGTTATTCGCCTGCGATTAGCAAAAATATTCCGCAGGATTCGTGAAATTCGTGAGATTCGTGTTCTCAAAAAAACATTGCATAAATATTTTCTTTCTCATTTTCCTATGATCGATTTCGAAAAACAAGGCGGACTCGTTCCTGCCATTATCCAAGACAGCACGACACGCAACGTGCTCATGCTTGGCTATATGAACCAAGAATCTTACAATAAGACGCTCGAAACGGGGCGCGTCACATTCTTCAGTCGTTCGCGCCAACGCCTTTGGACTAAAGGCGAAGAGAGTGGCAACTACCTTGAACTCGTCAGCATTGCCGAAGATTGCGACAACGACACCCTCCTCGTAAAGGTGATTCCCCACGGTCCGACCTGCCACACAGGAACGGACACATGTTGGGGGGAGAAAAACGAGAGCAATCCCCTACTCTTCCTCTCTGAACTTCAAGACGTCGTAGAACAGCGCCATCGCGATATGCCCGAAGGGTCATACACCACCACCCTCTTCCGAGATGGGCTCAACCGCATGGCACAGAAGGTGGGCGAAGAGGCACTTGAAGCCGTCATCGAAGCCACGAACGGAACCAACGACCGCTTGCTCTACGAAGCATCCGACATGTTCTTCCACCTCGAAGTGCTCCTCACCGCCAAAGGTCTGCGCATCGAGCAAGTGGCTGAGGAACTCCAAAAACGCCATCAGCCGGGGTGGAAAAAACATTAAATACAACAGAGCAATTAACCATCTATATTTCAACAATAGCTATTATACAGTTTAGGGATGATATAATAGTTAATCCCAATCCACAGACCCCTCCTCCCTTTGGGCACCTCCCCTAACTTTGGGGAGGAATTTATATTACTTACTCTCGTTTGTTATTACCAATAAGAAAATTAAACGAGGCAAACTAACTAAAATGTCCCACTAAGTTAGGGGGACGAGCAGCTATGCTGCGGAGGGGGTCTGAAAAAGTTTCTGGGGCGACTACTATATTATTACCCATAGTTTCAACGAACTATCATAGCAAAAACTATTAGGCACTTAATGATTCTTAAGTCTCAAAGAATTTTCCTTAAGTGCTTAATAGTTTTTCGTATGTCTCATTCTGTAAAAGGTGCAAGGATTTAAGGAAGCAGAGAGTAAGGTTTTCTCACGCGCCTGAAACACATTTCTCCCTGCATTTTCCCCACCGAAAAGTTGTAGATTCGTTTCTTTATCGTAACTTTGTCACTGGATAACATATTAAACTCTATACAACAAAATGGGAAAAGTTCTTATCATTGGCGCAGGAGGCGTAGCCACTGTTGCAGCGCACAAGGTGGCGCAGAACTCTGACGTGTTTGATGAAATCATGATTGCAAGTCGCACGAAGTCTAAGTGTGACGCTATCGTTAAGGCGATTGGCAATCCTAACATCAAGACTGCTCAGGTAGATGCCGACAACGTACCCGAATTGGTGGCACTCTTTAACGAGTTTAAGCCCGACCTCGTAATGAACCTCGCACTCCCCTATCAGGACCTCACGATTATGGAGGCTTGTTTGGAGTTCGGTTGTTCGTACCTCGACACGGCAAACTACGAACCCAAGGATGAAGCACACTTCGAGTATTCTTGGCAGTGGGCATACAAGGAACGCTTTGAGCAGGCTGGACTTACCGCAATTCTTGGTTGTGGTTTCGACCCCGGTGTGACTTCTATTTACACCGCTTATGCTGCAAAGCACCACTTCGACGAAATCCATTACCTCGACATCGTTGACTGTAACGCGGGCGACCACGGTAAGGCGTTTGCTACGAACTTCAACCCCGAAATCAACATTCGCGAAATCACGCAGAAGGGTCTTTATTGGGAAAATGGTCAGTGGGTGGAAACCGAACCCCTCGAAATTCACCAGCCGCTTACTTACCCCAACATCGGTTCGCGTGAGTCTTACCTCCTTCACCATGAAGAAATCGAAAGTCTCGTAAAGAATTATCCCACCATCAAGCGTGCGCGCTTCTGGATGACTTTCGGTCAGGAATACCTCACTCACCTCCGCGTGATTCAGAACATCGGTATGGACAGCATCGTACCTATCTGCTACGAAGGCCATTGGATTCAGCCCCTTCAGTTCTTGAAGGCCGTGCTTCCCAATCCTCAGGACCTCGGTGAGAACTACGAAGGCGAAACAAGTATCGGTTGCCGCATCCGTGGTATCAAGGACGGTAAGGAACGTACCTACTACGTTTACAACAACTGCTCACACCGCGCAGCCTACGAAGAAACTGGTATGCAGGGCGTAAGTTACACAACAGGTGTTCCCGCTTGCATCGGCGCACGTATGTTTATGCTCGGATTGTGGAAGCGTCCCGGCGTATGGAACGTAGAAGAATTTGATCCCGATCCCTTCATGGACGAACTCAACAAGCAAGGTCTCCCCTGGCACGAAATCTTCGACGGCGACCTCGAACTTTAAGATTTTTCACCTCCCGACTTCGGGATTTGAATCCTCAAATAATAAGCGCACCAAGTCTGTTGCAGACTTGGTGCGCTCTTGATTTTTAGACAATAATAGAAGAGACAACTCAATATAGTAGTAAGAATCATACCCCCTCCCCGCCTAACGGCGGTACTCCCCCTATCTTAAGGGGAGAGCGCCTTCCGGAGCAAACTTCTATCTGTTTTTCTAACAAGAATCTCAATGTGTATTTCAATTAAGTAGTTTTAACGGAATACGCTAACTACGCTCTCCCCATAAGTTAGGGGGAACTGACGCCCGAAGTAAGAGCAGAGGGCAAACTTGTTTGGATTATGCCTTACGAGAAGGAGGACGATGAGCGAAGCGAAAATCAAAACCGTTTTGCGGGGAGGGGGTATGTTAAAAAGAACTCGGTTCAACTGCTATATAGGTGCCATATTTTACGGTGTCCGTAATTTATCCCGCTCAGCAATGGGAGGATTTCTAAAAAAGTCTTTGCCGAGAAAAAGGAGGTTCGTAATTTTGCTCTGAGAATTACGAATACGAACTACTCGCTCACTATTTATGCACGAAATATTTACCCTTATTACCAGCATGGCGCCCTACCTGTTGTTAGGGTTTCTCCTCGCTGGACTCATGCACGCCTTTGTGCCGCCTACGCTTTACCGCCGTCTCCTCGGAGGGGCTTCTTTCCGAAGTGTCTGTAATGCCACCCTCCTTGGAATTCCCTTGCCACTGTGCTCCTGCGGTGTAATCCCCACGGCTATGTCTTTGCGCAAGGAAGGGGCAAGCAAAGGGGCGACCGTGTCATTTCTGATCGCCACGCCTCAAACGGGAGTGGACTCTATCATTGCCACTTACGCCCTGATGGGACTTCCCTTTGCCTTGATTCGCCCCATCGTGGCGCTCATCACTGCCCTGCTGGGCGGTACGCTTGTAAACGCATTTGAAAAGTCGGACGTCGCAGCTTGCACGACTGACACAGGGAGTGCGGAGCGAGGAGAAGCGCAGCCAACGACCTTCACGCAACGCATAACATCAGCCCTCCACTACGCCTTTGTGGAGATGATGCAGGACATCGGTAAGTGGCTCGTTATGGGATTACTGGTGGCGGGGCTCATCACAGTCTTCGTGCCCGACACGTTCTTTGCGCTGTTTGCCGACTCCCCCTTGCTGAGCATGCTCCTCGTCCTGGCCTGCGCCATCCCCATGTACCTCTGTGCTACGGGTTCCATCCCCATTGCCGTGGCGCTCATGCTCAAGGGACTTTCCCCAGGCACAGCACTCGTGTTGCTCATGGCGGGACCTGCGGTAAACGTAGCCTCGCTTTTGGTCATCAGCAAAGTCATGGGGCGCCGTACGCTCCTGCTTTACCTACTTGCCATCGTGGGGGGAGCGCTTACGTTCGGACTTGGCATTGACTACCTGTTGCCAGAAACGTGGTTTGCCACTCCTCTTGCGGAAATCCACACCTGCGGCGCTTGCGGACCTTCCACGTTCAACCTTGTCTGCACGATGCTCCTTACCCTGCTCCTGGCAAACGCCCTGATTCGCCGCTACACCTCTCATGAGGCGTGCACGTGTGGCGGCGCTTGCCAATGTAAGGCGGAGGTTGAGGGATGTGCTTGTTCAACTCAAACTCATACAACTATGAAAATTCAGATTAAAGGCATGTCGTGCAACCATTGCAAGGCGAGTGCCGAGCGCGCCATTAGGGGCGTTAGCGGTGTGACCGACGTGAGCATCGACCTCGCTTCGGGAGAGGCGCTTATCATGGGAACGCCTAACCTTGAAGAAGTCATCAGCGCTATAGAAGCCCTCGGATTTGAGGTGGTTAAGTAGTAGAAAGACAGAGCGTTAGCGACTTTAGAGAGCTTAAAGACGTTGCCAACTTTTAAGACCTTATTAGCAAAAAAAAAATATTGGTGTCCGGTAAATACAGATAACTCTATGAATATAAAGATGTTTGAATGGTATAAGCCCCGCAGCTTGGATGATTCCCCTGAAAGGGGATAAAGCCATTAGCCCAGGGCAACGCCCTGGGTGTTGTTGCAGTCGAGACTTACGCCCTGAAAGGGCAAAAGCAATTATAAGAGTTTGAACTGCAATGCTTTTGCCGCTTCAGGGCGCAAACCCAAACATCCATAGACCCAGGGCGTTGCCCTGGGCTGGGTGCTTATTGGCCTTTCAGGCCGTTACTTCTCAAAAACTTTACCGGACACCACTAATTTTTATTTCAAAATTTGACAGCAACTGATCGCGCTGAACTTCACTCGACAAGTACGGACGCACAGAAGCATAGGAGCAATATTGTAGCATTCATGAAAGCGATCCAGCCTACGAACTCAAACTTTCAGAAAATGCATAGTCAGTTTGTCTATTGTGTAATGATGGTCAAAAGTCAGCACATCCACCCTTTACAGTTTTACAGTTTTACAGAAATTATTTTTTGATAAGTAGATGCTGGAAAATAGTAAAGAAAATAATTTATTATATATATATATAATAAAATTATATTTTGTATTTTACACGGAGGCAGAGAGGTGAAATAAAACAACTGTAAAACTGTAAAACTGTAAAGGGTTGCGGAGTTCACGAGCAGCATTTTTTCCATCCGCACAAAGGTAAGTGTCAAATTTTGAAAAATTATTCTATGCCCACAACTCACTGTATATCTATCATTTAGAAGCATTTTTTCGCTCTTTTTCGAGATGCTAAATGACAATAAATGACAAACGGCCTCGCGCGTGTTGTATCTTTGCATAAGAATTCCTCCCCCACCAACTGCCCTGCCCCTTTTCATACTAACTCCCAATTACTATCTCCCATATAAATCAAACTAACTCACTAATGCTTCAAACTAACTCCCAATTACTAAATGCCTAACTCGCTTTTAAGACACATAGCATCCCCACCCTGACCACTCCTCCTTATAGATAATCCCTATATATCCATAGTTTTTATCTGTTTGCATAATTCAAAATACCTGCTTACCTTTGCATCAGAAAACAAGAAAACAGAATTTGATTATGCTAAACATTGGAGATAAAATTCCCGAAGTATTCGGCATGAACGAAGCGGGAGCGGAAGTGACACGCGCACAATTCAGCGGACAGAAACTCGTGATTTATTTCTACCCCAAGGACAACACATCGGGTTGCACGGCGCAGGCATGTAGTCTTCGTGACGACTATCACGAACTGGCGGCACTCGGTTACAACGTCATCGGCGTGAGTAGCAACTCGGCGGCGTCGCATCAGAAGTTTATTGAGAAGAACGCCCTACCCTTCTCCCTCATTGCCGACACCGACCTCCGCCTTCACGAAATCTTTGGCACATGGGGCGAAAAATCAATGTGCGGACGCAAGTACATGGGCACCCTTCGCACCACCTTCGTGGCCGACGAAACGGGCACCATCACCCACATCTTTACCCCCAAGCAAATCAACACAAAAACACATGCGCAACAACTCATCAAAGCTTTAAGAAAGGAGAAATGAGAAAGGAGAAATGAGAAAGACCATGCGGATTGGGGATCCCGCGGGAAAACTACTAACGTACCTGCTCCGCACGGACTACTCACTACTCACTACTCTCTCCTCACTACTAACTACAAATACCTCTCTACTCACTACTAACTACAAACATTCAGTTCCTAATACCAATACCCAAAATCTCTAACTTAAAAACATTTACAAACTATGGAAACAAAGAATACCGTTCTCGAGACATTAAAGGCGGCTGGCGAACCCCTCAACGCAGGTAAGATTGCCGAACTCTCTGGGCTTGACCGCAAGGAAGTGGACAAGGCTATGAAGCAACTCAAGGAAGAAGGCGCCATCGTCTCTCCCGTTCGTTGCAAGTGGACCGTGGCGTAAAGCAACCGCATCACTAATCTAATACATATACATTAAGGGCTGCACCGAATGATGAAATTGGCGCAGCCCTTGGTATGTGAATGAATACCCCTCAAAAAGAGTATGTTTCTCTACTCTTGACGTTAGGAAAAGATTCCCTTTCAGGAAAATCCTGCGGAATGAATGCTCATGCGTAGTTCCTGGGATAACTAACCGTTGGGGTAATCTTCATGCCCCATCGCATCCAAAGCTCTTCACTTTTCCCTCACCCTTCTCAACAACTCCGGACAAGCATCTTCGAGCAGGGTAACGACGAAGTCGAACGCTTCGGGGCCGTCGTAATAAGGGTCGGGGATGAAGGTGTGAGGGTGCTCCGTGAGGTAGTCCGCCATGCGCACGACCTTCTGCTTTGCCTCTTCCGAGGGGGCGGCATTGTGAAGTTGGCGCACGTTGTTGTCGTCCATCGCCACGATGAGGTCGAAGCGCGTAAAATCTTCCTTACGCACAGGGCGCGAACGGTGTGTGAGGTGATACCCACGGCGCTGGGCGCAAGCACGCATACGGCTATCTGCCAATTCGCCTTCGTGATAGTCAATCATGCCCGCCGAATCAACCGTAAACTGGTCTCCCACCCCTGCCTGATGGGCAAGCGTGCGAAAGACTTCTTCCGCCGTAACTGAACGGCAGATATTTCCGAGGCATACGAAGAGGATGTTCATTTGATTAAGGTTTTGAGGTTGAAGGTTATGAGGGCACTTCGCTTTAAGGAGTACGCTCAAATCGGTATAAATTATTATATGGAACGCATGTTGTTTAGTGATTTTACGTTAAATTTGTAACGTGTTAATTACTTCTTTTTTAACTATTCATCACTATACTTTATGAAAGTACAATATTGTGCGATTTTTGGATTGGTGTTATGCCTGACTGGAAATCTTAAAGCTCAGGATACGATAGCTTATATTATTGACCAGAAGATTCAATATCAAGAAATAGACAACTTTAGCGCCTCAGATGCTTGGCGCATGGACTTTGTGGGTAAAAATTGGCCCTTAGAGAAAAGGGAACATATTGCCGACTTGCTTTTCAAGCATGAATTTGACAAGGATGGCAATCCCAAGGGTATGGCGCTAACGAATTGGAGAGTGAATATTGGCGCCGGAAGTTATGAAAATAGGGAGAACAATGAGGTCACAAGTACATGGAACAGAACAGAATGTTTCCTCTCCCCCAATGGGAACTATGACTTCACAAAACAAGCCGGTCAGCAATGGTTTATGAATGCCGCAAGGGAGAGGGGGATGAATGATTTTCTCTTCTTTACCAACTCTGCGCCCTATTTTATGACCAGAACGGGTGCTACATTGTCCGCCGACAACAAGTGTATCAACCTCCAGCATGACAAGTTTGATGATTTCGCACGCTTCTTGGTTCGTTGTGTGAAGCACTTTAGGAACAACGGATATAACATCAAATATGTGAGTCCGCTGAATGAACCTAATGTGGAGTGGCACACGAATAGTTGGCAAGAAGGCACCTTCGCCACAAAGTCTGATATCTACAAGATGGTTGAAGAGTTAGATAAGGCAATATCGGAAAATGGGGTGGATACAAAAATCATTATCCCCGAACTTGGCGAGATGAAAATGCTCTTTGAGGTGGATGCCAATGAGAAAACGCCCGATGACATTATCCGTTCGATGTTCTATGAGGATGGTGCCTATAGTGTCCTGTCGTTCAAGAATCTTTATAATTGCGTTGCTGCTCATGACTATTGGACAGCCTACCCGCCAAGTCTCTTGGTCGATATACGAACTCAATTAAGAGACTCGCTTGCTGGCAACAATCATAAGACTAAATTTTGGGCCTCAGAATATTGCATTTTGGAGAAGAACGACGAAATCACCATGCCACCTTCGCCGGTAAAGAGCATCAATTTGGGGTTGTACGTGGCGCGTCTTATTCATACCAACCTGGCTATAGCAAATGCTTCAGCATGGCAATGGTGGACAGCTGTGTCATTAAATGAAGATGTCCCCATACAGTTGTTGCCGATAGAGGGAGCATCGGGCGAAAGTGTGAAATATGATGGCAGAGTCGCTCCAACAAAGATGTTCTGGGCAACAGCAAACTATAGTTTCTTTGTGCGCCCCGGTATGCGCAGAATCGATGTGCGTGCGTTGAATAACGACATGACCCCGCTTGAGGCCGCTACTTCACTCATGCTTTCATCTTATACCGACGATTCGCAAGTAGTAACAGTAATCGTCAACTATGCCGACACGGACAAAACCCTCTCTTTGGCATGTGACAATGCCCGAAAGGGAAAATTGTATGTGACCTCTATAGACAAGGATTTGCAATACATCGGCAAGCACTCATTGAAGGCGTTGTCAATCCCCGCACGTTCGATAGTAACGGTGGTGATTGATAAGAAATAAGACGGGAGAACCCACGCACGAAGTAAGGGCAGAGGACAAACTTATTTGTACTATGCCTTACGAGAAGGCGGTCAAGACCACTAAGTGGTATTATAATGAGGTTCTTCACTTGGCAGCGTCAATCACTCCGCATGGTCTTACGCTAACAGCGTGACAATGTTTTAAGCGAAGTTTCTCCTTTCCCCCTTACTCCAATAGATCCGGGCGCAAGCGCTTCGTGCGTTCCAACGATTGTAGCAACTCCCACTCCTTAATCTTTGCCTCATGCCCGCCGAATCAACCGTAAACTGGTCTCCCACCCCTGCCTGATGGGCAAGCGTACGGAAGACTTCTTCCGCCGTAACTGAGCGACAGATGTTTCCGAGGCATACGAAGAGGATGTTCATTGGGTGAAGGTTATGAGGGGATGAGTTTTGCCGTTCGTTTTTTTCGCAACACACAGAAAACCATTAGTATTGGGGTTATCCAATACTTACAGAAACGCTATCTCCGTGTTGTAATTCTTCATTGATATAATCTGTAGGATTTTCTTTTGGGAATGTCACAATAGTACCTACATTTATTGTAGTTGTTCCATTTTTCATTGTGATAACACAAACTGAAGCACTAACTTCACCTTTAACGAACGGGATTTGTGTAGTCTTTTCGTTTATTGCTACAACAAAGTTTGAAGGAGGACTATCAGCCTCTTTGGAAGAAGATAAATGTGAAATACCAAAACTATCAGGAGTGTGGATGATGATATTTATCATATCCCCTACACGGCAAAGGATGTCGCGATGAGATTTATTTTTTGTAAATACATTGAGAAATGTACCTTCTTTATTATTACAAATAGTAACAACCCCTACGCTTCCTTTGGGTATGTAAAATGTGTTTTCCATCTCAATGACTATTTACTCCAACAAATCTGGACGCAAGCGCTTCGTGCGTTCCAACGATTGTTGCAATTCCCATTCCTTAATCTTTGCCTCATGCCCCGAGAGGAGCACGTCGGGCACACGCCAGCCTTTGTATTCCGCGGGGCGGGTGTAAACGGGTGCGGCAAGGAGGTTGTCCTGGAAGGAGTCGGAAAGGGCGCTCTGCTCATCGCCAATAACGCCAGGAATGAGGCGCACGATGCTATCCGTCATCACCGCCGCCGCCAATTCGCCACCCGTCAGGACATAGTCGCCGATGGACACTTCCTTCGTAATCAGGTGCTCACGAATGCGGTAATCCACACCCTTGTAGTGGCCGCAAAGGATGATGATGTTCTTCTTCATCGAGAGCGTGTTGGCCATGGGTTGGTTGAACTGCTCCCCGTCGGGCGAGGTGAAGATAATCTCGTCATACTCACGCTCCGCCTTGAGCGCCGCAATGCAATCGTCAATGGGTTGGCATTGCATCACCATGCCCGCAAATCCGCCAAAGGGGTAGTCGTCCACACGGCGGTGCTTGTCCTTCGTGTAATCGCGGAGGTTGTGAACGTGAATCTCCACAAGTCCCTTCTTCTGGGCGCGACCAAGGATGGAGAGGTTCATAAAGTCGTGCAACATCTCGGGCACAACGGTGATGATATCAATACGCATAATTATTTCTGTAAATAGGAAGGTTCTTAAAATTTTCACTTGCAAAAATACGCATTATCTTTGGGATTTCCGTAATTTTGTGTGATGAAAGGTAAATGCGATTAAGTAAACCATGCAAGAACAAAGAATACTTGAGTTGCGCAAATTATTGCACGACCACAACTATAATTACTACGTCAAGAATGCGCCCACGATTTCCGACCAGGAGTTTGACCAACTGATGGACGAACTCCTCCTGCTTGAGGCGCAAAATCCCCTACTCTTCGACCCCAATTCGCCCACCCAACGCGTGGGTTCTGACCTTTCGGGCGACTTTGAGCAGGTGACACACCAGCGCCCCATGCTCTCGCTGGGCAATACCTACAACCGCGAGGAGGTGGCGGCGTTTTACGAACGCGTGCGACAAGGGTTAGAGGGCGAGGCGTTTGACATTTGTTGCGAACTCAAGTTTGACGGTCTCAGCATTTCGCTTCATTATGAGGAGGGGCGGTTGGTGCGTGCCGTAACGCGTGGTGATGGTGTCGTGGGCGATGACGTGACGCGCAATGTACGCACCATTCGCTCCATTCCGCTCCTGCTTCCCGAGGATGTGGATTATCCCGAGGCGTTTGAAATTCGTGGCGAAATCCTCATGCCGTGGCAGAGTTTTGAAGCCCTTAATCAGCAACGCGAGGCGCGCGGAGAAGCACTCTTTGCCAATCCCCGCAATGCGGCTTCAGGGACGCTCAAGAGCAAGAATTCGGCCGTTGTAGCGTCGCGTAAGTTGGATGCCTACCTCTACGAACTTTACACCCCCGAAGAAACCGCCGAGGGGCATTTTGAAAGCCTTCAGAAGGCACGCTCGTGGGGATTCAAAATCTCCGAAGCAACATGCCTTGCGCATAGCCTTGACGACATCTATCGCTTCATCAACCATTGGGACACGATGCGCAGAGAATTGCCCGTAGCGACGGATGGTATCGTGCTGAAAGTCAACAACTACAACCAGCGTGAGCGTCTTGGTTTTACCGCCAAAAGTCCGCGTTGGGCAATCGCCTATAAGTTTCAAGCCGAGCGCGGTCGCACCCTCCTCAATGAGGTGACCTTCCAAGTGGGAAGAACGGGGGCGGTGACTCCCGTGGCAAACATGGAACCCGTGCAACTTGCGGGCACCATCGTCAAGCGTGCATCGCTCCATAATGCTGATATTATCAATCAGTTAGACCTTCATTTGGGCGACTATGTATATGTAGAAAAGGCGGGTGAAATCATTCCGCAAATCGTGGGTGTTGACACCGAAGCGCGCTCGTTTATGCCGGGACCCAAGGTAGTGTTCCGCACGACGTGTCCCGAATGTGGCACTCCTTTGGTGCGCTATGAGGGCGAGGCGGCACACTATTGCCCCAACGATACGCAATGTCCGCCTCAAATCAAGGGGCGCATTGAGCACTTCATTTCGCGCGAGGCGATGAACATTGATAGTCTCGGTCCTGAAACCGTGGCAAGCCTTTTTGAGCGAGGCATTCTTCACAATGTGGCAGACCTCTACACCCTCACCCTTGACCAACTCACCACCGTAGAGGGCAATCGTGAGAAGTCGGCACGCCGCCTCTTGGAGGGCATTGCGGAGAGCAAGAATGTGACGTTCGACCGCGTGCTCTATGCCCTCGGCATTCGCTTTGTAGGTAAGGTGGTGGCAAAACTCTTGGCACGCCAATTCAAGAACATCGATGCCCTTCAAGCAGCCTCTCTCGAGCAACTCCTCGAAACGGAAGGCGTGGGCGAAATCATTGCGCAAAGCGTCAAGGAATACTTCTCAAAGCAAGATAATCTTGACCTTCTGGAGCGCCTACGCGAAGCAGGACTTCAAATGGAACTCCCTGAAATCCAACTCTCCTCCACCCTTCTCGAAGGCATGAGCATCGTCATCAGCGGCACCTTCACCCACCACTCACGCGAGGAATACAAGGCCATCATCGAAGCCAACGGTGGCAAGAACGTATCCAGCATTTCGAAGAAAACCACCTTCATCCTCGCCGGTGAAAACATGGGACCCTCAAAACTCGAAAAGGCGCAAAAACTCGGCGTAGAAATCGTGGATGAAGAAACGTTCTTGGAGAGAGTTAAGATGAGAGATAAGAGTTGAGAGATGAAAGTTGAGAAATAAGAATTGAGAGACAATTAAGCAACTCCATCCCATATCCCGTAAGGACGCACGTCGTGCGTCCCCCAAAGGTGAACTCCCATAAATAACCCCTCCTCCGCCCCTACTCTCTTCCCTACTCCCCCTCCCACAAATATTTTCCTCTAAATTTTTACCATTCTCCCACCCATATTGCAGAAAAATCTTAAATTTGCAAATTGGAAATGAGCCAAACGGAACTTTATTTTAACACTCCGCACGGCACTTGTACCTCGTACTTAAAAACTCGTACCTTTTATGCGACAAAATATCTTCAGAGGCCTCGGCGTTGCCGTTGTCACTCCCTTTATGGAGGACGGTAGCATTGATTTCGAAGCCCTCGCTCGACTTATAGACAACCAATTGGAAGGAGGCATTGACTTCTTCTGTGTGCTTGGCACAACGGCCGAAACGCCCACGCTCAACATGGAAGAGCGCCGTGCCATCACCCGCTTCTTTATTGATCGTGTAGCGGGCAGAGTGCCCCTTCTGCTCGGTGCGGGAGGTAACGATACACGCAAGGTCATTGAAGGACTCAAGGATATCCCCGAAGGCATTGACGGATTGCTCATCGTAGCGCCCTATTACAACAAGCCCTCACAAGAAGGACTCTATCAGCACTACAAGGCGGTGGCAGCAGCCACCGACCTCCCCGTTGTGGTATATAACGTACCCGGAAGAACGGGCGTAAACATCACCGCTGAAACGACTCTCCGCATTGCACGAGATTGTCCCAACGTAATTGCCACAAAAGAAGCATCTGGCAACATCGGGCAGATTGAAGAAATCATCGTTGGCGCTCCCGAAGGTTTTGAAGTGTTGAGTGGCGACGACGGCATTGCATTCGAACTCATGAGCGCAGGAGCAACAGGTGCCATCACCGTAATAGGTAACTCCCACCCCCGCGAATTTGCCGAAATGATTCACGCCATCCAAGCAGGCGACCTTCAAAAGGCACAAACAATCCACCACGGATTCAACGACTATTACAAACTCCTCTTCGTGGACGGCAACCCCTCAGGCGTGAAGTGCACCCTCGCCCTCCAAGGCACCATCAAAAACGTACTCCGCCTCCCCTTAGTGCCCGCTCGTAAAGAAACAGAAGCAAAGATTGCCGAGTTTTTGAAGTTGTAAGTGATAAAAAATATTGTGTTGATGATATAATCTTACACAAAGATACATAGCGGAAGTTGGGTAGCAACAACCTTACTTCCGCTGTTTTAATTTCCAATATGTAACTTTATCAAAGCATGATAGTAACCCAATCATGTAATCAACATTGATATTAAAACTTATAAAATCTGTCACAAGACGTTGCAATGAAGTTTATTTTCTAAGTTATTATAGATTAAAATCTCCTCCCTCATACGTATGGCCCTCCCCCAACTCAAAGACCTGGTGCTTCGTGACACTCCCTTTGCGGAATTGATGAACAAACGCATCTATCATGTGTTGCTTATCGCCACAAAATACGACGCCTTCATGCTTGAAGACGATGGGCGTATCGACGAACAGCTATTCAACGAGTATACCTCATTAAGTTTGCGCTACCCTCCCCGCTTCACCCAGGTAACAACCGAGGAAGAAGCGCTGAAAATGCTGCGCGAACGCGACTTCCAACTCATCATCGTCATGCCCAACATGGACAATAGCGACATCTTTGCGGGCGCAAAAAATATCAAGCTTCGCTATCCGGGCATTCCTATTGTGGTGCTTACCCCCTTCTCAAAGGAGGTTACAAAGCGTGTGCAACGAGAAGACCTTTCAGGGATTGACTACATCTTCTCGTGGTTGGGCAATGCTGAATTATTGTTGGCCATTATAAAGTTGTTGGAAGACAAATGGAATGCCCCCAACGACGTAGCGTCGGTAGGCGTACAGATTATCATGTTGGTAGAAGACTCCGTGCGCTTCTACTCCTCTGCCTTGCCCCACCTCTACCGATTTGTGTTAGAGCAGAGTCAGGAATTTTCTAAAGAAGCCCTCAATGACCACCTGAAGACGCTCCGCATGCGAGGTCGCCCCAAAATCATGTTGGCGCGCACCTACGAGGAAGCTATGAACATCTATAAAACCTATGAGGATAACATCCTGGGGGTTATCTCTGATATGAGTTTCACGCGCTTGGGGGCAAAAGACAACCTTGCGGGCTTCCGTTTAGCGTCATTCATCAAGCGCCGCAATCCCCACGTACCCATCATTCTCGAGTCGAGCGAAGAGGCCAATCGTTGCTTCGCTCAAGAATTGCGCACCTCGTTCATCCCGAAGAAAACAAAGAGTTACCCTCAAGACCTACACCGCGAAATTATGCAAAACTTTGGGTTTGGTGATTTCGTCATACTCAATCCAGAGAACGGCAAGGAGGTGATGCGCATCAAAAATCTTAAGGACCTCCAACGCAAACTTTTTGATATCCCCAATGCCAGTTTGCGCTACCACCTGTCTCACAACCACTTCTCGCGCTTCTTCTTCTCGCGTGCCATGTTTCCACCAGCGCAGATTCTCAAAAAAATCGACGTGTTGGACTATGTAGACATGGAAGATGCGCGCCAACTGATTGCCGACCTTATCGCCTCTTACCGCAAGATGAAAAACGAAGGGGTTGTGGCCATCTACCAGAAGGAGCGCTTTGACGAGTATGCCAACTTCGCCCGCATCGGTAATGGGTCGTTGGGCGGTAAAGGTCGCGGTTTGGCATTTATGGGTACGATGGTTAAGCGATATCCGAAGTTTGAAACCGACAATTTCACCATCAACATCCCCAAGACGGTCGTCATCGCCACAGATGTTTTCGACGAGTTCATGGAGCGTGGAAACCTCTATCCCATAGCCCTTTCTGACGCTTCCGACGAGGATATTCTCAAAGCATTTGAGGCTGCACCTCTTCCAGAACGCGTCATGGACGACCTCACGTATTTATGTGAAGTCGTTCAGGGTCCCATCGCCGTGCGCTCTTCTTCATTGCTTGAAGACTCTCACTATCAACCCTTTGCAGGCATTTACTCCACCTACATGATTCCCCACCCCGAAATCTCAAAGGGTTCCGTAGACCTGCTTCAGCGCGCCATAAAGGGCGTGTATGCCTCGGTGTTCTATAAAGACTCAAAAGCCTACCTTACAGCCACGCAAAACTTGATTGACCAAGAGAAAATGGCAATCGTGTTGCAGGAAGTTGTAGGGTCACCCCACGGTAAATATACCGATGCCGAAGGTAAAGAGCGCGATGCGTATTTCTACCCCACCCTTTCAGGAGTAGCCCGCTCGCTCAATTTCTACCCCATAGGCGACGAACAACCTGAAGACGGTATCGCCTCATTGGCCATAGGGTTAGGGAAATACATCGTTGACGGAGGAGTCACGCTCCGTGTGTCTCCGAAGCACCCCCACCACATACTGCAATTAAGCGACACCGAGATGGCACTTCGCGAAACGCAGACGCGCTTCTATGCACTCGACCTGCGCACCGCCGAAACGACCGAAGCACTTTCACCCGACGACGCCTTCAACTTGCGCCGCTTATCACTCAAAGATGCCGACGCACACGACACCTTGCGCTATGTCTCCTCAACCTACGACCCTTACGACCAAATCATACGTGATGGATACTACCCAGGAGGGCGAAAAATTATCTCCTTCTCCAACATTCTCCAACACGATTTATTTCCTCTTGCGTCAACCATCTCAAAACTCCTTGAGGTAGGAAAACTCGAAATGGGGCGCCCTGTAGAAATCGAATTCGCCCTGGATATCAAGTCTACCCCAAACGGTAACAAACGCGCAGAATTTTACCTCCTGCAAATACGCCCCATCGTTGACAGCAAGGAAGTTGTAGAGGAAGACCTTAGCCTTATCCCCGAAACCGACACGCTCATCACTACCCATAATTGTCTGGGAAACGGAATTATTACCGATGTGACAGACGTGGTATACGTAAAATCGGAAGGATTTAATGCTGCCAACAATCAACAAGCCGCCTACGACATTGAGCGCATCAATACCGAACTCACATCACAAGAGCGCGGTTATGTGCTTGTAGGACCCGGTCGTTGGGGCAGTTCCGACCCCTGGTTAGGACTTCCCGTAAAATGGCCACACATCAGTGGAGCACGCGTCATCGTAGAATGTGGATTGGAAAACTACCGCATTGACCCTAGTCAGGGCACTCATTTCTTCCAAAACCTCACCTCCTTTGGCGTCGGTTATTTCACCATCAATCCCTTCCGTGGCGACGGATACTTTGATGAAGCACAACTCAATGCCCTTCCTGCGGAACACGAAACCGCCTACGTGCGCCACGTAAAACTACCGCAACCACTAACCATCAAGATGGACGGCAGAAAAGGCAGAGGGGTTGTCATGTGATTATGCACTAGAATTGTTTGATACATTTCAGACTTTTATTGACGTACATTCTATTTGAGCAAAACTGACCAAAATAAGGAATACACTTTATTTTGGTCAGTTTGCGTCTATACATTGACTCTTTGAGGATTCTGGAAAGTAGGAAATTTATAACAACAAATAAAAGAGACTATCTGTAAATTTTATTACGAGATAGTCTCTTTCTTTGAGCCTCTTGTCGGATTCGAACCAACGACCCCGAGATTACAAATCACGTGCTCTGGCCAACTGAGCTAAAGAGGCGGGCGGGTAAGCTCACTGCATCGCGCCGCTACAACCAACTACCTTTGCTGCGATCAAGCCCTGGAGGATTCGAAGGGAGCTGGCCGTACAGCACTTACCCATGAGTGCTTTGTTTAACCGAGTGCAAAATTAGCAACTTTTCCGGAACTAACCAAATAAGTTGGGAAGTTTTTTTGGCATTTCATACCATATCCCTGTTCATATGAAGCAACATTTTAGTTGTATTCCTTAATGTTGTCAATGGTGATGGCATTAAGGTCTTCAATAGTGCCATTAAATATATTGAGATCTACATCACCGTTTATACCTTCCACGTCTCCAAGGTCGGTATGTTGCCAAAACATCCAATTACCTGAATATGTGAGTTTTTCACGATAGTAATGGGCAATCCAGAAAGGATAATCATTAAATTCTGGAGTATTAAGATAACTTTTCTTGAAGGAGTAACCTGAATAAATGATTGGCTTTACTCCATAATGCGCTTCTACAATTTTGAGCCAATCAAGGACTTCCTTCCGTAATTGTTTACCCGACAAGCGACCTATTTCTTCTACATCCAATACTGGAGGAAGGTCGCCTTCTTCTAAATGTACTTGACGCAGGAAGTGTGCTGCTTGCTTTTCTCCATTTTCGGAAGGGGTAAAGAAATGATAGGCACCTCTAAGTAATCCATGCTCGCGCACTTTATAAAAATTGTCATTAAAGTGAGGGTCGAAAATCGTTACCCCCTCTGTTGCTTTAATAAACACGAACTGAACCGTACTCCCCCCCACCATAGCATCTTTTACTTTCTGCCAATCAATAGTACCTTGATAACGACTTATATCAATGCCTCTCACAGAATAACCATCAGGATAACGCACTTCACTATGCGAAGCACGGAAGCGACTATAAGGAGAGAGCACATACCTTTGGAACACATAACTATAGAGTCCAATGGCAAGCGCAACACCTAAAACTACCAAGATGATGACAACAGGGAAATTGCCCTTCTTGGCATTGCTTTTTTTCTTTTGTTTCTTACCCTTTTTTTCTGCCATATATTTTATCAAACCATAAGCGACTTGCTACGAATAATGCAAGTTTATGACACCCCACATCTCCAATTTATTATTATATAAAAAGAGAATCGGGCATTGATTAGTCATATACTGAGTCTCAACACCCAATTCTCAATTAGTTAGAAGCGATCAGGAATTACTTTGCCTGTTCGAGCTTCAAAGTCATTGTGCACTGGTCGCAAACTTCAGTGGGACCGAAGTACTGGATAGGACCAGGATAAACGAATGCTGTCTTTTCAGCCCATTCTTCACGGTGAGCAGCAAATTCCTTGAAGGGAGCACCATCAAGACGAACGAGCGCCTTACGGATTACGGGCTTCATAGCACCATGACGACGTTCCATGTTCATCATCATTGTGATGGGCACACCACCTGCAACCCATTCAGAAGCGGGAGCTGTTGTGTTCTTCACGATAGCCATGTAACCAGTCTTACCATTTGCTACAAGCTGAGCAGCAGAAGTACCGAGAGCATAGCAGTAGTCAGCGTCATAGTTAGAGGGAGCTGCGCAACGTCCTTCGTAACCGAAGAAGTGGTGCTGAGCAGCAAACTTGCCATTGAACTTACCTTCCTTCTTCCAAGCAGCGAGCTTAGCAGCTACCATTTCAGAGAGGAGCTTTTCAGTTTCGATGAGTGACACCTGTACGTTACCGTGGGGGTCACGGTCGAGTGTGAGCTGCTTTGCTACACCTTCGGGAAGGCTTTCGTAGAGCGCTGCGTTTGTTGCAGAAAGCTTTTCGAGAACGAAAGCACGGAGACCAGCAACACCTACTGTCTTTGCTTCTTCAGTAGCAAGGAGGTCGTTGAGTTCAGCGATGAGCGCCTTGAATGCGGGGATGAATTCAATAAGACCTTCGGGAATGAGTACAGTACCGAAGTTATTACCAGCTTCAGCACGCTTTGCAACAGCGTTAGCGATGTATGTTACAACGTCGTCGAGTGTCTGATTCTTTTCTTCCACTTCTTCGCTGATGATACATACGTTGGGCTGACACTGAAGTGCACATTCAAGAGCGATATGGCTTGCAGAGCGACCCATCAACTTGATGAAGTGCCAGTACTTACGAGCAGAGTTAGCATCACGCTGGATGTTACCAATTACTTCAGCATAAGTCTTACAAGCTGTATCGAAACCGAATGAAGTTTCAATCTGGTCGTTCTTCAAGTCACCATCAATAGTCTTGGGGCAACCGATAACCTGCACGCCATAGTTCTTTGCTGCATAGTATTCAGCGAGCACACAAGCGTTAGTGTTAGAGTCGTCACCACCGATAATTACGATAGCGTTGATACCGAGTTCGCGGATGATTTCCATACCCTTTTCGAACTGTTCAACTTCTTCGAGCTTTGTACGACCAGAACCGATCATGTCGAAACCACCAGTGTTGCGGTATTCGTCGATGAGTTCGTCAGTCATTTCAATATACTTGTGATCTACGAGACCGCCAGGACCCATCAAGAAGCCATAAAGCTTGCTTGCAGGATTCTGCTTCTTCAAACCGTCGTAAAGACCACAGATAACATTGTGACCACCAGGAGCCTGACCACCAGAAAGGATGATACCGATGTTGATAGGAGCATATTCCTTTGCTTCATCTGTAGGAACAAACTCTACCAAGGGCATACCGTAAGTATTGGGGAAAAGAGCCTTAATCTCTTCCTGATTACCAACACTCTGTGTGGGTTCACCTTCCTTTACTGCAACGTTACCACGCAAACCTGCGGGAAGCTTGGGCTGATAAGCAGCACGAGCAATTTGCAATGCGCTTTTTTCCATTTTGTAACTAATATGTTTATAAGGTTAAAAATAGTTATCTTCGGAGCAAAGTTAAGAATAAATTATCACATTTCCGTTGCTCCTATTAAAAAATATTAAACCTCCCTCAAAGTATCATTCAATTTTGCTTAAACTTAAAGAGTTCGTAAAATTGAATGACACTCTATCATTTTATAAATGTATAAATCATACCACTCTTCTAAACGCCTACTACACAGAAATACACATGTGAGTTGCCACAGATTATCATGCGGTTATTAAGGGGTAAACAGTTTTTACAGACATCAGAATGAAGTAAGAACACCACAATAAATAATCATGCCGAGGCTACAGATTGTAAAAAAATAGGAACAACCACAAACTAAGTGCCGAATAATTCAAAATAAATGCCGATTAGTTTGAAATAAGTGCAGATTAGTTTTTGCATATTACGTCCCAACAATTCAATCAAAAATAGTATTTTTGCATGATATAATTGTAATTATGCTATGAAACTAATTGTACTTTACAATAATTACCCTACGGCTACGTTAAATAACAATGAGTTGGACGTTTGTGTACTTCCCGACACAGCGCTCCTTAAGGATGGTAAGCCTCTATTCATCCCTGATTTTGCTCATCCCTGCATGGTTCAGGGGCATTTAGTAGCACGCATTTGCCGCCTTGGCAGAAGTATTTCAGAACGCTTTGCACATCGCTACTATGATGCTGTGACCGTGGGAGCGACATTCACCGCCGAGTCTTTACGTCAGGAATTGATAGCAGCTGGTCGCCCCTGGGATATTTCGGTGGGGTTTGATGGTGCAGCTGCAATTGGTAAATTCATTAACCTTTATCCTTGCACCCAAAACAAGGAAACAGAAGATGAGGTTGGGGTAAACATACACTTCACCCCACTTCCTGCCGACATTAACTTCTCCCTTCGGTGTAACGACAAATGCATTGTCGAGGGCATTTCGGGCAACATGTTACACCGCATAGATAAAGTGATCGCACAAATTAGTAAGCATTACACACTACGTCAAGGCGACCTTATCTTTATGGGGTGTCCAACTTTGCCCTACGAAGTACAGATTAACGACCGTATTTCTGGAAACCTTAATGCAGAAAATCTGTTGCGATTTAATATAAAATAGCGGAGGTTGGGAATGACGAACGGTGAACAGAACTTACTTAACAGCAGACAAAGAACCGTCTATCTCCCGTTAGTCTTTTCCCATTAGCTAATCTCTTCCATCTGGTAACCGTCAACGACTTTACTCACACACTCAGTCAATGAAACTACAAGTCTCTATACTCCTATTTTTTCTTTGTTCAATTGCTGGATACGCACAGAACTTTGAAACGCTTCTTCCGCAAGATTACCCCGTGGGAGAAGAGTTACCTGTGTTTAAGACACAGCTACATTTAGCAACAGGACAGACGAGCAATAATGTAGAAGTAATAGTTGAATATCCAGAGTATAAAAAATTAACAAACAATGAGATAAAGAAACTTAATAAAGCGACAATCTATCCATCTTCCACCTTAGATATTCATACAAATTTTGGAATGGAGCGCAAGAAGGGTGTTGTTGACGTAAGTTTTGTACCCATCATAAAAATGGATGGCCATTGGGTACGACTCACAAGTGTACGTGTTTCCGTACGTCCAAAGGCTGTTCCGCTTTCAGCAATACGTGAAACACAACAGCAACGTTATGCTGAAAATTCCGTATTAGCAACAGGTAAGTGGGTCAAGATTTCAGTACCTAAAGAGGGGGTTTATCAACTCACGCAAAGTACCATTAAGCAAATGGGATTTAATGATTTAAGTCGCATTAAAATCTATGGTTACGGAGGCTTACCACAATCAAAAGTGTTATACAGCGGTACAAACTCACCTATAGATGATCTCAATGAAGTTGCTACATGGCGCACAGCTGACAAAGTAGTTTTCTTTGCCCAGGGGATTATCAAAAGTTCTTGGAACAACTCAGGAAAACGTTGGAAACACGAAACCAATCCCTATTCTAAGAATTCGTATTACTTTATAACAGAAGGAGATGCTCCTTTACAACTCACGACAGATGACACAGCAACTCCACACACAATAGTTTCGGAAGTCCCTTACCATGTAGTTTATGACGAAGATGCATATGCATGGTATGAAGGGGGCAGACAATTTTACGATGCCTATAACTTTGCTACTGGAAACACAAAGACATATTCTCTACAAACACCTAATGCCATAAACACCTCTGCTTCA
>JAZORE010000011.1:0-63073 GCA_045656425.1 Alloprevotella sp.
CAAAACTATTTATTTAGGATTTGTGAATGAGCGCATGAGATATACGATTTATATATGTGTTGTGGTTGAAGCGGTGGAACCCAAAACGATATATTATCGAACAAAATACAGTGTAGATTAAATGCTTAAAGTTCTAGTCACAGGATTTGAACCTTTTGGGACATATATTGAAAATTCATCTTGGGCAACCGCACAACAAGTGGTTGCCCAAGGTGTTATAGGGGTTGAGTTCTTCTTAAAAATTATGCCTGTGAGTTTTCAGCGTGTGGTTGCAGAGTTGAAAACGGCAGTTGATGAGGTGAAGCCCGACCTCATTCTGATGTTAGGACAAGCTGCGCTGAGTAATAAAATCAGGTTGGAGCGCATTGCAATTAACTTAATGGATTCAAAGAAGGGTGATAATGATGGATGGATACCTGATGAAGAACCTATATATCCAGATGAGAGTGCGGCACTATTTACAAATGTGCCCATAAAGAAACTCCGTGCGGCAATAGAAGAGCAAGGAATACCTGTGGAGGTTTCAAATTCTTGTGGATTGTATGTGTGCAATCGCTTGTATTATGAGGCGCTTCGTTTATGCAATTTAACTACGCCAATGAAAGCTGTTTTTGTACACGTGCCCTTATATAAGGGGCAAACGGGAGATGCGAAAAATGTGGGGATGGAACTACAGGAGATTGTAAGGGCGGTGCAGCAAGTAATCGCGTTTGAAGTCAGAAATCTCCCCTTAAGATTTGGAATCCACAGTTCTAAAAATACATTGTGATACAACAATATAAGATTTAAGATAACAGAGTATGGAATTACTAAAAGCACTATACAACATTAATAGTAAGTCTGGACGTGAGGGGAAAATAAAAGCGTTCTTCCTCCAACAAGTGGCTGATTTGCATTTGAAGATTGAAGAGGACGAAATTGGCAACCTCTTTCTTACAAAAGGATCTGAGCAAAAGTATCCCTGTGTAACCGCTCATTTGGACGAAGTGCATGAAACGTCTCCTTTTAGAATAGTAGAAGAAGCAAGTGGTATATTCGGGGAAGATGAGTTAGGAAATATGACTGGGATAGGAGCAGACGATAAGAATGGGCTGTGGATTATTATCAAACTTTTGCATGATGTGCCCGTTTTGAAAGTGGCGCTGTTTGTTGAAGAAGAAAAAAAGGGGGAATTGGCGGGGTGTCGAGGTTCTAAATCCTGTTCGCTTAAGCACTTTGAAAATGTGCTTTATGTATTGGCTGTTGACAGAAAGGGATGCTCGGAAGTTGTCATCAATGGCAAAGGTGATGTTAAACTGTGTGACGCAAGTTTTCCGCCCGCTCATTTATTACAACAGTATGAATATGAATGTGTAGATGGAGGTAAGACGGATGTTGTAGAACTAAAGATGCGTGGGTTGAGCGTGCCTTGCTGTAACATTAGTTGTGGATATTACAATGCCCACAAATCAGATGAATATACCAATGTCCTACATCTTAGAAAGGCCTATGCTTTTGTTCGTGCATGGGTAGAATATACCTTAGAAACAGAAAAACTCGGTTAAACCTATTGTTACTTATGAGTAAGATTGCTGAATTTAAGAAGAAACTTGCCCGTATCTTTGATAATGATTTAGGCACAGAACAGTGGGGCAATATTTTAGACTACGTCATCATTGGATTGATTATTTTGAGCACACTTGCTGTGTTCGTCTCTACATTTAATGTGTCGCCCACTTGTGAATTGGTGCTACATATTATTGATATAGTAACGGTCATTGCTTTTACTATAGAGGTGACGCTCCGTATCTGGACGGCGGATGAGATGGATGCACGCTACAAGGGATTTTGGGGTAGGGTGAAGTATTGCTGTACCTTTTACGGATTGATAGATGTGGTTTCTACTTACTCCTTCTATGTGGCATTGTTCTTCCCTCTGCCTTATGCGGTACTGAAGTCGTTGCGCGTGTTGCGCTTGCTGCGTGTGTTCCGCTACATGCGCTCATTCCGATTGTTGCAGCAGGCACTGCTCTCAAAGTCTAAAGAAATGTTCATCTCCTTACAGTTCCTGGTGGTAGTGACTTTGATGCTCTCCTTTGTGTTGTTCTTTTATGAACACGCGGCGCAACCTGAGGTTTATGACAATGGGATGAAGTCTGTAGTATGGGCATTCGCTCAATATATTGGAGACCCAGGCGGTTTTGCGGATACACCACCAATAACGGGGGTGGGTAGAATTATTGCTTGCATTATTGGGATATTAGGAATTGCATTATTCGCAGTTCCTGCTGGTTTGATTGGCGCAGGTTTCTCTGAAGCAATGGAAGCAGAACTTCATAAGGAAATTGTAGATAAAAATATTGAGAAACTGAAAAACGCCTTTGAACGTAAGTTGGATCGTCCTACAGGTTTCCAGATTGTACCCCAACATATATCGATTTGTGATATGCAAGCGCGTTTAGGGATGAAAGTGGATGACATCTTTGATGCTGTGGAAGGTTCAAAGGAGTTTCGTTTGATAAATTTAGCCGTTACGCAAACCATTGAGGAACACCCGCAAGATAAATTAGCTATTGCGCATTTCCCCAAGAATCGCTCGTATGGCTATTGTATTGATAGAGGATCAAAGGTAACGATAGTTTCTCCCGGAAGTTTTATAGAACCAGCAATAGGAAACTTCTCCTATTATCTCGCTTTGATAGGTGGATTTAATTATATCAGTCGAGAGTGTGGCGAGATGCGCCCCTATAAGTCTTATTATATTTTCCCCGATTGCTCTACCTATGAAGAGAATTTGGAGGAGTATATGAATGACCTTGAACAATTGACTTCTAAAGATGCTTCCTGGACCTTTACAACTTTAGTGGCGAGTGGTGCTAACGAACCTTCTTATCCCACTCACTTCCATTTCTCTGCTGGAGGGGCAAAGGGCGTAGAGCATTTTGAAGAGGAAGGCCTTGTGGTAAAGGATATAGGGGCTTACCGTGAATTCTATCAAGAGATAAGTGCAAAACTCTCTGCGGAATTTGGTCTGGAGTCTGACCACCAACGCTATCACGCATCGACATCTCCCAACCTGTTTGCTCGTAAATACAAAGAGGGTTGTGGCGCTCAAAACAATATTATCTGTCGCATTGCATGGAGCGCATGCCTATGGGATATGCGCAGAATTGCTATGGCAAAGACTATGGCAGACATGCTGAACAAGCACTTTGGAGTAGGTGAGGAGGTTGCCTATGATGCTTCACTCACGGAGAAAAAGTGTGGGTATTAGGTAGTTTGTCATGCACTGTATAGTATTGATGTTATACAAAATTTGTGATTTATGGCTTGGAAAACAATAAAGTTTCATGGGTGGTATATTTCCTTTGAGCGTGATAGTGATTGGGGTAGATACGAAACTTTTGGAGGATTAAGTTTTCTCGATAAAATAGAAATAGAGGAAGATGCTATAGTTTACCAAGAAGTTGATTTTTCCATGGTAGACTTAGGACAAGTCGTGAAGAAACTTCCTACAAAGGATACTCCTGCAATTAAGCGCTGTAAGTGTCGGAGTGTCTTCTCTGCAAAGGTTAATACATCTATGTTTGACCCTAAGAAATTACAACTTCACTATGCTGATATTGTGATAAAAGTTGGGGATGAGAGAATAGATACGGGTAATAAAATTCTGTGCCATGTAACATACAATGGTAGAAAGTGCAAACTGAAATGGCATAGTAATGAGGGAAAAGAATATCAGACAAACATCTGGTACAAGTCGCCTTTTATTTACGATTGTTGTTGGTTTAATGAAGGACTTGCAGCTGTTGAATTAAATGATAGGTGGGGATTTGTTGATACGAAGGGTAAGGTCATAGTTCCATTTCAATATGACAGAGCTGATGAATTTAAAGATGGGTTGGCTCCTGTTGAGTTGTCTGAATTTGGTTGGGGATTCATAAATAAAGAAGGGCGAGAGGTTGTCCCCTGTCAGTATGAAACAGTGCATCATTTTTATGAAGGACGTGCATTTGTACAAGAAGATGATGGTACATACTTCGGTTTTATCAATAAGAAAGGGGAACAGATTATTCCCTGCATTCACCACCTTATTTGGGAGGGAGTCGGACTATATTATAACCATAATTTCAGTAATGGATTAGTTCCTGTGCGCAAGGATAATGAATGGAGATGTCAATGTGGTTATATTAACGAGAACGGTGATTATGTTACCCCTCTTAAATACTCTCGGGCAGAGTTATTCCAAGAAGGACTTGCTGCAGTTCGTAATAAGAACTGGGGATTCATTAACACCAAAGGTGAGGAGGTTATTTCATTGATGTACTCTGACGTAGGCGACTTCTCGGAAGGTCTTGCTGCCGTAAAAGTAAAGCAACAATGGGGTTTTATAGACAAAACAAATACCATAGTCATTCCCTGTAAATACAAGGAAGTTAGAACTTTCTCTGAAGGTTTGGCAGCTGTTATGGTTAATAAGAAATGGGGATTTGTAGATAAAAGAGGAAACAGAGTAATCCCTTGTGAATATAGGAAAGCAGGGCATTTTAAGAATGGAATGGCACCAGTCCAGAAAAATAAAAAAGAGGGGTTTATTGACAAGGAAGGTAATTTAGTTATCCCTTGTATATATGATTCTGTAGATAACTATGGTACAAATGGACTTGCTTGTGTGAAATTAGCAGGAAAAATGGGATGTATTGACCGCACTGGAAGGGTGG
This sequence comes from Alloprevotella sp., assembly GCA_045656425.1. Classification (GTDB taxonomy): domain Bacteria; phylum Bacteroidota; class Bacteroidia; order Bacteroidales; family Bacteroidaceae; genus Alloprevotella. The sequence goes on from JAZORE010000011.1 coordinate 4,701, forward strand.
TTGTCCCCATAATTTATGACACAGTTGGTAATCATGAAACCATTTTGACGGCTGAACTACATGAAAAATGGGGATTCCTTGATCTTGCGGGTAATCCTATTGAAGATTATACGGTGTATAAAGAGTTGGCAAAGAAATATGACCAGGTTTATTTAGATAATGGGAATGTGCTAACATATACAGTAGTATTAAACGGCAAGTACGGACTTGTTGATGCTGAAGGTAAGGTGCTAATACATCCTCGCTACGATTGGATGGCAGATGAGTTTGTAAATGATTTGTGCCTCGTTGGATATCGAGGAGAAAAGGGAATTACTCGCTATATCAATAAGGATGGCAGGGAATTCATTCAGCAAAAGGATGGAGAATAATTATGCAGTGATAATTGAAACTAAAACTCATTTAATTAAGTAATTATGGTCGTAAAGAAAACAACAACAAAGACCGCTACAGCAAAGAAGGCTACAGCGAAGAAAACAACCGCAGCAAAACCTGCGGCTAAAACTACTGCAACAAAAACAACAGCAGCTAAGAAAACAACGACTGCAAGTAAATCAACAACCTCTACAACAGAGCTTTCTGTGACAGGGAATAAAAAATTGATACTTTACGCAAGGAGTTTAACAAGAAATTCCCTTACTTGCGTTTGGGTATATATTACAGTTATGCTCGTGAGCAGGTAAAGAAAGGCGAGACAATAACTGCAATCCCCGGTGATAAGACTTTGGCTTCGGTGCGTCGTGCTGATTCTGGCGGCGATATTTCAATTTCAGGTAACAAGAAAATAAAGTCGTTGGAGAAAGAGTTTGACACCGTATTTGGACTCTATTGCCAAATTTGTTATACCGAAGGCGATGGTAGTCGTTACTATACTTCGGGAAGTACCGATGAAAAGACTCTTGCTGCATTCAATGCTGAATGCGAGAAAAATAAGTGTAAGAAGGGAGAATGGAAATAATATTGAATCATTATGGCTAAGAAAAATAACTCAATGTCGTTGGGAAATAAGATTGCCCTTGGACTCTTGTTGTTGGCTGCAATTTTAACTTTATTACAGTTTGTATTTAAGACTTACTTAGGCATCGATCTCGGCATAACCTTCTTTGGGCATGAGATGTTCTAAAGGTTTGGTTGAAGTCAAGTAGTCGTGCGTGAAACACTGATTTATTGAGGCAGATTTAAGAGAACACGAATCTCACGAATTTCACGAACCAAAGGCCTCTGATTTCGCAAAGTTATTGGATCTTCTTAAACTTAAGTTAAAGTATAATGTAGGTACTTGTTAACAGTTTAATTGTAACTATTATGAGCAAAGAATATTACAAGAAAAAGATTGTTGAATTGCGTGCCAGGATTGACCGAGAAAAGCAAGACAAGAAGCGCGACAATGAACGTTATGCATATTTAATTAGGAGCGCATCCAGTCCTTCTTCAAAAGCTGGATATCGTAAGAACAAGATTGATGCGGCAGCGACGCATGCTCGCCGCATTGAAGGTTGGAAGAAAGAGATTGAGTATGCAAAGGATTCTTTACGGCGGTTGAAATAAATATGACAAAGAGGAACCCTAAATAAAGAGTGACCATTCTCGTTGTGAAAACGGGAATGGTCACTTGTTTGGTAGATTAAGAAAAAGCGTTACCTACAGATTCCCACACGCATGTCAGATGACTTTATTTCCATGCTTTGGAAATTTATTTTTATGCCGAGAAAATTTATTTTTATGCCGAGAAAAAATATTTACAAAGCATTGCTAAAATTTTGGTGCGGCGATGGTGACCTGCAACACTGGTTGTCACACCAAAAACTCTATTTCTTCAGGTAAAATATCTATTCTGATATGTGTAGCCTCGCTGGTGTGGATGCGTCCGTCAAGGGCGATGGGGGCATTGTTGGTTTCTAAAATTTCGATACCCTTTGTGCGCCAGAATCTAACACTATTGTAGGACAAGAAACGGTTGGTAAAAAGCAGCCAAAGTCCGTTGAGCGTCTTGGTAAACGGGGCTTGTGCAACAGAGGTAATGTCGAGCATTCCGTTGTAGGGGACGGCACTGGGCGTTTGCCCATATCCGTGGGCAGAACCGATGCAAATCGTGGTAAGCTCCTTTTCGTGTGTCTCGAAATTCACCTTGAACTTTATGCGAAACTTTTTGCGCTTAAAAATCAACATCATGCTGGAAAATAGATTGGAAGTTAATCTTGACATCCAGTAGTTGCGAGTGGTGCGCTTCAAGTGAATGATGTTGGCAACGATTCCAATGTTCAGGCAATTCAAGAAATAGCTTCGGTTGTTGGGTGTGCCTCCTTCAGTTAGCACTCCCACATCAATCTTTCGCTTATTATTACGCTGCAAACGGGCTATAGTGCCTTTAATATCGTCAATGTCAAAGTCCCAATAGTGTGCAAAATCATTTGCAAAACCATTGGGGATTACTCCAATGGTGGGATGCTTGCCAAGGGGGGAAGTTGTACGCATTACTCCGTTGATGACTTCATTTAATGCCGCATCTCCTCCCACTAAAATGATGGTTTTGTATCCGTTTTGCGTCATCATGCCAGCCAAACGCTCAGCCGAACCCTCTCCCTCGCTTTGTACGAAGTCGAAAGGCTGCCCCGCTTCTTGCAGGGCGTGAAGAATTTTCTTCCAACGCCGTTCTGTGTGCAATGCAGGTTTGGGACAATAGATGATGCCCCATTTAGAGAAAAAATGAGCGTTATCTGTCATAAATATTTGCTTGAGGGGTAAAGTCTAAAGTGGGTGTATCGTTGGTAGGTTCGGGCTGAGGAGTGGGGTCAGGCGTTGGCGTTGGTTCTTCCTCCTCAGGGCGCTCCGGGAAATCCTCTTCAGTAAGTTCTGTAATCCAGAAATCGGGATATTTGAAGCCATTGACCTTAAAATAAGAGGTGAGTTCTCCCCCTACAGCCACGCTGTTTCCAAGAAGTTCGGGGTGTGTGATCAGGTTATAGACGATTTGGTCGTCAGTACCGCTTTTAATTTGTATGGGCAGGCAATAGGAGTAATCTCTTTCGTCAATACGGTCGGCTATAATCAAGTTGGTATTCACTTTTGTGGTTGGAGGTGCAAAGCGAGCCTTACTCATCGTCGTACCATCCACATAACCTACGATATACCCCTTTACAACCACCCATGTCCCCGTAGTTGCTTTTAACGCTTGTGCCACCGTGAGGGTATCCTCCGTAGTGGTAGTGTTATTATCCCCAGGTTGGTCGCCTGGTTGCTCTGTTGGGGTATCCATACTTGTCTCGTCCTCTAATTTAGAGCAACTCATAATGCTCCATAGCGAGAGGAGAAGGGTAAAGGTGAGGGTTGTATGGTGTAAGTTCATGGTAGATGAAGGTAGGTAAAGATTAGCGGTTGCCGTAAGGGGCTAAGTCATGCTTCAGAAAGGATTTCCTCTGCTATACTGCGAATGGAGGCTTCGGTATTGCTGATCCAACGAATGGGGGTACCACGTTTTTCCATGCCTCTGAACCATGTCATTTGGCGCTTGGCAAATTGGTGGATGGCAATCTCGAGTTGGCGGTACATTTCCTCAAACGAGAGTTCGCCAATGACGTGTTGCGTCAAGAATTTGTATTCCAGTCCGTAGTAAATCAAGTCTTCAGCCGAAATTCCCTCTTTAAGTAGCGCTCGAATTTCGTCTAACATCCCCTCTTCAAGACGTTGACGCAAGCGGTTGCTGATGCGCTCACGGCGCACTTCGCGGTCTACGTCTATTCCTAACGTGAGGCTGCTCAGCGTAGGGAAGGGGCGCTCCTCCTTGGGTTCATTTTTGTAATATTCCTCAATCTCTATGGCGCGGATAGCGCGTTGGGCGGTATCCACATCCGTCGTGTTATGGAGTTGTGCTTTATAGGTTTTGAGAATGGCGGTGAGTTCTTCAAGGGTTTTGCCTTCCAACTGTTTTCGGAGCTCATCATTCTGTGGCACTGGGCTTAAACGGTAAGCGCGTAGGATGCTTTCTACATAAAGTCCGGTGCCGCCGCATACGATGACGCGTTTGCCGCGAGAGCGTATGTCTTCGTAAGCAGTAAGGAAGTCGCGCTGAAACTCAAAGACGTTGTATTTCGTTCCGGGTTCGGCAATGTCAATTAAGTGGTAAGGAATCTGTGTGCCATCAGGCGCAGTATAATCCGCTAAATCCTTACCTGTTCCCAAGTCCATGCGACGATAAACCTGACGCGAGTCGGCGCTGATAATTTCTGCGTCGATAAGTCGCGCTAATGCGGTGGCAAATTTTGTTTTTCCCGATGCTGTGGGACCAACGATGGTAATAAGGTCGTAGTGTGTGGACATAATTATATATAAGGTGGGAGTTTCTTCTGCAAACTTATCAAAAAAAAGGCGTATGGCGAAAACTTGGGAATCAAACTTGATGGACGAATTTTGAATTTCTGTGGTTAAATTCAAAAAGACGGATTGATTTAACCTAAAGCTGGATTTTGAAGCGGTGGGCTGGGGACAATCAAAGCGAAATATCCAATAAAATTACAAAGCATCGGTGTCCGAAATAATTCCTTTTGAGATGCTGAAAACTATCTCCTATTTAGTTGAAACTAAGTACCGATTATTTTGAATTAAGTTCGAGTTATTTTTTACAGAAACGGATGTGTGTTTGGGTATCTCAAATGTGCTTACGATTTTATCCTGTGTAAGTCAGTATTTTACCTAAAGATGGAGATTTTCAACTCTACAATGTCACACTTTGAGTCAGAAAAATGTCCGGAAAGGTTAAAGTTCTGTAACTCTGTGAGTTTATGATTTTCTGTAAAAATATGCAAAGAAAAAGGGGCGAGTAGGGGTTGTTAGATTAAACAAATTTTACTAATTTTGCACTATAATATCCCCCTTGAAAAGGGTGAGATTTATATATGCACTGATAATCATTTCTTTAACTCAAGTAGCGTGATAGCATTAGCTCGACATATCGAAAGTTTGCTCTTGAAGCACGACTGCGTAATCGTTCCCGACTTTGGCGGATTCGTTACGCAGCAGGTTGCCGCGCGCTATGTTGAGGACGAAGGTTTGTTCTTGCCTCCCTATCGTAGCGTGGGCTTTAATGGATGCTTGACGTTGAACGATGGGCTCTTGGCACAGTCGTACATGAATGCCTATGGCATTGGTTATCTTGAGGCTGTACAGCAAATAGCTACGGCTGTTACAGAGGTAAAGGCAGAACTCCATGCTTCAGGTTCATTTGAACTTGGAGGCATTGGTGTATTTACGCTTTCGCTGAGCGGTATGTATGAATTCCAACCTTGTGAAGCTGGTGTCGTTTCGCCTGAACTTTACGGATTGGACGCTTTCGTGATGCGTAAGGAGGAAGAAGTGGTTGCTCAAGAGCAGGAAGTTGTAGCAACCCCCATAGCACAACCTACGAAACTCATTGAGCGTTCGGCTACGCACTATACGATTCGTGTGAGTCGCGAGGTGGTAAATTATGTAGCGGCAGCAGTGGTGATGCTTGTGTGCTTCTTCACTTGGTCTGTGCCTGTAAGCAATACGGCTGAAGATGGTGTGAAGCAAGCTGCGCTTTTCAGTGCGCAACTCTTTGGAGCTGCCGAATCAAAACCCCAGCCTTTGCTTGTTCCAGCAACAACTTTTGCGGATGAAGCAGAAGTGTCGGCGGAAAGTGAGGCAATCGAACCTATAGATGCGCTTGAAGAACCTGTAGCCCCGAAGGTAGAAACACCTGCTCCCAAAGTAACGGAAACTGTTGAGGAGGCCAAAACTGCAGGGCGCTATACATTGGTAGTTTGCAGCTGCATTCCCCGTAAAAATGCTGAAGCTTTGGTAGAAAAACTCCAAGCATCGGGCGTTAATGGAGTAGAGATATTTGTTAAGAACGACATCCTGCGTGTTATTGTTGGAGGTTATCCTACAGCAGACGCCGCGACAGAAGCGCTACGTGAGTACCGCAAGGAGCGTAGCGGTTTTGAGCAAGCGTGGGTGTTGAAAAAATAGATTAAAGTCCTAAGGCTGTGTCAAATAAATCCTTTTGATGCAGCCTTTCGCTTTGTTAAAAGTCAGAGGATGGAAATGCCTTTTTGATTTCTCCCTGCGGATGGTGAATAGTAGTAGAATCCTAAGTAATTAACGAAATATGAAGAGAATACGTTGCCCAAAATGTGATGAGGCGATCCTTTTTGATGAAACGCAATACGAACCCGGGCGCAGTTTGGTGTTTGAATGTCCCGAATGTCACAAGCAATTCAAATTGCGCATCCCAATGCCGAAGCCTGTTGAGGAAGAGGTAGAGGAAGAAGCACCCGTCTTGGGATGGCTCACCGTGATTGAAAATGCCTTCCACTTTAAGCAGGTGCTCCCGCTCTATTTGGGGGATAATGTCGTGGGCAGAGGGGTGAAGGGTACGAAGGCAAATACGCCCATCAAGACTGTAGACCCCAGTGTCGACACAACACACTGCATTGTAAACGTGCGTGAGAAAAAGAATGGCGAACTCGTCTTCACCGTGCGCGATGCACCTTCAAACACTGGTACGTTTGTGCATAATACACTTGTTGGACTTAAGGAACAAGTGAGATTGGAGTCGGGCGACATTATTACCATCGGTGCTACAACCATGATTTTCAGCACTGAATTGGAAGAAGAGGCGTAATATCGGCGCTTCATGACATACAAAAGTCTGTTGCTTCATAGCGCAGCCGACTTAACAAAAAATATCTGGGAGATAAATGAAACTATCTCCCAGATATTTTGTTTTATCTCCCAGTTTGTTTGCGCCATCTCCCCGTCTGTTTTAACAAACTGAGATTTGCGTTCCGCAGACTGCTTAAATGAGTTCCACCACAGTAATGCCAGCACCACCAAACTGGACGTGCTCGTCGTGGAAGCGCATAACGCCCGTAGCCGTGCTGAGGTATTGGCGTACAACTTGGCGCAGGGCGCCTGTGCCAGTACCATGGAGAATGCGCACGCGGGCTTGTCCCACCTGAATAGCATCGTCAATGAAATAAGCCACCGCAGTCAGTGCCTCATCTACGCGCATGCCGCGCAAGTCAATGTCCTGCTTGAAGTTAAGTTGCTTTTCCTGCATCGCATCACGCGTCTCCTTGCTTACAAAGGTGGCAGCCTTCATGGTGTTGTCCTCCTTGGGTTTTTCGGCAAGTTCCAAACGGTTGATGGGGAGGGAAGTGTACATACTTCCGAAGAGCACCTTGACATTCTTGCCCTGCACACTTTCTACGCGACCCACAGCAGATTGTCCCTTGATGCGCACATATTGTCCTGCCTCAAGGTGGAGTTTGGGAGCAGTCGTGTTAAGCGCTTGTAATTGCTCTGTAGTAGGTGAAGCTGCGGGAGTTGCTTGTGAATGAGTGTCCTTTCCTTGCTCCTGCTTGGCTTGCTTACGCTCCTGACGGCGCTTGATTTTCTCAATCTTGCGGGCAATAATGCTCTCTTCGTCAGAAGTTTGCGCGAGAGCCTCACGGAATTCCGAAAGCTCCTGGCGGATTTCTCGGGTGCGCTCCTTCTCGGCTTGCGTTTCGCGGATTTCTCGAATGGTATTTTCAATCTTGGCGTTCGTGTCCTTGAGAAGTTGCTGTGCTTCCTCCTTTGCCTGCGCCATAACCGACTTGCGCTGTTGCTGGAACTGCTGCATTTCCTCTTCGTAGCGGGCAACGGTTTCCTCTAACTGCTTCTCGCGTGAGCGAATCGTCTGACGCTTCTTTTCCCAATACATCTTGTCGCGCACAATGTCCTGAAGGTACTTGTCGCTCATGATGTAATCCTTACCCACAAGTTCTGAAGCATAGGCAATTACGTCTTCGGGAATACCAATCTTACGGGCAATTTCTACGGCAAAAGAACTACCGGGATTACCTACCTGAAGAATGAAGAGCGGCTGCATCTGTGCACGGTCGTAAAGCATGGCGCCGTTGATTACGGCGGGTTCTTGCTCGGCATAGTGCTTCAAATTCTGGTAGTGAGTGGTAATAATCCCCCACGTGCCCGTTTTTACGAAGCGGTGGAGAATACCTTCAGCCAAAGCTCCGCCAATTTGGGGTTCTGTACCGCCTCCAAATTCGTCGATGAGCAACAGACTCTTGCTGCTTGCCCCCTTCATCATTACCTTCATGTTGAGAAGGTGAGAAGAGTAGGTACTTAAATCATTTTCAATGCTTTGCTCGTCGCCAATATCAATAAATATTTCGGAGAAAATACCGAGCGTAGAGTTCTCGCGTACGGGGATGGGAAGTCCGCACTGCACCATGTATTGCAAAAGTCCGACCGTCTTCAAACACACTGACTTACCGCCAGCATTAGGTCCTGAAATCAAGAGGATGCGCCCGTTGCGCAGGGTGATGTCAAGGGGTTGCATCTTCTTGCCGTGGCGCTGCAAGGATTGTTGAAGCAGTGGGTGGTATGCTTGACTCAAATCAATGGTAGGTTCCTCCTGAATGCGGGGAACGATGCACCCAAAGGAGTCGGCAAAACTCACTACGGCGCGCAAGTAATCAATCTGTGCGAGGAAGTGTTGCGAATGCAGAATCGCATTGATGTGTGGGCGAATTTCTGCCGAGAGTTCTTGCAAAATGCGAATAATCTCGCGGCGCTCCTGTGCCTTGAGTTCGCGAATTTTATTGTTGGCATCAACAACGGTTGCAGGTTCGATAAACACTGTCTTCCCCGTAGCCGATTCGTCATGGACAATACCGCGAATTTTGCGCTTTACCGCAGGTGAAACAGGGATAACAAGGCGACCGTCGCGCAGGGTGGGTGACACGTCGCGCTCAATGTACCCCTCCTGTTGCGCCTGCTGGATAATGCTGCGCAGAGAGTGGCTCAAGGTGCGTGTGTTCACCTCAATAGCATGGCGGATCGAGAGCAGTTCTTTCGAAGCGGTGTCCTTAACCTTGCCATATTTGTTCAGCACGCTATCAATGCGCTGGATAATCTGCGGAAAGGTCTCTACATCACCAGCCAATGCCGCCAAAGTGGGGTAATTGAGGTTGGCAGTCTCGTCGTTGCTATCCCCCTCGTTGTTCTTTGTGAAAAAATCCACCAAGGCGTTCACCGTAATGAGTGAGCGCTTGAGATCGAAGAGGTCTACTTCTTCTAAATGGGTGCGCTCAGGGCGTAGGCGTAGCAAGGATTGGCGAACGTCAAAGAAGTTTTCTTCGTAAACGTCCTCCTCCGTCTCCACAAAGCGCTGGAACTCCGATACCAGACGCAGGTTGTGGGTTACTTTATTGTAGTCGGCAGAAAAAGTAACGAACTTATCCACCCACTCCGTGCCGAGCGAGGAGATGCAACGCCCTTTAAGTAGCGTGCGAAGTTCGTCAAAAGCCAGTTTCTTTTCTATGTTCATCATTGTGTTGGGCGCAAAAATCATACAAAGTTACAAAAATATATCCATGTGGTGGTGATTTCATCGCATAACCCACACAATATTTATATAGTGGTTACTTTGGATAGATTGTAAGCTGACGAGATGCGTCTATTCTGAGGGATTGAAATCTTAATGGGAAATGCTAAAAACAAAGTCGGACTTAGTTCAAATTATCTGGGAGATAAATGAAATTAAGTCCGACTTAGTTTTGGGTAGGGTGTCGTATGTGACGGGAAAAACTCTTTAAGGGAGGTGTTGGGGGAGCTTATGGATTGTTGTATCTCATCGTGTCAAATGGAGGCGGAATGTTGTTTCTGTAGTTGCTCCTTTTCTTATAAATCTTTGAAATCAGGAATGTCTTTAAGGTAGCGTATGCTGTGGTTGTCGTAATCTATCTTACAGCAATAGTGGTGAAGTCCGTTTGAAACGATAAGGTAGTCGGCTCGGAGTGCACTATTGTAAGATGAAATCTGATGGAATACCTCTTGGGTGATATTTACGTGTGGGGCTTTGTATTCTACAATAAGGCGTGGGCGCATGCCGATTTTATCATAGAGAACGGTGTCGCAGCGTCGGGTAGTGCCGTTGATGTTGATGCCCACTTCGTTGGCAAGTAACCCTGTTGGGTAGTGCTTTTGCTCTACCAAAAAGTGGGTGAAGTGTTGGCGTACCCATTCTTCAGGAGTTAATCTGAGCCACTTTCGGCGTAGAAAGTCGTGAATGAGAAGTTCTCCTTCAGAATCCTTCTTTAATTTTATGTCGTAAGGTGGCAGGTTTAATGGAATCATTTGTGTATTTTTGCAAGATAGTATGGTGCATTGCTGAACCGCAAAGGTACAAAATTCTATGAATATAGATGGTAGATTTGTGGGCAACAGGTAGGGGCGTGATGTGAAGTTTTTGTTGTAAACTTTAGGCGCTTGCGGATTGCTGAGCAGTGATAGCACTATATGTTCTTATAATATCATATACATATAATATATAATGGCTCCAACGAAACAAACAACTCCTGCTTATGAGGATGTCGTTCGTGAGATAATGAATGGGAAATTTCATCCCGTTTATTGCTTGATGGGCGAGGAGGATTATTACATTGACAAGATTGCAGATTTGCTTTTGGAGAAACTACAGACTCCCGAAGAACAGGCTTTTAATCTGTTTACCTTTTATGGAACAGAGGCAACCGCTGAAGCGGTGGTGAGTGCTGCTCGTGGTTTCCCGATGGGGGCAGAACGTCTGGTGGTTTGCCTGAAAGAGGCGCAAAATATGAAGCAACTGGATAAGTTGGAACTTTACTTTGCGCAAATGCAACCTACAACGGTGCTTATCATTTGTTATAAAAATGGAAATTTGGACCGTCGTAAAAAATTATCCGCGTTGATTGAAAAAAATGGGGTGCTTTTTGAGTCTAAACCTTTGCGTGAAGAGCGCATTCCTGGATTTGTCGCCTCTTACCTGAAGCGTAAAGGGGTAGCGATTGAACAAGAGGCTGCAAATATGGTAGCAGACTTGGTAGGAACTAAGTTGTCGAAAGTCGTAAATGAGTTGGAGAAACTGTGTGTTGGACTCCCAGCGGGGCAAACATTGGTTACGAAGTCACAGATTTTGGCAACAGTGGGCGTTAGTCGAGAATTCAATATTTTCGAGCTGCAAGACGCTTTGTCGAAAAAAGACGTTTCTCAGGCAACGAAGATTGCTATGGTTATGGCCAAGGACGAACGTGATTTTTATCTGCCTGCAACCTTGACGATGCTCTTCCGATTTTTCTCGCAACTCATGTTGGCGTATTATGCTCCCGAAAAAAGTCCCGCGGGGATTGCGAGTTGGTTGGGGATTCGAGATTGGCAAGTGACCAGAAATTATCTTCCGGCAATGAAGGTCTACTCGGGTGTGAAGGTGATGAACATCATTTCGAAGATTCGTGAAACGGATGCGCGTTGTAAAGGTATCGGAAATGGGGGAGCGTCAAGTGCGGAACTTTTCTCCGAGCTCATCTATTTTATCCTCCACTAAAGTTTATTTTGTCCTTCATTAAAATTGGTTTTTCAAGTTCAATTTTTAACCTTCTCAGAACTGAAAAACGTAAATTCTAAATCTAAAATCAGGCTTAAAATTTCACCAAAATGGGTGTCCAAATGGGTGAAAATTTTAAGCCTGATTTTTTGTGTTTTTAGGGATTCTGATGTAAAAATGTAAATCGTGAAATTTCGCAAATCAAAGGGTGGGGTATGTAGGTTGTTTTTGTGTGCCCTAAAGCGAGTTTTCCTTTTATATACTTTCCAAACCCATAATTCTTTCATTTTTCTGCACATTTTTGAAAATCACGGAAAACTTGGCTTACGCGTTGAAAATCCAATAGTTAGCTCATTTTTCGTTTTCTGAGACTTTTGCGGATGAAAATTTCTCGACAGTCGGACGAGAATGGGGGATTTTTGCGCAATTACATCCCATTTTAGGGACGGAATTGGGCGTTTAACAGATTATAACATTTCAGTTGTGATATTTACAAATTAACATTCTTGAAATATTGAAAGGTGAATTTACGTTTTGCTGTTTATGAAATACAACAATCCTTTAATCCGTTTTTGTAAATTTCGCAATGTGATTTACAAATCAAGAATTTGAATAATAAAAAGTATAAATATTCATTTATTTTTGAGGGGTTTAAGTCGCACAAAATCAGTTGTTTATCGCTATTTTGCAAATTGTTTGTTGTGTAAAACGGTGTAAAATGTATATAATCAATGTTGGTCGATTTTATTAGTGCTCAAGATTGTATTTTTAAGTAAAAGAAAGCCAATTATTTAAGGATTGTAATTAAATTAAATTATAGGGTGATTTTAAGACGGTAATTTACAAAAATCAAGTAGGGAAGCCTGTTTGCGGAAGTCGTGTTTTGTTGTGTGAATTCTTAAAACGTAATTTGTAAATTATCAATTTCAAAATTTATCTTTACAAATGTTGGTGGTGTCGCAGAAAAGGTTTAATTTTGTAAAGTCTTAGAAAAACGGGTATTTCCCCCATTTTTTAGGGGTGAACACTATCTTTGACCGAAAAACCTATAAAATATTAGGCGGTGGTGACTGCGAAAAAATGAGACGTTCTTTAACGCTCATAGACCAGGCATACGCTTTTGGTTTTTCGAGTTGAGTTTTATTTATTGGAATATTTTATGAAGAACAGAATTAGAGAAGTGATGCAAAAGGCGAATCTTTCTCAACAAGATTTTGCTGCAAAATTAGGAGTCTCTCCGGCGTCAATTTCGAACATTTTTATTGGTCGTACAAACCCCACTATCACCCATGCATTTGCTGTTCACAAAGCCTTCCCTGAAGTTAGTATGAACTGGTTACTTTTTGGTGAAGGGGAAATGGCGGAAGGAGAAAATGCTGAGCAGACTTTGGGCAAAGATGATGCTGTAAAAGGAGAAATTTTTGACTTCGGTGATGAAGGAATGGCGACTATCGAAGGTGGACTTTCGTCTATTTCAAATGTTGCACCGACCTCCAATAATAATGTGCCTCCTCAAAAAACTGTTGCGCCTGTGCAAAATCAATCACAGTCAACGACCGGAATTTTGCAACGAGGTGGCGGAGATCAGCAGGCAAATTTGAGAAATTCTCCTTCGACTGAAGTACCAGATTTTGCTTCTCAAACACGCTATCCGACCTATAATGATTTGCAAAATGCGAAAAATTGTGACAAACCGGCACGTAAGGTTAAGGAGATTCGTGTGTTTTATGACGATGGAACGTATGAAATTTTCATTCCCGCAATGAAGTAAAATTGACTCTGAAGGGTAAAATCCTCCCTTCAGAGTCATTTTTCTGATATGGAGAGTGCTTGTATAGCCCTCAGATTTGTCTCAAAAATTCCCATTTATGATGTGATTTTAGTGCATGAAATCTAAAAAACTTCTGAGCGTGCCTTTATTTACTCACAATAAAACGCTACCTTTGTCTCTATTACAAGTGTGTAGATGGTGTGAAATCATCGTGTGGTGCCGTTGAGGTGGAATCTTGTGCTTTCAGCCCTACACAATATTTATATATATAACGCACATTATATAATGTCTGAAAATCTAAAAGAAAGTACCGCAAAAAACTTCTTTTGGGCCATGCTCAGCAATGGGACGCAACAAGTGGTGATGCTACTTGTGGGAGTCTTGTTGGCGCGTAAGCTTGCAGTGTCAGATTATGGCATGGTGGCGATGCTTACCGTGTTTTCCGTACTGGCACAGAATCTTCAAGAAAGCGGTTTTTCAACAGCTTTGTGTAACAAGAAAGATGCTGCACATCGCGATTTTAATGCTGTATTTTGGTTGAGCGTCTGTATCAGTGTTGTGGTATATACCAACTTCTTTTGTTGCGCCCCGCTTATTGCCGCGTTTAATCATACTCCAGAATTAACGCTTGTTGCGCGCGTAATCTTCCTGGGTTTTGTGGTCACAAGTTTCAACACGGCGCACTGGGCATACCTTTATAAGCACCTCATGGTGCGCGAACGTACCATTTCCCAGGTATCTTCCTCGCTTATATCTTCTGCGATCGGGCTTATGGCTGCCTTTATGGGGGCAGGGTATTGGAGTCTTGTAGCGATGGATATGGGGTATAAGGTAAGTATCTCCTTTTTCTATTGGTATTATTCTCCTTGGCGTCCAACCTTTGAATTTGACTTGCGCCCTGCCTTCTCGCTCTTTAAGTTTAGCTGTAAAATCCTACTTACGAATCTGCTTACGACGCTCAATGCGCAGGTGCTTCAGGCGTTGTTGGGACACTTCTTCCCTCGTGGCAACGTGGTGGGGCAGTATTCGCAAGCCAATAAGTGGTCGTTGATGGGTACAAACATGTTGACGGGAATGATTTCAAACGTGGTGCAGCCCGTGTTGGTAAAAATCACCGACGATGCCGACCGCCAGGTGCGCGTATTCCGTAAAATGCTGCGCTTCACCTCATTCCTGGCTTTTCCTGCCCTTTGGGGACTTGGGCTCATTGCGCCCGAATTTATTCCCTTGGCAATTGGAGACAAGTGGTTACCCTGTGTACCCCTACTTCAAGTAATATGCTTTGCTGCGCCCTTCTTACCGTTGGGACAACTCTTTGCGCAACTCCTTATCAGTAAGGGAAATTCAACGCGCTACCTATGTATTACTGCCACGTTCCTCTTGTTGCAACTGTGTGCCGTAGTCGGTCTATATCCCTATGGGGTAGAACGTATGCTTTACGCCATTGCGGGGTTGAACATCATGTGGATTTTTGTATGGTGGAGTGGAGTGCGCAAACTCCTGCGCTTGCCCTTAAAATACGTGGTATTGGACGTGTTCCCGTTCTTTGTGATAGCCTTTATAACAACCCTGAGCGCCCACCTCCTCGGTTCATTGATAGAGCACATGATTTTGCGTCTTATCGTGAAACTCCTAATTGCTGGAGCACACTATTGGGCATGGATGCACTTGTTGAAACCCGTTGTATATCAGGAAAGTCTGGAGTTTTTACGCCAGCGTAAGAAAAATAAGTAAAGAGTAAAGATAAAAGAGTAAATAGTAAAGATGCCTTGCGGAGTGTACCATACGTTTATCTCGGTATCCCTCTCGTCTACTCGTACCTTGTTTACTTGTCTACTAAAAAAACAAATAACTATGTCAGACTGGAAATCACGTCTGGGTATGGTATATTCCACCAACCCCGACTATCAATTTACTACGGAGGACGATTGCATTGAAGAAGCGGAAACGTTGCCTTCAGCCCAGCAAAAGCTACGCGTTCGTATGGAGCGTGCAGGTAGAAAGGGAAAGACTGTAACCCTTGTGACGGGATTTGTGGGTACAGAAGAAGACCTCAAGCAGTTGGGAAAACTTCTGAAAACAAAACTCTCAACGGGTGGCACGGCTAAGGACGGTGAAATCGTGATTCAAGGCGATGTGCGCCAGCAGTTAGTGGAGTTGTTGAAGAAAGAAGGGTACACGCAAACGAAGTGAACCCTTTCTCGCTTTCAAACCTAAATTATGAAATCACGCCTCTTCCTTTCTCGCTCCGAGAAGCGAGGGTTGCTCCTCCTTCTGTTGCTGCTGCTCTGTGTGGGTGGTGGACTTATGTATGTGCGAACCAACCAGGCTGAGAGGAAAGCGGTGAAGCTTTCTAAGGAGGACGAGGAAGCGCTGGAGGCCTTTGCGGAAACCACCAAAGCACGGCAGGCGCAACGTGAAAGGGGAGCGATGGAACCTACTGCACCCTTTCCCTTTAACCCCAATACGGCAGATAGTGTGACGCTTCGTCGTTTAGGGTTGAGCGCACGGCAGACAAAGAACCTTATGGCGTACCGAAGGGCTGGTGGGTGTTGGAAAAATGCTGATGACTTCCGCCGACTTTACGGACTCTCGGAGGAGGAATTTAAGCGCTTGCGCCCCTATATTCAGATTCCTGAGGCGCCGAAAAACACCTACTATACGGCTACAGACCGAGGCCGCCAAGATTCGATTTCGCGCCAATACCCCGAGAAGTTTAGCGAGTTGACGGTGCTCAACCTCAATACGGTAGACACCTTGACGCTGCGCAAGATTCCTGGAATAGGTCCGAGTTATTCGCGCTCCATAGTGCGTTATCGTGAACGCTTGGGTGGGTTTGTGAATACGGCACAACTGAAAGAAATTGAGGGACTTCCTGAACGGATTGAGGTATGGTTTGTCGTTGAAACGGGGGTAAGTGTACAGCAGATTCCTGTTAATACCAGCGATTTCAAAACGCTTGTGCATCATCCATATTTGAATTATGAACAAGTGAAGGTGATTGTTACCCACATCCGTAAATACGGACCCTTGCGCTCGTGGAACGACCTCCGACTCTATGATGTGTTTACGCAAAACGACTTTGATCGCTTGCAACCCTACTTCTCGTTTGAATAAATCCCGATGCCTCAAAACAAATCGGCACTTATTTCAAACAAATCGGCGTTTAGTTTTAACAAATCGGCACATAATTTTGGACAACTCCGATGTTATTTTTCTTGACTTGCAATGAGGATTACGCTTCTGCAAGAGTGTCCGTGCGGACGGGGGAATAACTGTTTATAAGTGTCGCTTTAATCATAAAATCTACGTGTTACTCCCTCGCCTCATAATCTGTTTTATTGTTGGCATCGCCATTGCCGACGTGCTATTTGAGGACGTTTCTGGAGTGTCATTTTATCTTTTTAGTGGAGCAGTGTGCGCTTTCCTATTGTCGGTATTCTGTCGGCATCGGAGGCGCATTTTTTGTTGCGCTATAGGAGGCGCGTTTTTCTTGCTCGGTGCTGCATTGCTGATGAACGAACGTGAGGTGTTGCAGGTCGCATGGAGTGGGGAGGAGCAGGTGTATTGCGCTACGCAAGTGGCTGATGTACGCGAAAAGGAGCGCAGTTATCAAGCAACGGCGCTGATTGATGGGCACAAGGTGCGGTTGACGTTGCAGAAGGACAGTCTTTCGGTAGCCCCCGTGCCGAATGGTAACCTTTTGCTCCATACGCGTGTGACCGCCCTGCGGAATCCTGGTAATCCCGGTGCGTTTGATTATGCCCGATACTTGCATCGGCAGGGCTTTACGGGCACAGCCTATTGCGGAAGTGGCGAGTGGCAATCGTTAGGAACTGAAGTGCCAACGTCGCTATCCTATCAATTATCGGAGTTGCGCGAGGCGTTATCCCGAAGGTTGGAAACCTATTTGGACGGGCGTCCTTTGGAAGTGGTAAGTGCTATGACCTTGGGAAATAAACAATTTATTTCTGCGGAAACGCGCCTATTGTATTCCGAGACGGGGGCGAGTCACGTACTTGCCCTTTCAGGGTTGCATCTGAGTATCCTCTTTGCGCTGTTCAATCTGCTCTTGTTGCGTCCGCTTCGGGCATTCCGTAGCGTGCATGGGGTAGTGCAAATCGTATTTATCCTTGCCGTATGGGGCTTTGTGGCTATGGTGGGAGCACCGCTCTCCTTGATGCGTGCAGCGCTGATGTTGACTTTGATACAACTCAGTTTGTTGTTGCAACGCGGTCATTTGTCGCTACATAATCTCGCTTTGGCAGCCCTCATCCTCTTGATATGGTCACCCCAATCCCTTTTTGATGTGGGTTTTCAGTTGTCGTTTATGGCTGTGTGGGCCATCGTGGTTGTAATGCCCCATTTGCCCCGTTGGACACCCCTTGTAGAGCATCAAAACATAGGATGGCGCCTGCGCCGATGGGCGATAGATGCCGTTCAAGACCTGTTGCGTGTCAGTCTTGCTGCACAAATCGGTACGCTCCCTCTGGTGTTGTATTACTTCCACGTGTTCCCCACGTATAGTCTGCTGGTATCGCTTTGGGTCATCCCTCTTGCCGGTGTGGTGTTGGGCATCGCTCTGCTGTTCTTCCTCCTTCCCTTTGCGGCATCCCTATTCGGACCGTTATTGCGTGAGGTTGTTGAGCTGATGAATGAAGGTTTGGCTGTTTGTTCCCATTTGCCATTCGCCTCCTTTGAGTTGCCCATAACGTTGGTGACGGCTGTTGTGTTGTACCTCCTTCCTTTATTGGTCATCTGGGGTATGGGGCATTTTCGTCGGCATAAGTGGATGCTTTTGGGCTTGGCGGTCTGCATAATTAGCATTGGTGGTGCGGAATATTGGGCACTTCAGGAGTGCAAGACGGCACGTGAGCGTGCCCAAGTGCTTGTTTACAACGTGCGTAACGCTATGGCGGTGCATGTGGTGCTCCCTTCTGATGCCTCTTACCTTTGGACTTCAGATAGTGTGCGCACCCAGCAAGCGTTGCGATATGTTGCAGACACGTATTGGAGTTCTTGTGGATGGACTTCTCCGAGTAGTTTGCAGGGTGACACGTTGCTTTCAGCGTTAAAAGTATGCGGTAGCGTCATGCAGGTGGGGAGTTACCGTATTGCGCGAGTGGGGCACTATAAAGATGCCCCTTTGCCCTCGGCTCTCCCAGCAACTCCCCTCAAGGTGGATGCCCTGTGTTTGCAACGCGGAGTGATGCATTCGCTATCGCATATTATGAGGTATTATGCACCCTCCACGGTGGTTTTAGATGCTTCACTTTCTCAATCACGTCGCAAGGGATATATTGACGAGGCAGAAGTCTTGAAAATACCAGTCTTTGACGTGGCGGAGCGTGGCGCTTGGGTGGTGACTTTGGAATAATGCTTGGCTCCTTACGGGTGTAGTAGGAGGCTGAGGCATGATTGAAAAATAAAAAGGGTATGCCAAGACTAACGCATTGGTATACCCTTTTGGTTGAACTAAGATGCTGAGGTGATGTACCCCGAATATATTGGAAGATACCCCTATAAAACAAAAAAAGAGGGGCTTACGCCTCTCGGACTCATGAAGCGAGTTACTCACTTCGGGTTTCTGCGTTTACAGTGTGGCTTTGTAAGGCAGAACATTTTCATTCACTAATCTAATAATCTTTACTTAATCATTCTTTAATAGTCCGGAGCCCCCTCTTTAATAGTCCGGAGCCCCCTCTTTAATAGTCCGGAGCCCCCTCTTTAATAGTCCGGAGCCCCCTCTTTAATAGAATGGTACTCCAGTTTGAGTTGTCTTTAGTTAGGTCTGTTTTAGCGGTGTTAAGCATTGCAAAGTTACGCCCTTTCTTGTTGATACAAAAAGATTTATAAGATTATTTTCAAATTTGTAGAAATATTGGTGTTAGATGATTTTAGTTTGAAAAATACATGTGCCAAATGTGCCGGATGGTATGCCCGTTTGAAGATGTATTCTGCTTATTTGTACAAAAAGTCTTGGATTTTAGAATTATCATAAGGCTACTTGCGCTTTCATTGTAGGACGTGAAACTAACCACATCCTAAATGCTTAAAACGAAGTTGGAGTTAATTTCAATTAACTTCGAGATAGTTTGATTTAACTCGGAGTTTGTTTGGAGTCACTCTTGAATAAGGCGTCAAGTTCAGAATGCAACAAAAAATCTGCCGCAATGAAAGATTATTCTTTCGTTGCGGCAGATTTTTCAACGTGTATTATTCCTGTTAGTTGCTGAGTTGTTCTTTCGCTTTAGTGATAAGGTCAGCAAGGTTGGCGTAATGGAGGCGCGTTGCCTTATCCGTTGCGCGCGCATTAAGGAGGCGTCGGTGGAGACGGTCGTAATAGTCCATAAAGTAGGGGCGTTGTGGACTATCAGCAAAGTATTCCGAGAAGCGACGGTAGGCATTGTTCAACTGAACTACCGCCGTGGTTTGCATCAGTCGGCGGTGGGCGTCAAGGGTAGTGCCCTTGTCCAAACCGCGGAAGAGGCGCTTGTCAACTTCTTCGAGGTAATCCTCAAAGGGAAGTTCTTCGTTGAAAGCATCTCCCATAATCCAACCACTGATGTCGAAAATGTAGTTGTGCAAAACATCTTCGCAATACCTATCTGTGAGGTCGGCAGGACGGGGATAAAGTCGCGCAACGAAGGGTTCTTCAATGAGCCACGTGGGGCAGGTGAAGACGTGTTCGTCAATGAAATCGAGGGCACGGAGTTGCTTTTCGCGTGACGTAGGCGTGTAAACGGCTCCAGGTTCGTCCACCGTGCGGTAATTGTATTCCACACCACCGATGTTGCGTGCCACATGTCCCATATAACGGCGGTATTGACTGATGACATTTCCCAATCCGCGCATCAAGTTGGTGTGATAAATATCATTGCTTTCGTACGTCCACTCGGGGAGTTGCTTGATGATGCGCTTGAGGTTGAGAATGCCGTAATGGCTTGCCTTCATGGCATCGTCGCCAAGGTCTTCCGTCTGACAACGAGGATCGTTCGTCTTATTGGTTTCGCCATCGCCAAACCAGAGTCGGGGATTGTGGGGAAGGTTTGCCTGAACGAGTTTCTCAAGTTCCCAGTGGTCGCTCTCGGCATCGTAAGCGTCGAACATGGGCGTGTAACCCCACTGGATGGCCCAGATGTCGTAATCATTAACGCGGGGGAAGAGTCCCTTACGTGAGATGCTATCTTCGGGCTGAGCAACGTAGTTGAAGCGCGCATAGTCCATGATAGAAGCCGTATGCCCGTGTTTTTCCACCCACGCCTTATTGCGAAGGCTATCTACGGGCGAGAGGCTTGAGGCTCCGAAATTGTGGCGCAAACCCATGGAGTGGCCCACTTCATGACTGGACACGAAGCGGATGAGTTCGCCCATGAGTTCGGTGTCAAACTTCATCTTGCGCGCTGCTTCGTCAAGGGTTCCCGCCTGAATCATATACCAGTCGTGGAGGAGGGTCATGACGTTGTGATACCAGCAAACGTGGCTCTCAATAATCTCTCCCGAACGGGGGTCGTGGACATTAGGTCCGTAAGCATTCTCAATGTTAGAAGCAAGGTAGCGGATGACACTGAAACGCGCATCCTCGAGCGACATGGTAGAGTCATTGGGCCATTCTTTACCGATAATGGCGTTCTTGAAACCCGCCTTCTCAAACGCTACTTGCCAGTCGTTCACCCCCTTAATGAGGTAGGGAATCCATTGTTTGGGAGTGGCGGGGTCGATGTAGTAAACGATGGGTTTCTTGGGCTCAACAAGGAAACCGCGACGCATAGAGTCGGCAGCAAGAGAGTCCTTGGGCTCGAGGCGGTAGCGTGTGATGAACGTCTGTGTACCTACCGTCTGCTGGTCGTCCGTAAAGGGTACGCAACGATTGGCGAAGTATCCCACGCGAGGGTCGAAAAGGCGACGGCGCATGGGTTCTTTGGGAAGAAGAACGAAAGAGATGTTCAACCCAATCGTAGCATTTCCCGTGCGTTGTGCACTGATGCTTCCGCTTGAGGCATAGTAGGTATTTACAAGGCGCACTTCCACGTTTGTGGGGTAACTCTTGATGCTTTCAATGTAGGAAAGGTCGCGCTGGAGACTTGAAACGCCCAAGGCAGTCTTTGCGCTACGGTTGAGTCCGAGAGCGGCATCGTCATCCTTAAAGAAGGAATTTACCTTAATCTTATAGCCGCGTTCAAAAGTGCCCTCAATATTAAAGGCACCGATGATGGGGTCGGAAGAAGAGACATACACCGAGCGACTGATGTTGTCGGTAGAATCGGTGTCGGCAAAGAACATATTTGCACGGAGCAAGAGTTGGTTGCCGGGTGCCTTTTCCCAATAAACAGATTGTTGGTTGGCTTGCTCACCGCCATATTTTGAGGCATTGGCGGGAGTGTTGGTGTAGCGCACCGTTGCGAGGAACAGGCGACCCACGAGCGAATCGGGAATTTCAAAGAAATAATTTTCGCCCTTCTGGGTAACGGTGAACAACCCCTTTTGTGTGGTGGTTTGCTCTTGGGCAACCGCTTGTGTGGGGGCTATTGCTGCCGATGAGGCAAGCAAGAGGAGTGAGAATAGGTATTTCATTTCCTATGGTAAGTGATTGGTTTTTAGTCAAAGCACGCCTTAAAGGTTTCGTAACTTTGATCAAGGCGTGAGAGTTCGTAGGGTTGAAGCGTGAGTGAGAAGGTGCCGGGGAGTTCTTCCAATCCAAAGTAGGACGTACAAATGCTTGCCAAGCGGAATGCCTGAGCGTCTCCGCGTTTCATGAGCGCGAGGCAGGTGGAGCGGAGTAGGGAGGCGTCTTCTTCCATGGTCTTCATCTCTTGGAACAGAGCGTAGGCAGCAGGGAGGGTGGTGATGCGTAATAAGAGCGCAATGCGCTGTTGCACGTCAGCCGTGAAGTGTTGCAACAGGAAGGTTATTTCCTCATGCTTACGAGCGAGGGGAAGTAATGCTTCAAGCACCTTTCGGCAATCAATGGTAGAGATGCCCGATTGGGCATACGTGCTCAGTGCCTCGTGGGTAAGTGTGAGTGAACCTTGACGGTGTAAGGCTATCGCGCCTTTAAGGAAGGTACCCAAGTAGGCTTTGGGGTTTGTGGGTACGATGGTTGTGAAGCATTCCCAAAATAGCGCTTCATTGATGGTGGGGAGTAGTTCTTCCGCAAGCAGGAATCCTGCCGTCTTGAAGTCCATGCTCTTGAGGTTTGCAAGAATGTCTTGCAAACCCTTGATGTCGCCCGCTTGCAATGGTTGCAGGAGGCGCTGGCGGAGGATGGGATTGTGGCGGCGGAGCATGGGGGAGAAGAGGGTGGGGATGTTGCGACGGCGTCTCAACTTACGGAAAATATTGACTGGGTTATCTTGCTTCTAAGAGCACGACGTTTTCAACGTGGTGCGTTTGGGGGAACATATCCACGGGTTGCACCTTAACGACACGGTAATGGGTGTCGAGGAGTTGGAGGTCGCGCGCTTGAGTGGCGGGGTTACAACTTACATAGACAATGCGATTGGGGTGTGCAAAAAGGATGGTGTCAATTACATCTTGGTGCATACCTGCGCGGGGAGGGTCGGTGATGATGACTTCAGGACGGCCGTAAGTTTCAATAAACTCGCGGTTGAGAATGTCCTTCATGTCGCCTGCGAAGAAGAGGGTGTTGTCCAAATTATTGATTTGAGCGTTCACCTTAGCGTCTTCTATGGCTTCGGGAACGTACTCAATACCAATGACTTTCTTCGCCTTCTTCGCCACGAAGTTAGCAATGGTGCCCGTACCCGTATAAAGGTCGTACACGAGTTCTTCGCCCGTCAATCCGGCAAAGTCGCGCGCCACTTTATAGAGTTCGTAAGCCTGCTCGGTGTTGGTTTGATAGAAGCTCTTGGGACCCACCTTAAACTTCAAGTCCTCCATCACTTCGTAGATGAAATCGGTGCCGTGGTAGGTCTTAATGTCGAGGTCGCCAATCGTGTCGTTGCACTTCAAATTGTTGACATAGAGCAAGGAAGTCACTTCGGGGAAGTTTTGCTTGATGTGCTCAAGGAGTTGCATGGCTTGTGCTTCTTCCTCGCGGGTGGTGTAGTGGAATTGCATGACGAGCATGAGTTCGCCCGTGGCAGAGTTGCGCAACATCATGTTGCGAAGGAGTCCGCCCTGGTTGCGGAGGTCGAAGAAGGTGAGACCGTGCTCGAAGGCATAGTCACGAATGCCATTGCGAAGGCGATTGTTGATGTCGTCCATGAGATGGCACTTCTCGATGTCGAGAATCTTGTCGAACGCGCCCGTAATGTGGAAACCTACGGCGTTCATGTTATCGAACTTAACGCCAGATTTCACTTGCTCGAGGGTCAACCATTTCTTGTTAGAGAAACCAAACTCCAACTTGTTGCGATAGCCGTAAGTTTCCTTGCTTCCAAGGATGGGCGAAATCTCGGGGAGTTCAATTTTGCCGATACGTGTGAGGTTGTCCACCACTTGTTTTTGCTTGTAAGCCAACTGATGTTCGTACGCCAAGCATTGCCACTTACAACCACCGCACACACCGAAGTGCTGACATACGGGTGCCACGCGCTGGTCAGAGAGTTTGTGGAATTTCACCGCCTCTGCCTCGGCATAACTATGCTTCTTGCGCTTGATTTGGAGGTCAACGACATCGCCAGGTACTACGTAGGGCACAAAAATTACAAGGTTGTCCACCTTGGCTATCGCCTTTCCTTCGGCGGCAACGTCGGTGATGAGAATATTCTCGAGAAGGGGGAGTTCTTTCTTTTTACGAGCCATATCTATATGGAGTATGTGAATAATCTATAGGAGTTAGTGAATGAAAATGTCAAGATTGTCGTAGGCAAATGCCACATTTTCAGGCAAAAGTTTTCCGCTTTCGGCGTGAAGTCCTGCTGAATGCGAGAAATGTGTGAGCCACGTTTGGCGTGCTCCTACGCGCTGGGCGAAGGCAACCGCCTCGGAGATAGATTGGTGAGTATTGTGAGGTTGCACGCGAAGTCCGTTTACAATCAAGGTGTCAATACCCTTGAGAAGTGTTTCATCCTCTTCGGGGATAGACTTCATGTCGGTGATGTACGCCAGGCGGTTGTTGAAGATAAACCCAAGGATGGGCAAATTGCCGTGCATCACGCGGAGGGGGAGAATACTTATGCCTCCAATCGTTAGTTCCTCATGCGGGCGAATGTGGCGAAGTTCGATGCTGGGCACTCCCGGATATTTGTTCGTTCGGAAACAATAGGGGAGACGTTGGCGCAAGTTGTTTGCCACCATCTCTTCGGCGTAAATACACACGTCGCCAAACACTTGGAAGGGGCGCAAATCGTCAATTCCCGCCGTGTGGTCGGCATGCTCATGCGTGATGAGCAAGGCATCGATTGGGAAAAGGCGCAGATGGTGAGGATTATCGGGGTCGCCGCTTCCCACTTCGCGAAGCGTTGCGGGGTGAAGGGCTTGAAAATTCAAAACTTGTTGGCGAAAGTCAGCGCTACAATCTATCAGAATGCATTCTCCGCCATCTCCTTCAAGCAGGGCGGAGCAACGCAAGCGCTTATCGCGAGGGTCGGAAGAAGTACACACGGGACACGTACACCCAACTTGGGGTACGCCTGTGCTGGTGCCGGTGCCGAGAATGGTGAGACGCATGGGGAAAGGAGGAATGAGAAAGGAAAAAGGAGAAATGCCGTTCGGGGTGTTCGACTTTAAGGTTACCGTTCGGAGTGTTGGATATTATTGTTGTTATTTATGCCGCAAGGTCCTTAAAACCTTACAACCTTAAAACCTTACAACCTCTAAATGATATTCGCTTCAGGCGTAATCTTCACTCCAAACTTCTTTTGAACATCCGCAACAATAGTGTTTGCGAGTGTGGCAACTTCAATGCCCGTTGCGCCACCACGATTGACGAGCACAAGGGCTTGCTTTTCATAAACTCCCGCTCTGCCGAGTGATTTTCCCTTCCATCCGCATTGCTCGATGAGCCACCCTGCGGGGACTTTAACGCCCTCTGTTTGAGGATAGTTAGGGATGTCGGGGTAAGTGGCTTTGAGGCGTTCGAATTCCTCATTGCTGATTACGGGATTCATAAAGAAAGAACCTGCGCTACCGATTTCTTTAGGGTCGGGGAGTTTGTTCTTGCGGATGTCAATAATGACTTGGCGGAGTTCGCTTGCCGTAGGTGTGGAAATGCCACGCTTGGCGAGTTCTTGCTCAATGGTGCCGTAGGTGCACTGGGGCGTAAAGGTGCAGCTGAGGCGCAAGTGAACGCGCGTAATGGCATACGCACCCTTGCCTTCCTTTTTGAATACGCTTTCGCGATACCCGT
The DNA here is from genome assembly GCA_045656425.1 of Alloprevotella sp. Lineage (GTDB taxonomy): Bacteria > Bacteroidota > Bacteroidia > Bacteroidales > Bacteroidaceae > Alloprevotella. The sequence continues at coordinate 30,171 of JAZORE010000011.1, forward strand.
ATTTACAAGCACTATCACTAAAGAATTCGTGCACGCCCGTTTCGAGGTTGATGGCCTCTACGTTTGCCACGAAATCAGCAATCTCTACGCCATATGCACCGATGTTTTGCACCGCTGCCGCACCCACTTCTCCAGGGATGAGCGAGAGATTTTCAAGACCGTGATACCCCTGTTCGATACACCATGCCACGAGGTCGTCCCAGTTTTCACCCGCGCCCACAATGAGCATCACCATGTCGGGACCAGCGAATGCTTGCTTTCCCTTGATGGCGGAGTGAAGAATGGTGCCGTCGAAGTCCTTTGTAAAAACGAGATTGCTCCCCTCACCGATATGCAGAAGGGGCTCTTCAGCATCGTGTGAGCGGAGAAACTCTTGCAATTCCGCCTCGCTGGAATATTCCACGAAGCGCTTACACTTGGCGTCAATGCCAAAAGTGTTATGGGGGAGGAGGGAGTAATTTTCTTTGATAAACATAGGAGGGAAATGAGAAATGAGAAATGAGAAATGAGAAAGTTGCTGGCGCGCTTAAAATCCGCATGGTCTTTCTCCTTTCTCCTTTTTCCTTTCTCCTTTACAAATCAGTTTTCCAATTGCACCAACTTCCATTGCCACTTTATCAAGCGGAACTTGAGTGTGGAAGATATGCCCGTAGAGGGGCTTGTAATGACCAAGTAGCGCTCATGGGAGTCGCGTCGGCATTGTCCGTAATTGATGTTTGTGAGCATCTCCTTGGGCAGTTCAGGAGAGTAATCCCACCACGTATCCGCCGAAACGTCGCCAAAGACTTCCTCGTTGCTGTATTCGTCGTAGGTCTTGAACACATACGGATTGCGAATGCGCTTGCGCTGGAAGACGGAGTCGGTGGCAAACTGCTTGTAGAAGGAGTAGAACTCGCCGTTGGCATGGCGCTTAAACGATTGCCAATTAAGTCCCGTGAGTTTCCAGCGACCTTCCAAGCGCTTGAAGACATACTGCTTCACACTATCGCAATGGAAGAAGATGAACTCCACTTTCACCTCGTTTACGCTCGTGTCTTGGGCGCAAGTCATGTCTGCCTCCTCGTCGAAAATCATTGTGTTTACCTCTTCAAGCACTTCCAAGCGGTCGAAGGTCCACTCCTCGCGCTCAATCTTGCTCATATCCCTGCCATTCTGTACGGGTAGGGGGAAGGCAATGCGCTCCTCCTGGAAGCGGCTATTGCGCACGAAGTTGAACATGAAGTCGTCAAACAACCCATCGGCACCCGAGGGAATCTCAAGCTCTTCCCACTCCAACGTGTCGGGCGGTAGGGCAAGCACAGAATCTATGTTGATAGAGGGGCGATTTTCCTCAACGGGCGCCTTTCGGCACGCCGTAAAAATGGTCATTAAGAGCAACCCCAACCACAAACTTCTTTTCATCCGTTAATTTTGAGTAGTTACAAGAAGCAAATTTACACCTTTTTCTCTAAAACTTACCGACCTTTCTCAAATAAAATACCTAACTTTGCAGAAGTTTTCCCAAATGAGAACGAGGAGCGAACAAGTGAGATGCTGATGCCGCATGGACTTTCTCCTTTTTCCTTTCTCCTTTCTCCTTTTTTTTACCCTTAACTATGTTAGAACGCATTTCAAATTTACTCGGTGAAATCCAAACTTTGAGCGCAGCTGATGAGAAGGAACTCGAAGCGCTCCGTATTAAATATCTTTCGAAGAAGGGTCTTTTGAACGACCTCATGGCAGACTTCCGCAATGTTCCTGGCGAACAGAAGCGCGAGGTGGGTATGCGCATCAACGAACTCAAGACGGCGCTTCAAGAGAAGTTGGCAGAACTCCGCCTCAATATCGCTACTTCAGAGGACGACCTTTCAGACCTTGACCTTACGCGCACGGCATATCCCGTGAAGCTCGGCACACGCCACCCCCTTTCGCTCACGAAGCGCGAAATCATTGACATCTTCGCGCGCCTCGGTTTCGCTATGGCGGAAGGTCCCGAAGTGGAAGACGACTGGCACGTGTTTGGCTCCATGAACTTTGCCGATAATCACCCCGCACGCGACATGCAGGACACCTTCTTCATCGAAGCACGCCCCGACATCATCCTCCGTACGCACACCAGCTCCGTGCAGAGCCGCGTGATGGAGCAAAGCGAACCTCCCATCCGCGTGATTTGCCCCGGACGTGTGTACCGTAATGAAGCCATCTCTGCGCGCGCACACTGCTTCTTCCATCAGGTAGAAGGACTTTATATCGACGAAGACGTTTCGTTCACCGACCTCAAGCAAGTGCTCCTCACCTTCGCTCGCGAAATGTTTGGCGCTGACACCAAGATTCGCCTCCGCCCCTCATACTTCCCCTTCACCGAACCTTCGGCGGAAATGGACATCTCATGTAACATCTGTGGCGGCACGGGTTGTGGATTCTGTAAGCACACGGGTTGGGTAGAAATCCTCGGTTGCGGAATGGTAGACCCCAATGTGCTCGAAGCAAACGGCATTGATAGCAAGAAGTATAAGGGTTATGCCTTCGGTATGGGCGTAGAGCGCATTACGAACTTGAAGTATCAGGTAAAAGACCTCCGCCTCTTCTCAGAAAACGACACCCGCTTCCTCGAAAACTTCATGTCGGCAAACTAATCCCTAAAGCAGACAATCCCCCGCCCCCTTCCGAGCGGATAAACACACAAGCGAACGGCAATTACCCAGCGTAAAGAGGGTAGTTGCCGTTTTACTTTTTGCGCAACGCCCCCTGCGCATTGTTATCAAAGATAATTTTCCGCGTGAATCCCTCGCACGGGGGACGTGGGCAAGACGGGGGAAAAACTAATCGGGAGTTAGTTGAAACTAATTGGGAGTTAGTAGCGTTTAATTGCCGATTAGTTTTTTGTAATTCCCAATGAAAAAAACGTAGCGCCTAACCCGTGTCTCAAAATGAAAAGAGGGAGTATAGAAGGTGGTCAAAATTTTATACGTAGATAGACACTAAAATCCCCCTTGGTAGCACCGTTGATTTCTTGCAAACCACTGCCGATTGTCTCTTTGTTGAAATACCGCGTTACCCCATAGCGCCCCCCGATGGTAAACCGATCATTCCACGCATATTTCGTTTGTGCGACGAGGCGCGCACCCTTGTAATATAAGGCTCCGAAGGAATACATGCTGGGCAAGAGCGGTTCGTAAGCATATACCGCCGATGCATAATCATCCGTGAAGAAAAGAGCACCAAAAACCGATATATTCCCCTTGGGGTGGTACTGATATAGCCCCCTCAGCGCTGTAGTGAAGCCGAACGCAGGGTTTTGGGTTTGTGCGTGGGTGGCACACCCTTCAACTAAGGAGGTGAGTGAAAAGCGTGGGGTATGAAATGAGTATTGTAGGCGCACGCGGTGTTTCCCACGGTATTCCAACCGCCCCTTTCGCCCCGTTGCGTTTTGTTGCCACAACCTATAGGTGTAGCGTAGCAGGGCTGTGTTTCCCTTGGTGGAGGCGTGTGAAACCTGCAGGTATGCCTTTGCGCCGTGCGAAGACGTTTCGGCGCGATAAGTCGAGAAGGGGAACTGGTGAGCGTCGGCATACGCCTCGATATGCACCCCCTTGGCTCCTCGCCATGAGGCGCCCACGCAAATGCCGCGCTCGTTGCTCACCCGCGAGGCAAAACCTATAGTTTGCCCCCATGGAGCCACAAAGCGCTTGGAGAACCATCGAATCTGGGCGCTCAGTCGCAAATCATCCGTGACCTTGTAGTGAAACCTGTGGGAAAACGCGAGGTGAAACCGCTGGTCGGCAGCCAATTCTCCGCTCAAGGAGAGGGGAGTAGCTGATTGCGACGCATAGGTAAGCGTAGTTCCAGCGGCAACGTCTCCCTTGAGGGCATAGCGATTGTAAGAGCGAGGGAGCGGCTCAATCGTTTTATCATAGCTACTGAGGTATCCAGCAACGCCCATCCGAAGCGTCGGGAACGACCGCTCTAATAGCACTCCGAATGTAGAGTTTCCTAAAGCGTTCTTCCTTTTCAGCTCAGCATAGGTGCGGTGTGCTCCATCGGTATAGAGGGTTGAAGCCCTATTGTGCTCAATCTTTGCGTCTAAGGTGCGATATGAAGCAAAGGCAGTGAGGCGCATTTTCCTATGCGTATAAGAATATGCCAATCCTCTAAAGAAGTTGTATTCATTTGTTCCCGTATGTGAGCGGATACGCAATGTATTTCTTGAGGGAGACTGTAACAAACTGAGTTGTCCAGCGAATGCTTCTTTCCCCATCAGGAGTCCCTCGCCAAAATGCAGGGTGTAATCTCCGAAGAAGAGTCTGTGCTTTTTATTCTCTGTGTTGTAAGAACCATAAAATGAGAAATAATCATACGGGTTGTTACCTTGGGAGGCAAAAGGTTCCCCAGCGTCTTTCTCTAACGTAATGCCATAGGTGACGTTATTCTTATAAGCGTAGCGATAGCGCATAACGTTCTTGATGCCATTGCCTAAATAGCCTCCACTTTCACGTCGCTCTCCCTCACGTTTGTATGTCGGTATGTCCATACGTGTTTCAATCAGGTGGTTCCCCTTAGTCAGTTTCTGAAATAGTGATAGGGGTGTGCGTATGGTGTCTCCAATATAGGTAAAAAGGGAGGTGAATCTTCGCGTGCTGGTGTCCCACCCAGAAATGAACTGCAATTCACCAAGTGTAAGGAACTGTCGTTTCATTTCTCGGTAAACAATGAGAGAATCAACCTGCTGTTCGGTGAGAAAAGGCAACTGAAGAAGGGCTTCTTTGTCGGCAACATTCAGATTAAGGGGTTGCTGATGAAGTATATTTAAGTGTTCTAATTCATCTTGCGATAAATTTTCATCCTCAGCATAATGCTCCAAAAACTCCTCCCATGAACTATAGATTTCACGGTAGGGCATTTGCGCATAAAGTTGCATATTGGCAAGTAGGGCGCAGATAAGGGAAAGTAAAAAGAAACGACTATTCATGAGTGGGGTAATATGTCGCTGGACGATAGAGCAAATTTACAGAATCTTTGCTTCTACTGATGCCGACTCCCTATATTTTCCCACTTTTCAGCAAGTTAATGAAAAAGGGACCTTAAAAAGTGTTAGTTTTTATGTATCTTTGCTGAAATATTGGGATGTTGTAGTTTTACGAATACTTATTCAATACAATTTAATATTCACAGTATGAAGAAAACAATTCTTACTTTGTGTGCAACTGCCTTGGTATGTGGTTGCGCCAACAACGAGGCGGTGGAAAATCCACTGCTGGCGGAGTTTAACACTCCCTTTGGAGTTCCTCCCTTTGATGAAATCAAGCCTGAGCACTACATGCCTGCCTTTGAATTGGGCATGGAGCAGCAAAGGGCGGAGGTTGAAGCGATTGTCAATAATGCCGAACCTGCAACCTTTGAAAACACAGTGGCGGCGCTCGACCAGTGTGGCGCGTTGCTCAACAAGGTGACTTACGTGTTCTTTGCGCAAAACAGTGCGTGCACGGATTCTGCCATGCAGGCGGTGAGTCGTGAACTTTCGCCCAAACTCTCGAAGCATTCTGACGACATTAATCTCAACCCTGCGCTCTTTGCGAGAGTAAAGGAAGTGTATGAATCTGCCGATACGGCAACGCTCACGTTGGAGCAGAAGAAGTTGCTCAGCGAAACCTACAAGGGCTTCGTGCGTAGCGGGGCGAATCTTGACTCGCTCGGACAGGCACAGCTTCGCGAACTCAACAGCGAAATCGCCCTCCTTCAGTTGACCTTCAGTCAGAATATGTTGGCGGAGACCAACGCTTTCCAGCTCTTTATTGACAATGAAAAAGACCTCGCTGGGCTTCCTCAGAGCCTCATTGACAACGCTGCTGAAGCGGCAACCGCTGCTGGTCAAGAGGGCAAGTGGCTCTTTACGCTCCACAACCCCAGCGTGATGCCCTTCCTTCAGTATGCTGAAAATCGCGACCTCCGCCAGAAGATGTACGAGGGCTATACCAACCGCGGTAACAACAACAATGAAAACGACAATAAGGAGGTGGTGCGCAAGCTCATAGAAGCGCGTATTAAAAAGGCGAAACTCATGGGCTACTACGACTATGCTACATTCGCCCTCGAAACACGCATGGCAAAGACTACAGAAGCGGTATGCAACCTCCTCGATCAAGTGTGGCCTTCAGTCTTAAAGAAGGCAAACGAGGAACTCAAGGATATCAAGGCTGAAATCCGTAAGGAGGGTAAGAACTTCGAACCCATGGGATGGGACTGGAGTTATTATGCCAACAAGGCAAAGCAGGCGAAGTATGCGATGGATGAAAACGAACTCCGTCCATACCTCAAACTTGAGAATGTGCGCGACGGTATGTTCCTCCTCGCCAACAAACTCTACGGTGTAACCTTCACGCAGCTTGATAGCATTCCCGTGCCTCACCCCGAAGCTACCGCCTTTGAATGTAAGGATAAGGATGGCACGCACCTCGGTCTCCTTTACCTCGACTTCTTCCCCCGTGCCAGCAAGCGTGGCGGTGCATGGTGCGGTCGTTATCGCAATCAGACGTATGTTGACGGTGTGCGCAAGGCACCCATTGTAACCGTGGTGTGCAACTTCTCAAAGCCCGCCGCAGGTCAGCCCTCATTGCTCACAGCTGATGAAGCGTCAACCATGTTCCATGAATTTGGTCACGCCCTCCACTCCCTCTTTGCCGATGTTCACTACTACGGCGTAGCAAGCGTTCCCCGCGACTTCGTAGAACTCCCCTCACAGGTGATGGAACACTGGGTGTTTGAACCCGAAATGCTCGCCCTCTACGCAAAGCATTATGAAACAGGAGAAGTGATGCCCACCTCGCTCGTTGAAAAGCTCGAAAAGAGCGGTAAGTACGGACAGGGCTTCGCAACTGCTGAGTACTGGGCAGCAGCATGGCTCGACATGAAGTTCCACTTCCTCAAAGAACTCCCCGAAGGTTTCGACGTGATGGCATTTGAAAAGCAAGTCATGGATGAGCTCAAACTTCCTAAGCAAATTGCTCCCCGCTACCGCACGACATACTTTAACCACACTATGGGTGGCGGTTACACCGCAGGTTACTACAGCTACTTCTGGTCAGAAGTGCTTGATGCCGACGCTTACGAAGCATTCAAGGAAACAGGCAACATCTTCAACCAAGAGGTTGCTGAAAAGTTTAGAAAGTGTGTGCTCACTCCTGGATGTATTGAAGATGCCGACGTGATGTATCACAACTTCCGTGGTGCGACTCCTAATATCGAACCTGTGTTGAAAAATCGCGGTTTGAAGTAAAAATTATCCCTCCTATCGGTCTGCGGAAGAGCAGCATGGATAGGAGGGATGTTTCGCTGGATAGTATGCAAGAACAAGATTTTCTTTTAGCTTTTGAGCAGCGTGTGAAAGCTGCGGTGTTGCAACCTGTCGGGGAATTAGACGGCGATTTTATGTTGACCGACGACCTTTTGCAACAATGGGAACGCTTACAGGTGGATTATGTGGCTGAGGCGGTTCACTTAGTGGTTGAATATCCTGAAGTTTCCGTGGCTTGGGCGGCCTATTTAGGTTTGGCTATTGCGCAGGGATGGGATATGAATTGGGAAATGATACAAGGAACTTCGCTTAAAGACTTTTATGGCGAACAGGGCTTTGATGATATGGATGACAACATACTTCAAAATCATCTTGGGCTTCAGTTAAATAGTCCCGAGGCGCAATATTATGTCAATCGTTTTCAAGCGTGTGCGCGAATGGCGACAACTTGTCTGCGTCGTGAAGAAATTCCGCCACAATCCCCCTTAGCTTATCATTGTTTCGTGCTTGTGTGCAAATTGATGTTTAGTCTTGGAGCTTCATTGAGATTGAAGCACTTGGGATATGCTCTTAAGCGCGTTGATATTTAAGTTTCTCGGGTTAAACTGCGTTTCAAACCGTCGGAGTTGGCACGTCTGTGCGAATATCCTTGAGTTATAAAAAAATATCTGGGAGTTATTTTCAATTAAATGCCGAATAATTGAAAATAACTCCCAGATTATTTTTGCTTCTATCCTCCCCAATTTCCTCCCTTTCGTATCTGTTTCTACATATTCTCTTCTCGGGGTGTAGATGTTCTTACTTCTTTATAGGGTCGCAGGTAAGTCCGATGCCGAGTTTCTTGAATATTTTGCGGTCTACTTCGCTGAGCATTACGGTGGAGTGTACTTGGCATCCGTCGAACTTGGGGAGCTGGTCGAGGGCGCGGCGGCAATTTTCGTCGGTCGTGCTGAGGAGCGAGAGGGCTACGAGGACTTCGTCGGTGTGGAGGCGCGGATTGCGACCGTGGAGGAAGGATACCTTCGTGCGCTGGATGGGCTCTATCATCGACTGCGGTATGAGCTTTACTTCGTGGGGAATGCCTGCCAGGTGCTTCGTGGCGTTGAGGATGAGCGCTGCGCTGGGTCCCAGCAGTTCGCTGGAGCCTGCCTTGATGATGGTGCCGTCCTCAAGCTCTATGGCTGCGGCGGGGCAGTCCCATTGTTCCTTGCGTTCGCGCGCGGCTACGGTGGTGCGGCGGTAGTCGGTGGTGAGCTTTGCCTGCTTCATGATGAGGGCTATCTTGTTTACCTCATGCTCGTTGTCGGCACCGAGGGCGTAGCGGTTGAGGGCGTCGTAATGGCGTCGGATGATTTCGTCGCGCGCGGCATTGCTGCATACTTCTTCGTCGCTCATGCAGAAGCCTATCATGTTTACGCCCATGTCGGTGGGCGACTTATAGGGGTTTTCGCCGTAGATGCCTTCAAAGATGGCGTTGAGCACGGGGAATATCTCGATGTCGCGGTTGTAGTTGACGGTTACTTCGCCGTAGGCTTCGAGATGCAGGGGGTCAATCATGTTGACGTCGTTGAGGTCGGCGGTTGCTGCCTCGTAGGCGACGTTGATGGGGTGCTTCAGGGGGAGGTTCCACACGGGGAAGGTTTCAAACTTTGCGTAGCCTGCCTTGATGCCGCGCTTATGCTCGTTGTAGAGCTGGCTGAGGCATACTGCCATCTTGCCGCTTCCAGGTCCTGGAGCTGTTACGACGACAAGGGGGCGCGTGGTTTGGATGTAGTCGTTGCGCCCGAAGCCTTCGTCGGAGTCGATGAGCTGAACGTTATGGGGGTAGCCGTCGATGGTGTAGTGGTAATACACCTTGATGCCGATGCGCTCAAGGCGGTTGCGATAGGCGTCGGCGCTGGATTGCCCGTTGTAGTGGGTAATGACCACGCCGCTCACGTAGAGTCCGATGTTTTCAAATTCGCCTCGCAGGCGGAGCACGTCTTCGTCGTAGGTGATGCCGAGGTCGCCACGTATCTTGTTTTTCTCAATATCGTAGGCGCTGATGACCATGATGATTTCGGCTTCATCGCGCAGCTGAAGCAACATTTGCAGCTTGCTGTCGGGCTGAAAACCGGGGAGCACGCGGCTGGCGTGGTGGTCGTCAAACAATTTACCGCCAAATTCGAGGTAAAGTTTATCGCCGAACTGAGCGATGCGCTTCTTGATGTGTTCGGACTGTATGGTGAGGTATTTCCTGTGGTCAAATCCTTGTTTCATGTGTGCAAAGTTACTGCTCGCTATTTTTGTAGCAAAGCATTTTATTAAAAAAACGCACTTAATTTATTTCCTTAATAAACTTTTCTGCAGCGGCGAGGGTGTCGCATTTGCCTACGTCCAAGAGCTGAAGCCCAGTTTGGGTGGCGCCATAAATGGCTACCTTGTGGCAGATGCTCAGATAGAAGTCCATGATGGAGAAGCGCTCTGGCCAGTCTGACATCAGCGGAAAGAGCGTTGGGGAGAAGACGTGAATGCCCGAGAAGGCGAAACGCTGACACTTGCTGACGTCAAGGTTGGGGTAGGGACTGCGCACTTCTCCTGTCAGTGTGTTTGTCCAGCCTACGAGGCGCATTTCGTCGTTGAAAAGTAGGTAGCGGTTGGTGGTGCGCTGCGAGACGAGTAGCGTGGCTTCGTGTCCTTCATGAGCTGCGAGAAGGGCTTGAAGGTTTGCGTTGCTGAGGATGTCGACATTGTGAATCAGAATGGGGGCATCGGGCTTAAAAAGCGCTTGTGCCTTTTTCAACCCTCCCCCTGTATCGAGGAGCTGGGCGGTCTCATCGGAATGTATAATGGGTTGGTTCCACTGCTGAGCGTTGATATACGTGATTATCTGGTCGGCAAAGTGGTGAACATTGACCACTATACGTTCGGCGCCTGCCGCACTGAGCTTTTGCGCAATGTGCCACAATAGGGGGTTCCCATTCACGGGGACTAATGCCTTGGGCATGGTGTCGGTAAGTGGCTTGAGGCGGGTGCCAAGTCCTGCGGCTAAAAGGAATGTTTGCATAAGCGATGTTCTGATGAGGTAAACGGAACGTGGGGGAAGGGGATTGGAGATAAGGAAAACAAATCGGGAGTTTGTTGAAATTATCTTCGAGTTTGTTGGAACAATCTCCGAGTTTGTTTTCTGAAATTGGGATGCTGTTTTTGGAGCATTGCGTTATGAAACTGTTTCTCCCCCAAATTGTTGTAAATAAAAAAGAGCAGAGGTGCTCGATTCGTGAAATCGTTTCTCTGCTCAATACTTTATGTGTGACGAATGTGCTACTGAAAGCGACTATAGATGACTGAGAGTTCCAATCCCTGCTCGCCGCCTTGAATCTTTGCGCTGTGCATGCCAAATTCGTTGTGAATGCGCATCAAGGTTTGCGTTGTGCCCCCATAAGCTGAATTTGAGGTAGAGTATTCGGGGTGAACAGGGAGCAAGATGACTTTATTCCAATCGGGATGTTCCGCTTCCCAAAGGCGATATTTCTCTTTTCGCTGCGCCTCAGTGTCGGTAGGAATCACGGAGCAAGCAATGTCGCGCTCGTCCTTCAATGATTTAATCAACTGGCTGATGTTGCTGAACGTGTAAGCGTTGGTGCGCACATCGTAATTGGAGATGTAGGCTTGTGTGCTGGTGAGTTTTGATTTTTCAAAGAAGGAGTATTGCTCAGCCTTGCGAATCAGGAGGATGGTAGGCGGAACGGTAAGGTCGTGCTCGTTATAGGTATTATCCTTGTAGCAACGCAAGGCGAATGAAGCCGAGTTGATGGTGTCGTTGTAGTGTTCTCCCGCAATAACGTCATCAATGGGCAGGGTTATCTCTGTGTATAATCCAGCAGGTGACTTGATGTAGGTATAACCATTTGAGGAATCAAGCATGTACTCGGGGAGCTTGTTTTCAATCTGGGTGTTCTGCAATACTTCCTCCGTTGCTGCCATGCGTTGCAAACCATCAACAATGGTGTCGGTGCCCATAGCGGTGGTAGAGTGGTATCTGAAGTAGACGTTGAGGGTTGTGATAACCGTTTCTACCATACTTCCTACGCCGCCCTTGATTTCAAAGAAGAAACCTGGGCACACGTGATGGATGAACATGTAGGAATTCTTGTAAAAATTGGGGTTTTCGTAGTATTTATCCAAGAGGAACTTGCCATAAGCAGGATTAAGCGGTACTCGGATGCTACGGTAGTAAGAAGAACCCTCGGTTTCTGTAGCTGGGCGCATAAGGTCTTTAACGGCATAGGTCATTGATACCTTTTGGCCAGCCTCAGAGTTTAGGTATTCGTTAGGGTCAATATTGGTGTAGTACACTTGTCCCTCTTCCATCACCTTTGTGGTATCTAACTCGTGAACCATCAATTTCATTGTGGTCAGTGAGTCGCCATAATAGTTGTCGAAATAGACTCTGATATCACAAGAGTCGATGATAATCTCATTGTTGTTGTCGAGAAGCAACTTTTGGCGTTCGGGGAGGGTATAGTTTTCTGAAATGTGAAACTGTGCCAAGAAATTGCAGGTTGTTTTTGCCCGTGTTTCAGGATCTACAACAGCCCCAAGGTAACAAGTGCTTGTACTTCCCAAAATGGAGTCCATCTGTTGTGTCTGTGAATCCATTTTGTAGGTCTTCGTAGTCGTTATTAACACATCATGCCCAGGCATAATGACTGTGCCTAACGTATCTGTGGTATCATCACATGAAGCAAACCATGTTGCAGCAAGTAGCAAAGGTATTGCTGATATTTTAGCGAAACTATTTTTCACGATGAAGAGGTTGGGTAAAAAGTATAATGTGCCAATGTGCAGGGGCACATCGGCACATTCGATTTATTGTTATTCGCCGACAACGGCAGCGTATGTCTTTTCAAAAGCTTCAGCGAGAGGGGCTTCTTTCTCTCTTGTTGTAACAACGATGCCACGTTCCTGAGCGTATGCCGCAAGGTTGGGGTGCGTTTCGGAAGATTCAAGAACAAGTGCATCCGAGAAATACACGGCGAGTTTGCCGAGTGCATCAGGTTGTGTGAAGTCAATACCCGTGCTGTCAAGAAGTTCCGTGCTGATATTGCGGAATGCCAAACATTCCTTCACGTTTGCAGGAGGAGGAAGTTGAGGCATTTCATCATAAGCGTCAAACACGACCTTCGTATTTACAAAGGGTGTGTCGTCAGCAAAGGCTGTTTTAATCAAAAGGGGAGCGATGGCGGAAATCCAACCTTGGCAGTGGATAACATCGGGAATCCAACGCAACTTCTTGACTGTTTCAAGTACACCACGAGCATAGAAAATGGCACGTTCGATATTGTCAGCATATTCTGTGCCGTTTTCGTCGGCAATCATGCAACGCTTGTGGAAATAATCATCGTTGTCAATGAAATAAACTTGCATACGAGCTGCCTGAATGCTGGCTACCTTAATGATGAGCGGATGGTCTGTGTCATCAATAACGATATTCATGCCAGAAAGGCGGATTACTTCATGCAATTGATTGCGTCTTTCGTTAATAATGCCCCAACGTGGCATGAAAGTGCGAATCTCTGTGCCGTTTTCTTGTACAAGTTGAGGTAATGAACGACCCACAGTTGACATGCTGCTTTCGGGAACGTACGGGGTGATTTCTTGGGTAATGAATAATACCTTCTTCGCCTTTGTCATCTTAATGTTAAGTCTAAAAAGTAAATGTGGTTGACTTTCAGAAGCAATTTAATAACCTGCTCTTGAGACAAGAACAGGCGTTTTTTTCGCAATCGAAAATTTTACCGTTGCAAAGTTACAAATTTTTCCTGATTATTTTACCAACAACCCCATCTAAATCGCTCAGGTGGAAGCGTTTTTATAATTTTTTAGGTAAAAACTATAATCTATATCGTATAAATTGCCGAAATTTGCCCCATATTAAAGAAGAAGGGTGGTGCTGTATGCGGGTGCCGCCTTATGATGTAGAAAAATTGAGTATATGAAAATTATATCTTCTGTAAAAGAATTGGAGGCTTGTGTTGCTCACGAACGCAGTCAGAATAAGGTTATTGGTTTAGTGCCGACAATGGGTGCGTTACACGAAGGTCATGCGTCGTTGGTGAAGCGTTCTGTAGCGGAGAACGATGTAACCATCGTGAGTGTCTTTGTAAATCCCACGCAGTTTAACGATAAGAACGATTTGAAGAATTACCCACGTACGCTTGATGCCGATTGCAAGTTGCTCGAGCAGATTGGTACGGATTATGTTTTTGCGCCAAGCGTAGAAGAGGTGTATCCCGAACCTGATACGCGTTGTTTCTCTTATCCTCCCATTGATACAGTAATGGAAGGGGAGCGTCGTCCTGGGCATTTTAATGGTGTGTGTCAGATTGTCTCTAAATTGTTTTATATGACGCAACCTGATGTGGCTTATTTTGGAGAAAAGGATTTCCAACAGGTTGCCGTTATACGTGCAATGGTTGCTGATTTGAAATTACCCATTAAATTGGTGGCTTGTCCCATTGTGCGCGAAGAGTCAGGTTTGGCGATGTCAAGTCGTAACACGTTGTTGACTTCACAAGAGCGCAATACGGCTTTGAATATCTCAAGATGCCTGTTTGAAAGTTTGGAGTATGCAAAATCTCACACCGTGTGTGAAACGCAAAAGAAGGTGGTGGATGAATTGAATGCCATTGAAGGACTTGATGTTGAGTATTACCACATAGTGAATGGTATTACCCTACAAGAAGTTGCTTCGTGGGATGAAGCTGAGGAGGTTGTTGGGTGTATAACCGTCTTCTGTGGTGCTCGCCCCGTTCGTTTAATTGATAATATTAGATACAAATAAATACTATGGTTTTAAGTATTTTGAAATCAAAGATTCATTGTGCAAAAGTGACCGAGGCAAATCTTCATTATATGGGAAGTATCACCATCGATGAAGACTTAATGGATGCCGCAGGTTTGATTGCCAATGAGCATGTTCATGTGGTGAATAACATGAACGGTGCGCGCATCGAAACGTATGTGATTAAGGGACCACGCAAGTCGGGTTGCATCTGTTTGAACGGCGCTGCTGCTCGTTTGTTTCAGGTGGGTGATGAAATCATCATTATGGCGTACGCAGGTATGACGCCCGACGAAGCGGCGACGTTTGTGCCCAAAGTGATTTTCCCTGTTGGCGATAAGAATGAGATTTGAACTTGATTAGCAATGAGAACGTAGGGAGATCAAAATAGGTATCTGAGAACTGAAGTGAGAGTTGTCTTTATCAACAGACATATTCCCGAATCCTATTTTTGAATCTTTTGAATAACTATCCCTTTTGCTAAAAACGATCTCCCAGATATTTTGAATTATCTCCCGATTAGTTCAAAATATCTGGGAGATTGTTTTGGGAATCTCTTTGAGCATTTAGTGCTATACATTGAAAAGTTCTGTGTTGGAAGTTCTAATGGGGTGTAGGTGGGGGATTGGAGGACAAAAAGAAAGGCGCAAGAGTCAAGTCTTGCGCCTTATATTATTAAATGTGGGGTTGATTACCAGTTCTTAATCAAGATGATAGTTGTTGTGATGAATGACAACAATGAGAGCCATGTTGAAATCTGGCGGATGCTGTTACCATTGTTTACGTAGTTGTTGCTCTTAACTTCGTTGGGCTGTACGTAAACTACGTCGTTCTGCTTCAAGTAATAAGCAGGTGAAGAAAGAATGTCTTTTGAACGAAGGTCTACATAATAGTTCTTTACTTGACCATCTTCATTACGCATTACAAGAATTCTGCTACGGTCACCTTGAATTGTAAGGTCTCCAGCCATTGTGATGGCTTCAAGGATTGTGATGTTATCCTTATTGAGCAAATATCTATTGGGAGTCTTTACTTCACCGAGAATGTTGATGTATTGGTTGACAGGATTAACAGAAACAATAGCATCGTTCAACAAACCATTTCTCAATTTATTTTGAAGTTCTTCAGTTACTTCAGCTCTTGTCTTGCCTGCAATAGTCATAGTTCCCAAACCAGCAACATCAATAGTACCATTAGGTTCTACGGTGTAGAAAGACATTTGGTTGGAATAGTTCATGCCATTGATGGCACCAGCTTGCATCGTAACGATAGGAAGGTTGTAACCAACTGCGTCCTCTGGAGTTAAACTACTGGTAACAACAATCGTTAAACGGTCGCCAGGTTGGAACTTAAGGTTTTCAACAGCTTGAGCTTGTACTACCTCTGCATTTTGAATGTCTTGAAAGTAAACAACTTTCTCCTGAGTGTTACAGGATGAAAATGCAACAAGTGCTGTGGCGAGGAGGAAAAATAATTTCTTCATATGTGTATTATTAGTATATTTCTACCCTATAAAAAGTAACATACATTGTTTCTGCAAAGTTAAAAATAATATTTCACATATAATAAGTTTTGTGGTAAATAATGTTTGTCCTTTTACAAGTGTCTCTTTCTTTTATGATGATTTGTCGCTATCAATTTTAATGGTAGAGGTGGTTGTAATATACAACAAAAGGCAGGGATGTCCCTACCTTTTGCTTGATTTAGTATTTGAAGATTACTTCTTTGCTGTAGCCTTCTTAGGTGCTGCTTTCTTTGCAGGAGCATCCTCCTTCTTTTCGGCAGTCTTCTTAGTTGCACACTTCTTAGGGGCAGCCTTCTTTGCAGGAGCAGTGGGTGCTTCAGCCTTGGGTTCTTCAAGAGCTTCTGTGCCACCGAGCTTTGCAACTACTTGCTTCAACTTCTTGATTTCCTTTTCCTTAACGGCGAGTTCTTCATCTTGATTCTTGATGGTAGTAAGGAGCGAGTTGAGTTCTTCGTTTTCCATACCGCCATAGATGTTATTCACGCGTGTTACGAAGTCACCAATGATGTTCATGTAGTTTGTGAACGCATCATAGGGAGAATCGTAGATACCGCGGTAAGCACCGTAAGAATTGGGCTTTGTTGAGATGAAGCGGAAGTTGTTAGATGCCTGGAGGTAGTCCCAGTCTTGCTTGAGGCGACGGTCGTTGCAGATGCGTACGCGTTCAGCTACGCTGTAGAGCTTGTTGAATGCTTCCTGCTGCATCACATTACCCAACCAGGGTGAGAGGTCGCGTTCTTCGTCTACCCAAGATGTGGGGTAGGGTACATCGATTGTACCTACAGACTTGATCTTAGAGCAGATTTCTGAAGGAGTAGAGAAGGTAATACCGCGTTCCTTAAGCTGAGCGGGAAGTGCCTTCATAAACTCGAGGATGTTTGAAGAGAGGGGCTGGAAGATACCGAGTGCGCAGAGTTCCATGAAAAGGTTGATAACCTGGCTTTCTTCGGGGAGGTTGGCAATCCACTGTGCATAGTTGTCAGCGAAGAGGGGATATTCGCTCCATGAAGAGTCGTTGAAGCGGTAAGAGATATCTTCTGAGAGGCTGTGGTCGCGGAGGAGCAGCTTGAGGTTCGGGTTGCGGTTGCAAGCGTAAACGAAGTGGGGACTCTTCCAACCGAGTACCTGCTTAGCGCCTTCTGCGAGCATGCCCTTGAAGCCCATGTCGGCAACGAGTTCGCCAATTTCATCTGAATAGATGAGGGCAGAGTTGCGGAATACCTTGGGCGTCTGACCGAAGAGCGCCTTGATCTTCTTGCATACGCGGTCTACTTCTTCCTTGAAGCATTCTGCATCCTTGATAGATGAGAAACCGTGAGAATAGGGTTCTGCGAGGAATTCTACGCAACCCTTATTGTTGAGTTCCTGAAGGAGTTCGATGACCTGAGGCGCGTATGTTTCAAGCATTTCAATAGCGCAACCTGAGAGTGAGAAGGCACACTTGAAGTAATCGCCATACATGTCGGCCATTTCAAGGAGCGCCTTGAGGGCGGGCTCGTATGAACGTTCAGCAGTTTCAGTAATTGAACGCTCATTTTCATAGTCATCGTAATAATAGTGGTCAGTACCGATATCAAAGAAACGGTAGCGCTTCAAGTGGATATTTTGGTGAATTTCAAAATATAAGCAAACAGTTTTCATAGTTGTGGATAGTTTTTTTAGTGTCTGTTAAAGCGTTCAATGGTTTCATCATAGCACTTACGAATTCTATGACCCACCTTTTCCCAGGTGATTTCGTCTACTTCTTTAATACCTTCAACCTTGAGGTATTCGTAGAGGCCTTCGTTTGTGCAAATTGAATACATGGCGTCTGCCATAGCGTGAATGTCCCAATAGTCGGTCTTGATACACTTATCGAGAATTTCTGCACATCCACTTTGTTTACTAATAATAGAGGGAACACCACACTGCATGGCTTCAAGCGGTGAGATACCGAAGGGTTCTGAAACAGAGGGCATGACGTAAACATCGCTATCACGGAATGTTTCATATACTTGCTTACCCTTCATGAAGCCTGGGAAGTGGAACTTATCAGCAATACCGCGTTGAGCTGCGAGTTCAATCATTTCTTCAAGCATATCTCCTGAACCTGCGAAGCAGAAACGGATGTTGTGTGTACGCTGAAGTACGAGGGCTGCTGCTTCAACAAAGTATTCGGGACCCTTCTGCATGGTGATACGTCCGAGGAAGGTTACCACCTTTTCATTGTTATCCTTCTTGGTGCGACCCTTCTTGATGATTTCCTGAATTTCGGGTTCCAAGGGGTAAACCGCATTGTGCATGGTTACGCACTTTGCAGGATCTTGATGGTAATGCTTGATAACCGTTTGGCGAGTGAGTTCAGACACACACATGATGCAGTCAGCGTTGTCCATACCATCCTTTTCGATGCTATACACCGTGGGGTTTACATTACCTCTTGAGCGGTCGAAGTCTGTAGCGTGAACGTGGATTACCAAGGGCTTTCCAGAAATGTTCTTCGCGTGAATACCTGCAGGGTAGGTCAACCAGTCGTGAGCGTGGATGATGTCATATTGTTGCTGACGCGCAATAACACCCGCTACGATGGAGTAGTTGTTGATTTCTTCGTGGAGGTTGTCGGGATATCTACCTGAGAAGTTGATGCAACCAAGATCATCCGTGTATCTGTAGCTGAAGTCAGCGTAGATGTGGTCGCGGAGGTCGAAGTAAGTTTGGGGATCGCACTTGTGTCCGATGCGTTCTTTTACATATTCCCAACTAACGTCCTTCCAAACAACAGGTGTTTCATTCATACCGATGATATTCATGAAACTCTTGTCTTCGTCACCCCATGGTTTGGGCAAGCAGAAGGTAATTTCCATGTCGGACTGAAGGGACAATCCCTTGGTCAAACCATAACTGGCTGTACCAAGACCACCTAAGATATGAGGAGGAAATTCCCAACCGAACATTAATACTTTCATGGTTTCTTATGTTTAACCTCTGCAACTTGCAACTGATGGCAGTTGCAGAGGTGGGTTGTTAATCTAAATGAGTTAATTATTAACGTCTTTTCTGACGGTAGGTCTTCTCTTTACTCGCGAGTGTACTTGTCAAGAATGTTGATGGCTCTCAAGAGTCCGCTTACGTTCATGGCAAATGAAATGGCACCGCGACCAGAGAATCTGGGATTACCGTCAAAGAGTTCGGGAATTGTACCTACGCAATGGTAGAAGAGTTCTTCTTCGAAACCAATCAACTGGCGCTCGATAAAGTTTACACCACTCATCTTATATATACGCAAGTATGCTTCAAGGTAGAAACCTGTGAGCCAGGGCCACGCCGTACCGTTGTGGTAAGCAAAGTCACGCTGTGTCTGCTGACCTACGTAGAGAGGATTGTAACCACCACTCTTTGGCGAGAGTGAGCGTACACCCTTCGGTGTTACCAATTCGCGAGTGCAAATGTCGAGAACACGCTTGCGTTCCTTGAGGTCAAGCGGTGAGAAATCGAGGGCGATAGCGAAGATTTGGTTGGGGCGAACGCTCCAATCCTGCATCTGACCGTCAACATAGTCGAGGAGGTATCCGTGTTCGTTGAGGAATACGTTCTTAAACGACTGTTGCAACTTCTGGGCGAGCTCTTCACACTCAGTAGCGTAGATTTCGTTTTCAGGTCCGGGAGTTTCACTCAACATCTGCTGGTAGAACTTGATGGCGTTGTACCACAAAGCGTTGAATTCAACGATGTAACCTGAGCGAGGTGTAATGGGACGACCGTTGTAAGTAGAGTTCATCCAAGTCACAGCCTTGTCGCGTCCGTTGCTGTAAAGGAGTCCGTTGTCGTGGAGGAAGAGGTTAGAATGTCCGCCATTCATCAAGTACTTCACGAGGTCCTTAAGCAAAGCGCCGTACTTTTCGTAACACTTCTGACGACCTACATACTTGCCGTATTGCTGGATACACCAGATGGCCCAAAGCACAGTGTCGGGTTGCTCCATTTCATGGATGTCAACACTGATAGGTTCGTTGTTGATCAAGTTGCGAAGCGCCTTTTCAGTAGTTCGCATGTAGGTTTCAAAGGCTTCGTTTTCGCCGATTGAGAGTGTCAAACCAGGAAGTGCAATGAAGAGGTCGCGCGCACGACTCTTGAACCAAGGATAACCCGCAAGGATGTATTCTTCGCCTTCCTTCTGTACGCGGAACTGATGAGCTGCGTGAACGAGGCAGTGGTAGAGGCTATCATGAGGAGCAGCCTTTGCCATTTCTTCTTCCATGAGGGGCTTCAAGAGCGCAGGTTCCTTTTCGCGAAGCGAAGCGGTGAAGATAATGCTTTCACCCTTCTTGATGGGCATTTCCAAGTAACCTGGCACGAGGAGGTCTTCAGAAGAGTAGTAGCCGCGTTCGCGTTCTTTCGGGTAATCAAGGCCCTTGTACCAGTTCGGTTCGTGGTGGTAAGTGCAAGGCGCATCCGTCTGCATGAACAATTCGGGATAACCTTCGTAAAGGCACATCTTCAAACCGTTTTCGATGGATTGATAACCTGTGTTTGCCTTACCATTTTCTTGTGTCCAATGACGCACACTTCTGAACGCCAAATAAGGCTTCAAGCGGAGCGTAGTTGCAGAGTGAGCTTCAAGCAACGTGTAACGAATGTACAAACGGAAGTGGTCAGAGCGGAAACAGATTTCCTTCTTCAACAATACACCACCAATGCGGTATGTCCAAGTAGGCACCTTGTCCCATTCAAAACTTACGATGTACTTGTGTCCCTTCGGGCTATAGTTTTCACCCTGATACTTGTGTAAACCAAGATTAAATTCTGCACCATGTTGAATAACCGTCTCGTCAAGTGAAGAGAGCAATACGTGGTTTTCATCGTCAATAGCAGGTACGGGACCTACCAAAAGACCATGGTACTTACGAATGTTACACCCTACCAAAGTGGTGGAACAATACGCTCCTGACTGATTCGTAATCAAGAACTCCTTGAAGAGTGAGTCTTGAAGATTCGTCATCTGCGTTCTGTCAAATTTTAAGTACGCCATGAATATAGTTTTTTATGGTTTTGATAATTGCTGTTTACAATTCAGGTCAAAAATACTTATAAATTGTGTATCCCCAAAGATTTTTTAAGAAAAAAATACATTTGCTTTGCGAAATGGGGCTCTAATACGCAATTTTTGCCCTAAAACCCTTTGAAAAGTGGTTCTATGGCGCTATAATCGCCTTATTTTGCAATCTCAATAAAACATTTTGTGGATAAATCTTGCCCACCCCAAAAAAGCGCATTACATTTGCGGAAATTTATGTTTAAGAACATAATTTATGAATAGCTCTTGTCGCTTTTTTTGAAGTGCAAGATATTGAATTATGACGACTTTTTAGTGCCATACTTTCGTTGGTTCTGGCACTATTCTACCTTGAAACTAAACACAAAAACTACGTTATAAAGACATGTATATTCGTCAGCAAAATTCTATTACCCCAGAGGTGGTTCATGCGCTTTCCCCATTGCTTGATTTGCTTCCTATGGAGGAGCGCAGGATGTTGGAGCGTAGCGCGGAAGTTGTTGAGTATAAGCGCCACGAACCGATTTACAACGAAGGGGAAAGTCCTAACCATCTCTATGTGGTGCTTGATGGTGCCGTAAAAGTCTATCGTCAAGGCGTTTGTGGTCGTTGCCAAATTATGCGTATGTTGGGCGCCGGGAGCTTCTTTGGTTATCGCGCTTCTTTGGCGCACGAACCTTATGTTACAGGTGCTGCGGCTTTTGGTCCTGCCACAATCTGCTGTGTTCCCATGAATCTTATTCATCAGGTTATGGCTAAGTGTCCCTCGGTGATGAAATTTTTTGTAGAGGAATTAGCGAAGGATTTAGGGGTGTCAGACAAGCGTATGGTGAGTCTCACGCAAAAACATGTGCGTGGGCGCATTGCTGAATCATTACTTACAATGCGTGAGGCTTTTGGACTTGATACAGAGGGTTTTATTGATCTTGATTTGACGCGTCAGGAACTTGCTGATTATTCAAATATGACGACGAGCAACGCCATCCGAACCATCTCCGCCTTGGTGAGCGAAAATGTAATTTCGGTGAAGGATAAACGTATTAAATTGCTTGAAGACGAGCTATTGTTGCGCATTTCTTTAATGGGGTAAAAGCTTAGGAATAGACAAATCTTCGGTTGTTATTTTAAGTGCGGAAGTGCCGAAAACTAACTCGGACTTATTTCAAACAAACTCGGAGTTATTTCAAATTATCTCGGACTTAGTTTTCACGGTTTCCCATTTCGTTTTTGTAGCAACTCAAACATGGTTCGTAGGGCACGCTCTAAAGCCAATATATACGAATAAAGGCACCTCGCATTAGGGGTGCCTTCGCTCGTTCCTTAATGAGCGGTTTGCTCGCCTCTTTGTCAACATTTTTAGGAATGTATATTTTCATCCTAATAATATACATTGTATATTTGTAACGTATTTAGAGAATGTACCAACAAACAAGTGTTTCTGCATAAATTATAATCCTTATGGAATATCCCTCATTAAATCAATACATAGACGCTATTCAATATGCCGATAGCTTTGAAGCAGAAGCGTTGCAGGCATTACGCCCTGTGAAGATGGGGCGCTCGGTGGCGATGTCAAGTGGTAATTATGCCGTAGTCTTTAAGATGAAGCATGAAGAGACAGGAGAGCTTTTCGCTCTCAAATGCTTTACGCGTCATCAGGAGGGGCGTGCGGAGGCTTACCGACAGATTGAGGCAGAGTTGCGCTATGTAGATTCGTCTTACTTCATTCGTTTGAAATACTTGGATAATGCCATTTGGGCAGGTGATTATGAACACGCCTTTCCCGTATTGCTCATGCCGTGGGTGGAGGGAAAGACGCTTGATGTCTATGTGAATGAGTTGGCAGAGCGCGACCCTGAACGTTTACACCTTGTGGCATACAAATTCTCGGTGATGGCATCGTGGTTGGTCAATCAACCTTTTGCGCATGGCGACATCAAGCCCGATAATATCATGGTGCGTGCCGATGGTTCAATGGTGTTGGTGGATTATGACGGACTTTATGTGCCCAGTATGCAGGGCACGACTTCGAGAGAAGCGGGCACTCCCGCCTTTCGTCATCCCCGTCGTTCGGAAATGCCCTTTGGTGAGCAGATTGACGACTTCCCCTTGGTGAACATCAATCTCTCGCTTTACTTGATTGCACTGAATCCGAAGTTGCTCAAGACGCATGGCGCAAAAGACCGCTTGCTCTTTTCTGAAGCAGATTATCAGAACCTTTCGGCAAGTAAGGTGCTTCCTGAGATCGTGAAATGGTGTCACGATTCGAATGTGCAGCGCCTCTATGGCTTGTTCTTGATAGCGCTTTCCGAAGGGCATCTTCAGCGTTGCGAAAACCGCTTGATGTTGCTTCCGCCGCCCACTCAAGATTTCAAAATAACTTCTTTACAGAAGCAAATTCAGCACCCTCAAATCTCACTAAATGCACATCAACAAGCGAATACCGCAGAGTGTACCTTTGCCGTAAAGGGCGTTGCCTTTAAGATGATTTATGTGGAGGGTGGCTCGTTTATGATGGGTGCGCCCGATAATGATAGTGAGGCTTATGATGATGAAATACCTGCACATAGAGTTTCACTTGATGGTTACTATATAGCAGAAACGCAGGTTACTCAAGAATTGTGGTACGAAGTTATGGGTGATAATCCTTCTTATTATAAGGGCAACGCTCAACGTCCTGTTGATAACGTTTCATGGAATGATTGTCAAGAGTTTATCAATAAACTCAACCAACAAACGGGGCAAAAGTTCAGTCTCCCCACGGAGGCTCAATGGGAATATGCTGCGCGTGGCGGTAAGAAGTCTAAGGGGTATAAGTATGCTGGCGGCAATGATTTGGGTCGTGTGGCATGTTACTATGATAATTCAAAATACGAAACACATCCCGTCCGTCAGAAACTCCCTAATGAATTGGGTTTGTACGATATGACGGGTAATGTTTGGGAGTGGTGTCGTGATTGGTATGATGATAATTACTACGCAAGTTCTCCTCAGCATAATCCAGAGGGACCCGCTTCAGGTTGCGACCGCGTGATTCGTGGGGGAGGGTGGGGCTTTGATTCGAGGTTCTGTCGTCTTTCCTGCCGTGACGGCATCACTCCCAACTACCGCGACGGGGACGTCGGGCTACGCCTTGTGCTCCCAGTTTAGAAGGTGAGAAGTGGATGCTTCCGCGTTGTAAACAGATGCTCCTCTTGAATGGTAACATTCAAAACTGATTATATTTATATACAGGTAGTAGGTTGGTGTAGATTCATAAAAATAGAATGAATAGTAAGTGTCATTTATCTCGAACCTTTTATATAATTTTACAAAGACAATTTAAGAACTTTTATGATTGTTATAGAAAATAAGCGCTGCAAACCTGAAACGCTGAAGAAGAAATATGGTAGCAACATCATCATCGCAGATGTAACCAGCAAGGCTACTGATGGTTTAGCAAAGTTAAGCCCATTTTATCCGCATGGAGGAATTCCCATTCCAAACTCAAATGGGATGACGGCTACGTGTGTAGAAGCTATTTGGCAAGGCTTGAAGGTTTTTGAGTCAGCCGATGTGGATGTCTCCATGTTTCAAAATGACACGATGCGCAATATTAAGCGCACGGTGCGTAAGTTTGGACGTCCGCTTGGTCATCGTTATGGTGTGAAAGGCACAGAAATTCTTTCCTACATTGAAGCTCGCAAGCGCATTTATATACCTACTTACCGCTGGATGCTTGAACATAAGGCATTGCACATTATTGAGCGCTTGCGTGAGGCTTCAAAGCAACAAACCATTGTCCTGCTCGATTACGACACGAATGCGGATGTGGACAATCCCACCAAACCACTCTCACATGCCTCCTTAGTAAAGGCTTTTGCTGAAGGAATTTATCCCTATGAGGATGTTGATGTACAAGTGGCAGAGCAACCGAATCCCCCCGAGCAATTGACGCTCTTTGATTAACCTTAAATAAACAATTACCTACATTTATTCTCCCTAAACCTACCATACAATGAAAACTAATGCTCAAGCATATATAGATTTGTTGACCCAAAAGGGAATTAAGACGCTCTACCATTTTACCGACCGCGATAACCTGCAATCTATTGTAGATAATGGTGGATTGCATTCGTGGGCGGATTGTGAAGAAAAGAATATTTGCATCACAAAGCCTGGGGGAGATTTGACTTCTCGTAGCCTTGACCGTAGAAGAAATCATCACCACTATGTGCGTGCTTCATTTACGCGCAATCACCCCATGATGTATGTAGCGCAACAGGATGGAAGAATTTCTAACCCCGTGATTTTGGAAATTTCGCTGGATGTTGTGAAGTTGCAAGACACTCTCTTTGCCGACCGAAATGCGGTAAAGAATGGAGCACAGATAGGCGGTAATCTTTGTGACTTAGAGCGTATTCATTTTGATTCCGTCAAACAACCGAATCACTTTAGTTTAGACGATGATGAGCGCGAATTTTTTCAAGCAGAGGTCTTGGTGAAGCATTTTATTCCGCTCTCCATGATTACAAATATAGCAAGTTTCGGAATTGCGCTACCTACGGTTAAACCATCAGCAACTGCGCAACCAAATATCAAACTTCATACTCCTTATACGGCACAGATTACGCGCGAAACGCCCACTGCTTTTATCTTCTTGGTAGACCATTCAGCCTCTATGGGCAACTTTACAAACCTTTACGGTCAAGATATGACGTGTGCAGGAGCGGTGGAGCAGATTCTTAATTCTCAAATTTATGCCCTTGTGAATCGTTGTATCAAGATGAACGAAACGCGCCACTATTTTGACATTGCTGTAATCGGTTATGGTAGTAATGTGTATAGTGCTTGGAGCGGTCAGTTGGCAGGTCGAGATTTTGTTTCACCAGAGGAATTGCTGAACAATCCTTTCAAGGAACGTGAAATCAAGAAGCAGGTAAGAATTCGTGGTAAGTTAGTGGAGCGCACGGTAATGGAACCTCAATGGTTAGAAGCGCGTAGTGACGGAGGGGCAACCAATTATCATCTTGCGCTGAAGAAAGCTAAGCGCTTGGCAGAGGAATGGATTGCCGATCACGACGACACATGTTATCCGCCCACCATTATCAATATTACGGATGGCGAGTTTAATAACTCTTCCCACGCTGAGCGTATGCAGTTAGCGAACGAAATTAAGGCGCTCTACACAACTGATGGTAACGTACTTATGTTTAACGTTCATATTGTGCCTCGACAAACAGAGTCATTGACCTTCCCCGTAGATAAGGCAGAACTGAATGGCAATAGATATGCTACAGAATTGTTTGACCTCTCGAGTTTGCTTCCACAAGTATACAATGAGCGTATCGCAACAATGAAAAATATTCCTATGGATCAGCGATTGGTGGCGATGAGTGTGAATGCGGACATGGAGCAGTTGGTAAAGATTATGGACATCGGTACACCCACAAATATTCAGCAACAATGAAACCACATTTGAAAGCTATTTCGGTTGCAAAACCCGAACTGGGAAACACTATCTGCGAGGACGCTTCAAGAGGTTCAGAACTGATGATTGCCATTAGTGATGGTGCTGGTGGGGGAGGCGTATTTGCCGACCGTTGGGCACAGTATCTTGTAGGTGAAACACCTGAAGCACCAATGTCCTCCTTTGATGAATTTGCTGCTTGGTTAGAAGGCATATGGAATCCCTTTTATGAAGCACATGAAGTCCTCTCCCAACAACAGGGAGGCATGTTTCAAACGAAATTCTATGATGAAGGTTCATTTGCCACCTTTGTTGCGGCTTGGCGTGTAGGAAAGCAGAATGTTAAGTGGGTGGCGTATGGAGATACAGTGGTGTTCCACTACAATCGTCAGACGAAAGAGCTTCACCATTCGTTCTCCTCGCTCGCTGATTTTTCACAACCTCCTTATTTGCTGAATTGGAAGGACGAACCTGTTGCTGAAGGATTCAAGAGTGGCGAATTTTGTGTGGAACAACCTGCGTATGTCTTTGCGTGTTCGGATGCTTTAGCGCACTATATTCTTATGATGTATGTTATGTCGAAAGGTGAGACGCTTGAGGCAGGAGAGAATAAGAATGGAAGGCTGATTCAGATGGCACAACAGAGACAGGTGGATTTTGAAAAGCAAGTATTGAAACCATTATTCAATGCGCTTAAGAGTAATGCTTTGGAGAGTCACTTGCGGAGTCTTTATCGTCAAGGTATTCTTGGCTTAGATGATTATTCTTTGGCGCGTCTGATGTGATGCACGTAAGTTGCCAATAAAAGTCATTCAGTATCAATGGAATATCCTTCATTAAATCAATACATAGACGCTATTCAATATGCCGATAGTTTTGAGGGAATTGTGAGCTGCGTCTTGTGAGTTCTGTTTACAAAGTATTGCTGTCCGGTAAAATGTATCTCTTTATTTTAGAGAACACGAATTGCACGAATAACACGAATCCTTGCGGGGTGTTATCTTTGCTTATCGCATACGAATTGCACGAATTCCATCCGGATGGCATTCGTGTTATTCGCCTCTGATTAAGAAATATTCATCCCGCATGAAGATTCGTGTTATTCGTGAAATTCGTGTTCTCTTAAACATAGAAATTCTCATTTTCTTTCGGTTGAATATCTATAAGGGGTCTTGTATGAGTACAACGATCCATCAAAGAATGAGTTATCTGTATTTACCGGACACCAATATTTACAAAGCCTAATCCATCCACTCTTTCCTCTAGCGTATAATACAGATGAAGGCGCCTCCTTTGCGGGGCGCCTTCGCTTATTTTTCAATGAGAAGTTTGTACTGACCTTTGCCCTTGCTGTACTTGCCATACTCAATAGCACGATGGGGGCAAATGTGGTAGCATGCCAAGCAGTTGGCGCATTGCGTGCCCCATGTGGGGCGTTTGTTCTCAATGCTGATGTTACCCAGCGGACAAATCTTTTTGCAACGCCCACACCCCGTGCATTTCTCCGTAGAGCGGAAAAGGCGAACGCCAGCGAAATAGCGGTAAAAGAGGGGACGAAGGATGTAACTCTTCGACCAAGGAAAAGGTCCTTGTTTTACTCGTTCTACAACGGCATTGTTGAGGATGTCTTCCGCAATGCTGGGGAGCAATTTGAGCGACGTTTGCACCTTGCGGAGTTCTATCTCGTCGGAATTAACATCAAATCCCGGTAGTCCGATATACGAATCGGGCATGATGAGAGAGAAGGCTGATGAGAGGGTATATCCTGACTTCTTAAGCAGTTGTGCTACAATCTTGTGTGTCTTGCCTATATCGTCTCCACAGGTGCACACCATATATATATAAGGTGCTGGGTGCTGAATGAGGTGGGGGAGTTGGTGAACGAGAAAATCCTCCATTAGCTTCGGAGCACTCCATGCGTGGACGGGGAAAATAAGTCCAATGCGCGCATCTTGCGTGGCGGACAAATCTTTGTCGGTAATGGAGATGAGCGTGTCATTGGTGAGTGTGGCAAGGTGCTTTGCGACATACCGACTGTTGCCCGTTCCTGAAAAATAGAAAATCATACGAGGTGAGCCGTGTGGAAGGTGAAACAATCTTTGAATACTTCTTCGTACTCCATTGGTTCGCTCTTGAAGATTCCGAAAACAGTGCTTCCGCTTCCGCTCATGGCGGCATAGATGGCGCCCATGTCGTAAAGCGTTTGCTTGATTGCAGCGATGCGTGGGTGAGAAACGAATACGCTTCGCTCAAAGTCGTTTACGATGGTCGTGCGCCACGTTTCGATAGGTGCTTGGATAGCAGTCATAAGGTCGTGTTCAGGTGCTTGAGGCACTACGCCCGCATAAGCTTCTTTTGTAGAAACGAAGTCGTCGGGCTTTACCAAGAGGAGGTGGTAACCCTTGAGCGAAAGGTTAATGGGGGTAAGTTGGTCGCCAATACCTGTGGCAAAGGCTGGTTGCTCACGCACAAAGAAGGCGCAATCAGCACCATAGGGTGCTATGCGACGCTCCATCTCTTCGTTGGTAAACCCAAGCGAAAACTCCTCGTTAAGCATCTTTATCATATACGCTGCATCACTACTTCCGCCACCAAGTCCGGCTCCCGTAGGAATGCGCTTGTAGAGGTGGATGTCAAGCGGAGGAAGGTTAAATTCCTGCTTCAAATCGTTGTACACACGCACGATTAAGTTGCTTTCAGGGTTGCCCTCAATTTTGTTACCCGAGAGCAACAGACGGTAAGGTTCGTCCTGTTCACTGAGGCGCTTGATTTCAAGGTTGTCGTGCAGGGGAATAGGGTAGAAGACGGTGGCAAGGTCGTGATAACCATCCTCACGCTTACGCAGGATGTTAAGACCAATGTTTATCTTGCAATTGGGGAATTGAAGCATAGTTCAATAGGTTATGAGGTTTGAGGTTGTAAGGTTAAGAGGTCGGAGACTCTTCTGCAAAATTATATAAAAATGTGTATTGGTGATAGAATTTTAGATCGCAAAATACGGTATCTCAAAAAAATATACTAATTTTGCGTCCGCAAATATTATAAACTTTCCATAAACAAAAACTAAAATGAATATTACTTTTGAGAAGACAGGTAATGTAACTGGTGTACTTACTCTTAATATTGAGAAGGCTGATTACGAAGCAAACGTAAAGAAGGGTCTTCAGACAGCACAGAAGAAGGTGCAGATGCCCGGTTTCCGTCCTGGCCACGTACCTGCTGGTATGGTTAAGAAGATGTACGGCACTCAGATCAAGGCTGAAGAAGTACAGAAGTTGATCAGCGAAAAGCTCTATGCTTACATCCAGGAAAACAACCTCGACGTGCTTGGCGAACCTATCGCTCACGATGATCAGGTTGATATCGAAAAGGATGATAACTTCGTGCTCCACTTCGACCTCGGTCTTTCACCCGAAATGAACGTAGAACTCTCTTCTAACGACACTGTTGATTACTACGACATCAACGTAACTGAAGAAATGGTTGACGCTCAGGTGAAGCGCATGGCGCAGCAGGCTGGTCACCCCGAAAACGTTCAGACTTATGAAGAACGTGACATCCTTCGCGGTATCCTCGCTCAGCTCGACGAAAACGGTCAGCCCGTTGAAGGCGGTGTGGTTGTAGAAAACGCAAGCCTCATGCCTACTTACTTCAAGAACGACGAACAGAAGGCACTCTTCAATGGTGCTAAGGTGAACGACATCCTCGTTATCAATCCCTCTAAGGCATACGAAGGCAACGAAGCAGAAGTTTCTTCTCTCTTGAAGGTGAAGAAGGAAGAAGTTGCTCAATACACAGGTGACTTCAGCTTCCAGGTGAACGAAATCAGCCGTTTCGTACCCGCTGAAATCAATCAGGAATTCTTCAACGCAGTATTTGGCGAAGGCGCTGTAGAAGGCGAAGAAGCATTCCGTGCAAAGGTGAAGGAAGGCATCCAGGCACAACACGTTTTGGATTCTGACTACAAGTTCCTCCTCGACCTCCGCGCTTATTGCGAAGCTAAGGTGGGTGAAGTTGAATTCCCCAACGAAGTCCTCAAGAAGGTAATGCTCAACAACAATAAGGAAAAGGGCGAAGCATACGTAGAAGAACACTTCGAAGCTTCAATCAACGAACTCAAGTGGCACCTCATTAAGGAAAAGCTCGTTAAGGCTAACGATATCAAGCTCGAACAGGCTGACGTTAAGGCTGCTGCAGTTGAAGCTGCTCGCATGCAGTTCGCTCAGTACGGCATGAACAACGTTCCCGTTGAGTACCTCGAAAACTATGCTGAAGAAATGCTCAAGAACAAGCAGCAGGCACAGTCACTCATCGAACGTAGCATCGAAACAAAGCTCGTTGCAGCGTTGAAGAACGTGCTCAACTTGAACCACAAGGCTGTTTCAGCAGAAGAGTTCGGTAAGTTGTTTGAAAACTAATATTATCTAACCCATAATGAGGAGTTGGGAGTGCAGGAGTTAATACACAAAATGACTTAACGCCTGACTGCCAACTCCTTTTTTCTCCAATCTTAAAGTTATGAACATGAACGACTTTTACAAATACGCTACCAAGCACGTGGGCATCAACTCTATGGTGCTTGACGATGTGATGAAGGTGCAGAATCAGTACCTCAACCCTTACATCCTCGAAGAACGTCAACTTAACGTGACTCAGATGGACGTCTTCTCGCGCCTCATGATGGACCGCATCATCTTCCTCGGCACGGCGATTGACGACTACACCGCCAATACGCTTCAGGCACAGCTTCTCTACCTCGACTCTTGCGACCCTGGTAAGGATATCTCTATTTACATCAACTCTCCTGGTGGTTCTGTATATGCCGGTTTGGGTATTTACGACACCATGCAGTTTATCTCTTCTGACGTAGCAACGATTTGTACAGGTATGGCTGCTTCTATGGCTGCTGTGCTCCTCGTAAGCGGACAGGAAGGCAAGCGCTCGGCGTTGACTCACTCACGCGTGATGATTCATCAACCTCTTGGCGGTGCACAAGGTCAGGCGAGTGACATTGAAATTACTGCACGCGAAATCCTCAAGCTCAAGAAGGAACTTTACACCATTATTGCTGACCACTCACACACCGACTTCGACAAGGTGTGGCAGGATTCTGACCGCGACTATTGGATGACCGCGGCAGAGGCGAAGGAGTATGGCATGATTGACAAGGTGTTGCTTAGAAAGTAATCCACTATGAAGAAACAGAAGCGACAATGCGACTTTTGTGGTCGCCCAGAGTCGGAAGTTGGATTGCTCATCCAAGGGGTAAACGGCGCCATTTGCAACGACTGCATCCGTATGGCTTCCGAAATCTTGGATGGAGTTCCGGGAAAGGGTGCTAAGCGCAATGCGCCTACTAAGGAGTTGAAGAAACTCCCCAAACCTGCCGAGATTAAGGCGCATCTTGACCAATACGTTATTGGTCAGGACGATGCCAAGCGCTACCTTGCCGTCTCTGTCTACAATCACTACAAGCGCATTAGTCAGTCGATTGATGACGACGGTGTAGAGATTGAGAAGTCAAACATCATCATGGTGGGCTCTACGGGTACAGGTAAGACGCTCCTTGCGCGCACTATTGCCAAGCTCCTTGACGTGCCCTTCACGATTGTTGATGCAACGGTGTTCACCGAAGCTGGTTATGTGGGTGAGGACGTTGAAAGCATCCTTTCACGTTTGCTTCAAGTGGCTGACTACAATGTGGCAGAAGCTGAGCGTGGCATCATCTTCATTGACGAGATTGACAAGATTGCCCGCAAGAGCGACAACCCCAGTATCACGCGTGACGTGAGCGGAGAAGGCGTGCAGCAGGCGATGCTCAAACTCCTTGAAGGTTCCATTGTTAATGTTCCACCAAAGGGTGGACGTAAGCACCCCGACCAGGACTATGTAAAGGTAGATACCCGCAACATCCTCTTCATCTGCGGTGGTGCCTTTGACGGCATTGAGAAGAAGATTGCCCAGCGCATGAATACCCACACCGTGGGTTTTGACTCTGTGCAGAATGTGCGCAAGCTCGATCCTTCAAACCTCATGCAGTACATCCGTCCGCAGGACTTGAAGAGCTTCGGACTCATCCCCGAAGTTATCGGACGTCTGCCGGTGCTCACTTACCTCAATCCCCTCGATAAAGAGGCGTTGCACAACATCCTTACGCAGCCGAAGAACTCCATCGTCAAGCAGTACACAAAACTCTTTGAAATGGACGGTGTAAAGCTCGAAATCCATCCCGAAGTTTATGACTATGTGGTGGACAAAGCCCTTGAATATAAACTCGGTGCGCGCGGACTCCGCTCCATCTTTGAGAGCATCATGATTGATGCTATGTATGACGCTCCTTCAAGCAAGAAGGATACTTACGAAATCACCCTCGACTTTGCTAAGCAACAAGTTGAGAAGAATTTGCGTTAATAAAAAGACACGACCATAGTTCAACAAATGACTATGGTCGTGTCTTTTCATGAAATGGACTTGCGCGCCCTTCGGTTCGTGTACTAAAATTTATTATTGGTGTCCGGTAAACTATTCGAGGAGTAACGGCCTGAAAGGCCAATAAGCACCCAGCCCAGGGCAACGCCCTGGGGCTATGGATGTTTGGGTTTGCGCCCTGAAGGGGCAAAAGCATTGCAGTTCAAACTCTTATAATTGCTTCTGCCCT
The DNA here is from genome assembly GCA_045656425.1 of Alloprevotella sp. GTDB lineage: Bacteria > Bacteroidota > Bacteroidia > Bacteroidales > Bacteroidaceae > Alloprevotella. The sequence continues at coordinate 62,931 of JAZORE010000011.1, forward strand.
TTCAGGGCGTAAGTCTCAACTGCAACAACACCCAGGGCGTTGCCCTGGGCTAATGGCTTTATCCCCTTTCAGGGGAATCATCCAAGCTGTGGGGCTTATACCATTCAAACATCTTTATATTCATAGAGTTAGAGGCGTTTACC
>JAZORE010000012.1:0-67215 GCA_045656425.1 Alloprevotella sp.
CAAACCCTCATCTTCAACTTCCTCTCCCCCTACGGTTTCACCCCTTCCCAATGCCGCACCATAGCCCAAGAGTGTTCCGAAAGGGTAGGGGCGATGTATGAAACTGCCGAATACCTCTGCGTCAGAGACCGAGAAGCGCTCATCGTAGCTCCGCGCCCGCCCCGCATAGCGCATTTTGAACTTCCCATCGAAGAAGGAGAACTCACACTTCCCAACGGCGCTACCCTGCGCCTGCACCGCTGTACTCGCACGAAACTCACAGAAATCCCCAAGTCGCCTAACATCGCCTGTCTCGACCTCGCCCAAATAACCTTCCCCCTCTTCGTTCGCACCCCCCAAGAGGGCGACCGCTTTGCCCCCTTCGGCATGAAGGGCACGCAACTCATCTCCGATTACCTCACCAACCGCAAACGCACCCGACTTGAAAAACTCGCCTCACTCCTCCTTTGCGATGCTCAAGGTCCCCTTTGGCTCATCAACGAGCGCCCCGACCGGCGCGCAATGATTACTTCAAGCACCCAAGAGGTACTCATTGTGGAATGCAATGTATTCCCATCCAGTTTTGACATTATACCAGAATAACCAACAAGAATGGTGAGGACTCAACCCGAGCTTCACCATTCTTGTTGGTTATTGTGATAGCGCGATTTTATAGCCTAATTTTTTCTTCAATAATTCTTCCCTATAATATAAATGTGTAAATTTGCAACTGTGCTGCAAGTGAAAAGTCCCGCTGTAAAGAACATTTGCTTCTGAGTCGGTTCAACTCTGCTGTGGCACCGTCCTGCGCCGAGCGTTTTCCTTGACGAAAGGAAAAAGGGAGGGTGGGGCAAGACATATATAAAAGGCGTTTACTACGCTTTGGTTTTGACGGTTAGAAATCTGGTAAATTTCATTGAATGTCAAAAAACAAAGCAACGTGAATGCCCCGTGGTGTGTTTATACATACTTCAAAAACCATACAACCCTTGGTGTGCTCTTTTGCCAAGTACCGTATGGACGTTGGATGTATTTTACATATCGGCGTGGGCTTTGGCGTTGCTCGTTTCTGACATTCGGGTTTACCAGAGCCTCTAACCGTGAAGCGAGCAACAATGCGAAGCTTCACGCTTTTTTTGTGTCTATACGGTAGGTGCCTATTCCCTATCTAAAACAATAATATTCACTTAAATACATGATGTTTTTATGAACAAAAACAACTCAAAATTACGGACGTATCTACGCCCCGAAGTTAAGATATTCCATCTTGACTTCCAATCGGTGTTAGCCTCCAGTGGCAATCCCTCAATTACAAATCCACCTATGCCGTGGGGAACGCAGAAAAAGGAGTTCCCTTGGAAGGAGGAGGGAGAATAATCCGGCAGGCGCTCTCCCCCTGTTTATAGGGGGAGGGGACCAGCTCTGCTGGTGAGGGGGTGCGAAGACGTTTTGCACGGCATAACTACTCACTCCTAATTACTCACTGCATTCTGCACCCCCTCACCGCCAAGGCGGTCCCCTCCCCCTATAAACAGGGGGAGAGCGCCTGCGGAATTGTTACGCAATAGTATTTAACCCTTTATTATAAATTGAATCATGAATAAATTTTTCAAAACCACAACAGCATTGCTGACACTCTCCGCCCTTGTAGCGTGTGGTGAAGACGCAGCGATGGACGAATCTTTGAATCTTAGTAATGGTAAGACGCTGGAACGCATTAGCATTACGGGTAAGGACTTTCAAGTTGACGGTGCAACACGCTCGTCGGTAGTTGTTGACAACGCCGGTGTGAATTTCCTTTGGGCTGCGAACGACACCGTGGGTATCTTCCCCAACACGGGCGACCAAGTTTCTTTTGCTATGGAAGAAGGTGTGGGCATGCAGACAGCAACCTTTAACGGTGGCGGTTGGGCGCTGAAGCACTCTGCTACGTATTCTGCTTATTACCCCTACAACTTCTACAACCGCGACTTGACTAAGATTCCCGTGAAATACGAAGATCAAACGCAGGATGGTAATGCGGCTACAACTCACCTCGGTGCTTACGACTATATGGCAGCCAGCGTAGCGACTCCCTCTAATGGTGCTGTCGCTTTTGACATGCAGCACATGGGCGCGTTGGTAATGCTCCAAACTAATTTGGACGAAGCGAAGACACTGACAAGCGTAGCGTTGAAGGCAAACGCAGACGTATTTACCACGGTCGGAACTATGGACTTGAGCGTAGTCAATCCCGCCATCACTGCCACTTCTACTACGAATACCTTTACGATCGCCCTCTCCAACTTTACGGTTGCTGAAAACGAAACCAGCACTATCTACTTTATGTTGGCGCCCACGAACCTTGTAGGCGAAACGCTTGAAATTACCTTGTCGGATGAAGACGGTGAGTATATCAAGTATGAAGTAGCGGGTAAGAACTTCGTAGCAGGCACAGCGTATGCTTATACCTTAACAGAAGGTGAAAAGTTTAAAACCATTCCTGAATATGCCGTTGATCTCGGTCTCCCCAGCGGTACGCTTTGGGCTGACCGCAATGTTGGTGCGGATTCCCCCGAAGCTTGCGGCGATTACTTTGCTTGGGGTGAGGTGACTCCAAAATCAGAATATAGTTGGGGTACTTATAAATGGTGCAACGGAAGTAACTACACTCAAATCAAGTATTGCCACGATAGTTATTACGGCACTGTGGACAACAAAACAACTCTTGACCTTGAAGACGATGCTGCTTATGTAAACATGGGTAGCGAGTGGCGCATGCCGACAACTACTGAATTGCAAGAACTCATGGACAATTGTACTTGGATCAGGACTACTCAAAATGGTGTCAATGGTTTTAAAGTGACTGGCAAAAATGGTAACAGCATTTTCCTCCCCGCTGCGGGTTATCGCTACCATAGCAACCTCGTCGGCGTCGGTTCTGACGGCTACTATTGGTCGAGTTCGCTCGACGAGTACACTCCGGACTGCGCGTATAGTATTGACTTCGACTCGGGCTATTACTTTTGGTGCCGCAGCGGCCGTTCCTACGGGATGGCGGTGCGTGCTGTGGTGCGTTAGAGAATTTAAGGTGCATCCTTACCCCCCCAAAAAAAATAGAACAGCCCACGGGTAAGAATGCCAAGAACAAAAATGATAGGAAATTTTAATTAGCATGTGTAACTATCCTCTTCGTGTGAGAATTCCAGTACGGGAGGGTAGGTGATAAGAAGCGAACCTCAAGGTGGAAACCAACCTTGAGGTTCGCTTTTCTTGAACGTAGAGACGTCATAGTATGGCGTCTCGAAAATGGGGTGGCTACAATATTATATATGGTATTGGATTTTCAGATTGTGGCGTCTCGGAAGAGGGGAGAGTGCTTTGTATGTGATGGTCTACGGGGGAGACACCATGATATGACGTCTCTACGTGTGACGCAAATTCTGTGTGAAGAAAAAATATGTTCTTATGTTCTTTTGTCAAAATCATAATAAGGATTTTCTTACGCATTGAACTGTACTGGCTTAAATTTTTAGGCACTGAAAATAGAAAAATAGTAGAATTATATTTTCAACTACTAAATTTTTGCCAACTATACTTAGCAAATAAATTGGTAGGATAAATAATTATTAAGAAAAGCACTGATTTTCTTGGTGTAACTATAAAATGTTCGTAAATTTGCACTCGCAAAAAGTAGGAAACGCTTGAAACCTGCTTTTTTATACTAATTATCAACCCTACGATGCGTAGGATTTCGCCCCAGCAATGGGCTACGAAAAAAAATAAACTTTAAAACATACATTTATTAATAGTAAAACTGAAATGCCAGGATTATTAGGAAAGAAAATCGGAATGACATCCGTGTTCAGTGCCGAGGGCAAGAATGTGCCATGCACTGTTATCGAAGTAGGTCCTTGTGTGGTAACTCAGATTAAGACTGTCGAAAAGGATGGCTATGCAGCTGTTCAGGTAGGTTTCCAGGAAGCTAAGGAGAAGAACACTTCTGCTGCGCTCAAGGGTCACTTCCAGAAGGCAGGCGTTACCCCCAAGCGTCACTTGGCCGAGTTCAAGGGTTTTGACCAGGAATTTAACTTGGGTGACACACTCACAGTTGAACTCTTCAACGATGCTACTTACGTAAACGTAGTAGGTACATCTAAGGGTAAGGGTTTCCAGGGTGTAATGAAGCGCCACGGTTTTGGTGGTGTTGGTCAGTCAACACACGGTCAGGACGACCGCGCACGCAAGCCGGGTTCTATCGGTGCTTGTTCATACCCCGCTAAGGTGTTCAAGGGTATGCGCATGGGCGGCCAGATGGGCGGCGATCGCGTAACTACACAAAACTTGCAAGTGTTAAAGGTAATTCCCGAACACAATCTCCTTCTCATTAAGGGTTCAGTTGCGGGTTGCAAAGGTTCAATCGTAATCGTTGAAAAGTAATGGAAATCAGTGTATTGAATATTAAGGGTGAAGATACCGGCAAGAAGGTTGTGCTCAACGACTCAGTATTTGGTATCACTCCCAACGATCACGTCATCTATCTCGACGTGAAGCAGTACCTCGCTGCTCAGCGCCAGGGTACAGCTAAGTCAAAGGAAAGAAGTGAACTCAGCGGTTCTACTCGTAAGCTCGGTCGTCAGAAGGGCGGTGGCGGTGCTCGCCGTGGTGATATCAACTCACCCTTGCTCGTAGGTGGTGCTCGCGTGTTTGGTCCTAAGCCCCGTAACTATGATTTCAAGCTCAATAAGAAGGTTAAGCAGCTCGCTCGTCGTAGCGCTCTCTCTTACAAGGCTCAGGAAAATGCAATCGTAGTGGTTGAAGACTTCACTTTCGAAGCTCCCAAGACTAAGGCATTCGTAGAATTGATGAATAATCTTAAGGTATCTGAAAAAAAGGTGCTTTTGGTTACTTCAGAAATTAATAAAAACGTATATTTGTCAGCACGTAACCTTCAGAAGACTCAGGTTGCCGTTGCTTCAGACATCAACACATACGGCGTACTCAACGCAGGTGTATTGGTAGTAACTGAAAGCGCGCTTGCAAATATCGAAGCAGGTTTAACAAAGTAAATTGAGGCTAAATAGATTATGGCATATATCGTAAAGCCCCTCGTCACTGAAAAGATGACAGGTATCACGGAGAAGCAGAATCAGTTTGGCTTCATCGTGCGCCCCGAAGCTAACAAGCTTCAGATTAAGGCGGAAGTAGAAGCTTTGTACGGTGTAAACGTAGTATCAGTAAACACAATGATCTACGCTGGTAAGAATAAGTCACGCTACACAAAGGCGGGCTTGATCCAGGGTCGTACAAATGCTTTCAAGAAGGCTCTCGTAACTCTTAAGGAGGGCGAAACAATTGACTTCTATAGCAATATTTAATAAGAACAATGGCAGTACGTAAATTTAAGCCCACAACACCAGGGCAGAGACACAAGGTTATTGGTACGTTCGAAGAAATTACTGCATCCGTACCAGAAAAATCTCTCGTTTGCGGTAAGAAGGCAACTGGTGGTCGCAACAACGTAGGTAAGATGACAATGCGTTACCTCGGCGGCGGTCACAAGAGAAAGTTCCGTTTCATCGATTTCAAGCGTGAGAAGGATGGTGTACCCGCAGTGGTTAAGACAATCGAGTATGATCCTAACCGTTCAGCTCGTATCGCTCTTCTCTACTACGCAGATGGTGAAAAGCGTTATATTATTGCTCCCAATGGTTTGAAAGTTGGCGACAAGTTGATGTCAGGCGCTGAAGCTGCACCCGAAGTAGGTAACGCACTTCCCCTCCAGAACATCCCTGTTGGTACAGTGATTCACAACATCGAGCTTCGTCCCGGTCAGGGCGCACTCCTCGTTCGTTCAGCAGGTAACTTCGCTCAGCTCACATCTCGTGAAGGTAAGTATTGCGTAATCAAGCTTCCTTCTGGTGAAACTCGTCAAATCCTCAGTGCTTGTAAGGCAACTGTAGGTAGCGTAGGTAACTCTGACCACGCTCTTGAATCTTCAGGTAAGGCAGGTCGCTCACGTTGGTTGGGTCGTCGTCCTCACAACCGTGGTGTTGTTATGAACCCTGTAGATCACCCCATGGGTGGTGGTGAAGGTCGTCAGTCTGGTGGTCACCCACGTTCACGTACAGGCTTGTATGCTAAGGGTCTCAAGACACGTGCACCTAAGAAGCAGTCAAGCAAGTATATTATCGAAAGACGTAAAAAGTAATTTCACTAACACGAGAATAAGATTATGAGTCGTTCACTTAAGAAAGGTCCCTATATCGCTGTCTCTCTCGAAAAGAAGATTCTTGCAATGAACGAAAGCGGCAAGAAGACAGTTGTTAAGACTTGGGCCAGAGCTTCAATGATATCTCCTGACTTCGTAGGACATACAGTTGCAGTTCACAACGGAAATAAGTTTATTCCTGTTTATGTTACTGAAAACATGGTAGGTCACAAGCTCGGCGAATTTGCGCCCACACGTAAGTTTGGTGGCCACGGTGGTAACAAGAAGAAGTAAACAGGCACATTCAAACCAGATTTTAAAGAAATAAAATAAATGGGAGCAAGAAAAAGACTCGCTGCTGAAGCTAGAAAGGCAGCGCTCAAGACCCAATATTTTGCAAAGTTGCAAAATTGCCCCTCTTCACCCCGCAAGATGCGTTATGTCGTTGACATGATCCGCGGTATGGAGGTAAATCGCGCACTCGGCACGCTCCGCTTCTCAAAGAAGGCTGCTTCTGCAGATGTGGAAAAGTTGTTGCGCTCAGCAATCGCTAACTGGGAACAGAAGAACGATCGCAAGGCAGAAGAAGGCGAATTGTTCGTAACACAAATTTTTGTTGATGGTGGTGCTACTCTCAAGCGTATGCGTCCTGCACCCCAGGGTAGAGGTTACAGAATTCGTAAACGTTCAAACCACGTTACAATCCACGTGGGTACTAAAAATGATTAATCTATGGGACAGAAAGTAAATCCGATTTCAAACCGACTTGGTATTATTCGTGGTTGGGATTCTAACTGGTTCGGTGGTTCTAACTTCGGTGACAATATCCTCGAAGATAGCAAAATCCGCAAGTATCTCGACGTGCGTCTCGCTAAGGCAAGCGTTTCACGCATCGTTATCGAACGCACTCCCAAACTGATTACAATTACTGTTTGCACAGCACGTCCCGGTGTTATCATCGGTAAGGCTGGTCAGGACATCGACAAGCTTAAGGAAGAACTTAAGAAGATCACTGACAAGGAAGTGCAGATCAATGTCTTCGAAATTAAGAAGCCCGACCTCGATGCAACTATCGTAGGTAAGAGCATCGCTCGCCAAGTAGAAGGCAAGATCGCTTATCGTCGTGCTATCAAGATGGCTATCCAGAACGCAATGCGTATGGGTGCTGAAGGTATCAAGGTGCAGATTTCTGGTCGTCTTAACGGCGCTGAAATTGCTCGTAGCGAAATGTTCAAGGAAGGTCGTACTCCTCTCCACACATTCCGTGCAGATATCGACTACTGCCACACTGAAGCTCTCACAAAGGTAGGTCTCCTTGGTATCAAGGTATGGATTTGCCGTGGCGAAGTTTACGGAAAGCGTGACCTCGCTCCTAACTTCACTCCTGAAAAGGAAACTGGACGCAAGGGCGAAAACAACAACAACCGCAAGTTCCGTAACAAGAAAAACAATAACCGTTAATCAGTTAGAGTATTATGTTACAACCTAAAAGAACAAAATACAGAAGACCGCATAAGGGCCGCAGCAAGGGTAATGCACAGCGTGGTAATCAGCTTGCATTCGGTAGCTTCGGTATCAAGAGCCTCGATACACACTGGCTCACTGGTCGCCAGATTGAAGCTGCGCGTATCGCAATGACACGCTACATGCAGCGTGAAGGACAGTCTTGGATTCGCATCTTCCCTGACAAACCCATCACTAAGAAGCCTGCTGACGTCCGCATGGGTAAGGGTAAGGGTGACCCCGTAGGTTACGTATTCCCCATCACTCCCGGTCGCATCATTTTCGAAATCGATGGTGTACCCTTTGAAGTAGCTAAGGAAGCACTCCGCCTCGCTGCGCAGAAGCTCCCCGTTACTACAAAGTTCATTGTTAGACATGACTACGATAAAAACGCATAATTATGAAGATCGCAGAAATCCGTCAAATCCCAGCTAACGAGTTGGCAGAACGCCTCCAGACTGAGGTAGCTAACTACAACCAGTTGGTGCTTAACCACAGCATCACTCCTCTGGAAAATCCTGCACAGATCAAAGCGGCACGTCGTACGATTGCTAAGATGAAGACTGTGTTGAACGAACTTAACAACAAATAATCATCATCCAGATGGAAAGAAATTTAAGAAAAACAAGACAGGGTGTTGTTGTAAGCGACAAGATGGACAAGACCATCGTTGTAGCTGCTAAGTTCAAGGAAAAGCACCCCATTTATGGTAAATTCATCTCTAAGACGAAGAAGTACCATGCTCATGACGAAAAGAACGACTGCCACATCGGCGATACAGTTCTCATCATGGAAACTCGTCCCTTGAGCAAGACTAAGCGTTGGGGAGTTGTTGAAATTGTAGAAAGAGCTAAGTAATTATGATACAAGCAGAATCTAGATTGACAGTAGCTGATAACAGCGGTGCACGCGAAGCACTTTGTATCCGTGTGCTTGGTGGTACTCGCCGCCGCTACGCTTCTGTAGGTGACGTAATCGTAGTATCTGTAAAGAGCGTGATTCCGTCAAGTGATATTAAGAAGGGTGCCGTATCGAAGGCTTTGATCGTACGTACTAAGAAGGAAATCCGTCGTGCTGATGGTTCTTACATCCGCTTTGATGACAACGCATGTGTTCTCTTGAACAATGCAGGCGAGTTGAGAGGTAGTCGTATTTTCGGTCCGGTTGCACGTGAACTTCGTGCTGCTAATATGAAGGTCGTTTCTTTGGCACCTGAGGTACTTTAATCCCCGTTTAATCGAAATAGTAATGAAATTACATATTAAGAAAGGCGACACAGTAAAGGTTCTCGCTGGTGAAGATAAGGGTAAGACAGGCGTTGTTACCAAGGTCTTCGTAGAAAAGAAGCGTGCAATCGTAGAAGGTGTCAACATGGTTTCAAAGAGCCAGAAGCCTAACGCTAAGAACCCTCAGGGAGGCATCGTGAAGATGGAAGCTCCCATCCACATTTCAAACCTCAATGTGGTAGACCCCAAGACTGGCGAAGCAACTCGCATCGGTCGTAAGTTGAACGAAAATGGCAAGCTTGTTCGCTACGCTAAAAAATCAGGAGAGGAGATCAAGTAATGAGTAACACAGCACAACTTAAGAAAGTTTACGCAGAGCAGATCGCTCCTGCTTTGATGAAGCAGTTCAACTACTCTTCTAAGATGCAGATTCCTGTGTTGAAGAAGATCGTTATCAACCAAGGTCTTGGTGTAGCAGTTGCTGACAAGAAGATCATTGATGTTGCAATCAACGAACTCACTGCTATCACTGGTCAGAAGGCTGTAGCAACAGTTTCTAAGAAGGACGTTTCAAACTTCAAGCTTCGTAAGAAGATGCCTATCGGTGTAATGGTAACACTCCGCCGTGAACGCATGTACGAATTCCTCGAAAAGTTGGTTCGCGTGGCATTGCCCCGTATCCGCGACTTCAAGGGTATCGAAAGCAAGTTTGACGGTCGTGGTAACTACACACTCGGTATTCAGGAACAGATTATCTTCCCCGAAATCAACATCGACTCTATCGATCGTTTGCTCGGTATGAATATCACATTCGTGACATCTGCTCCCACTGACGAAGAAGGCTACGCTCTCCTTAAGGAATTTGGTCTTCCCTTTAAGAACGCTAAAAACAATTAATACAACACATGGCAAAAGAATCAATGAAGGCACGTGAAGTAAAGCGTGCTAAAATGGTAGCCAAGTACGCAGCTAAGCGTGCAGCGTTGAAGGAAATTGTTAACAAGTCTGAGGATCCTGTAGAAGCTTACGAGGCAGCTCGTAAGCTCCAGGCAATCCCCAAGAATGCTAACCCCATCCGCCTTCACAACCGTTGTAAGCTCACTGGCCGTCCCAAGGGTTATATCCGCCTCTTCGGTCTCTCACGTATTCAGTTCCGTGAAATGGCTTCTGAAGGCTTGATCCCCGGCGTTAAGAAGGCAAGCTGGTAAGCAATACCAACAGAGATAATTCTTTCTATTATTATTTAATATTGTCGGGGCAGTCCCGATTAATTAAACAATTTTATCATGACAGATCCAATAGCAGACTATTTGACCCGTCTTCGCAACGCGATTCACGCTAAGCACCGCGTTGTAGAAGTGCCTGCGTCAAATGTGAAGAAGAACATCACAAAGATTCTCTTCGAAAAGGGCTACATCTTGAACTACAAGTTCATTGAAGAAGGTCCTCAGGGCACCATCAAGATCGCTCTCAAGTATCACCCCGAAAGCAAGGTGAACGCTATCAAGAGCCTCACACGTGTTTCTAAGCCCGGTATGCGTAAGTACACTGGCTACCGTGAAATGCCCCGTGTTATTAACGGACTTGGTATCGCAATCGTATCAACGTCTAAAGGTTTAATGACTGACAAGGAAGCTTCAGAACTCAAGATTGGTGGTGAAGTTCTTTGCTATGTATATTAATTTAGGAGGAAAACAATGTCAAGAATAGGTAAATTGCCGATTAACATCCCTGCAGGTGTTACTGTAACATACCAGGATAATGTAGTGTCTGTAAAAGGACCGAAGGGTGAATTGAGCCAAGCTATTGATCCTTCTATCAATGTTTCAATTGTAGATAACGTAATCTCTTTCAGCATCAACGAAGAAAGCGACGTTGAACAGAAGCAGAAGCAGGCTTTCTATGGTCTCTACCGTGCTCTTGTAAACAACATGGTAATCGGTGTTTCTGAAGGTTACAAGAAGGAAATGGAACTCGTGGGTGTAGGTTACCGCGTACAGAACACTGGCAACCTCATCGAATTTAACCTCGGTTACACACACGCAATCTTCATCCAGCTTCCCAAGGAAATCAAGGTTGAAACGAAGTCTGAAAGAAATAAGAACCCCTATATTTGTCTTGAGTCTTGCGACAAGCAGTTGCTCGGACTTGTATGTGCTAAGATTCGTTCTTTCCGCAAGCCTGAACCTTACAAAGGAAAGGGTATCCTCTTCGTTGGCGAACAAATTCGTCGTAAGTCTGGTAAGTCAGCAGGTAAGTAATTTTAATTAGTAAGATTATGACTACGAAAAAAGAACAAAGACGCATCAAGATCAAATACAGAGTTCGTAATAAAATCTCTGGTACTGCTGCTCGTCCCCGCATGAGCGTATTCAGAAGCAACAAGCAGATCTACGTTCAGATCATCAATGATGAAACTGGCACTACTCTCGCTGCAGCATCTTCACTCGGCATGGAAGCTATGCCTAAGAAGGAACAGGCTGCTAAGGTAGGTGAAGCTATCGCTAAGAAGGCACTCGAAGCTGGTATCGAGACTGTTGTATTCGACCGTAACGGTTATCTCTATCACGGCCGTGTTAAGGAAGTTGCAGACGGTGCACGTAATGGTGGACTTAAATTCTAAAAGATTATGGCAAACAGAGTAAACGTAAATACAGAAGAATTAAAGGATAGACTCGTTGCTATCAATCGTGTAACTAAGGTTACTAAGGGTGGTCGCACTTTCACTTTCGCTGCTATCGTAGTAGTAGGTGATGGCAAGGGCGTAATTGGCGTAGGTCTTGGTAAGGCTGGCGAAGTTACTGCTGCTATCGCAAAGGGTGTAGAAGCTGCTAAGAAGAACCTCGTTAAGGTTCCCGTAATTAAGGGTACAGTTCCTCACGGTCAGGCTGCTAAGTTCGGCGGCGCAGAAGTGCTCATCCTCCCCGCATCTGAAGGTACAAGTGTTGTAGCAGGAGGCGCAATGCGTGCAGTACTTGAAAGCGTTGGTGTTAAGGACGTACTTGCTAAGTCAAAGGGTTCATCTAACCCCCACAATCTTGTTAAGGCAACGATTGCAGCACTTAGCGAAATGCGTGACGCACGCACAGTAGCAATGCACCGTGGTGTATCATTGGAAAAAGTATTCAGAGGTTAAAACAACGATTATGGCAACTATTAAGATTAAGCAGATTAAGAGCCGCATTGGTGCTTCAGTAGATCAGAAGAGAACGCTTGAAGCGCTCGGTCTCAAGAAGTTGAACCAGACCGTTGAGAAGGAAGATACTCCTGCCCTCCGTGGTATGATTCGCAAGGTTCATCACTTGGTAACTGTAGAATAATTAAGGTCTATAAAAATTAGCATTCTAATGAAATTAAATAATTTAAAACCCGCTAACGGCTCTACTCAGTCACGTAAAAGAATTGGTCGCGGTCCTGGTTCAGGTCTCGGTGGCACTTCTACACGTGGTCACAAGGGTGCTAAGGCGCGTTCTGGTTATAGCAAGAAGATTGGTTTTGAAGGTGGTCAGATGCCCCTTCAGCGCCGTGTGCCCAAGTTCGGTTTCAAGAACATTAACCGCGTAGAGTACAAGGCAATCAACCTCAGCACTCTTCAGAGCCTCGCTGAAGCTAAGGGTCTCGCTAAGATTGGCGTAGAAGAACTCGTAGCAGCTGGTTTCATTTCTAACAACCAGCTCGTGAAGATTCTTGGAAATGGTAATGTTACTGCAAAGCTCGATGTTGTTGCTCATGCATTCTCTAAGACTGCAGAAGAAGCAATCGTTGCAGCTGGTGGTACTGTTACTAAACTCTAATAAAGTTTTACGTCCATGAAAAAAATAATCGAGACTATCAAGAACATTTGGAGAATTGAGGATTTGCGTTCACGCATCCTCATGACTCTCCTCTTTGTTGCTATCTATCGCTTCGGATCTTTCGTGGTGCTCCCCGGTATTGATCCTACAGCTTTGCAGCAGTTGGAAAATCAAACTAACGAAGGTTTGATGGCGCTCTTGAACATGTTCTCTGGTGGTGCATTCTCTAACGCTTCAGTGTTTGCGTTGGGTATCATGCCTTACATTTCGGCGTCTATCGTAGTTCAGCTGCTCGCTGTTGCTGTGCCCTATTTCCAGAAGATGCAGCGTGAAGGTGAAAGTGGCAGAAGAAAGATCAATCAAATCACTCGTGTTTTGACTATCGCCATTCTGCTCTTCCAGGCTCCTACTTACTTGATTAACCTCAAGGCTCAAACAGCTGGTTCAGGTGCATTCCTCGTAGGTGACGGCTTCGGATTTATGTTCGCGTCTACGATTATCCTTGCTGCCGGTAGTATGTTTGTCCTTTGGCTTGGTGAACGCATCACAGACAAGGGAATTGGTAATGGTGTTTCAATCATCATCATGATTGGTATCATTGCTCGTATGCCTGGCGCAATCATTGAGGAATTTACTACAGCCCTTTCAGGTGCTGCTGGTGGTGGAGTAATCTTCTTCTTCATCGAAATGATTGCTCTCCTCTTTGTAATGATGTTGGCAATTATGCTTGTTAAGGCAATCCGCAAGGTGCCTGTACAGTACGCTAAGAGAATAGAAGGTAATCGCACAGTGGGAGGTGCACGCCAGTACATCCCCATCAAGCTCTTCGCAGCTAACGTGATGCCTATCATCTTCGCTCAGGCGATTATGTTTATTCCCCTTTCTATTGCTCAGAGTGTTGGTGCTGATTCTTCATGGGGTCTCACACAACTCCTTGACCATACAAGCGTACTTTACAATGCAATATTTGTTGTGTTGATTATTGCGTTCACTTACTTCTACACAGCTATCACAATGAACCCCGTTCAGATGGCTGAAGACATGAAGCGTAATAATGGATTTATCCCCGGTGTTAAGCCTGGTCAAGACACAGCAAATTACTTGGACAAGGTAATGTCAAATCTTACTATTCCAGGTTCATTGTTCATTGCTATCATCGCCATTCTTCCTGCTATTGTAGGTGTGTTTGGAGTGAAGCAAGGATTTGCTCAGTTCTTTGGAGGTACTTCTCTCTTGATTCTTGTGGGTGTTGTTCTCGACACACTTCAGCAGATTGAGTCACATCTTCTGGTACGCCACTACGATGGTCTTCTCAATGCAGGTCACACAAGACAGAGCAAGGTTTCTGCATATTAATGTGAGAGTCTGATGATTTATCTGAAGACAGACGATGAAATCGAGTTGTTGCGAAAAGCTAACCTCCTTGTTAGTGCAACACTCGTAGAAATAGCTAAAGTTGTGAAGCCAGGTGTCACAACGAAACAGTTGGACACTTTGGCTGAGCAATTTATTCGTGATAACGGGGCTATACCTACTTTTAAGGGATTCCCAAATCCCTATGGTCCTGAATTTCCAGCTTCAATTTGTGCTTCGGTAAACGAAGTTGTGGTACACGGTATTCCTAACGACATCCCATTGAAAGATGGTGATATTGTTTCTATCGATTGTGGTACGATACTTGATGGTTTCTGTGGCGATTCCTGCTACACATTCTGTGTGGGTGAGGTAAGTTCAGAAGTTAAACAGTTGCTTAAGACTACTAAAGAGAGTCTTTATAAGGCAATTCTTACTGCAATTCCAGGCAAGCGCCTCGGAGATATCGGTTATGCCGTGCAGCAACATTGTGAATCGCAAGGTTATGGTATTGTTCGTGAATTTGTCGGTCACGGCATCGGAAGGACAATGCATGAAGATCCCCAAATACCTAATTATGGTAAGCAGGGTACGGGTAAGCAACTCAAGAATGGTATGTGTCTTGCCATCGAACCGATGGTAACAATGAAGTCCCCTGAGTTGTATATGCTCCCAGATAAGTGGGGGGTAATTACTCGAGATAAATTACCTGCAGCACACTTTGAGCACACGATTGCCATTCATCATGGCAAGGCTGATATTTTATCTACGTTTGAAGAAATTGAAAAAATAGAAGGACATTTATATTAGTATGGCAAAGCAAGTAGCTATCGAACAAGATGGAACGATTGTTGAAGCATTGAGCAATGCAATGTTCCGAGTAGAACTTGAGAACGGTCATCCTATCATTGCACACATCTCCGGAAAGATGCGTATGCACTATATTAAGATTCTTCCCGGTGATAAGGTAAAGGTAGAGATGAGTCCGTACGACCTCTCTAAAGGACGAATCGTGTTTAGATACAAATAAAACATAAAAAAATGAAGACAAGAGCATCTTTAAAGAAGCGTACTGCAGACTGCAAGATTGTACGTCGCAAGGGCCGCTTGTATGTGATTAACAAAAAGAACCCTAAGTTCAAGACTCGTCAGGGTTAATTCAGTTTTCGCAAAAATTAAAATAAGTATATGGCAATAAGAATTGTTGGTGTTGATTTACCTCAGAATAAGAGAGGTGAAATCGCCTTGACTTATATTTATGGTATAGGTCGTAGTAGCTCAGCAAAGATCTTGGACAAGGCCGGTATCGATCGTGATATTAAGGTTAAGGACTGGACAGACGATCAGGCTGCAAAGATTCGTGAAATCATTGGTGCTGAATTCAAGGTAGAAGGTGACCTTCGTTCTGAAATTCAGTTGAACATCAAGCGCCTCATGGATATCGGTTGCTACCGTGGTGTTCGTCACCGTATTGGTCTTCCCCTCCGTGGTCAGAGCACAAAGAACAATGCTCGTACTCGTAAGGGTCGCAAGAAGACTGTTGCTAACAAGAAAAAGGCTACTAAATAATAAATAGAAATCATGGCAAAGAAAACAGTTGCTGCTAAGAAGAGAGTTGTGAAGATCAGCGCAGAAGGTCAGCTTCACGTACACAGCTCTTTCAACAATATCATCGTGTCTTTGGCAAATAGCGAAGGTCAGGTTATTTCATGGTCTTCAGCTGGTAAGATGGGTTTCCGTGGTTCTAAGAAGAACACTCCTTACGCTGCTCAGATGGCAGCTCAGGACTGCGCAAAGGTAGCTTTCGACCTCGGTCTCCGCAAGGTTAAGGCTTACGTTAAGGGTCCCGGTAACGGTCGTGAATCTGCTATCCGTGCTTGCCACGGTGCAGGTATCGCTGTAACAGAAATCATCGACGTTACTCCGCTTCCCCACAACGGTTGCCGTCCTCCCAAGCGCCGCCGTGTATAATATTGTTGAACGATAAAATTAAGATAAGAAAATGGCAAGATATATTGGCCCCAAGTCTCGTATCGCTCGTCGATTTGGTGAGGCAATCTTTGGTGCAGATAAGGTTCTTTCTAAGCGTAACTTCCCTCCCGGTCAGCACGGTAACGGTCGTCGTCGCAAGTCTTCTGAATATGGCATCATGCTCGCTGAAAAGCAGAAGGCTAAGTACACTTACGGTTTGCTCGAAAAGCAGTTCCGCAACTTGTTTGACAAGGCTGCTTCTGCTCCTGGCATCACCGGTGAATTGCTCCTCCAGAGCCTCGAATGCCGTCTCGACAATGTAGTGTTCCGTTTGGGTATCGCTCCCACTCGTGCTGCAGCTCGTCAGCTCGTTAACCACAAGCACATCACAGTTGATGGTCGCGTAGTTAACATTGCTTCTTTCAGCGTTAAGCCCGGTCAGATTGTTGCTGTACGCGAAAAGTCTAAGTCACTCGAAGTGATTGCTGACTCACTCGCAGGTTTTAACCACAGCAAGTATCCTTGGATTGAGTGGGACGAAGCTGCAAAGGCTGGTAAGCTCCTCCACAAGCCCGAACGCGCTGATATTCCTGAAAACATCAAGGAACAGTTGATCGTCGAGCTCTACTCTAAAAACTAAATAACATCCTAATTATGGCGATATTAGCATTTCAAAAACCTGACAAAGTAGTAATGTTGGAAAGCACTCCTAAGTACGGTAAGTTTGAATTCCGTCCTTTGGAACCTGGCTTTGGCACTACCGTCGGTAATGCGTTGCGCCGCATCCTGCTCTCTTCACTCGAAGGTTTCGCGATTAACACTATCAAAATTGCTGGTGTTGAACACGAATTCGCTACAGTGCCTGGAGTGCGTGAAGACGTAACCAACATCATACTGAACTTGAAGCAAGTGCGCTTCAAGCAGAGAGTAGAAGAATTCGAATCAGAAAAGGCATCCATCACCATCTCGAATTGCAACGATTTCAAGGCTGGTGACCTCAACAAATGCCTTACTGGGTTTGAAGTGTTAAATCCCGAATTGGTGATTTGTCATTTAGATTCTAAGGCTTCTATCCAGATTGAAATCACAATCAATAAGGGTCGTGGTTATGTCCCCGCTGACGAAAACCGCGATGCATGCACAGACATGCACCAGATTGCGATCGACTCAATCTATACTCCTATCCGTAATGTGAAATACGCAGTCGAACCTTACCGCGTTGAGCAGAAGACCGACTACGACAAGCTCGTGCTTGAAATCTCTACGGATGGTTCCATCGACCCGAAGGACGCACTCAAGGAAGCTGCGCGCATCCTCATTAATCACTTCGTACTCTTCTCTGATGATAAGATTACACTTGATGATGCTGCCGACCTTGATAACGAAGAATTCGATGAAGAAATTCTCCACATGCGTCAGCAACTCAAGACGAAGCTTGTTGATATGAACCTCTCTGTACGTGCTCTCAACTGCCTCAAGGCGGCTGAAGTAGAAACGCTCGGTGAACTCGTTCAGTTGAACAAGTCAGACCTCTTGAAGTTCCGCAACTTCGGTAAGAAATCGCTTACTGAGCTTGATGATTTGCTCGAAAGTCTGAATCTTTCGTTTGGAACCGATATTTCTAAGTATAAATTAGATAAAGATTAATTACACAAATGAGACACAATAAGAAATTCAACCATTTGAGCCGTACTGCTTCTCACAGAGCTGCGATGCTTTCTAACATGGCATGCTCTTTGATCAAGCACAAAAGAATCACTACGACTCTCGCTAAGGCAAAGGCGTTGAAGATGTACGTTGAGCCCCTCATCACGAAGAGCAAGAACGACTCTACAAACTCACGCCGCGTAGTTTTCAGCTACCTTCAGGATAAGTACGCTGTTACTGAACTCTTCCAGGTAGTTGCTGCAAAGGTAGGTGACCGTCCCGGTGGTTACACTCGTATCATCAAGACTGGTTTCCGTGCAAGCGACGCTGCTGAAATGTGCTTTATCGAATTGGTAGACTTTAACGACAACATGGCTAAGACTGAAAAGAAGGCTAAGCGCACACGTCGTTCAAAGAAGGCTACTGAAGAAGTAGCAGCTGAAGCTCCCGTAGCTGAAGCAACAGCAGAATCTGCTGAATAATCAACACCACATACTTATGAAGAATCCTCGGAGCATGCGCTTCGAGGATTTTTTTGTAGCCATAAGTGTTAAAAATTATTACTGTCCGGTAAACGCCTCTAACTCTAAGAATATAAAGATGTTTGAATGGTATAAGCCCCACGGTTAGACGATTCCCCTGAAAGGGGATAAAGCCAAACATCCATAGACCCAGGGCGTTGCCCTGGGCTGGGTGCTTATTGGCCTTTTAGGCCGTTACTTCTCAAAAACTTTACCGGACACCAATAGTTATTATACCCGTTCGGGGTTATGATAACTCTGTATCCCGTGAGGGGAATAAAATTAGGCTGGGTCGACAAAATACTTTAGTCCACCCAGCCCCAATAATTTTGCAATGTTTCTTACTGATTGTAATGGTGGGTGACTCTTTTTGTATTCAAGGAGCATTTGTTGCTGGCAGCAACCACGCCTTTTTCGCGTATGTTTTTTCCAAAATATAACCAAGAATTCCTCTCCTCTCATATTTTTTACATAATTTTGCAACTGACAAACCTTCTTGTATAAGGGAGGTGGGTCAATACATAGATTTCCGCTCTTCCTACTGCGTATTGAGGTCGTGAACCTTATGGCACGGGGAGCAGAAAGGACGTTTCTAACGTTATCTTCTTATCCAAAACTTCGCAACCTTTGGCACATCAGAAGATTCCGCGACGAAGCGTCCACGTGGGTGTATTATACCCGTATGCATGTCAGCCAGCATTGGCTGACAGCATACTCGTTTATAATACCTTTGACGTGGGCTGGCTAAGTTGCTTATCTTGATGTGCGGGCAATGCGAAGGCCTTGGATGAAGATAAGTGCAAGAGTTCCCCACGTCTTTTTTGTATCCCTACGGTTGAGTGGTTATTCCAAGTGTGCATAACCTTTAACAATTTATAATTATGAGAAAATTGAAATCTTTAGTGCTGGCAGTAATCGGATTGCTGTGCAGTATGAGTGTGAGTGCCCACGACTTTGAAGTCGATGGTATTTATTACAACATTACGTCTGAGGTAGATAAGACGGTAGAAGTAACGTACAGTGGTGATTCTTCCTCTGCTGTTGATTATGAATATTCAGGCTCAGTAACTATCCCTGAAACAGTTACTTATAATGCCAACACTTATAGTGTAACAACCATTGGTGATGATGCTTTCAGTAGTTGCTCTGGTTTGACGTGCATCACCATCCAGAATAGTGTCACAAGCATTGGAGCAAGAGCCTTCGGTGGTTGTTCAGGTTTGACTTCTGTTGAGATTGGCAACGGTGTGACCAGCATCGGCTCGGCTGCTTTCATGGGATGTTCAGGTTTGACTTTCGTGAAGATTCCTAAAAGTGTGACCATCATTAAGAATTTGGCTTTCTGGAATTGCTCTGGGTTGACTTCGGTGGAGATTGGTAACAATGTAATCAGCATAGAGAATAATGCGTTCTATTATTGCTCAGCTCTGGTTTCCGTAAAGATTCCTAATAGTGTTACCAGCATTGGGGACGGTGCGTTCTTTGAATGTTCAAGCCTGACTTCCGTAGAGATTGGTAACGGTGTAGCCACTATTGGGGATCGTGCTTTTTATAATTGCCCTAATTTGAATAGCATAACTTCTTTAAGTCAATATCCTCCAACGGTTACTGGTCCCAATAATCCTTTCAAGGATTATAATGCCACATTATACGTACCCTATAGCGCAAAAGAAGCGTATGCTGTAGCGGAAGGTTGGAATGAATTTACGAACATTGTTGAATTTCATGGTTTGACTGTCTCAAATGCAGATTATGCAACGCTCTATTTGGACTACTCTGTTGAAATCCCCGAAGGTGTGGAGGTCTATACAGCAACGGAAGTGGATGGTAATGTGTTGAAGATGGAACTTGTAAAGGACGTGCTTCCTGCTAATACAGGTGTGGTGGTTAAAGCACCAGCAGGAACTTATACCTTTATTTATACTGCTACGGATGTTCCAGCAATTCCTAACAATCTCTTCAAGGGTACCGTGGTAAATGAGTACATCAATGTGCCTTCAAATAGTACAGCGTTTGTATTGTCAAAGGTTAATGGCGAAGTGGGTATGTATCCAGCTAAACTTACGGATGGTAGCTTCCTCAATAATGCTAACAAGGCTTATTTGTTATTAGCCAACAATAAACTGGGGCTTTCTGACGAAGAATTGGATACTTCTGTTGGTGGTGCACAGCTCTCGCTCCGTTTTGATTTTGGCGATACAACGGGCGTAGATGAGGTGCAGACTGAAACGGGTGTGAATAATGCAATCTATGATATGTATGGACGTAAGGTGAACACGATTACAACTCCTGGACTTTACATTGTCAATGGCAAGAAGGTGTGGGTGAAGTAAACCTATAAAGACAACGGGCGGACCGCGATGACGGTTCGCCCGTTGTTGCATTAGGTGTAGAGACGTCATATTATGGCGTCTCCCTTTACGGTACACTTTATCGGTTTTGACATAAGAACAAAAGAACATATTCTTTGCGTCTCTTTGCGCCTTTGCGTGAAATCTCTTCTCACGTGGACGGCGCGGACTTTCGTTGATATTTTTGTCTCACGCAAAGGCGCAAAGTTTCGCAAAGCATCTGCGGGTAAAATTTCTGTTTGCTATGCGGCGTGGGGGAAGACGCCATAATATGACGTCTCTACGTGTGCTGGAGGTTTCGCTTGATGAGGAAAAATGTTTTTGTCAAAATCATAAGTACATTGTTTGTTGCTTTTGCACTTACAGTGCGCCATGCGGGGCGGGCACTACCCAGGGTGTCGCTCCTTTGTCGCTTGCCCTGGGCTGGGGGCTTTTGCCTTTTCAAGGCGTTATGATGGTCTTAGGCTGGTGGCGCTTTTATAGATATCTTCACGCAAAGTTTCGCAAAGAATCTGTGTGGTTCCGCTTAGTCTAAGTGAGGAGAATTTCACACAGGATTTAGGGCATTAGTGCCCATTGGTGTATGTTGGTGGGGAAATGAATAATGGAGATTCTCCTTTGAAGAATGGACTCTTTGTGGGCGATACCTATATTATGCTTTTACGCAAAACAAACTCGGAGTTAAATCAAACTATCTCCTTATTATTTTGATTTAACTCCGAGTTTGTTTTGGGAAAGTGGGGAGGTGTGGGGCGTGTATCAATGTTCGGGGGCAGAAAATGGGGATGCATCCACACTATTTACGGGATTTTTACGGATTGCTATCGGTTTTTTATGTTTATAAACATAAGTGGGGATTTAATGATAAATTTCTTAAAAAATATTGTGGGGATTTTCATACATTTGCCGTATGAGCATATTACTTACCACGGTTAAGTAATATTTGTGCACACTGATATTTATCCTTAAATTGAGAAAACTATGAAGACACCGCGTATTTTTTCAGCTTTGCCGCTTTGCCTCGGCTTGTTGTTCGTGGGACTTCCCATGAGTAGTGAGGCGCAGTTTTTGAACAAGTTGAGTAAGGGATTAGAAAAGGTGAATAAAGGTTTGGACAAGGTCAACAAGAAGTTGGATAAGGTTACAGGCACCACTTCAAGTACGACCACCTCTTCTACTTCCTCTTCTGCCACTGGTGCTGCAGGGACAGCATCAAATGCTCGTGATACCCGTGACTGGGAAAAGGTGGAGCAAACTTACTTGACTCCCTTCATTTCGGAAAATACGAAGTATTTGCGGGTTGACCCTCTTCATGACAATACCATTGGGGATGTGCATGAAGGCGTGTTTGCCGTTAACCACCAAGGAAAGTATGAATTTTGGCGTGTAACGGGTGAACTCTTGTACGGACCGGAATGGACGAATCCTACATTCAGTTATGGTGATTGTCCTTACTTCAATAGCGGTGTGTGCCCCATGGTGAGCATGAAGTCTGATGCGAACGGTAAGTATCGATGGCACTTGCTCTACTTGGATGGTAGCGTGAAGGAATTAGACCCTACGTACACTGCTATTACTCCCTTTAAGGACGGTCTGGCAGTGCTGACGCAGACGGTAAATTACAAGAAGCAATACTGCTACATCAATGTGAGGGGCGAAAAGGTTTATCCTCATATCAAGTTGCACGGTGATGCTAAGGACGCCATGCGCCCGCTGAAGGACGGACTGCGTGCGTTCCGTGCATTGGTCAATGGTTTCCAGTTCGCTTGGGGGTACATGGATGCCAATGGTAAGGTGGTTATTCCTGCAAAGTATTTTTCGGCTACGGACTTTAGCGAAGGCTATGCGTGGGTAGAAACTTGTGACGTTGGACCTGGGAATGTTACAATCAGAGAACTGATGCTCATAGATAAGACGGGTAAGGTGGTGCTTAACCCTGGTTATCACGAATATTATTCTGACGTGGTGAACGGAAAGTACTATTTAGTAAAGGGGAGTCGTAGCAATTATGAGTATTACGACATTACGGGCAAGAAGTTGGGCGAGTTCAATAATGGTATGCCTTACTACGATGGTTATGCTTTTGCAGAAGTTGACGTCGATGGCGATAATGATGGCGTGAAGTTGATTGGGGAGAACGCTGAGATTGTAAGACATTTCTCCTTTGACAGATTTGTGGCTTATATTCTTGACCAGATGACCTTCTCGCCCTTGGGTACTGTGGTGTATAATGATATGAATGATGCGCACATCCTTAATAACAAGGGTGACATACTTATTACCGCCTATGATGGAGAGGGGAGCGACCGCATCTCGGGTTTCCACAACTTTACCGCTGATGGCTATGCGCGCATGACGAATATTATGATGAATGGTAAGGACTATAAAGGCATCATCAATACGAAGGCGGAATTGGTGTGGCTCTTCTCTGAAGAATCTTACACTCAAGAATGGCCGGGATGGCCTGTACCTCCAACTCCTGTACCTCCAACTCCTCTACCTCCTCTACCTCCAATTCCTGAACCTCCAGTTCCCAATCCGCCCATTGGTCCGAAGGTGCGCAAGCAGCAACAGTATAAAATTACTGTGAATTGTGAACCCGCAGAAGGGGGAACTGCAAGCATTTCGCCCAATAAGTCGTTCCTTTACGGCGACCATACTACCCTTAAAGTTAAGGCGAACAAAGATTGGGGCATTCGCAGTATCGTAAGTGATGCAGAAGGTTATGCCGTGCCGAAGGCAGGTGAACCCTTTGCGGTGACTACCGATATGAATTTGACGGTGAACTTCGTAAAGAAGGATACCACTGACGTGCCACAGCATACGAATGCTTATCAAGGCATGAAGTCTAAATTTATTGAGAATAAGGATTGGTCGCGCGACGTGGAAATTTACGCGGAAATCAGTGCAACGCCCAATGTGTCCACTCCTTATGGCAGCAACACCTATGGTTTTATCACGGCAATGGTGAACCCTGATGAAAAACTCAATATGCCTGATTTCACTGCCCACCTTTTCTGCGCGCCACTGAATATTTGTGGCTACCAATACGATAAGACCAACAATCGTCATTGGATGGTGATGGAGGGCGGCGCTTATGCAGTAGGCAATCTCCTCGTTCATCCCGAAGGTGCAGGAGGTCTTGCTGCGTTGTACTTTACCATGGTTATGGCTTTCGATGGCTTTAGTGACTTTGCGCTGACACCGCGTCGCTATCGCATGGAAATGCTTGACTACAACGAGGAGACGGGTGAATTTACCTGTGGCGCCATGCAGACGTTCTCAAGGCTATACGGATGGTTACCAGCAGAAGACAAACGTCTTGAAGAGAAACAACAAGGTGTCTTTGTGAAGGCAACGGATTCCGGACTTCCTGCCGACCTCTTCCAAGGTGCACAGATGAAGGTGGCGAAGAAGCGCAACGATGTCTACTGGTATCCCTCTGCAAAGTGGTATAAGGACGACGAAAATGCCCTGAAGCAGGCTATAGAGAACCTTGGAAATATGTATCGCACCCTTGAAACGGAATACGACCAGATGTTTGCAGAATAAGCGCCTGTCGCGGTGAAGATAGGTGTGTACTCATGAATCTAACTCACAACCATACGCATACGAGCAGCACATTAGCCGTGCTGCTCGTATTTTTGGAAAATGGTAGACGAGGAGGGTTGCGTTACAGCGCCGCGTGAAGTAGTGGGTGCTCCAACGTGTCCATACAAACTACGAGGGTATGCCCAAAACTATGTTTAGGCATACCCTCGTTTGCGTATATTCAAGAGATTAGAATCTTACGATTGTAGCAGCACGGTCGGGACTTACGCTGACAATCTTGATAGGTGTTGCAAGTTCCTTTTCAAGATAAGCAATGTAGTTCTTAAATGCTTCGGGGAAGTCCTCTTCCTTGCGGAGGTCAGAGAGGGGTGTCTTCCAACCGGGAACTTCTTCGTAAACAGCCTGCCAACCTTCTGTGTCGTAGGGCATGGTGGTCGTGCGTTCGCCGTCCTTTTCGTAGGCTACGCAAACCTTAATAGTGTCGAAGCCGTCGAGCACGTCGCCCTTCATCATTACGAGGTCGGTAACGCCGTTGATCATAATGGCATACTTGAGGGCTACGAGGTCAACCCAACCGCAACGGCGGTTACGGCCTGTTACAGCACCATACTCGTTACCAATGTGGCGGATGAGGTCGCCTGTTTCGTCGAAAAGTTCAACGGGGAAGGGACCTGAACCTACGCGTGTAGAGTAAGCCTTGAAGATACCGAAGATGCGGTCGATCTTGTTGGGCGCAACGCCGAGACCGGTGCAGACACCACCGCTCGTTGTAGAACTTGAAGATACGAAGGGATAAGTACCGTGGTCGATGTCGAGCAACGAACCCTGAGCTCCTTCAGCAAGAACGGTCTTGCCTTCAGCGAGGTAGTTGTTGATGTCGATTTCCGTTTCGCGGAGGGGGAACTTACGCATGTATTCTACGCCTTCCATCCACTTCTGCTCTTCTTCCGTGATGTCATAATCCGTGAAGTTGAGGTCGCGGAGGATTTGTTCGTGGCGTGCCTTGAGCGCCTGGTACTTAGCTTCAAAGTTGTCGAGGATGTCGCCCACACGGAGGCCTACGCGTGCAGCCTTGTCCGAATAAGTGGGACCGATACCCTTACCTGTTGTTCCTACCTTTGCCTTACCCTTTGCTGCTTCATAAGCGCGGTCGAGCACACGGTGAGTGGGAAGGATGAGGTGGGCACGGCAACTGATGTGAAGGCGGTCTGTGAGCGTATAGCCCGCTGCTTCGAGTTCACGTGCTTCCGCCATAAAGAGGTCGGGAGCAATCACGCAACCGTTACCGATGATGTTAATCTTGCCTTCGTCAAAGATACCCGAGGGGATGGAACGAAGCACGAACTTCTTGCCTTCAAAGATAATGGTGTGACCCGCATTAGGACCACCTGCGAAGCGTGCGATTACATCGTACTGCGGTGTGAAGTAATCCACAACCTTACCTTTACCTTCGTCGCCAAAAACGATGCCGAGGAGGGCATCAACTTTTCCTTTTGCCATAGTATTTGTTTATGTGATTATTTCAGGGGAAATTATTATCGAGATTATAGAAACCTTTGGGGCTTTAGAACCTACAGAAGCGATAACTGTTTATTCTGCAATGCGCTGCACGAGCGTTCTAAAGATTTCTGCCATCAGGGGTTGCACAGCATCTGCAGCCTTTTGCACTTCTTCGTGACTTACCTCCACAATCTTGCCTTCTACACCGAGGTCGGTGATGATGGAAATACCGAAAACGCGGATGCCACAGTGGCGCGCAACGATAACTTCGGGCACTGTTGACATACCTACGGCGTCGCCGCCGAAGATGCGGTACATTTTGTATTCTGCGGGCGTTTCAAACGTTGGTCCTTGCGTTCCTACGTAAACACCTTCAACCGTCTTGATGCCTTTTTCTTGAGCAATTTCGCGGGCAAGCGCAAGGTATTCATGGTCGTAAGCTTCCGACATGTCTGGGAAGCGAGGTCCAGTGGGGAAGTTCTTTCCGCGAAGGGGATGCTCGGGGAAGAAATTGATGTGGTCGGTAATGAGCATGAGGTCGCCGATTTCAAAATCGGGATTCATACCGCCCGCTGCGTTTGATACAAAGAGATTCTTGATGCCAAGGGCATGCATGACGCGCACGGGGAACGTAACTTGCTTCATGTCGTAACCTTCGTAGAAATGGAAGCGACCTTGCATTGCCAACACTTCCTTACCACCGAGCATGCCGAAGATGAGTTTTCCGCTGTGTCCTTCTACAGTAGAAAGGGGGAAATGCGGAATGGCACTATAGGGAAATTCATCAATTACTTGTATTTCTGCCGCCAAGCGTCCCAAGCCTGTGCCAAGCACTACGGCAGTTGTGGGTCGCGAAGTGGTATGAGCTTTCAACCACTGCGCAGTTTCGTTAATTTGCGTCAACATAATCGTGAATTTTAGTATTGAATTTTTCGGTTTGTCCGAAAAGGAATTTCACTTCAATGGGCTGTACAAGTAAATGTTGCTTTACCGCCTCACTGAGCGTGGGAAGCAGGCGCAAGCGCACGGCATCTTTCTCTGTCGTAATGACCTTGTATCCTTCGGGAAGGGCGGCAAATGCTGCGTTAATGCGTGCTACATCGCTCGGCGTGAACGCATGATGGTCGGGAAAGGCGAGTGGCTTGATTTCTACGCCATGTGCCTCCAAATAAGCGTAAAGCGGTTGTGGCTTGGCAATACCTGTGAGCACCAATGCGCGATGTGGCAGTTCCACTTCTTGACAGTCGCTTGCGGAATATGGATTGCCGTAGTCGAAACAGGTGAAGAAAACCTCCTGTGTGGGAAGCGGTGCCAACTTGGCACGTATCTGTTCTGCGTTGGTCGCAGAAAGATGCTTCGGACACTTTGTTACGATGATTATATCAGCACGTTGCGCCCCCTCTGCGCTTTCGCGGAGTCTGCCCCAGGGCAGTACGCGGTCGGCATAATAGGGACGGGTATAATCCGTGAGTAGAATGCTGAAACCAGGTTTGATATAGCGATGCTGAAAGGCATCATCGAGTACCACAACCCAGTTGTCGGTAGTCTTACCTTCCTCTTGGCGCTGAGCTATCAACTGTTGCATCCCCACCACGCGCTTTTCGCACACGGCAACGGTGCAATCGGGGAACTTCTGCTTAATCTGGCGCGGTTCATCGCCGATTTCGCTTGCCGTAGATGCGTCTGTAGCAAGGCGGAATCCCTTTGTGGCGCGACCATATCCTCGGCTCAACACGGCAACGTCCTTGCTCGTTTGCTGGAGCAACTTCACGAGGTATTCGGTATGGGGCGTTTTCCCCGTACCTCCCATCGAGAGGTTGCCCACAGAGATAAGCGGCACGTCAAATGCCTGTTGTTTCAATCCCCAACCCATGTCGAACAAGAAGTTGCGGATTGACATAATCAGGTTGTACATTCAAAATGCGGAATTTACCTTGAACGATTAACGCACGTTGGGATCGTAGGGCATACGTGCCTGGAGGTAGTTGCCACCTTCGATTTGCTTCAACACGTTCAAACTTCTGTAATGTTCGCCTAAGAGCACGCGCAATTCGCGTTCCAAATAATTTTCCTTGGTAGCATCCAAGAGCTGTGTCATAAAGTCGTCCTTAGCAGGATAATTACCTACGGCATAATCAGTGGCCTCTGCCAACTCAGCAGCATGAGCAATGGCATCTTCAAGAGTACCCAACTGGTCAACAAGTCCGATACCCAACGCCTGCTGTCCAGTCCATACACGACCCTGTGCGATTTCGTTTACCGCTTCCTTGGTCATGCCGCGACCGTTTGCCACACGTGTGAGGAAAAGGTCGTAACCGCGTTCGATATATGCCTGCATCGCAGCAGTTTCTTTCTTATTAAAACCACGACCCATAGCTCCGAAGTCGGCAGCGTCGTTTGTTTTCACCACGTCAAAGTGAAGACCGAGTTTTTCAGTAAGCAAACCTGAAACATTAGGCACCATACCGAAAATACCGATTGAACCCGTAAGTGTAGCAGGTTCGGCGAAGATGCGGTTGGCATTACAAGACATATAGTAACCGCCCGATGCTGCATAGTCACCCATAGAAACCACCACAGGCTTCTTTGCCTTCAACAATTCAATGGCATTCCACATCTGCTCACTCGCAAAGGCGCTACCACCAGGCGAATTGATGCGAAGCACTACGGCTTTTACCTTATCGTCGTTCATCAACTTGTCAAGGTCTTCCACAATCTTGCTGCCCACAATCTCTGCGCCACCAGCCGAAAGACCAGCCGTCTTTTCATCTACGATTTCGCCGAAAGCGTAATATACGGCGATTTCATTATCCTTAGTTTGGGGCACAACAACGCTTGCCAATTCCTTGGGCGTAACCAAATTAACCTTCACACCGCCAATGTGATTGCGAAGCACGTCGCGCACACCGTTGTCGTAAACAAGTGTATCTACAAATCCATAATCAATCGTCGCTTCTGCCTTATCAAAGAACATATAGTTGTTGGCAAAAGCATTGAGCGAGTCCACAGAAATCTTGCGCGATTCTGACACGTCAGTGAGGAAATTACCCCAAATGTCATTTACAAACGACTGCACCTGCGCACGGTTAGCATCGCTCATTTCTGTGCAAATAAAAGGCTCAACCGCACTCTTGTAAGTGCCCACGCGGAATACCTGCATGTCAACGCCGAGCTTTTCAAGCAATTCCTTGTAGAACATGGGTTGAGAAGCAAGTCCCTTCCATTCCAACATACCCGAGGGATTCATCATAATCTTATCAGCAACGGATGCCAAGTAGTAACCACCCTGAGAATAGATTTCAGCGTAAGCAAGGATGAACTTTCCGCTTTCCTTAAAGTCTACTAACGCCTTGCGGATTTCCTGAATCGTAGCCGCTTCTGTACTCAACACACCGCCCTTGAGGTAAATACCCTCAATCTTAGAGTTTGTTTTTGCTTCGCGAATGGCAGCAAGAATGTCGTCCAAACCTTGGGCTTCAGCATAGTTGCCACCTATCAGTTTGTCAAAGGGATTGTCTTCTGCACGCTCCTCAACGGTTGCATCAAGATTGATGCAGAGCACGCTGTGGTCGGTAATTACAGCGGGCACTTCGCCAGCTGAGACAACGGCACCGAGCACACCGAAGAAAATCATTGTTGAGAAGATGGACGTAACCACGCCCCCGATTACTACAGCCAAAAGGGCTTGAAAGAAACCGTAGAACCAAGACTTGCGTTCTACTACATATTTAACCTTCATGGGTTGAGTTTGTTCAGACATCGTTTTTATGTTTTTGAGAACTGTTCATCAAGCGGGGACACCGTAGTGGCAGTTCAAATGAATATTCTTTAGTTTATACCTTCAAGGGTTACTTCCACGGGGCAGTGATCCGAACCGAAGACGTCGGCATGAATCTTTGCCCCCGTGAGTTTTTCGCGCAAGCGTTCCGAGGTGAGGAAGTAGTCAATGCGCCACCCCACGTTCTTCTCGCGGGCATGGAAGCGGTAGCTCCACCAGGAGTAAGCACCTTCAAGGGTGGGGTAGAAGTGGCGGAAGGTATCGACGAATCCTGTGCTGAGAAGGTTGTCAAACTTACCGCGCTCTTCAGGCGTGAATCCAGGGTTCTTTTGATTGCCCTTGGGATTCTTGAGGTCAATTTCCTTATGCGCCACGTTAAGGTCACCACAGACAATCACAGGCTTCTTCTTGTCCAATTCTTGCAAGTAAGCGCGGAAATCGTCTTCCCACTGCATGCGGTAATCCAAGCGCTTGAGTCCGTCTTGTGCGTTGGGCGTGTAAACCGTCACCATGTAGAAGTCGGTAAACTCCAGGGTAATGACGCGCCCTTCCGTGTCGTGTTCAGCAATGCCTATTCCGTAGGTCACGGAAAGGGGAGTCTTGCGTGAAAATATCGCCGTGCCTGAATATCCCTTCTTCTCGGCATAGTTCCAATACGAGGTGTAGCCCTCAAACTGCAGGTCGAGTTGTCCTGCCTGCATCTTGGTTTCTTGCAAGCAGAAAATGTCAGCATCTAATTGGGCAAAAATATCGCGGAATCCCTTGTCGCAGCAAGCACGAATGCCGTTGACGTTCCAAGAAATGAATTTCATAAGGGCACAGTTATAGAGTTTACTCGCAAAAATAGTTAAAAACTTTCACGTCTCCACGATTTCAAATAGAATTTCCTTAACTTTGCTTCAAATTAAAGAATTATTGACATGAAATATGCACTTTGCTTGTTACTTTTCGGACTTTCGCTCATCATAAAGGCACAACCCGTGGCGCAATTTGTGACCATGGAGCGCCACATGGGAGACATCGCTTGGTTGATGCCTGCAGAAACTTATTTTGAGGTGAAAAATGCGGGCACTCAGCCGCTTCAACTCCTTGATGTGCGCACGGATTGTGGCTGTGCCCAGGCTGATTGGTCGCAACAGCCTATTGAACCAGGCAAAACGGCGAAAATACAAATCACGTATAATGCCGAATTGCTGGGGAGTTTTGAAAAACTCATAGCTGTCACTACCAATGCCGAAGCACACCCGATTTACTTGCATCTGAAGGGGCGTGTGGTGAAGGAAGTGGTGTATTCATCCTCCGATTTTGACATTCACATTGGCGACTTCCACCTGAGTACGGACGACATAGATTTTGACAACGTCAAGATGGGAGATACCCCCAAACAGGTGGTGAAGATTTTGAACGGCAGTTCGCGTGCCCTTCATCCAGCGCTGATGCACATGCCCGAATACCTTACGGCAGTGGCAACTCCCGACGTTATCTTGCCCGGAAAGGTGGGGGAACTTACCTTCATCCTCAATAGTAAACGCATCAAGGACTTTGGCTTGACACAAACCACCATTTACTTGAGCCGCTTTGTGGGGGACAAGATTTCAGAAGAGAATGCGCTCAACGTGGCAGCCACCATTCTTCCCGATGTGAGCCAACCGAAGGGAAAATATGCGTATGTGCCGCGTCTTGAACTCTCAGATACCACGCTGGTGTTCCCCGCTTTTGGTAAGAAAAAGAAGCTGACGCAGAACGTGTTAGTGAAGAATACGGGGAATGCCCCATTGAACGTCAGTCGTCTGCAAGTGTATAACCCAGGCATTGGGGTAAAACTCAATAAGAGCGTTATCCAACCTGGCGAAGAAGCGAAACTCAAAATTACTCTTCACAACTCGGGGCGTAAGCGCGGAAAGCGCAGTGTGTTGCTCATTACTAACGACCCCAACCTGCCTAAAACCGTAATTCACGTGGAGCAGGAAAAGGTTAAGGGCGAGTGAGTTACAGGCAGTACCTTGATGGTAAAAACAAATTGCCGATTAAATTAAAATAATCGGCAATTTGTTTAATTTAATCGGGAGTTTGTTTTTAATTCCTCCCATACTCTTTTCTCCCATTCCATTATAGTCGTATAATTTCACAACTTCATCTATATTATGATTAATATTATCTGTGCTTTGGCAGAAAATAATGCCATTGGATTTGAGAACCGCCTGTTGTACCGCCTTTCCAGCGACCTTCGTCGCTTTAAGGAACTCACTTCTGGGCATACCGTTATCATGGGGCGCAAAACGTTTGATTCGCTCCCCAAGGGTGCTTTGCCTAACCGCCGCAATATCGTGCTCACGCGCCAGCAGGGGTTGGATATTCCTGGAGTGGAGATTTTTAATAGTCTTCCCGATGCGCTGAAGGCGTGTGCCGAGGATGCCGAAGTGTTCATTATGGGCGGCGAAGCCGTTTATACCGAGGGGCTTGCACATGCCGACCGTCTCTATCTCACGCATGTGCACAACACTCCCGCCCATGCCGATGCTTTCTTCCCAGTAATCAGCACGGAAGAGTGGAAGGCTACTGAAACAGCGGAATTTGAAGCCGACGAAAAGAACGAATGTCCTTACGCTTTTACTACCTATGTGCGTAAGTAGGAGCGAAAGTTGAAACATAACAAAAACAAAATCAGCGAGAACTCACCAATGGTGGATTCTCGCTGATTTTGTGTTGGGGTACCCGGACTCGAACCAGGAAAGACAGGACCAGAATCTGTAGTGTTGCCAATTACACCATACCCCAAACGCTAAAATTCGACTCGCTACCGAAGCAAATCGAATTGTTGGGGTACCCGGACTCGAACCAGGAAAGACAGGACCAGAATCTGTAGTGTTGCCAATTACACCATACCCCAAACTTTCGTTTGCAAACGAGATGCCCTCTCGTTTCGGGTGCAAAAGTACAACCTTTTTTCATTTTGGCAAATATCAAACCATGTATTTTTTCGAAAAATCAAAGAATTACCTTCATTTTTCGTAAAATCACCCCCAAATCTCCCACCCATTCCAAAACTTCTTACTAATTTTGCACCTGCAATCGGAAAGTAGCGCAGTTGGTAGCGCACTACGTTCGGGACGTAGGGGTCGGGCGTTCGAGTCGCCTCTTTCCGACGATTCTATTAAACGTAAGCGTCACATGAAAGAGTTCATGTGACGCTTTTTATTTTTTGTCTGTGTATCTATTTAGTAATGAGTTACTCGAGGACGCTATAGTTGTGTAATTTTCCTCCTTAACATCCACCATTGTGCCATGCCACGCGTACCCAGGTAGGCAAGAAATGCCAGCCACAGGGCGGTGTTGCCCATAGAAGGGAAGAGGAGTAGGTGAAGTGCAAAGAAAACGAGCGTGGCAACCGCTAAGGCGCGTAGCATTCCCGAGGTGAAGGTGATGCCGATGAAGATACCGTCGTAAAGAAAGGCTGGGAAACTGATGAGGGGGATGAGGCTGACGTAAGGGAGGTATGCTTGGGCACATTCAACGACAGCAGGGTGGTCGGTAAGTGCTGTGAGCAGTTGTGTGCCGGCGAAATAATAGAATAATGTGACGATGGCTGAAAGGGTGGCGCCCCAAATAAACAGGTAGCGCGTGGTGCGTTGAAACGCATCCCACTTTGCACCGCCCCAAGCCTTTCCGCAAAGGGCTTCTCCGGCATAAGCAAAGCCGTCCATGAAGTAACTGAAGAGCAGGAAGAACTGCATCAGCAGGGCATTGGCGGCAAGGATGAGGTTCCCCTGACGGGTTCCTGCAAAGGTGAAGAAACTCGTGACGGCAAGCAGACAGAGGGTGCGCAGGAAGATGTCGCGGTTCATGCGCAGGAAGGTGGTGTCGAGCAAACTACTTCTTCCTATGGCAGTGCGGAGGGTTGTGCAAGAAGGCAAGGGACGAAAGCGCAATACAAGGCAAGCGGCAAGTGCCAATCCAGCGTATTGTGCGACAAGGGTGCCTGTAGCAACGCCTTCAATGGTCCAATTTAGTCCAAATACCAAGAAACAACTTACACCGATATTAATAATGTTTTGTACCACGGCTATGATGAGGGGAATGGTGGCATTCTGCATACCGATAAACCACCCGTTCATGCCACTGAGGCACAATACGGCGGGTGCTCCCCATATCAGAATGCGGAAATAGGTGGTGGCAAGTTGTCGGACCTCATCGGTGCCTTCAGCAAAGTAGAGCACCGCCCGTAAGAGCGGAGTTTGCAGTAGTATAAGGAGGGCGGCAATCAGCAGCGCCCATGTGAGTGAGCGAATCAGCAGGGTGAAGCAGCGTTCGCGGTTACCTTCACCTACCGCCTGGGCGGTAAGTCCGCCCGTAGACATTCTTAAGAAACCAAATCCCCAATACGCCATGCTCATCAGCGTCGTGCCGAGGGCAATAGCGCCGATGTAAGCCGCACTTCCCAAGTGACCTACGATTGCTGTGTCCACTAATCCCAACAGGGGCACAGTGATGTTTGTCAAGATGCTG
This sequence comes from Alloprevotella sp., assembly GCA_045656425.1. GTDB lineage: Bacteria > Bacteroidota > Bacteroidia > Bacteroidales > Bacteroidaceae > Alloprevotella. The sequence continues at coordinate 33,872 of JAZORE010000012.1, forward strand.
GGGAGTGCTATTTTAAGGATGGATTTATTCATAAGGTGGAGATCTGCTTGTTGTTAGATAACGTACGCAACTTCCTTAAAGGCAAATTTGCGGAGCGCTCCCTCAGTAGTTTCTACAATAAGCCGACCTGTGGGTTCGACATCCACAATGCGCCCCTCAAAAATGCCGATTTCATCGCGGAAATTTGCCCATTCGTTACGGCGGTAGAGGTGTTGAAGGTAGAACGTGTGGATGGCGGAGAAGTCCTGCCGTTCCAAGTGCTGATAGTAGGTTTGGAAGCGTTGTAGGAAGGCTTTGAGTACCGTTTCTCTGCACACCTCTTTGCCCAGAATCTGTAGAAGCGACACGGGATTGGGAGCATCGCTGAGGAAGGTACGTTGGTTGACGTTCAAACCAATACCTACGATGGTTTGCGAGAGCGTTGTGCCCAGCAAGGTGTGCTCTAAGAGCATGCCGCTCACCTTGCGGTCGGCATAATAAATATCGTTCGGCCATTTAATCGTGAACCCGTTGGCATAAGTATTGAGGGTTTCCACCAAGGATAAGGCACAGATTTCGGAAAGGTAAAATTGCTCGGAGGGGTGTAGGAATGTGGGGCGCAAGAGTAAACCCAATAGCAAATTCTTCCCCGCTTCGCTCTCCCAGGATGTACCTTTCTGACCACGCCCTGCCGTTTGGTAATCCGCCGTTACCACAATAAAAGAATCCTCGCACGCCGAAAGTTCCGGACGTGCGAGGTATTGCATTGTAGAATCTACTGTGTCAAGATGGATACGAAGCATGGTTGTGAAAGGAGAAAGGAGAAAGGAGAAAGGAGAAATACCTTGCGGGGTTTCACTATTCACCGTTACTCCTTCACTGTTACTCGTAAACTTAATTCTTTAGCTCAACCCAATAATTTCGCCATTCACGTAGTCAATACGGTTTGCCTGAGGAGACTTGGGCAGACCCGGCATACGGATAATGTCGCCCGCAAGCGCCACAATCATTTCGGCACCAGCGTTTAAGACTACGTCGCGAATCTGAATGGCAAAGCCGTCGGCAGCGCCGTACTTCGTTTGGTCGGCAGAGAATGAGAACTGCGTCTTTGCGATACATACGGGGAAGGAAGCCATGCCGTGTTGTTCCGCCAACTTAATGCGGTTCAACGCAGGTGTTGCGAAGCTTACAGAAGCCGCACCGTAGATTTCACGACACACCTTTTCAATCTTTGTCTTGATGTCGTCCTCATCGCTATAAATGAGCTGGAGGGGCTTTGAGGGATTCTTCTCAATAGTATCCACTACGAGGTTCGCCATTTCTACTGCGCCACTACCACCTTCGGCAAAAGCATTGTTAATTACGAAGGGCGCTTGAAGGGTTTCCTCACAGTGCTGCTTGAGCAACGCCATTTCTTCATCGGTATCCGTTGCGAAGCGATTGAATACCACAAGAACTGTCTGACCAAACTTACGGAGGTTGCGCACGTGCTTGTCGAGGTTGGCAAGACCGGTACGGATACCTTCAAGGTTGGGTTCCTTAATCTGGTCAAGCGCAACGCCACCGTGCATCTTCAAGCCCTGAGCCGTAGCCACGATAACGGTGAGGTCGGGTTGGAGACCGCTCTTACGGCAAAGGATGTCGTAGAATTTTTCTGCGCCGAGATCAGCACCGAAACCGGCTTCCGTAATGGTGTAATCCGAATGCGAGAGCGCCATACGGGTTGCGAAGATTGAGTTACAACCATGCGCGATGTTCGCAAAGGGACCGCCGTGAACGAAGGCGGGAGTATTTTCCGTAGTCTGCACCAAGTTGGGCTGGATAGCGTCCTTGAGGAGCACCATAATTGCACCCGCAACACCAAGATCCTTTACGGTGAAAGGCTTGCCTTCATAGGTGTAACCGAGAAGGATATTTTCGATGCGACGACGGAGGTCATCTTCACTTGTTGCCAAACAGAGAATTGCCATCAATTCAGAAGCGGGCGTAATGTCGAAACCAGCCTGCTGAACGCCACCATTCGCAGCAGGACCTACGCCTGAAACGATCTGGCGCAAGCCACGGTCGTTCACGTCAAGCACACGGCGCCAAAGCACTTCCTTCAAACCGAAACCTTCCGCACGATGCTGGAAAAGGTAGTTGTCGAGGAGCGCAGAAATCATATTGTGCGCAGAAGTGATAGCGTGGAAGTCGCCCGTAAAGTGGAGATTGATTTTCTCCATAGGGAGCACCTGAGCATAACCACCGCCAGCGGCACCACCCTTCATACCGAAGCAGGGACCGAGTGAGGGTTCGCGAAGCGCAACTACGGCACGCTTGCCAATCTTGTTCAAACCGAGCGCAAGACCAATAGAAACAGTAGTCTTACCAATACCAGCCTTCGTAGCGGTGATTGCTGTAACAAGAATCAAGTGGCTCTTCTTCTGCTTCTCTTCAGAGATGAGCGAAAGGGGAACCTTTGCAATATATTTACCATAGTGCTCAAGGTCGTTCGCATCAATGCCAATGCCTGCGGCTACTTCTTCAATGGGTTTCAAAGGGGTGCTGTGAGCAATTTCAATGTCTGAAAGCATAGCTGTATTTGTTTTATAAGTTATAAATCAAGGAAAATTTGAATGTTCCGACCACAAAAATACGGAATTTCAGTGGATTGAGCGAATAATTTGCCCGACACTTCTTCAAGAATCTGTGTTCCGAAAAGAGAAATGGGACTTTGTAAAATCTATTATGGAGTTAAATCAAAATAATATGGAGTTATTTTGATTTAACTCGGAGTTTGTAAGCACTATTTCAGTTGCCCTCTTTTGCAGTTAAAATAGCGTAGCTGTAAGGTCTAAGGTGCTGCTCACGTAAGCCAACACGACGAGGATGGCAAAGGTAAGCATATTGCGTGAGGTAAATCCAAGGATGCGGTTGAGTTCGGGGCCTTTATTGATTTGCACCATTTTGCGCCACGTAAGGTAGTGGGGCAAAAGGTAAAAGGCGGGAAGGATTGCCAACCAATAATTACCGTTTGTAGAAAGACTTGCTACACACACGTAAGCGGCAATGCCCTGGAGCAGGTAGGCAAGACTTCCGAAGCGCTCACCAAAGAGCACGACAATCGTGCGCTTCCCCGAGCGGCGGTCGGTTTCGCGGTCGCGGTAGTTGTTCAGCACCAATAAGGTATCAACACAAAGTCCGCAGGCGGCTGAGAGCCACCACACATCGGGGTGAAGTGTGCCCGCTTGCACGTAGTACGTGCCAATAACTGGAACGAAGCCGAAGAATATCCATACCAAGAGGTCGCCTAATCCGTGGTAACTCATCAGCGTGGTATAGAGAAAGGCGAAAATGACGCAACTTGCGCCGAGTGCCACGAGCCACCAACCGCCATAGAGCAACAGGCAGGCGCCCACCAAGCATGCCGCTACGAGCGTAAGGATAATGCCGTTGCGCATAGCCTTCGGCGAAATCCACCCTTGGGCACAGGCGCGCTTCGGACCGAGGCGGTCTTCGGCGTCCGTCCCTTTCTTATAATCGTAAAGGTCGTTGATGAAATTGGAAGCCACTTGCATGAGCATCGCAAAGAGGGCGCAGAGCAGGGCGGGCGTCCATTGTGCCACGCCATTGGCATACGCTAACGCCGTAGCCACAGCTACGGGAATCAATGCCGCAGATAGTGTCTTCGGACGCGCAGCAAGAAACCAGGCTTTGAGGGGAGACATCATATAGTAGTTTTTTGGGGATAGTGGCTATAGTATCTATAGTGACTATAGTTCCTATAGAAAAATAATGCGGTTACTTCTGCATCTTGATGCACGCCCAACCGTCCTGACTGCGTACGTCGGTGAGCGTTAAGCCAAGTGTTTCGGCATATGCAACAAGTTTGGGCACATCTTCATCGTAGAAACCGCTCATGAAGATGGACGCTCCAGCGTTCATGCGGGCAACATAGTGGTGTATGTCAGCGAGAAGAATGTTGCGGTTGATGTTGGCAATCACAAGGTCGAAGGGTCCGCATTCGGCAAGGGTGTTCGCGTCGCCTAAAAGCACATCAATGCCGTCAACATCATTGAGCGCCATGTTTTCGAGGGAGTTTTTCACGCACCACTCGTCGATGTCAATCGCTACACAATGCTTAGCGCCACGCATACGGGCAAGAATAGCAAGAATGCTCGTGCCACAACCCATGTCAAGCACTTCTTTGCCCTCCATGTCGTCGTCAAGAATCCGTCCTACCATTTGTGAAGTAGTGGCGTGGTGACCTGTTCCGAACGACATCTGAGGGTTGATTTTTATTGCGTACTCTGCCGTGGGCACATCCTTATGGAAGGTGCTTGAAATCACGCAACGGTCAGCGATAACGATAGGTTGGAAGTAATTCTTCTCCCACTCTTCGTTCCAGTCCTTATCCTCAGCCTCCACCATCTGATAGGTAATCTGCACATCGGGAAGGGGGAAGTATTCAATGAGCGAAACGAGCGCATCTTCGTCATAAAGTTGCGTTTGGATGTATGCTTGGAACAGTCCCGTCTCGGCTTCTTCGGCAAAGATGGGAGCTTCGGGGAAATTATCCACACTGCCCACGCGGGGAAGGTCGAGCGAGGCGGTGCGTACGAAACTTTCAAAACCGATTTCGGCAAGCAAGGCGCTGAGCACGTCCTCTGCGGCTTCGCTTTGGGGAGTGAGGGTGAAGGTAAATTCGAGGTATTTCATTCCTGAGGTTTTGAGGTGAGAGGTTTTGAGATTATGAGGTGGGCATCCGCTCCGCAAGGTCCTGAAAACCTAAAAGCGTAGCGACCTAAAACCTAATAACCTCAATAATTACTTCATTCTGATGCGCCACTGTTGGGGATACATGTTATTTGCTCGGTTGCCGAGGTTATTGACAAAACCCAAGGGCAGATGTTTATAGGTTACAATGACATAACCTTTGGGAGCGTCGATGGTAATGGACTCGCGGCGCAGATAGGAAAGGGCGGTGTCGAGGTCAAGTTCGCAAGTGGGGAAGGCTTCAGTATTGCGGTTGAGCGCAAGCGCGAGGTCGTGAGCAGGGGCAAACTTCTTGCCTTTTTCTTCTGCCAAAGCGACGCCCACTTTGAGGCATTTGACCGTGGTCATGAGGCGCTGCGCCACGTCGGCATGGGATTGAAGGATTGCGGAGAGTTCGGCTTCGCCCGTTGAAAGGATTTTATACGCTCCTGCATCCGCGAGCCATTTTGCTACCGTACTTGCTCCTGCTGGCACTTGAGGCTTCGCGCCCTTCGCCTTCTTCTCTTTCTTCGCCCGAGGTTCGGGAGTTTCCGCCGTTTTACGCATAAGGCAGAGGAAGAGGCCTTCGCCACGCGTCAAGTGGGGGAAGAAGTGGTACATACCATTATTAAGTACCGATGCCTCCGACAATTTTTCAGGCGCGTCTAAAGTATGCACGTTCCAATCGGATTCAACGTCAAGCGGCACAATCTCAGCCCCGAGTTCCTTACAGATGCGCGCCACCATCTCTTCGTTTTCAAGGCGGTTGTAGGTGCAAGTGCTGTAAACAAGGTATCCACCCGTGCGCAAGCAGGGCCAAATGTCGCAAAGGATGCCCCACTGGCGGTCAGCGCAAGCAACGACGTTGGCGGGTGACCACTCCGAAACGGCGCCTTCATCCTTGCGGAACATGCCTTCGCCAGAGCAAGGCACGTCGGTAGCGATGACGTCGAACATGCCGCAGAGTTCGCTGAACTCATTGGGGTAAGCGTTGGTGACCATCACGTCGGGATGTCCCCATTTGGTTAGGTTCTCAGCCAAGACTTCGGCGCGTTGGCGCATGGGTTCGTTGGCAACGAGCAACGCCTCATCGGGGAGTAAACTTCTCCATAGAGTGCTCTTTCCCCCAGGAGCTGCGCAAAGGTCTAAGAGACGTTCGGGAGTAAAGTCAGCACTGATTTTGCGGTATGCCTGTTCGATAAACATAGAAGCCGCCTCCTGCACATAATATCCCCCAGCATGGAGCACGGGGTCAAGCGTAAACATGGGGCGCTCCTTGAGGTAAACGCCCGTCTCACACCACGCAACAGCGGTGTCTTGAATGTCGCTGAGGAGGTCGGAATTTCCCGTTGTCAGTTTCCTTCTGTTGAGGCGCACACTCGTAGGCGGCTCTGTTTCTGTCAGAACCTTACAAAAGCGTTGGGCTTCTTCAGCACCGAGTAACGCACTCATTTGTTGGAGAAAGGCTTCGGGAAGCATAGGGAAATGAGAAAGGAAAAATGAGAAAGGAGAAAGGCCTTGCGGAGTGAGATTATAGTATAGGGTGAAGAGGACGGCGAAAGGAAATATGAGGTACATATTAGTCCGAATGGACTTTCTCATTTCTCCTTTCTCCTTTCCCCTTATACTGCTACAACCCCCTTAATGTGTGGGTGTGGGTCGTAGTTGAGGAGTTCAAAATCCTCATACTTGAAGTCGAAGATATTCTTCACTTCAGGGTTGAGGCGCATTTGGGGAAGCGGGCGGGGTTCGCGTGTGAGTTGCAAATCGGTCTGCTCCATGTGGTTGAGGTAAAGGTGAGTGTCGCCCGTAGTGTGGACAAATTCACCAGGTTCAAGCCCACAAACTTGCGCCACCATAAGCAAGAGGAGCGAGTAAGAGGCAATGTTGAAAGGCACTCCGAGGAAGCAGTCTGCCGAGCGTTGATAGAGTTGCAATGAAAGGCGTCCGTCTGCCACGTAGAACTGGAAGAGCAGGTGGCAAGGGGGAAGTGCCATTTCATCCACCTCCGCCACGTTCCATGCTGAAACAAGGAGGCGGCGCGAGTCGGGATTGTTCTTGATTTGTTCAATCACCTGAGAAATCTGGTCGATGTGTCCGCCCTTATAGTCGGGCCATGAGCGCCACTGATAACCATAAACATGACCAAGGTCACCGTTCTCATCCGCCCATTCGTTCCAGATGCGCACACCATTCTCCTGCAAGTACTTTACGTTGGTATCGCCCTTCAAGAACCAAAGGAGTTCGTGGATAATGGACTTCAAGTGGCACTTCTTTGTGGTCACCAAGGGGAAACCATCGGCAAGGTTGAAGCGCATTTGGTGACCAAACACAGACTTCGTGCCCGTGCCCGTTCTATCGGTCTTGATAACACCTTCTTCCTTGATGCGGCGGAGAAGGTCGAGGTATTGTTTCATAGGGAGTGAGGAATTTAGGTTATATAGAAACTATAAGAACTATAGGGACTATAAGTATTATCGAGACTACAAATTTAGTTTTTTTTTGTTGAGTATAAAGATTCTCATGATGAAAAATAATGGTGCGCCTTTGAGATAGGGTATAAAAAAAGATTGCCATCCGGAAGTTTCTCTCTCATTACTGGGAGCCGTTTCCGAACAGCAATCATTTATACGTTGGTTCCTTTATCCCATGAAGAAGAGTATCACGAGCTGTGCCGTAAGGATACGCAAGAACATGGTGAGGGGATAAACAGTAGAGTAACCTACAGCGGGAGCATCGCTACCTACAGCAGTTTGGTTGGCAAATGCGAGTGCAGGGGGGTCGGTGTTAGAACCGGCGATAAGACCCATCAATGTGAAGTAGTTGAGCTTCAACTTGAGGCGACCGATAAGACCGATGATCAAGATGGGCACTGTAGTGATTAAGAAACCTGCCCACACGTAGTTGTAACCACCCGCTACGATAGTCTGCCAGAACGTCGCACCAGCCTGAAGACCTACGCTTGCCAAGAAGAGGATCAGACCTACTTCGCGGAGCATGAGGTTGGCAGAAGTTGTCATGTAAGACGCAATCTTATAACGGTAACCGAAGGCACCTACGAGGATTGCTACGATGAGCGGACCACCAGCGTAACCCAACTTCACGGGAACGTCAATTCCGGGGAGGGGAATAGGCATCTGACCGAGGATGATACCTGCCATGATACCGAAGAAGATGGCACCCACGTTAGGATGGTCGAGGTGCTTCACATTGGCACCCACCTTACGAGCGAGGCGGTCTACGTTTTCTTCCAAACCTGTTACCAAGAGGCGGTCACCCACCTGAAGGCGCAAGTTGCGGTTGGCAAAGAGGTCCATGCCGTTACGTGTTACGCGTGTTACGTTTACACCGTAGACAGAAGAGAAGTGGAGCTGACCGAATGTCTTACCGTTCATTGTTTCCTTCGTTACGATGAGGCGGCGTGACACGTAGTTCTTCTTTTCAGTGTCAGTTTCCCAAGTCTTTCCTTCAACAGGCTCACCAATAAGTTCTGTCATAGCCTGTGCTTCCCATTCTGTACAAACGAGGTGCACTTCATCACCAATTTCCAACTTTGTTTCGCGGTTGGGAATAATCAAATCTCCATTCTTAATGATGCGTGAGATGATAAATTCGCGGTTGAGGAAGTTGCGGAGTTCTTCAAGCGTCTTGTTGATTACCGCATAGTTTGTCACCTTGAGTACAAGGTGCTTGGGAGTAGCGTGAGGATTGCTTTCTACTTCCTTACGGAGCTGGTCGCGTTCCTTGTCAAGGTCAATCTTGCAGATGTAGCGGATAGCGATGGTTGCAAGGATGATACCTACGACACCGAGGGGATACGCACAAGCATAACCACTGGCAATGTCGGGCGCTGTGCCTGCTTCAAAGAAACTATTTACAGTAGTGGTTGCCGCACCAAGACCAGGAGTATTTGTTACAGCACCGAAGAGCACACCTACCAACATGGGGAAGTCTGCCTTGCTGCCGTTGTTGAAGAACAAGTAGTAGAGCACGAAGACCATAGCAATGTTGAGTGACACAATACCCACAGCGAGCATGTTCATCTTCAAACCGCCTGACTTAAACGTCGCAAAGAAACTGGGACCAACCTGCAAACCGATACAGTAAACGAAGAGGATCAAGCCCAACTCCATCACAAACTTGATGATCTGGGGAGTTCCTGCCATTGTTGCACCACCAGCTGCAGTCTTGTAGTCGATACCGAAGTAAGTACTGCTGATGTGACCTACGAGGATACCCACGAAGAGCACAAAGGTAACGCCCAAGGCGATACCGCCAAACTTAATTTTACCCAACTTTACGCCCAAAGAGATTGCAAGCGCGTAGGCAATGACCAAGTGGGCGATGTAAGTGCCCGGTGTCAAGGTCGTAAGAATGTTCACTAACCATTCCATGGTGATTCTATAAGATTAAGAGGTGAATAAATTCAACTGCAAAATTAAGTTAATTTATTGTGAGGGAGTAATTCTACCCCCTTATTTTTTGGTATTTACCACATATTCCCTCAAGATAGGGCGAGAATACGAAAGTCGGGGTGGCAATTTATGTTTTTATAAATAACGGAGAAGAATCATGCGTAATACCATGAGGTGCGAGAATTTACCTTTTTGGGGAAGCGAGGTCGTGCGTGCCACGTCTACAAAAAAGAGTGACGGACGAAAGTCCATCACTCTTTGTTTCGGTTATTTTACCACCACCTTAGTACCATTGATAATGTAGATACCGGGTTGTGAAGCATCGTCGGCGCGGCGGCCGCTGAGGTCGTAGGTCGCAGCACCCTTTTCGTCAAGCTGCGCACCGATGATGCCCGTAGGAACTTCGATGCCGCTTTCCTGGAATTCCCAAGTGCAGGCGCCCCAGAAGTCCTTTAGCAAGATGTACTGCCAAGAGTTGGGGTTGGTGTACCAGCTGGAAGTGCCGCTGTCGTTGATGATACAGATACCGGTCTTACCGTCAAGTGTGCGTTCTTCAAGCGTCCAGAGGTATTCCTGACCCACCTTTACAGCTGTTTCTCCGCTATGAGCAGTGGGGTAAGCCGCAGTTTCAGTTGCCTTGTTGTAGATAACAATCTTGCCGTTGTTCTTCTTTTCAATGCGCCAGAGGAAGCGGTCTGCTTCAGACTTATCTGCGGGCACAACCAACTTAGATGAAACGTTGGCAGCAGCATACTTGCCGAACCATACGTTGCGGAGGTAGTAGTAGCAATCTTCCTTGAGGCTCTGTGCGATACTTGTGCGCTCCATAGCCTGGAACTGCTGGTAGATAGCGAGGAATGCCAAGTACTGTGCTTCGCTTACGGCGCCCGCTTCGAGAGTTGTCTTCGCGGGAGTAATGAGCTGTGTCTGGAGGAAGTCAAGTGCTTCTTCAGTGTACTGATTCATTTCACCGGGCTTCGCCTTGATGGTGAGAATTTCGCACTTCTTCACGAGACCTTCCAATTGAGCGGTGAAATCAACTACCTCAACGATAGTCCACGTTCCATTATAGCAGAGCGCAGCTTCGTCCTTAGCGTAAACATCACCCGAACATTCAGCGCTGAGGCGCTTAACCTTGCCTGTCATTGCGGCATTGTAACCGTCAATAGAAGAAATGGTAACGACGCCAGGGATGTACTTGAAATCCTGAGTAGCAATCGTAGCCTTATCAATACGAACGGCAGTGCCTTCTCCTTCAGCAACCGTGATAGCAGTATTATAGTTGCCCATGGTGAGCTTGTTACCGCTGTAAAGGTTCGTCATAGTGTAACCACCTTCGGTAGCTGTGAACTGCCATAACTCTTCGGGTTCTGTCTGAGGCGTATAGTGGAAGCGCACTTTGCCATCCTTTTCATACATAGTAGAACCAATGTACTGGCGCTTGTAGTATGTTGACGCCGAAACTATTTGGTAGGTCTTGCCAGGCTGAGGCATTACTACGGGAGCAGTTTTGTATGCGTCGAGAGCTGCTTGGAGTGCTTCGAGTTTCTCAGGCGCAGCATCGAGAGCGTCACTTGTTGCTGTGTTATAGGCATCTTGAAGCGCATCAAAGAGGTCGGCTGCGGGATAACCTACGGCACCGCGCACGCTATTCTTTAACACGTCAGCCGCTTCGCGAACGAGTTGTTCTTCTGCGCTATATTCTGTGGGTTCAATGAAATGCTTGCCGTACTTATAGTCAAGTGCGTCGAGGATTTCGTCATGTGTTTGCATGCGACGGTAGAAGCCTACCCAGTCTTTCTTAGCTGTGGGCAACCAACCGATTTCTGCAAGGGCGAACATACGGGGAAGGAGTTGGTATTCTACTTCGTCAATGTCGTTAGTGGTTTCTGTCCACATGTTACCCTGTACGCCGAGCGCGAAATCTTCACGTCCTGAAAGGTTGCTGAGGGGATTGAAGTTATAAATCTCATCAACGGTATTCACGAAGTTATCGCCGTCGCCCCAACCGCCATTGTAGAGTTCGTCAACGAAACGGTCGGAAGTGTAAGCCTGGAGGAAGTCGAGGTAAAGCACTTGGTAAGGTACGATAATGGATTTCATGCCGCGATCAGCGGCTTTTCCGCTAAAGCCAATGCCGTTCCACGCCATCACTACGGGCTTAATTTTGTTGTTATCGTTCCAGTGTGCCAAAAGTTCGTCCCACACGACGATGTCGCGGTTATACTTTTCCTTCACATACGTACCGAGTTCTTCCACCAACCAACTCTGCAACTGATGCACGCCATCAAGGCCGAGTTCTTCTACACGTTGCAAGCACTTTTCGTTAACTGCCCATTGTTCTGTGGGACATTCGTCACCGCCGAAGTGGATGTATTGGTGGGGGAACACTTCTGCCAAGTTGTCCATGATGCACTTGAGGAAGTCAATCACCTTGTCGTCACCAATGTTCAAGACGTCGTGAGAAATACCTCCGGGAATGCGCACTTCATACTTCTTTGAGGGGTCACAACTAAACTCGGGATACGCCGTAACTGCCGCAACCATGTGACCGGGAAGGTCAACTTCGGGCATGATTTCAATGTTACGCGCAAGGGCATAAGCCACAACTTCCTTCAAGTCTTCCTTAGAATACCACATTCCGCGACCGTATTCCGTGTCATCGAAGAACTGTTGACCGTCACCAGGATTGCTGAACGAACCTGAGCGGATGGCACCCACTTCTGTGAGTTTGGGGTATTCGGGAATTTCAATACGCCATCCCTGGTCGTCTGTCAAGTGCCAGTGGAAGCGATTCATCTTATAGAGCGCCATGATGTCGAGCACCTTCATCACTTCTTCCTTGTTAAAGAAGTGGCGGGCGATGTCGAGCATGTAACCGCGGTGACCGAGATGGGGTTTGTCGGTAATGGCAACGTAGGGAAGTGTCCAATCTGCGCCACTCTTTACTTCGGAAAGGAAGAATTCGCGGGGCATCAACTGCTTCAATGTCTGCAAACCATAGAACCAACCTGAGAATTCGGAAGCCTTGATTTCCACACCGGCATCTGTGATGTTGAGGGTGTAACCTTCCTTGGGCTGAGTGGCATCTGTGCCAAACCAAATCTCGCCCTGACCAGCCGCTTCGCCAGCTTCCTTAACCGCCAACTGAATGCCTGATGACTTTGCCAATTGTGCAGCAAACTCTTCAGCATGTTGCTTCATCTGTTCGCCTGTGTAGGCAATGGCAGTGAGCGTGTTGACGTTGAGGCGAGCTTCTTCGTTAGTGATGGTCAAAGATGCGGGGTAGGGGATGATAGAAATCTTGCCGAGTTCTTCAAACGCCTTTACCTCAACGAACTTCACGGGGTTGTTCTGGTCGTTTGAACTGTTCCAAAGACCAACGCCACGATTTTCAGCGGGACCTCCCCAAAGGTTAAACGACACGCCGGAGTTGCCCTTGGGATGGATTTCAAACGCTCCGCTATAAGCGCTATAGGGAGTTTCGGTGATAGTAAACTGAGATACTTTACCCGCTGTTGAAGTCGCAGCATGAACCTTTTGGTTGAGGCTTGCAGAACCAACATAGAGCGTGTATCCCTTCTTGTTCGTAAACTGGTAACCGTCAGTTTCGTTACCCGTAATCTTCCACTGCTGAGCGTCGTTCGCAACAGGGGCAGATGTGGTAATTTCTGCACCACTTGTAGCAGCCGTTAAGGCATTGCCACCATTCATAAACTGAATGAGGTACCACTTAGTGGTTTCGTCGTCGCTGATTGTGGGAAAACCCTGTGCCAAAAGGCTCATGCATCCGCAGAACAAGCACGACAGCATCATCGCAATTTTTTTCATAGAATTATTGTGAGTTAGAAATGAATAGATTCATTGTACGTATTCAAAACAATAGCGCATCATCATTCTCACCATGGCGGTGAGAATGATGATTGCTAATGCGGAGTGTTTACTTCACGATAAACTTCTTTCCGTTGGTAATATAAATACCCTTAGGAAGTGCGTTGTTGGTATTTACTACCTGACCGTGAATGTTATACACGCGAGTGTCTGTATTCTCAATGTTTGAGGGAATGCTGGGGAGTTGTTCGATGCCCGTTGTAGCTTCCTCAAGGTATGAGAAGCGGAGCTTGTAAGTATAAGTACCACTTGCGGGAAGCACGTACTTGCTCAAAACACCTGCGCCGCAAGAACCGTTACCCACACCGAGCTGTGCTACGTCGAAGTTTACGTAAATGTCATCGGAAGCATCCATTTGCCATTGGTGGAGGTAGTTGTGCATGTAAGCATCTGTGTAGTTGTCGATGGTCATGTTTACTTGACCTTCAGTTTCTACCTTAATACCGTCACCATTCGCACCATAGAACGTAACCCAACGCACATCCTGGCGGTCGCCACTTGTTTGCGGACGCACATAATCCACGTGGTAGTCCTTAACGGGGAGACTGTAAATGCCAAGGTCGGCACCCTGCTTACGGTCAATCGTATTGTCGAGCGGACCACGTGCATAGTATTCCGTCATTGCCAATTCGGGATTCAACTGCATTTGCATACCGATGCGGCGAAGTGCGTTGTTGCGTGGAGAGTATTGCGCATCGAGGTCTACAGTACCGTCACGATTCACGGTATACACAAACTTGTAGTTACACAAGTTGCCCGATGCCGTTTCTGTGATAGTCACCGTTGCGCCATCGCCACTTTCCTTTACGCTAAAGCTGCGATTAGTGATGCCATTCTCCGCACTATAATAGGGGTCTGTGCCGTAAGGAGCATCGTTTTCAATCCAGCGGTAATTGCTATAGGCAGGCGCTGACTTGCCACTGCTATTAGCCGTGATTACGTCTAATCCGCCCATGTTCCAATAGGTAATACCGTTTGTTGTATTGACCTTCATGCTCATGTCTTCGCCTTCGATGTAGTAGGTCGTGCCACTCTTGGTCACCTTAAGAGGAGTTCCTGCTGTGGCATCAGCAGTTGCAAGTTTGTTACGCTCTTGAAGCGTGTACTGTGTGCTCGCAATCGCGTGACCAACTTCCGCCCACGATGTTGCCTGAGAAAGACAAACAGAGACGTTCAACAGATATTCGCCATTGTCAAGGCTTGTGGTGTAAGGAATTGAAAGATCCTTAAATGTTGAAGTCGGAATGGAGGGGAGCGTCATACTTCCGCTTTCCACTTCAAAACCTTCGTGGAGTACCTTCCAAGTAAGTGTCATGCCTTCGAGGTCAATGCTTTCGTACTTATTGGTGATGCGGATTACCTTAGCCGTTTTATTGAAATTGCCAAACTTGATGTATTGGTAAATGCGCTTCACTTCCGCAAGCTTGCCCGTAGGTTGGCGGTCGGCAGTGATAACACCATTGTTCACGAAGTTACCTTGGTGGGGAGCTTCAGGATAGTCGTTACCATTACGATACTTGTTGAAGCCATTTACCTTCAACTCGCCATTTGCAATATCCTGATAGGCAACGATTGCTTGATCCACCCAGTCCCAGATACAGCCACCCATACCATTCTTACTGCTTTCTATCACGTCCCAATACTCCTTGAGGTTACCCACTGAGTGACCCATAGCGTGAGCATACTCACACATAAAATAGGGTTGGCCTTTGCGGTCAACGTCCCACTCTACAGTAGGCACGTCTCGATACATGACGCTATAAATATCCGTAGGAGACGTTCCTGCACGAGTAGCGCCTTCATAATGAATAGGACGTGGGTCAAGCGCACGGGCAGCATTGTAAGCATGGTTGAAGTTTACACCGCCGTCACTTTCATTACCGAGACTCCAAGATACTACGCAGGGGTGATTCCTGTCGCGGAGCACCATGCGAGTGATTCTATCTACGATCGGTGCGCGCCAAGAAGACGCAATATGTATGCGTCCGCCGTTCGACCAGTTCTTGTGGAACTCAACGTCTGCTTCGTCCATCTGGTACATACCGATATAGTCCATCATGGCATTCATCTTCGGACTACGGGGATAGTGGCTCGAGCGCACCATGTTCACATTGTTCTGCTTCATGATCACGAGGTCGGTCCACATGGTTTCAATGTCCATCGTGCGACCCATGAGCGGATGTGTGTCTTGGGTATTCACACCCTTCATCAGCACACGCTTGCCGTTCACCAAGAACTGGTTGTTCTTAATTGTGGCTACGCAGAAACCATAAGGTGTTGCCGTCACGCTTTCTTCCTTACCCGTTGCATCCTTTTGGATAATTTCAACGGTGTAAAGCGCAGGATTGTCGCTTGTCCAGGGTTGGAGGTTTGCAAGTCCTTCAAAGAGGATAGCAAGATTCTTTGAAGTCTCAGCAGCTGTAAAGTCGGCGCTGCCTGTCTGAGTCTGAAGAACATTTCCAGCAGGATCAATGAGGCGCACTTCATACTGCTTGCTGGCAGTGAGTCCGTCGCGGTTGTCAAGGTCTAACTTCACGGTGAGCGTACCTGAAGTAGCGTCTTCCGAAAGTGCGCTGGAGATGTAATGGTCTCTTACGAACACTTTGGGAACTGCCATAAGGTAAACGTCGCGGTGAATACCGCTCATGTGCCACATATCTTGACCTTCAAGGTACGAACCGTCGGTCCAGCGGATGACGCGCACAGCAACGTTGTTCTCACCTGTGCGAACGTATTTGCTCACGTCAAATTCAGCGTCCATATTGCCGCCTTCGGTGTAACCCACATACTGACCGTTTATCCAAACATAAGCCGCAGAGTAGATACCATCGAAGTGGAGCAATACGCGTTCTTCTTCCCAACCTTCGGGAAGGGTGAAGTTGCGGCGATAACTACCCACGCTGTTGTCCAATCCCCTGCGCATGGTTACGTAAGGAGGATTGTCGGTGAAGGGATAGTCTACGTTAATGTAAAGAGGTTTACCGAAACCATACATTTCCAAGCATCCAGGTACTGGCATCTGCTGCCAACCTGAAGTGTCCACATTATCGCCATAGAATTCCTCACCAGGCATATTGAACTCGTCGCTCAAGACATTCCAAAGAAGGTCCCATGTACCGTTCAACGTCATCCAGCGCGAACTCAAAGTGGGGTCTAACCATGCCTTGCCGTAGCGCGCATCGGCACGCATCGCTTCTGTTGACTGGTAGGGAATATAAGTAGCGTGTCCCTTTTCCTTGTTTTGTTCAAACACATTTTCATCTTGCCAGTAAAGACCTTGAGGCAAGTTGTCGTTGCTCACGCGAGTGAACGTAAAATGTGTGTCTGTGCTTGATGCGTCGGGGGTTAAGTATACCTCTTCCGCCGCATTTACGGCAAAGTAATAATATTCAAACGAAGGTGACCACTTCGAACCTACGTTCTTGCCCACCTTGAGCTGATAGGTTTCTTCAAGCCCCTCAACTTCTATGATTTCAAACATCTGATTCCAGTTGGCAGTCTTATCATCCTTGCTCTGACTCCACTGTAAGGGACTGGTGCCTGCTTCGAAGGCACAGTCAATACACTTACCGCACGTTTCATTTAAGAGCTGGAACCAAGTGGTAGCACCTGACTGATATACGGGAATGCTCAGTTTCCACATCTGTCCGTAGTTCTTTTCCGCTGCAGGTTCAACAATAATCTTGGCGTTATTCTCATTGTTGCCACCGTTAGAAAGCACCTTACCTGTGTTTACATTTTTGATTTGGTAAGTGAAATAGGGCAGTGGAGAAATGTTGTCCTGAACGTTCACTACCTCCTTGAGCTCAAAGTAAGTGCTCGTGTTGGTAAGTTCATTCTTCATCCAAAGTTCGCCATTCTCATATTCCATGATGGCAAGGTTGGGATTTTCTGCGCACAGCAGTTGGATGGCAGAACCAGCAATACCGGGAGAGTGGATTTTGAAAATCTGGTTGGTGTTGTTGAGGTTGGGCTTCCAATGCAACAATTTACCAGGGTTCTTACTCTCCAACGCCATATCGATACTCAATTTCGAACCCATGTTGTAGAGTCCGTAACTTTCGGAATCGCCATCACTGATGAGTGCCCATAGTTGCGATTTGTCGTTTTCGTCTAAGTCGCCCATCACAATAGGCGCGTCGGGCGCATGGTTGCCCGCATTGGTCATCGCCTTTCCCGTGTTGAACGACACAACTCGGTAGATACTACCAATCGTCTGTGCACTCGCAGAAAGGGCAAAGACACAGGTCAAGGTGAGCATGAACCACTGCTTGACCATGAGATTTGAAGATTTAATCATAGCATTAGTGTTATGTTATTTATTGAATTTCGCTATTTAACCGCCTACAAAACTACGAAATTATTTTCAGAATTAACCCAATTTAACTTGCTTAAAATCAAAAACGGAGACGTTCCCACCTTGGGACGTCTCCATTTTTACTCTATTCAGAAAAATAGTTTGATTTTACAGCGTGGGAAGTGTCACCTTAAAGAGGTTGCTGTTGGTGTGCTGTGAGAGGATGATTTCCTTCATTTCCTTCACCACTTCGGGATACTTCGCGGCTACGTCAGTGTCTTCGTGGAGGTCGGTTGCGAGGTCGTAGAGCATGCAGTTGCCGTTCTTGACCACCATCTTCCAATTCCCCATGCGGAGCGCCATCATGTTGGTTTCGTGGAACTCCCAGTAGAGGAAGTCGTGGGCTTCCTGGGGTTTACCCGTGAGTTCGTTGTAGAAAGAAAGTCCATCAAAGCAGTCGCCTTCAAGATTCTTGTTTACGAATGCTTCGGGGTAGCCACCGATTCCGGCAATGTCGCAGAAAGTGGGGAGAATGTCGTAGAATGCCAACTGATGGTCGGACACGCGTCCTGCTTCTACAGTTCCGGGCCAACGAACGATGAAGGGCACGCGGATACCGCCTTCATGCGTAGAGCGCTTCGTGCCACGGAGTAAGCCATCGCGGTTGAAGAATGTGGGGTCAGCACCGCCTTCTTCGTGAGGACCATTGTCGGAAGTAAAGATGACAATCGTATTTTCTGTCATGCCCTTTTCTTCCAATTTATCGAGGATTTCGCCCACCTGCTTGTCAAGGCGCGTAATCATACCTGCGAACTGCGCATGGGCAATGTCTGTGGGGTTGTACCAAGAACCAGCATCGCCGCCGTAGGTCTTTTCCTTGCAGAAGTGACCCTTGTAGGCGAGAAGGATAGAGTCTTCTGGCTGAATGAGTTCGGCATGGGGAAGGGTGTATGTGAAGATGCCGAGAAAGGGCTTTTCATTGGTCTGCTTATCCAACCATGCAAGGGCTTCCTTGTGGATGAGGTCGGCAGTGTATTGCGGGCGGTTTTCATAACCGTTGCCGTACATGGGGTGGGGGATGTTTTCTTCAAGCAACACACGCACCACGCCTTCATCCCCACGCGAGGGGTCGTAACGGTTCATGAAATTGGGGTAATAGAGGTGGGCCTGGAACTGACAGATGTAGCCGTAGAACTGGTCAATGCCGCGCTTGTCGGGAGTTGAGGCAGAGCCTTCGTAACCACCCGCCCATTTGCCGAACATCCCCGTGGTGTAACCATGTTCCTTCATGATTTCGGGGATAATCTTGTGGTTGGGGTCGTAGGGTTCCTGACCGACGCGGGCATAATCCGAGTGGTTGCCATACTGAATGCGTCCGCCACTGGGCCAATACTCCTTGTTGCCACGAACGTGCGTATGTCCCGTGTGCTGTCCCGTCATGAAGCTGGCACGTGAGGGCGCCGATACGGGACTGCCCGCATAGGCTTGTGTAAAGCGCATACCCTGAGCCGCCATACGGTCAAGGTTGGGCGTAGCAATATATTGCTGGCCATAACAACCGAGGTCGCCATACCCCATGTCGTCACACATAATATAAATAATATTGGGCTTTTCCTGAGCCTGAACGGCAGCGAGACCTGTGAGTGAGGCTGCGCCGAAGAGAACGAGTTTGTTGGTCATAATTGAGGTTATGAGGGTTAAGGTTATGAGGTTATGAGGGTTAAGGTTATGAGGTTTTAAGGTTTAAGGTTATGAGACTTCTAAGGTCTTTAAGGACTGTGCCAATCCGCACGGCTCTTAAAACCTCAAAACCTTAAAACCTAATAACCTTACTTCACAATCACCTTCTTGCCATTCAAAATATAAATGCCCTTGCGTGGAACTAATACTTGGCGACCTTGGAGATCGTAAAATATGTTGTTGGCAGGAACTTTTACTTCTACACCTTCGATAAGCGTTACGATGTCGGTGTTAGGAGTAAACACGGCAGTAAGGTCGGTGTTGTGGTCAAGTGTGAACGTGTATTTGACGGAAGTTGACAGTTGTTGGTTACCTTCGCGCCACGCTACGAATCTTGCGTTGCCTTCTGCAATAGCCTTCACCACTACTTCATCACCATTGCGCTCAATTCTGACAGTTCCTCGTGTGGCATCGTTAGGCTTTGCCGTGAGTCGGTATTCCTCTTGCGCCGCTACGACATGAAGAATCGCATCAAAGATTTGTCCTATAGCCTCGTCTTCTGCATCTGTAAGACCATTGTCAGTAATGCGGATGCGCATGCGGGTCTTGCCTTCCTTTGCATCGGCAGGAACTTGAATTGTTGCCGACATGGTGCGTGCCACGTCTAACGCAGTCATGGTTTCAAAAATGCCATCGCGGTTCCAGTCAAAGTAAGCAAATGCTTCGTAACCAGCATCGGGCGTTTTGTTCATGGTGATGTCAAGCGTGAGGGATTTTCCTGGGAGCACTTCTGCCTTGTCGCGCACATAGAGGGTGAACCATTCTGCAGGAACAGCACTTTCCTTGCCTGAAGCAGAGGTAATGGGGAAAGTTAGAGGTTTGACGGCGCCTTCACCCGTAAGTGTGAGCTTGCTGATATACATGCCGGCGAGCGAACCACAAGGCATCAAATAAATCTGCGCACTGCGTGAGAACTCACTGCGTACAGCGCGGAAGGTAAAGGCAGACTTGCCATCGATGGTGAGATTCGTTGTGGCGTCATCCTTTGTGGCAAAGGGGCGGAAGTGGTAAACGGCACTTTCAGCCGTGAGATCCTGAACAACGACATACGCAGTGCCATCGTTGAGTGCCTTGCCCGTCTTGGCGTTGATAATTTGATAACCACCCGCACGGTTGCTTTCGCCCTTGAAATACCAAGACTGTGACGCGTCTTCCGTGCGCTTTTCCCAACTCAACGTGTTGTCATCAGCAAGTTGGAGCGCTTTGAGTTCGTCATTCTGCAAGAGGTAGCGGTAAGACTCACCCACCATGAAAGGACGCAAATCGTAGAGGTCTTCCGTTTCATGAAGCGTCCAGAAAGAACCGACGTTGCCATTGGCTGCCGTCCAGGTGATGATAAAATTAGAAGCACCATCCTTATTCAACGCGCGGGGCGAAGAGGCGGTCTTGTCGTAGTTGGCACAATCCGTAGAACTGAACCAGTATTGACCGAATGTGGCAGCACCTGCCGTAGTGTTTTTCGCAACGTAGTATTCCACGGGTTCCTTGCCCGTATTGACGCGACTTGCCGAACTGGGTTCGAGGTTACAACTCTGAATGTAGCGCCCTGTTGCCGTATTGCGAAGGTAGAAGCAGTTGTCCTTGGCGGTGGGTATGAATTCCCAGAACATGCGCTTGGTCTCGTCGTAATTAGAAATTACCAAGCTACCATCAGCTTCCTCAGTGATGTAACTGCCTGTGCCAGTTTTCCACTCAATCGTATAAAAGCCCTTCTTGGTCGCTTCATCCTCAGGAGCTTCTTCCGAAAGACTTCCCATGGTGAGGTTTACGTGGTGAACTCCTTGCTGAATGTAGGAGTCGGTAGCTACATGATAAATGTAAAAACCGCCTTCCGCTGCCGCCTTGAAGCGGAAGATGCTTCCCGCATCGGCATCCGCCTTGGTTTGAATGCACTTGTCGGTCGTGACGTAGGCATACTGGTTGAGGCTGACGTTCATCTGCGTTTGCAGGAGGTAGTCCACATTTTCTTCGGGAGTGGTAATCGCCGTCTTGTCCGACTCGCGAAGTACCTTCCATTGCGAAGCGTCACCCGTACCTGTGTGAAGCGTGGCATTGGGCGCCTTAAAATACATATTAAGGTACTCGCCTGTTACAGCATCTTTAATCAGCACGTTGCTCCCCGTTGTTTGCAGGGTCCAACGCGCCGCCGTGCCTGCGGCTGTTAGGATACTTACGCAACACAGTGCCATAAGTAGTCCCAAGAATCTTTGGAGCGTAAACATTTTGGTTTAGATTAGGTTGTGAATGATTTACTTGCAAAGGTAAATAAATTTAGTAAATAATGCAGAAGGTGCTGACGATAAATGTTGGGCTTTTTGGTTTAAGTGGTTATTGACAGAATTAGTTTAGCTACTAATGTACACGAATGGTCACTAATATCCATCCGGCATTGAATAACCCGCATGGCATTAGTGACCATTCGTGTACATTAGTGGCTCCAAATAAATATTACGCTCGCGCTCCCTTACTGCTTGCGCATCTTGTCAATAAGTTCTTTGGCCTCAGTGATTTGCTGGAGTTTCTTCGTAGCTGCTGCCTTGACGTCTTCTCCGAGGTGTGCCACCTTGTCGGGATGGTTTTCAACCACGAGTTTGCGGTAAGCGCTGCGCACTTCTGCATCGGTAGCGTCGGGCGTAAGACCGAGAATGCGGTAAGCATCTTCGAGGGTGGTGCCACCGAGGGAGAGGAGTTGTTCGGTAAGTGCGGGGTTGAGTCCGAGGTGGGCAATGATTTCGCGCAGAGCACTGACTTCCGTAGCGTCAATATGTCCATCGGCGCGCGCAATTTCGGCAAGGAGCGTTGCTAATTGGGTACGTTCAGCTTCGGGCATCATCGCCGCAATTTCTTCACAGGCGCGCATGATTTGCTCGCGCCAAGTGGCTTCGCCCTGTTGCTTGCGGTATTCAAAGAGGCGGAGGAGAATGTCGTTGCCTTGAAGTTTCGCGTCTTCGCCAAAGGTGCGTTGCAGGAAGCGGCGCATGAACTCCATTTCGGAGTGCATGATTTTGCCGTCTGCTTGAATCATGTGTGCCGATAGCACCATGAGGGAGAACAGGAAGTTATTGCGTGAACGTTGCTGCTTGATGTCGGGAGTATCTTCGTGTGTGGGGTCGGGACCGTCCTCATGACTGCTGTCAAAGAGCGAACCCAATGCGTATCCTGCAATACCGCCTAAGATGCCACCACCGAAGACAAATCCGAGGATGCCGCCTATCCATTTTGCTTTCATAGGGTAAGTTTTTTTAGTTGACAAGTTAACAAGTAAACGAGTAGACAAGAAGGTTAGTGAGTTAAACGATGGAAGACTGTAACTATCTTGTTTACTTGTCTACTAATAACTACTTACTTTTTTCGTTCCAACTCCTGAAGTTCTGCCATCTTCTTGGTCTGGAGGAATTCATACACGCCGCAGAGGTGTTCGCGTACCTTGCCGTGCCCAAATTCGTAGACCTTTGTGGCGAGACCATCAAGGAAGTCGCGGTCGTGAGAAACGCAGATGAGCGTACCGTCGAAATCCTGAAGCGCTTGCTTCAATACGTCCTTCGTCTTGAGGTCGAGGTGGTTCGTAGGTTCGTCCAAGATGAGCAAGTTAACGGGTTCAAGGAGCAATTTAAGGAGTGCCAAGCGTGTACGTTCGCCTCCCGAGAGCACCTTTACCTTCTTCGTACTTGCCTCACCGCCAAACATAAAGGCACCGAGGAGGTCGCGAATCTTATTACGGATTTCGCCCTTCGCCACATCGTCAATGGTTTGGAAAACGGTGAGATTTTCGTCCAAGAGCGACGCCTGATTTTGCGCAAAGTAACCAATCTGCACGTTATGACCGAGCGTAAGCGTACCTTCGTGCTGCAACTCGCCCATGATACACTTTACGAGCGTAGACTTCCCCTCACCGTTACGACCGACGAACGCCACCTTGTCGCCACGTTCGATCATGAGGTTGACGTTTGAGAAAATGCGCTTTTCGTCAAACGCCTTGCCCACACCGTCCATCGTTACGGGATAATTTCCCGAGCGGGGAGAGGGCGGGAACTTCAAGCGGAGGTGAGAAGTGTCCTCTTCGTCCACCTCTACCAACTCCAACTTCTCCAACATCTTCACACGGCTCTGCACCTGGAACGTTTTAGAGTACGTACCCTTGAAGCGCTCGATGAAGTCCTTGGTTTCCTGAATCATCTTCTGCTGTTCCTCCCACTGCTTCATCTGTTGCTCGTGGCGCTCAGCGCGAAGCTGGAGGTACTGCGTATAAGGCACCTTATAATCGTAGATTCTGCCCATCGTCACTTCGATGGTGCGCGTCGTAATGTTGTCTACAAATTTACGGTCGTGACTAATCACCACTACCGCCTTACCGTTGCTAATCAGGAAGTCTTCGAGCCAACCGATAGATTCGATATCCAAGTGGTTGGTGGGCTCGTCGAGGAGGAGCACGTCGGGATTTTTGAGCAACAACTTCGCCAACTCGATACGCATGCGCCAACCTCCGGAGAACTCGCTCGTTTGGCGGTTGAAGTCAGAGCGTTCAAAACCCAAACCGAGCAACGTCTTTTCTACGTCTTCCTCAAAGTGGGTGAGGTCGATGGCGTAAAACTTCTCGCTCATCGTAGCCACCTTCTCAATGAGTTCCATATAGGAATCGCTCTCATAGTCGGTGCGCTCTGCAAGCTCCTTATTGAGCGCTTCAATCTCCGCCTCCATCTGGTGAAGGTGTGCAAAAGCCTGTGAGGTTTCTTCAAAAACGGTGCGTCCGTCTTCCGTCATAAGGTGCTGGGGAAGGTAGGCGATTACAGTGTCCTTGGGGGCAGAAACCTGTCCGCGCGTAGCGGTGCGTACGCCCGCAAGGATTTTGAGCAGGGTACTCTTACCCGCACCGTTCTTTCCCATGAGGGCAATACGGTCTTTCTCGTTAATTACAAAACTAATGTCGCTAAACAGCGTGCTGCCGCCAAACTCGACGGTGAGTCCATCTACTGATACCACGGTAGTATATTTATATTGTGTTATGTCTTGAACCTACAAAGTTACAACAAAGAAATGAAAGCAGGCGAAGTTTGCCCCCTTCTTTGAGGAAACGAGGGGAAATATCCCGTGCGCCGGTCTCTATCGCGTACACGTATTATGACAAAGCTTAGGGGCATAAAAAAAGTTGGGAGTTAGTTCAAATTAAGCACCGATTTGTTTGAACTAACTCCCAATTTATATTTAGAAATATTAATGTCTGGTAAACTTTTTGAGAAGTAACGGCCTGAAAGGCCAATAAGCATCCAGCCCAGGGCAACGCCCTGGGGCGATGGACGTTTGGGCTTGCGCCCTGAAAGGGTAAAAGCAACTATAAGCCTTTGAACTGCAATGCTTTTGCCCCTTCAGGGCGCAAACCTCGACTGCAACAACACCTAGGGCGTTGCCCTGGGTTAATGGCTTTATCCCCTTTCAGGGGAATCATGCAAACTGTGGGGCTTATACTATTCAAACGAATATATGTTCATAGAGTTAGAGGTGTTTACTGGACTTCAATAATTCAGAAAGCGAGATGCGCTTGATCCGCCTTCCGTAATAGCGACGGTTTATTTGGCGAAATTACCACTCAAAATTCACTAAGCGTCCATCTTGCGTGATGCCCTGAACGGAGATGCGCAGGCGTGTGCCATCATAAGCGTTGTTGAAGAATACGGCTGTGGCTTTACCGCTGTCATCGGGCATAAGTTGCGGATTCCAATAGAGGGTGCGACGTGTGTCGGGCTCTTTAGGTAGCTTCATTTCGTAGTAGTTGGGCGAGAAAAACGCTTTGTGCTTGGTAAATCCCCACACTTTGCGCTTGGTCAGCCCTTTCTTTGACTTATACAGGTAGGCGTTGGGGCGTTCGTAGACAACGATGACTTGATCAATGTGCTCCTCAGTAGCCATTGTGCCTATGAATTTCTTTTGCTTCGAAACATTGGTCACCACTGCCACCGATTGCACCTCATCAGCCATCAAAGTGGGCAAGTTATCTTGCTCCGTGTTCAAATTATTGAGCACCCACACCGTCGTTTTACCATTCAGCATGTGGAGCTCCTCTTCGTTTTGCGAATCTCCCTCGGCGGTGGTTTCAGGTTCCGTAGTCGTAGCCTCGTTAGGATTAACTACCTCTTGAGTCGTCTCCTGCTGGAACATTTGGTCCGCAACGTCAACACCCGCACTTAAATAATCCGTGCTATCCACGAGTAGCGCAATAAAAGTCGTGGCAAGCATTGTGCCGTCGTTACCCAAGTCACGCCAACGTTCGAGTTCGAGTTCCACATTATAGAAATTATCGGCATTGCGCTTGCCTTTGTCCTCTCCACCTCCCCATTTGTGGCGATTACCTTGGAGTGGGCGGTACTTACGTTTGGCTTTGACTTCAGCAACATCGAGATACGTGTCGCGCCAATCGTCAAGGGTGTCTTTCCACTCGAATACATCCATGCGTCCGTGGGATTGGATGACCGTGTCAAGGGGGATAGCGGGTAGGTACGACTGTTCTGTGGGGTGGTATCGGCGGGGTTGAGGTTCAAACCAGCGATCGAAGGCTACACGTGCCCATTTGCGATTCTTTTCGGCATCTTCGGTATAGACCATTGCCGACATTTCTCCCACGTAGTCAATCGTAGAGCGGAACGCAAACTTTCCCTCAGCATCCGTTCTGCACTCACCTTCCACAGTGGTGCCATCGGGGGAATACATCATGAGCTTTAATGCCAAATCAGCCCAAGGCTCGCGCTTGTTATTGTCCTTGAAGACAGTGCCATTGAGCACCAGGTTTTCCTCAATCGGCTGTTGGGCTTCAAAACGCTCGTGGTGACACATTTTGTCGAAACTCGTAGCGGTCCATCCCTGAACAA
The DNA here is from genome assembly GCA_045656425.1 of Alloprevotella sp. Classification (GTDB taxonomy): domain Bacteria; phylum Bacteroidota; class Bacteroidia; order Bacteroidales; family Bacteroidaceae; genus Alloprevotella. The sequence goes on from JAZORE010000012.1 coordinate 59,788, forward strand.
GCAGTAAATGGTCGAGAGCCAATAGGCGCTTTTTGCGTGAGGCTATCGTGTCGGAGGGTGCAAAATAAAAGTCGGGTTGATGTATGTAACCACGTAGCTCGCTGGCGAGGAGCAATTCGGCTTCAATGGAATGTCCCTTGCCGTTTACGATTTCTTGAACGTCATCTCTTACGCTGAGCGAAAGGTTGGCAGCCAACGGATTCCCCTTCTCGTCTGCCACATAAAATTCTAAGGCGATGGGAGCGTAAGGTTCGTATTGCGCAGCGCTTTGGCGCACGGAGAGTTGAACGTCTTTTGAAGCGAAGGGGCAATATACGAGGCGCTCAGCCAAAGAGGCACCGTCCTTGTTGAAGAGTTGTACGCGATTTATCCCCCCTCGTAGCACGCTGGCAGGCAATGAAAATTCCGCAGGTTCGTTTACGTGTAACGTATCGAAATAACAGGCGCGTTCACGACTGAAGATGCCGAGCCCAACAACTTCTTGTGGCATCCCAGCGGTACGTTCTACGTGGAGGTCAAGATAACCGTCTGCCACATCGGCGCGCAATACATAACCCTCGCTTTCTGCCGTGGGAAGTACCGTGCGGTGTCCGCCCACAACGGCATATCCGCCATCCACCCCCGAAGGCAGGAGAAACGCCCCGCGTCCTTCGTGAAGCGGACGGGCACTTGCCAACAGTTCTCCGTCGTTTGAATACACTTCAATCGCGTCTGCGCAGGGCATACCGTTGCCATCGGTCACTAAGAAGCCGAAGCGTTGGGCAAGTCCTGCGATGCGCTTTCCCCCTTCAGGGAAAAACTGAATCTCGCGCTTGGTGTCGCTGCCAAAGGTAAAGGAGCGCTTTGCCTTTTCGGGTATTTTCCAGGAGGCATCAAGGGGCTCTATCGTAAATGAGTCCTTGGTGCGTTCAAATACGGGGATGACGCGTGAAAAGTAGGCGTCCTCGTCCCAATTCAGCATGGCACGCGTATAGGCACGCACCTCGTAGTAGCCCGAGTGCATGTGATGGTCAAACTTGATACAGCCATTCCCGCCGCCCAAACTGTCAATCTTTACTAACTGTCGCTCCATCGTTTGCCCAGCCGCATTGAGCAGTTCAACGTAAAGCACTCCGCTGATATCGGTTGGTTTAAGGCTTGAGGCACGTACCACGTAGGCTTTGTAAAACAAGGAATCGCCCTCGAAATACGCGTTGTTGTCCAAATGCAGGAAGACTTTCTCGCGCGGAAATTCATGGTCGAAAGCCGCTGCTGCGCGAAATTGCTCAAAGAGTGCCGCAACAGAGGCGTCGGTTTGACCCTTGATGCCCACAGGGGCGCATATCAAGAGCATGAGGGGGAGAAAGAGTTGACGTAAGTGCATGCTGTGTGGAAAATTATGGTGCTTAAAAGTAGGGATGCGCCCTTACAGGCTATACGGTGGGCGCTGATTGCGCAAAGTTACCTATTTCCAATGACTTGAAGCCTTTTATTGTGTTACAAATTCAGCATAAGCGAGTAGAAAGGCACGATAGAAATATGTGCTGCCGATGGCTGAAAAACAAATCGGCACTTAATTTCAATAAATCGGCGTTTAATTTGAATTAACTCCGAGTTTGTTTTTAGAAATTCCCATGTGATGGATGGCAACTCAAATTTTCTTACCTCTTGCAGCCTGTGGTTAAGCAGAAAATCGTAACTTTGCACCGACTTTTACTAAGGGGTGCTCAATATCTTGTTGGGCTGAGATCATACCCACGTACCTGAACTGGATAATGCCGGCGTAGGAAAATGGTAGAAGGTTTTGTGCTGATTTATCATGCATTTTGCCGGCAGCATGCCGAATTTCCACATCACCATCTGGTCCCCCTTTTCATTATTCACTCAATTTTATAATAATGAAAGGATTATTTCTAACCGTAGGCCTTTATGTAGGACTACAATCCGTCGTTGCACAAACCGACAACGACAGTCTTGACGTGTATTTAAGCGAGGCAAGCGTTGTTGCTACGCGCGCTACGTCCACCACTCCCATTGCGTTTACAAACATCTCGCGTGAAGAACTTTCGCGTGCCAATCACGGGCTGGACATCCCCTTCCTTGTGAGCATGACGCCCTCCGTCGTTTCTACAAGTGACGCTGGAGCGGGCATTGGTTACACCTCCCTGCGCGTTCGTGGGGTGGACGCTACACGCATTAACGTTACTGCCAATGGTATTCCCGTCAACGATGCCGAAAGTCACACCGTCTTTTGGGTAAATATGCCCGACTTGGCATCGAGTGTGAAGGACATTCAACTGCAACGCGGTGTGGGAACTTCCACCAACGGTGCCGGAGCTTTTGGTGCAAGTATGAACCTGCAAACTGCCGATTTCGCGCGCCTGCCTTACGCAGAAGTGAGCCTTTCGGGTGGTTCGTTCCGCACGCATAAGGAAACCTTCCGCCTCGGAACGGGGCTTCTAAACGATCATTGGACGTTTGACCTGCGCCTCTCGAACATTGGCACGGCGGGATACATAGACCGTGCTTCGGCTGACTTAAATTCTTACTACGCTCAGGCGGCTTATATTAACGATGCCACAACGGCGCGCCTCATTCTCTTTGGCGGAACGGAAGAAACCTATCATGCGTGGAACTATGCTTCTCGCGAAGAGATGGAAGCCTATGGTCGTCGCTACAATTCCTGTGGCTATATGTTCACCGACGACAATGGGGTGCAACATTTCTACGACGACCAAACGGATAACTATACGCAGACCAACGCGCAACTGCTCGTTGACCACCGGTTCAGTAACCAGTGGAAAATGAACGTAGGGCTTCACTACACAAAGGGTGATGGGTATTATCAAGAGTATAAGACCGACCGCAAACTCGTGGAGTATGGCATGACACCCTATGAGCACAATGGCGAAATCTTCAAGCGTTCCGATTTGGTGCGCAAGAAGGCGATGGACAACCATTTCGGGGGTGCCGTTTTCTCGCTTCATTATAATAATAAGCGTCTGCGCGCCACGCTCGGCGGAGCTGCTAACCGCTATTGGGGCGACCACTTCGGCAAGGTGCTTTGGGTGAAAAACTACTTGGGACACCTTGACCCGAATGCCGATTACTACCGCAACGATGCCCGTAAGGACGATGCCAACGTCTATGCCCGTGCGGAATACCTTCTTTTGCCTTCGCTCACAGCCTATGCGGATGCGCAATACCGCCATATCCGTTACACCATTGACGGCACCAACGACAAGTACAACTCATGGGCGGGCGACGGCATGCAACGCCTCGACCTTGATGAGCGTTTCAACTTCTTCAATCCCAAGTTCGGGCTCAACTGGCAACCCACAAAACACTGGCGCCTCTTTGCTTCGGTGGCGAGAGCGCACAAGGAACCCACGCGCAATAATTACACCGACGGTTACTTCACGGAACATCCCCGTGCTGAGCGACTTACCGACTACGAAATCGGTGCTACTTATGCCGCAAAGCGCTGGCACGTAGGGGCAAACCTTTACTGGATGGACTACAAAAATCAGTTGGTGCTTACGGGCGCACTCAATGAAATCGGTGAACCTGTTTCTGCCAACGTCCCCAAGAGTTATCGTGCGGGTGTCGAACTCCAAGGGGGCTTCTCCTTACCTTGTGGACTGGAATGGACTGGTAATCTTACCTTGTCGCAAAACCGCATTAAGGATTTCAAGGAAACCATTTACGGGTACGATGAGGACTGGAATGAACTCCCAGCCACAGAAATCAATCACGGCGAAACGCACATCGCCTTCTCGCCCGATGTGATTGCAAACAGTAAGTTGGGATACACGTTCAAAGGTTGGCGTGCGGAATTCCAAACGCAATACGTGGGTGAGCAATACATGAGCAATGCTGATGTTGACGCGCATAAGTTGGACGCTTATTGTGTGAGCAATCTCGACTTCAGTTACACCTTTGCGCCCAAGCGCTATGCGAAAAGCCTTTGCATCGGTGTGACGGTCTACAACGTGTTCAACGAGAAGTATGAAAACAACGGTTGGGCTTCTTCAGAATATCATGGAACGCCAAGTAATCGTGTGAACTATACAGGTTATGCCGCACAGGCGGGTACAAACTTCTTGGCACACCTCGCGTTGAAATTTTAATCTTGCATTGGTAGGGGATGATGGAGGCTCACTCAGAAAAAGAGGAGGCTTGTAATCATCCCCTGCCAGTTGCTTTTCACTTATATCCTAAATCCTTTTTCCTATGCTTGAAATCTTTGGCGCCATCCTCGGCTTTATCTACCTCTACCTGGAATATCGTGCCAGCATCCACTTGTGGATCGTTGGGGCTATCATGCCCATTGTTTATGCCATCGTATATTTTCAGGCAGACTTGTATGCGCAAAGTTGCCTACAGCTGTATTATGTTGCGGCTGCCATTTACGGATGGGGCATTTGGAGAAGGAAGGCTCGACCTGGGGAGCATGAGGATGTGGATACGGCTCCGATTAAGAGTATTTCGTTTTGGACGTTTCGATTGTACTTGTTTGTAGGGATGATCTTGACGATCCCAATTATGTTATTGCTGTTGCCCTTCGCAGATGATTCCGTAAGTGTAACAGATGCCTTAATCGCAGGGCTCAGTATCGTTGCGATGTGGATGCTTTCAAAGAAGATTGCAGAGCAATGGCTTATGTGGCTCATTGTGGACTTCATCTGCGTGATTTATTACTATCACCTATCGGTCACTACCGATACATCGCTCTACGCTACGGCAATACTGTATTGTGTGTACTGCGTTCTGGCGGTCTTTGGGTACTTTAAGTGGAAAAGTCTTATTGAAGAGGACGACGAGTAGGCGACAGTCAATGCCCCCGAGGGCGTAAGAGGCATAACAACTATTTGGATAAAGAGAAAATCGTAATACCTATGTTGTTCAACAATCAGAAAGTAATCATACTTGCGAATGGTCATTACCCCACGCACCCTATAGCGCTCCAAATGCTTCGCTCGGGGGCGGCAGTGGTGTGTTGTGACGGTGCAGCCAATCAGTTTGTGGCTGAGGGGGGGATTCCCACTGCAATTATCGGTGATGGGGATTCGCTTCAGGCAGAAGTGCGTGAACGTTTTGGACATTGCGTTCACCATGTGGCAGAACAGGAGACCAATGACCTGACAAAGGCGGTGACCTATGCCCAAAGTCAGAGCGCAACGGAGGTGTGCATCCTTGGAGCTACGGGGAAGCGTGAATGTCACACACTCGGGAACATCAGCCTGCTGATGGAGTATCATCGTAGTGGATTGCGTGTGGAAATGCTGACGGACCATTGCCGTATCGTGCCGTGTACGGGAGTAACAACGCATAAGACTTTTCTGCATCAGCAGGTTTCGATTATCAATTTCGGAGCCCGCCACTTCCATAGTGAGGGTTTGGCATACCCCATCTATGATTTTGCGAACTGGTGGCAAGGCACGCTCAACGAAGCTACGACGGACGAAATCACCATCCACGCTGAGGGCGATTACTTGGTATTGTTAGACTTTAAGGAAGCATAAAAGGCTGGGCAATCATGGTGTGCTGAAAAGTGTTGCGGAGTTTGCTTTTTGCCTCCCCCACAGATTAAGGAGAATATCATAACTTACGAGGGCGCATGGGGAGATTCCCATGCGCCCTCGTAGGTTATGCGGTGTCAATGTGAATTGAAGATTAGAAGTGTCTCATACCACCACCGTAGCCTCCCATACCGCGACCCATTACACGAACTGCGGGAGCGTGGTTACCGCCCTTGGAGTCTGAGCCTTCGGTCTTCTTACCACCAAAGATGTTCAACTTATAGATAAAGTGGACCATGCAGTAAGAGTGGATGCCATACGACCATGAGTCGTTGCGTTGGTAAGCACTGATGTTGCGGCTGATGCTACTCTGTTCGCGAAGGATATCGTAGAACTGGAGTGAAATTGTAGCAGCCTTACCCTTGAGGAATGAGTGAGAGATCTGGGCATTCCAAAGCACCTCATTGGTATTCATGTTTGCCGAAGAATAACCACGGCGAGAGTTTACACGAATATCGGTAGAGAAACGAAGACCGAGGTCGGAGTTGATGTTGAGGTTTGCTCCGTAGTCGAAGTTCCAGGTTTCAAGGTTTGCACGATCTTGAACGCCGGATCTTGACTTCTGATAGTTGACGTTACCAAAGATGTTGAAGTCCCAGAATGTAGTACGGTAACCGAAGCGTAAACGTTCGCCAAGGTTAAGTGTATTCGTGGTAGCTTTGGTGCTTTCGCTTTCGGCAAATACGTTGCGGTAGAAATCAAGTGCTGCAGCTCCCGAGGGAGGTTCGCCAATGCCCGTTGTGCGAGTGCTGATGTAACCTACCGATGTGTTGTAGCTGACACTTGAGTTGGTAGAAATGTTCCACAATTTGGATTCTCCGAGTGCGGTGTTAAAACCAAAGTAACCGCTGGAGTTCCAGTTGCCGTTGATGTTTTCAGGGCGTGAGAAGTTGCGACCCGTTTCAGTGTCGTAGATAGATTTGTTGGTAATTGAATTTTGCGTCATGCCTCCACGGATGCCCGCAAAGATACCGCGCTGCGCTTCAGTGTCGTAAGTATTGAAGTCTACGTTCATGTTGTGGTTCCACGAGGGTTTCAATCCTGCGTTACCCGTAGAAATGTAGAGCGGGTTGCTATCATCAATAATTTCAAGCAAGTTGGTCATCGAGGGTTGCGATGAAGAACTGCGGTAATTCACGTCAAGGTTTGTCGTGTTGTTGAAGCGGTAGCGCAAACGCACATTGGGTGCCCAGTTAAACACGTCGCGTGTCACGATAGTGTCAATTTGTCCAGGGCGTGTGTACTCCATTTTTGTGTGTTGAGGCTTCAAGTCAATACCAGCGTTGAAACGGATTTCCTTCGTGTTGTAGCGCACCCCTACGTTGGCACCATGGTCGTTGTAAGTATAGGTTGCGTATTGACTATTGTAATCGTCGCGCACCAACATGAGGAGGTCGGCATCCGAAGGTACGGTCCCGAAGATGTTTATCGCCTCTGAGTAGTTGCCCCAAGGCGAATTGCCCTCGTCATACTTTTCGAGGTTGAAGAGCGAACGGTCAGAATCCTGATAGCGATGTGAATAATCGTAACGCGCTTCGGCAAACCAGTTGTTGCCAAGCGGTTCTGAGTAGCTCAAGCGGATTCCATAGTTGTAGTTCTTGCTGGGGCTCGTAGTATATTGGTTTAAGAAGGTTGATGTGGCATTTTCAGCGCCCCCCTTAAAGTACATGATTTCGCTGAGTGAGTAATTGTTGCTCTCGCTCTTTGAGTAGCCCGCATTTAAGCGCAATGAAACGTTGCGCCCCTCGTTGCCGAAACGACGTGTAAGCATTAACGTACCATTAAGATTGTGATTCTTATTGTCGTTCATGCTTTCGCGGTGCTGGCGGTTGACTGCGATGGCCAAGAGTTCGGGGTTGATGGTGCC
>JAZORE010000013.1:0-45971 GCA_045656425.1 Alloprevotella sp.
TAAGTTGGAACTGGAACTCCAGCCCGCCTTTGGCATACACAATGAGCGATTGGAATATGAGCGTGGCGACAAGCGCTTTGAGCCTCAGCGCAACCGACCGTATGCTTCGTTGCACACCTATCTGAAGTATAAGTTTACGAGGCAGAACTACATCCAATTCTCCTACGGAGGAGTGACAAGACGTCCCGACCTCATGCAACTGCTCCCCATTACAGATACGGGAAACCCCATGCAGGAAGTCGTTAATAATCCCGGACTGAAGACGGGATGGGAAAACCGCTTCGACCTTCGCGCATATCGTTTCAACACCAAGCGGGGCGATAGTTACAACGGTTATCTATATTTCAACCACAACACGAAGGATTGGATTTCTACCGTAGAGCGCGACCCTGCAACGGGTTACACCCGCCGCAGCATGACGAACGTTTCGGGCAATTATGATTGCGGTTTCTCTTTCAGCACCAGCCAGCCGCTCGACAAGGAACATGCGTTTACGCTCTCGGCTAAGACCGGCCTTGCCTACATACACATGAAGGGGCAAGTGGGAGAACTGGGCGATGCGCTCGGACTTTCCACCATCAACCTGTTGAAGCCCACCGTCAATCTATCTCTGCGTTGGCGCCAAGACATTTGGAGCGTCTTCTTGAGCACTAAGTACTGGGGCGAATATGCCACTTACAAACAGGCGCCTCAGTTCAGCCAGCGTGGACATACCTACGAGGTGAACCTCTCTCCGCAAGTCAACCTCCCCTTCGGCATGAGCATCCACTCAAACTTCATTTACTACACCCGCACGGGCTATGACGACGCCCTGCTCAACCACGACCAGTGGCTCATCAACGCCACCATCTCGCAATCCTTCCTAAAGGACAAAGCCCTCACCTTGCAATTAGAAGCCGTTGACTTGCTCCGCCAAAAGACTTCCGAAAGCAGCAACGTAGGTACCGGCACCCGCCAATTCGGTCGCACCGAAACCTTCCACAGCTACGTCATGCTCCACGCCATTTACAAGTTTAAGTTGTAATATTGGTGTCCGGTAAACTATTCGAGAAGTAACGGCCTGAAAGGCCAATAAGCATCCAGCCCAGGGCAACGCCCTGGGTCTATGGACGTTTGGGTTTGCGCCCTGAAAGGGCAAAAGCTTTGAAGCCCAGACTTGTATAATTGCTTTTGCCCTTTCAGGGCGCAAGTCTCGACTGCAACAACACCCAGGGCGTTGCCCTGGGCTAATGGCTTTATCCCCTTTCAGGGGAATCATCCAAGCTGTGGGGCTTATATCATTCAAACATCTTTATATTCATAGAGTTAGAGGCGTTTACCGGACAGTTCCCATTGCCTAAGGCAAACAAAAATAGGATATAACAGCAGGATGATGTTTTTGGCGTATAGAAAATAGTTTTATGTATCTCACGTTTTGCAGACCATGCGAAGCAAAATTCTGTGTATTCCGTGTGTTCTGTGTGAAAATAATTTTTTGACAGAAGAACATAAGAACATATTGCCATGCGGGGTGGGAAATGGTCTCACACAGAAGACACGGAATACACAGAACCATGCGGAGCTGGATTTTTTTCACGCAGACGACTCCGCAGACTTTCGCAGAACCTCGGTAAAGCATTAAGTAAATAAGCGAGAAATACGCAGAGGCGCACGCTACGCTTGCGCTACCATCCGGATGGCAAGCACAAACAAAGTGTGTGCGCTTCTGCGAAAGTCTGAGTAGTCTGCGTGAGACAAATTATTAATCAATAGAGTTTTCTCCCCTGAAACAAGCGTTTGTTATATAGAAGTAATAATAAAAAATCAGGAGGAAAACGAAAATGTTTTCCTCCTGACTTTATGTATTAAAGTACAATCTTCTTCACAACCACATCGTTGCCGTTTTCCACTCTGACGATGATGGTGCCGCTCCATCCGTTGGTGGGGATGGTGGCAGTGCCGTTCACGCTTTGTGTGGCGAGCAATTTGCCGTCGAGAGCGTATATCTTCGCTGTGGCACGCACGGCGGAAACTACTACTGCACCCTCGTTCGCAGAGATGCTGGCATTCATTTCGCTCTTGGTGACTGCACCAATGGCGGTGAGCTTTTCTTCGCCAAGCTTTGCCTTTTCGGCTGCAATCACTTCACCCGTGTAAGCGTCCATAAGGAGGGCTACGACGGAGAGGTTTTCCGTTTTCTTCACTTCTGCGGGCACGGGAATCGTGTAGGTGTGCTGCTTTACCGTCCACTTCTCGATGGCGCCACTCATGCTGCCCTCGATGCCCCAAGCGTCGTAAATGCCACGCGCTACGTCGTTGTAGGTAGCAAGGAAGCGGTCGCTCTTGTTGTAATAGGCGAGCAATTCTTCGGAAAGGTCGGCTTCGGTGATGCCCGTTTGGTTAGACATAGACTTAGCGTAGTAGTTGGTCTGAACGCCCGTGAGTTTGTCTTCGAGCAGTGCGTAGGCTACGACATACGCCGAAGCGTCGGGGATGGCGATGTTGAATCTTGAGTAAGAGGTGATTTCAATTTCCTTCTTGTCTGCCGAGAGTTTGCTGCTCAAACCAATTTGTGCTTCAGTGGGGAGGGCTTTCACCTGTTCTACCAAGTCCTTGATGCCGTAATTGTCGTCGGTAAGTCCATAATAGGGGTCAGCTTCAACGGCGCGGTTGATGAGCGCTGAGGGGAAGCCCGAAACGGAGTTGAGGATGGGGGCATAGGTAGGAGCCTCGTACGTGTCGCCACCATGTACAGCAATCGCGATGAAGTCGTTGGGGTAGTCGCGCTGGAGGCATTCAATACCCGCCATGCCACGAGGACACCAACCGCACCATGTGCCTGTAAATTCTTCCATCACTACCTTGCGGGGATAACTTTCCGCGAGGGCAAGGAGTTGTGTAGTGATTGCGTTGTCTGCAGGGTAGCCGTCAGTAGCACCGTTTACCTCAATGACCTGAATGTCGTTGTAGTAACAACCTGCATGAGCGGGGGCAGTTGTGGGGATGGCGAAGTCTATAGTTCCCTTGTGAAGCACCATGTCAACTTCGTGTTCGTTTACGATTTCTTGACCATTAACAATGGCCTTTGTCTTGAACGAAGTGACGGGATATGCACCAAAGTTGGTGAGTTGACCCACGATGTTGAAGGCTTCGCCTGCCATAGCACGATCGGAGATGGAGATGTTGGTAATAGCGAGGTCGTTTTGCACCAAACCTGCGTCACCTTCGGTTTCACAAACGAAGAAGGCGCTACCATTGCCTGAGAAATCGCTCCATTTACCGTTTGCGTCAGCTACAATCATTGAGAGCTCACCTACGTTTTCTGTAAAGAAAATATAGCCTTGAGTGAAATCGCCCTTTGCGGTGTACCCCAAAAGGAAGGCTTCGTTGTCAATCGTATAGTCACAATCGACTGCAAAAATTGAGTTGGGGGTAAATTCTGTAACAGTGGTTTCCCAAAGATTATCACCGTTGAGCGACTTACGAATCCAGAACGTTGCTTCCTTCACACCCTGTCCGAGAGCTGAATAGATGGAGGTAATCTTATTGCCCGCGAAGCGAGCTGCTATGTCGGCAGAATAGTATGTTGCCATGCTCATCGTGTTGGCAATACCCACTCCACCGTAATAGATGGATTGGGAGAGGTCGTTGTTGGTCAATTCCTTGGGATCTACGGCATACTCGTCGAGCCCTGCACGAGTCTTCTTACCGGGCAGTTGCAACGAAGTCTGCTGAACATCCACTAAGGGATGCTGTGCTTTCTGAACAACTTCTGTAGTGGCTGATGCACCAAATTTCTGAAGTTTGCTAAGGGGCTGGGCATTCATAACCAATGCGCCACAAAGCATAAGGGGGATAAGTAAAAATTTCTTCATAAAAATTATTTGTTTAATTAGGGATGATGGAGAAAGGAGGAAAGGAGAAAGAACCATGCGGGACATCATTGCGCCAGCCCTTTCTCATTTCTCCTTTCTCATTTCTCCTTTTTAAAAGGGGTGATCCTCGCGGAAAGCCTTCATGCGCTCTTCGAGTACGGGATAGAGTTCGTCACGCATGCGGCTGGTGCAAGCACGTACGCCTGGCTGGAGCGAACCTGTGGTGTCGAGGTTGATGCTTGACACACCGTAGGCAATGAGTTCCTTGGCGAGTTCGCCGCCCGTGAGTCCGGGGTAAGAGAGCGAGAAGAAGAAACCATCGGCAATGTCTTCCGTCACGTCCGTGGGGTAAGTGATGGTGAAACCGTTGTCGGTAAAGATTTTCTTCATCTTGCGGGCGCGTTCGGCGTATGCCTTCGTGTCTTCCACAAAGTTAATCACACCCTCTGTGGAGAGGCGGAGCATTTCGGCATAGGCATACTGCGTGCTGGCGGTGCAGCCCGAGGTAATCATATACTGAATGCTGGCGGTGAAGGTGGCGCCAAAGACGCCGCTGTCGTTATAGCGACGAGCGAGAGCGGGGAACTGGCGGTCGAAAAGTTTGTCGCTGATGCACACGAGGGCGATGCGACCTCCGGCATAGGAGAAGATTTTTGACGCCGAGAGCATGAGGATGTAATTGTCCGTATAGCGGGCAACGGTGCGCACAAAGGGGGCCTGGAAAGGCTTTGAGAGGTCGCGACGACTGTCCATGGCGAAGTACGCCAAGTCCTCAAGGATAACGATGTCGTGCTTCGTGGCGATGTCACCGATAATTTGGAGTTCGTCTTCCTCAAGGGAAATCCACGCAGGGTTGTTGGGGTTAGAATAGATGATGGCAGCGATGTCGCCGTTCTTCACTTCGTCCTCCAACTTTTGGCGAAGCGCCTCACCGCGGTAGGGGTAAATGTCAAAGCTGCGCCACTCGTAACCCAGGATGCGGAGTTGTGATTTCTGAATGGGGAAACCGGGGTCGATGAAGAGCACCTTGTTCTTCTTTTCATCGCGCTGGAGGCACGCAATAAAGGCACCGAAACTTCCGGCTACGCTTCCCACCGTGGGGATGCAGGCACGCGCCGAAACGTCAATGTCCATAAATGCCTTGACAAAGCGACTGGCTTCGTGCTTCAACTCGGGCACACCTGCGGCAGCGGGATACTGATTATTTGCGCCGCGGTCAAGCGCCGCCTTTTCGGCTTCTGTGCCGTAAGCATTCACAGGGAGTCCAGGACTTCCCTGATCCATGCGGATAAAGGGTTGTCCCGTCTTCTGCTCTAAATATTGCGCCACCAAGAGGGTCTCACCAATGGTAGCGTGAGAGAGGTCTGCCACGTGGTTAATGTGTGCAGCCTCGTTGACAAGTTCGTCTGAGAAAAGTTTCATGTCATTTCATTTTAGAGTACAGATAACAGAGTACAGAGTACAACTCCGTGCGGAGTGTAAACCTATTTTTATTAGAGTACAAAGTACAGAGTACAACTCCATGCGGAGTGTAAACCTATTGTTTTTTTGGGGGGAGGATTTCAGTTGTACTTTGTACTCTGTCAGTTGTACTCTGTACTCTATTATTTGTACTCTGAAAAGAGTTGTACTCTGTACTCTGAACTCTGTACTCTATTTTACTTTCCCTTCTCCCAATCCGAGAAGTCGCGCTTGTCGAGTACGTGCTTTGCCTTACCCATTGAGCGCTGGATGGTTCCGGGAGGTTGGATGTGGATATTGGGTTTGATACCCGTAACAGACACGAGGCGGTCGTAGAGATACTTGATGAAGGGCATCTGCTTGGCGGGGTTGGGCGAGAAGAGGTCTTCGCGGAGTTCCACGTCAAGGTCGAAGGTGTCTTCATTATGCTTACGGTCCACGGTGATAAAGTACTGCGGTGTGAAGGCAGGGAATTCGGTAAGAATGGCTTCAATCTGGCTGGGGAAGACATTCACACCGCGGATGATAAGCATGTCGTCGCTACGTCCGAGAATCTTACCCATGCGCACGGCAGTACGTCCGCAACGGCACTTTTCATAAATGAGGTGCGTAAGGTCACGGGTGCGGTAGCGGATGATGGGCATGGCTTCCTTACAGAGGGAAGTGAAGACAAGTTCCCCACGTTCGCCGGGCGCTACGGGTTCAAGCGTGTCGGGATTTACGATTTCGGGGTAGAACATATCTTCCCAAACGTGCGTACCGTCTTGGTATTGGCATTCTCCGCCCACTCCAGGACCCGACATTTCCGTAAGTCCGTAAATATCGATGGCCTTAATGCCGAGCTTATCTTCCAACTCACGACGGATACCCCATGTCCAGGGTTCTGCACCGAAGAAACCTACGCGCAACTTCAGGTCTTCCTTCTTGATGTCGCACTTCTTCATGACTTCCGTCAAGTGAAGGGCGTAAGAGGGCGTACAGCAAAGGGCGGTTGTGCCAAAGTCCTTCATGAGCATCACTTGCTTTTCGGAATTACCCGCAGAGGTGGGCAACTGGATGGCACCTAATTTATTGACACCCTGATGCGCACCGAGTCCACCGGTGAAAAGACCATAACCGTAAGACACCTGCACAACATCGCCAGGACCTACGTCGCCCACGGCTAAGACACGCGCTACACCTTCTGCCCAATTATCGAGGTCGTTTTGCGTATAAGTTGCCACAACGGGTTTACCAGTTGTACCTGAAGAGGCATGCACACGCACCACCTGCTCCATGGGCACCGCCTGAAGTCCAAAGGGATATTCATCGCGGAGGTCGTGCTTCGTAGTAAAGGGAAGTTTTGTTATATCGTCGATAGACTTGATGTCCTCGGGGCGAATGCCCTTCTGGTCCATCTTCTTTTTGTAAAAGGGTACGTTTTCGTAGCAACGCTTCACCGTTTCAATGAGGCGTTCCGTTTGTAAGCGACGCATGTCTTCACGAGACATGCACTCCATTTCGGGATTGTAAATCATAACATTTACAAGTTAAATTCAGTTTCGTTTAAGAGTTGGATAGCGTTCTCTTGAATTACCTTTTCAGCAAGAGCAACTTCGTCGGTGCGCATAGTCAAAACGCCCTTACCTTTCCAAAGGAAGGAGTACATGTAAAGGATGTTTACGCCGGCATCTGAGAGCGCCTTTACGGCAAGTGCCGCACGACCGGGTTCGTCATCAATCGTGATGGCCATAACGTCGGCAAGTTGCACGTTAATACCGTTGTCCTTCAAAATGAGGTAAGCCTCGCCAGGGGCAGAACAGAGCACGCGGTAAATACCGTAGTCCTGTGTGTCGGCAATCGTCGAAGCGATAATTTGAATATTCGCACGGCTGAGCAAGTCAAGCACACGGATCAGCGTGCCACTCTTGTTCTCAATAAATATAGAAAGTTGTTTGATGGTCATAGTTGTGAAATTAGAGAGTAGAGAGTAGTGAGTAGAGAGTAGACCATTCGGCGGTAATATCCGAAATTAATTCTTTCCTTGTAAAGTCTTTGTAGATGAAACGATTAAGCGCATGAGTTCTTGGCAATCTTTGTATATGCTATCAAACTCATTTTGGGTGATATAGTCGCTTTCATAAAGAAGTTCTAACCAATACTCTGTTTCGGCGCATTCCTTTTGGGCTACAAAAAGTCGAGCGCATAAATCTGCTTTGGACTGCCCATAAGCCCCTTCTTTAGCGTTGGCACCAATACTTGTGCCACTACGCAGAAGCTGTTTGGATAATACGAATTCTTTTTTCTGTTCAGTTAAGTACTTATATAACTTAATGATTCGCAAAGCAAAAGACTTACTTTTCTTAAGGATAATACTTTCTGCCATTGTGGTTGCATTTTTAGGAGGGGAGGGATTAAGTCCGAACGGACTCCTATCTCCTCTCTCCTCACTCCTCACTAATTATTGGTACACCTTACGCTTATCAACCACACGCACCGCCTTGCCTTCCGAAACTGGGAGTGTACCCTTCGGGAGCAACTTGACGTGGGGCGTGAGCAAGATTTCGTCCTTCAAAGCTCGCTGTATGCGGTTGGTGAGTTCCTGCAAGCGGCGGAAGTCATCGGTGAAGAGTTCCTCCAATTCCACTTCAACGGTCATGTTGTCGTTGTCAGCATCCGTAGTGAGCGTAATGAGGTAATTGTTCGCCAGTTCGGGGAAAGTCATGAGGATCTTCTCAATCTGAATCGGGAAGATGTTCACCCCGCGAAGCACCATCATGTCGTCACTTCTACCCCTCATGCGGTCAATGCGCACATGGTTGCGACCACAAGGACACGTGCGACCGAGCACACGGGTTAAGTCGCGGGTGCGGTAACGAAGCAAGGGCATGGCTTCACGACAGAGGGACGTCAATACGAGTTCGCCAATTTCGCCATCAGCAACGGGTTCCAAGGTTTCGGGGTCAACGATTTCTACAATGTAATAGTCTTCCCAGAAGTGGAGACCATTTTGCTCTTGACACTCAAAACCGACACCAGGACCGCACATTTCGCTCATGCCAAAAGAGTTGTAGGCCTTCACGCCCATCATTTCCTCAATGCGGCGACGCTGTTCCTCCGAGTGAGGTTCGGCACCGATGGCAAGAACTTTCAATTTGGTATCCTTACGAGGGTCAACCCCCGCACTCTGCATCACTTCGTAAAGGCGCGTTACGTAAGAGGGCACCGCATGAAGGGCTGTCGTACCAAAGTCTGTCATGAACTTAATCTGACGCAAGGAATTTCCGGCAGCAGCAGGGATGGTCAACATGCCCATACGCTCTGCACCGTACTGAAATCCGAGACCGCCGGTAAACATGCCGTAACCGCTGGAATTTTGGAAGACATCGTCGGGGCGAAGTCCCACCATCCACAGGTTGCGTGCCACTTGATTCGCCCACTCTTCCAAGTCCTTTTTCGTGTGAAGGATTACCGTGGGCGTACCTGTCGTACCGCTGGAAGAGTGCAAGCGTGTGCATTCACGAAGGGGCACACTCGCCATGCCGAAGGGATAGGTGTCGCGCAAATCTGCCTTTGTGGTGAAAGGAATTTTGCGAATGTCGTCAAGACTCTTGATGTCCTCGGGTTTAAGTCCGATTTCCTCAAAGCGCTGCTTGTAGAAGGGCGAATTCATGCAGTGACGCACGGTAGCCTGTAGGCGTTCCAACTGAAGCGCAGAGATTTGCTCGCGCGTCATCGTCTCCATCTCCTCATGGAGGTAGGGACAGGTGTCAGGGGGAAAGTTTCTGCTCATAACACCACCGTTTTATTCGCCATAACCTGCCTGGAAGGCCTTAATATTTGCCTCAACAACCGCCTCACCCTTACGCGCAAAAATTGTGCGAATAGCATCGCAGAGTTGGTCGGGCGTAAGAATCTGAAGATAGCGTGCTGCCATGCCGAGAAGCACCATGTTTGCACCGCGCGCATTACCCGCATTCTTTGCAACTTCCTCAATATCCATAGCTACCGAAGGCAGACTTTCAAGCGCTGCCGTTACGTCGGCCATTTCGGGATAGTTGGGGATGTTCACAAAGGGTTTATTGCTCGTCACAATTTTACCATCGGCAGCAAGGTAAGGAAGATAACGCAGACTTTCCATGGGTTCCATGCTGATAATCATGTCTGCGCTTCCTTCGGCAATAAGGTCGCTATAAATTTCTGCGTCGGAAAGGCGCAAGTGACTCTGCACGTCACCGCCGCGCTGACTCATGCCGTGCACTTCAGCCTGCTTGAGGTTCAAACCTGCCTTTGTCGCCGCTTCGCCTATGATAGTTGCGATGGAGAGGATTCCTTGTCCGCCCACACCGCAAAGGATAATATCTTTCTTCATAATATTGTGGAAGTTTCGCAAAGCTCAACTTCTTAGGTTATAAGGTTTTAAGGTTATAAGGCTTTGAGGACCATGCGGGTCACTTCCCTACCCTAAAATCACCTAAAATCTGTGAATGAAGAGAACTTATGTTTGCGAAAACTGAATAATCTTACTTGTTAGAACGGGCTGCGCGCGCCTTACGAGCAGCTGTTTGAATACATTCACGGCGAGGAATGATAACCGAAACTCCGGGATAATCAATTTCTTCCTTCAAGATGCGCGTAATTTCTTCCATGTTTTTGGGAAGGGGTACTACGACACGCACGTGTTCGGGTTCTACGCCAAGGGCAATACAAATCGCCTCAAACTTATTCGTTCCTGCAGAATCTTGACCGCCTGTCATACCCGTTGTAAGGTTGTCGGAAATCACTACGGTAATGTTGCTCTTATCGTTTACGGCATCGAGGAGTCCGGTCATACCGCTGTGCGTAAATGTAGAGTCACCAATAATCGCCACTGCGGGGAAAAAGCCTGCATCGGCAGCACCCTTTGCCATCGTGATTGAGGCACCCATATCTACGCAACTTGCAAGCGCGCGGAAGGGAGGGAGTGCACCGAGCGTGTAACAACCGATGTCGCCAAACACACGGTAATCGGGGTACGTTGCCAACACTTGATTGAGCGCCGCATAAACATCTCTGTGACCACATCCCTGACACAACTGCGGAGGACGGGGTGCCACGATTTCAGAAGCGGGAAGCGTCTGCTTAGGAGTCACGCCGAGTGCCTTGGCTACGTTATCGGGTGTCAATTCTCCCGTGCGGGGAAGCACACCAGTCAAACGGCCCTTTACGTCATACGCTCCGCCAAGAAGGGCCTTCACTTGCTGTTCCACAACGGGCTGACCGTCTTCCACAACAAGCACGGCGTCATTTTCCTGTGCCAATGCGCGAACAGCATCTTCGGGAAGGGGATACTGGCTTACCTTCAATACGTTTGCATCATTGCCTACCACCTCCTTTACATAGTTGTAAGCAATACCGCAAGCAATAATGCCGAGTTTGCCACTACCACCTTTCTCAACCTTATTATATAATGAGTCGGCAGATGCCTTAAGCATATCGTCTTGCTTGGCGATAAGCGCCGCATAGCGTTGACGTGCAATGCCGGGAAGAAGCACCCAGCGTTCTTCACAAATGCCGAGGTTTTGCAACTCACGCGCTTCGCGCACTTCTACTGCCGCACGGCTGTGGGCAAGGCGTGTAACGACGCGCAACACTACGGGTTCCTTCAATGTTTCAGACAACGTGAACGCGCTCTCCATCATGTCGTACGCCTCTTGCTGATTTGAGGGTTCGAAGGTGGGAACGAGGGCGAAGGATGCGTAAAAACGGCTGTCCTGCTCATTCTGACTGGAGTGCATAGAGGGGTCATCCGCCGCCACAACTACGATACCGCCGTGAACACCCGTAATGGCGGAGTTCACAAAAGCATCTGCCGCAACATTCATACCCACGTGCTTCATGCACACCAACGCACGCTTACCGGCATACGACATACCGAGCGCTGCTTCCATAGCAGTCTTTTCATTCGTACACCAACGGCTGTGCACACCGCGCTCTGTAGCGAGGGCATCACCCTGAATAAATTCTGTTATTTCTGTGGAGGGCGTTCCAGGATAAGCATAAACGCCACCAATGCCGGCATGTACGGCGCCAAGAGCAATGGCTTCGTCTCCGAGGAGTAATCTTTTCATATAGTTAGTTTTTTAGTTGACATAAATAGGTTGCTTCTTACTCCGAACGGCGCTCTCCCCCTGTTTATAGGGGGAGGGGATCACGAAGTGGTGAGGGGGTGCAGAAAAAGTGAGGAGTGAGGAGTGAGGAGTTAGAAGTGAGGAGTTAGTAGTGAGGAGTTAGTAGTAAGTCCATGCGGTGCATTTTCTTGCACCCCCTCACCGCTAAAGCGGTCCCCTCCCCCTATAAACAGGGGGAGAGCGCCATGCGGAATGGGCGCCTCATCTTTCTTCCGTTTAAAACTTGTCCGCATCATGCAGCACGGGGAACTTTTCACGAAAGGCTTCAAGCATATTTTTATCTAATATTCCTGAAACGCTTGTCGCCTCTCCCATGGGGCATTCAGCAACCACCTTTCCGTAGGGGTCAATCAACTGTGTGCCGCCTGAATAGTGGCAATAGGGATCCGTACCTACGCGATTCACAGCGCAAACATAGCATTGATTTTCAATGGCTCTTGCTTTGAGCAAAGACAACCAAGCTTCCACACGAGGCGTGGGCCAACTTGCCACATAGATGGCGGCATCGTAAGCCTCATCTGCCTTATTGCGTGCAAAGACGGGGAAGCGGAGGTCGTAACAAATCTGAAGCAGGAAGCGGAATCCGCGAAACGCTGCCACCACACGCTCCTGACCCGCCGTATAGCGCAAGTGCTCGCCACCGAAGGTGAAGAGGTGGTGCTTATCATAGAGTGTGGTTTCACCATCAGGGCGCACGAAGCACATACGATTGAAGTAGCGACCATCTTGTTCGCGAACGGCGATACTACCTACCACTGCCGCGTCCAACTCTCTTGCCATCTCGAGCATCCATTGGTGAGAAGGGCACGTATCATTCTGCCACTCCTCGGCAATCCCCTCGGGCACGGTAGCGAAACCCGTAGAAAACATTTCGGGAAGTATATACACATCTGCTGCGTCCATCTCACGCATCTTGCGAGCCGCCTCCGCACAATTTGTCTTCGGGTCAGCCCACAATAAGTCCATTTGCAGGAGATTTATTTTCATTGTGAAAGCAAAAACAAGTATTTAGTTACAATATGTTTGTTAAGTCTAGGTTGCAAAGTTATTTTATTTTATTTATACCACACGCATAATAGCATTTTTTTTCGCTTTTATATATAAAAAATGTGTACTACCAACAGATATACCCGCCTCTTCAGTCAGGAAATCCTTACATTTTGTCACATATTGCGACGCACGAGAGAACGAATCCGCATTTTTCTTAAACACATACCGACACCCCAAAACAAAT
The DNA here is from genome assembly GCA_045656425.1 of Alloprevotella sp. GTDB lineage: Bacteria > Bacteroidota > Bacteroidia > Bacteroidales > Bacteroidaceae > Alloprevotella. Next base: position 12,699 of record JAZORE010000013.1, read on the forward strand.
TAGGAGTTATTTTGAATTACCTCAGAGATAGTTCAAAATAACTCCCAATTTGTTTTTCCTAAATCCGTGCGCCTAAATTATTTCTTCAAGAAACAAGTTTTAAGCACAATACCGCTGCCGTCAATCTTGCAATCCACCTCTTCAGGATTCTCCGTAAGGCGGATGCTCTTCACCTTCGTGCCGCGCTTGATGACCATTGAAGAACCCTTTACTTTAAGGTCCTTAATTACCGTAACAGCATCGCCATCAAAGAGTTCTGCACCATTGCTATCACGGGGTACGAGCACTTCTTCTCCACCCTCCTGCTCTGCTTCATGGAACTCATGTGCGCAGTCGGGGCATACGTAAAGCGAACCGTCAAAGTAAGTGTATTCACTGCCACACTTCGGGCAATTTGGAATGTCGTTCATTGGAATAAATGTTAATTTTGGGATTACTACAGCACAAAGATACTATTTTTTAGCGAATCCTCCCAGTGCGAACCGTAATACCATTGTTAAAAATCGTGCACCGCATGGACTTTCTCATTTCTCAATTCCCATTTCTCATTTCTTTATTGTACCTTTGCCACAAACCTAAAAATTATTCCTATACCGATATGAAGAAAATCGCTTTCCTCCTCTTGATGTTACTCCCCCTTGGTGTTGCCGCTCAAAAGCAACAGGACATGAGTAAATACCTCGCTGGTGCTGTGACCGAGCAAAATGGCATTGTCGTGTTTGAAAAATCATTCAATGTGCCGGGCAAGACAAAGGTTGAGATTCACGAGGGACTTAAAACATACTTAACTGAAGTCATTTTGAACAACGAAAATGCGCTTCCGCAAACGCGCATTCAAGACGACCAGCCCGAAGCGGGAACATTGGCGATTGCCGTTGAAGAGTTCCTTTACTTCAAACGCAAGGCACTCGTGACTGACGGCACACGTTTCTATTACCAACTCGTAACGCAGGCGGAAGACGGCAAGTTCACCATCACCATGCGCCGCCTCCGCTACATCTACGATTTGACCGAAACACCCTCTACGGAAGTCACCCCCGACGTTTGCTTCACCGCTGAAAAGTGGATTACCGACAAGGAGGCGCTCAACAAGGCGCAGACAAAACTCCTCAAAATCCCTGGAAAGTTCCGCCGCTTCACCATCGACCGCAAGGACGAAATCTTTAACGGTGCCGCCAAGGCAGTTGGCGCTGAACGCAAGGTGAAAATGGTTGAAGTGTACGAATAACACATTTAATATATAAGGTATGTCAAGACACAATCGTTTTGACATACCTTTTTTGGTTTGCGGTCTCTGCCACCTTCTGCATTTGTTCTCGACAGAAGAACATAAGTACAAAAGTTTTAGCCGCCACCATTTCCCCAAGAAGCACATATAAATCTGTTCTTATGTTCTTCTGTCTTAAAAAAACGTCCTACCATGAAAGAAGAAACCCTCTGTCTGCACTACAAGACATACGACTACGACGAACTCCCCGCCCTCGAGCGTCAACTCATCGACAGCGCCAAAGCGGTATGCGCTTCGGCATACGCCCCCTACTCTAAATTTCAGGTGGGCGCCGCCGCATGGTTAGACAATGGCGAAATCGTCTGCGGAAGCAACCAGGAGAACGCCGCCTACCCCAGTGGCACCTGCGCCGAGCGTTGCACCGTTTTCTATGCCAACGCCCGCTTCCCCGAGAGTGCCGTACTCATTCTCGCCATTGCCGCCTCCAACACTCCAGGAGAATTTCTCTCCTCCCCCATCACGCCCTGTGGCGCCTGCCGTCAAGTATTGCTCGAAACGCAACGCCGTTTCAACACACCCATGCGCATCCTGCTGTATGGCACTTCGAAAGTTTTAGCATTTGATTCCATCGATGCCCTCCTACCCTTCCAATTTACGGGAGAAGAACTAAAGTTCTAAAGAGCCATAGCCTCACACGAAAAACAAATTCGGACTTAATTAAAACAAACTCCCTATTAGTTCAAATTAAGTCCGAGTTTGTTTTTCTAAAATCCGAACCAATTTTCCACATCTTTGTTTTTACTCCCAGGAAACGCCTTCTACGCCTCATAAACACCTATTTTGAAACCCCAACATTCCATTTTAGGGATACAAAACAAGAAAATCTATATTTTATCATATTTTTTTCAAAAAAAATCCGCTTATCCCTTGCAGGTATAAAAAAAACACGTACCTTTGCACTCGTTAAAAGAAACCAACTCACGAAGGTCTCTTGGAGAGATGGTAGAGTGGTCGATTACAGCAGTCTTGAAAACTGCCGTACCGAGAGGTACCGGGGGTTCGAATCCCTCTCTCTCCGCTTAAAAGGTGTGAATCTTCAAACAATGAGGTTCACACCTTTTTCTTTTTCCTTCGTGCAAACTTTCATAGCATGATTACAACAAAGCAAATCCAGATTAAGGATTATAATTACGACCTCCCCGACGAGCGCATTGCGAAGTACCCCAAGGCGGAGCGCGACGCGTCCAAACTTTTGGTGTATCGTGGGGGCGAAATCTCTGAACATCCCTTCAAATCGCTCCCCCAGCACCTTCCCGAGGGAGCGCTGATGGTGTTTAACAATACAAAGGTCATTCAGGCGCGCCTCCATTTTCAGAAATCTACGGGGGCACACATCGAAATCTTTTGTCTGGAACCCCATACGCCTCTTGATTACCAGCAATCGTTTGCGCAGACGCGCCGTGTGACGTGGACATGTCTTGTAGGTAATCTTAAGAAATGGAAGGAGGGACGCTTGGAGCGCCAAATCCAAGTGGGCGAAACCGAGATTACACTTACCGCTGAGCGCATCGGCGAAAGTGGCACGGGATTTGAGATTGCCTTTGATTGGAACAACGACCGCATCACCTTTGCCGAAGTGCTCGACGCCATAGGCGAACTCCCCATCCCTCCATACCTCAACCGCGCGACCGAAGAAAGCGACCTCAAGACTTACCAAACGGTGTACTCCAAAATTAAAGGGTCTGTGGCGGCGCCAACTGCTGGTCTCCACTTCACGCCTGCCGTACTCGCGGAATTAGACGCGCGCGGCATTGAGCGCAATGAGGTGACACTTCACGTAGGGGCGGGTACCTTCAAACCCGTAAAGAGTGAGCACATCGAAGGTCACACCATGCACGCAGAATGGATTGCTGTGGAACGCAAGACCCTCGAACGCCTCCTCGCACACGGCGCTTCATGCATTGCCGTAGGCACCACCTCAGTACGCACTCTTGAAAGTCTCTATTACATCGGCGTGATGATTCACAAGAACCCCAATGTCGCACTTGAAGACCTCCACGTGCCGCAATGGATGCCCTACGAATATGCCGCCGAGGCGGGCGAAAAACTCTCAGCTGCAGAATCCTTGCAAGCCATTCTCAACTACATGGACCGAAACGGCATGCAGGTGCTCCACACTGCCACACAAATCATCATCGCTCCGGGGTACAAGTATAATATTGTGCGTGCCATCGTCACAAACTTCCATCAGCCACAAAGCACTCTGCTCCTACTCGTTTCCGCCCTCATTGGCGACGACTGGAAACGCGTTTACGACTACGCCCTTCAGCACGACTTCCGCTTCTTAAGTTATGGGGATAGTTCGTTGCTCATTCCGTAAGGAGAAGATTTAACCCGGATGGCGCTCTCCCTCTGTTTATAGGGGGAGGGGACCACGTAGTGGTGAGGGGGTGCAAAACACACAACTCCCTATGAATTATTTTGGTGCTACACTCACTCCTTTCAAGCACCCCCTCACCGCCAAGGCGGTCCCCTCCCCCTATAAACAGAGGGAGAGCGCCATCCGGAGGTAACTCCTACCATTCCTTTTGCAAAAAATCAACTATGCTCGACAACCAAAACGAACTCCTCCCCCTCGTAGATGAGGAAGGCAACATTATAGGCAGCGCCACGCGTCGCGAATGTCACGATGGAAGCCACAAGCTTCACCCTGTCGTACACCTTCATGTATTTAACACGAAGGGAGAACTCTATCTGCAACACCGCCCTGAGTGGAAGGACATCCAGCCCGACAAGTGGGACACAGCGGTAGGCGGACACGTGGATTTAGGTGAATGCGTGGGCGATGCCCTCCGCCGCGAGGTGCGCGAAGAAATCGGTTTGACGGATTTCACCCCCGAACACATCTGCACTTACATCTTTGAGAGCGCACGCGACCGCGAACTCGTCTATGTATTTAAGACTACAACGGAGGAGACTCCCACTCCCTCCGACGAACTTGCCGGTGGTGCCTTCTTCTCTGCCAAAGAAATCAAGCAACGTATGAATACGGGATTCTTCACCCCCAATTTCGAGAGCGAATACCAGCGTTGCTTCGGAGAATAATCCCCTCACAATACTTTTTTCACAGATTTTTCCAAAAATTCTCCATAAACCCTTTGCGGATTCAAAATATATTTCTAATTTTGCACTCGCAAACAAGGAACAACACTTGAATGCGGAATGGCGAGATAGCTCAGTTGGTTAGAGCGTCGGATTCATAATCCGGAGGTCGTGGGATCATGCCCCACTCTCGCTACCTAATGAACACCTGCACAACATGCAGGTGTTTTTTGTATACATTACCTACAAACCAATTAACCAAACTGGTCCTACATTCTGAAAATGCGGAAACGGGTGTGCCATAAATAGCACACCCGTTCTATATTTACATAAAAACAATTTCACAGTCCCTACCCAGGGAAAAATCAACCGTTGAAGTATTTAGTCTAATAGATGAGAATTAGATTATCTCACAACGACCTTCTTACCATTTTGGATATAAACTCCACCCTTCACTTCATTCTTAACGCAACGTCCATAAAGATCGAATACTGGAGCGTTAACACCATTATTAGGAACAGGTTCTACCGCAGTGGTATCACCGAAGTTTAAGCGGAGCACAAGTGAAGCCCCAGGAGGCGCAGGCAAGTATGCCTTGTTAGCATTGTTAAGGAAGTGAGTGTTTCCCGGTTCACCATTCGCTCCCTTGTTCAAAACCACTTTGTTGAAACCAACTTCGCCATCAAGATAAGACAACACGTAGGCATCACCCTCAATATAATCGTCTTCAACAGAACCGAGGAGCAAATTTCCCTGCACAACACTCATACTTGCTGCAGCCTTGAACGTATAAACACCTTCTTTACGCAGGACAACACCAGTATAAGCTGGAAGCACATCTTCCACAGGCGTCATTATACAACGTCCATCTTCAATGCTATTCACAGTATAAACACGAACCCCTTCGGGTATATAGGCGGCATAATCAAGATAGAGCGTTCCGTAACCTGCTGGACTTACAAAGACTTCAGTTTCTTTATATGCTGTAAGGAACATGGTAGAAGCAGCATCTGTCGTAGGCCAATGCGACAGTTTTCCTGCGCCATAATTCGCATGGATATACTGGTTGGAATCTTTCCTACGCAGACAAAAACCATCCGTTGCATTTAAACTTGTCTCCACCGTGGGCGCTATAAAGAAATCCGTACCATCGTCTGTAAGCGTTACATCCCCAAATCCCGTAGAAGTAAGTTGCTTGCCCGTCCCCTTATTTACCACAGTGATTCCATCAAACACGTTACCCACAAATCCCCAGAGGAAATTTTCATTGTATTCTTTAGATTCAGCACCCCAATACACATTAATCGTATTATCTTCCGCAATATCACCGAGGAAACAAGGTTGATTCGTATGCATACGTGCATAATACCAAGTATCAATACTATCGACATCCACCGCTGCCTTGAAGGGCAGTTCTCGTTCTATCGTCATTTCATACTCAAAAGTCTTTGATTCTGTAACAAACCCTTCAGGAGTTGCCATTTCACCTACAACCTCTACCCCATAGGGGAAGGATGGAACCTCAAGTTCTGGATAAGGAAGACCTTCAAAAACAGAAGTTGTGGTTGTATACTTTACTTCACCGTTATATACAAAGTTGTAAGTGATGTCGTGTAATTCAACAGGAACAATATACCATGAAGAAGGTGAGTTCTTGGAGTCGGTATTCCAGCTCACAATATAGGAACCTTCTCCTTCTCCATCCCCATATTCGTAGCAGTGCATCTGCCAGTAGCCCAATACGATACCGTATTCATACCCCTTTTCATGTTCAGCCTTGTTAAAAATCGTAAGCCACACATTAGATGTCACATCGGGGGAATCCGTCATTGTCCATACCCCCACTTGACTTTCATGACCCTTCAAATATTTCCCGTCTGCAAGGTTCTGGAAGGCCACACAACCATCTCCAGCGTCTACAGCCTTCCAATAAAAACTAACGTCACTGTTTTGCAACGTCTTCCAACCGGGTTCTGTACCATCGCTATACACTGCTTTTGTCTCTGGGAATGCCGTATACGCACTGTGTATCTGATAGTACTGACCAACAACGGGAAGATTTTCCCTCACATCATAGATTGCCTCTTGCAGCGCAACAACATCATTCGTTCCAACAGTCTTCGCATCCACCAAAGCTTTCGCAGTTGCAATTGCCGTAGCAAGAGTTTCAACGGTGGTTGGTGAATACTCACCCATCCTTGTTCCAACATTGGAGCTTATAGTTGCCAACAGAGTTTCAGCCTCAACAATGAGGGGTTCAAGCGTTTCTAAATGCTCATGACGTTCTACGACCATAAATGTAGAACCCGCAGTCTCATCATCGGCACCATCTACATAAACAACTTTACCATCCAGACTATTTAAACGCTGCGAACATGCCCCATCCTCACTTGCCAAGAAGAAACCTCTTACATCATGAGTACTTGGTTCAACCTTAAACTTATGATCAGCCGTTCCTAATACCGCACCTTCAGAATTCGCATTAAGTTTCAAATTCGGATTTTTAGCATATGCCTTACGGTTATAGATAGTATATCCATCAAAAGGATTACCCACAAAAGCCCAAGAGTAAGCATCCCTATCCTCTTCATCAAAAGTTGTTTGGTCTGTCAGAAGGACCTCGTCCGAAGTTTTAAAGTACAAATAATGCTTATCATCAGAATGTAGTTGAAGGTAATACCAGTTCATGTGCTCATCATCATAAGAAACAGTGGATTCAAAAGGAAGAACCGCCGTATCGATTTCACAATTTATCGTAATTGTTTCATTTTTTGAAGGAACACCATCTGGTATTAAGGCTGTTACACCCCAGGGGAACAAACCCTCGTCAATAGAAGGATACTGCTCGCCTGCAAGTACCTTTGTCGTTTGAGAAGCTACCTCCTTACCATTATACACAAACTTATAAGTAATTATATACTTCCCCTCCAATATTGCAAGAGCCATAGCGGGGTCAAAATCTTCCACTTCATTAATCGTGTATAGGTTTCCAGCATCCTTTACACCCCAACCATCAGAAAAAAGATGCCTACTCCCTCCAATATTTAAAACGTGAACGTTGTCATACATGAAAAAGAGCTTACCTGTATCCACATTCTCCACTTTAATATCATCGATAGGGAGGCTTGCTGAAAGCGACAGGTCCTTCTGAACAAACATTTCTGCCCAAACGCTGTAGAGATACACCTTACCATCATGCTGAACAAAAGCAAAATTCTTTTGCGCATCATCAGTAATCGTAGTCGCACCAAACGACACCATTCGGGTAGCCTCGTCATTGACTGCCCAACCAACAGATCCACGTCCCTCCGCAATAACCGTATAAGCCTTGTCGGCAGCAGGAAACTCTACCTGCGCCCATACCATTGCCAAAGAGACATGACAAAGTATTAAAAGAGTAATAATTTTCTTCATAGATTATAAGATTTTTCATTTCACTACAATAAGGAGCAACCAGAGGAGGTAAAACATACCTCCCTTCATGCCCTTTAGGATGCTAAAGTACACATCAAAAAAAAAGAATAGGCAAAATAAACAATAACATTTGTCAACCTTATTGTTTAGGAAGAGAAAACATGACAGACCAAATCTTTCAACTTCCTGAATGCTAATTAGGTGAGAGTTTAGAGAGGAGAGGAGAGAGGAGTGTAGTTACCCAACAATACATTCCGCACAATTATTCCCTTATAACCTAAGAAATTGAGCACTTACAAAACTTGAATTATTGTCTAAAATTTGTAGACAACAGTTGCATTATCACCACCCACCAAAACTTGACAAAAGATTTAAGTTTACTTCTATTAAAACACACGCACCCCCTGCCCCTTTACATGATACTCTAATCGAGTCATGCAATGGTTCAGGGGGTACTATCTGTATATTGTAACCAGCCTGTACTACTTCTTTTGAACACTATATAGTTCGCGGTACTTACCTGGAGTCATTCCATTCTTCTTGAGGAACGCACGTCGGAAAGTACAGATGGAATTGAAGCCCGATTTTGCTGCTATCTCGCTGAAATTATCGTCCGTCTCAATAACCATCTTCTCTGCCACTACCAACCTATATTCATTTACGTAGTCAAAGAACGATTTACCCAACACGTCATTGAGATATACCGACACATAGGTGCGATTCGTGCCTAATAGATTTGTCAAGTCGATAATCGAGAACTTCGGATTGAGGTAAAGTTTACGTTCCTCCATAAGGTTCTGAAGCCGCTCCAACAGATTCAATTTTTTAACGTCAAACTTTCGATTTACTGGCTCTTTCATAGTTGGAGTTTGTAATTTATTGGCAAATATATTCCTTATAATCTAAACAAAACGTGCATGAAATAAAAATATAACATTTCGTATCAAAATTTTCACAATGTTAGCACTTTACGCTATCAAATAATAAAAAATCAACCCAAAGAACCAGTTTTTTAAGCAAAATGTCAGACAGACCTCACGGCACATACGTAAATTGCCACCGACAAAATGTCAGTGGCAATTCGTAAAGAAGTATGTCGTACTGCGAATTTGCAGTCTGCGTCCCTCAAATTATCCGAGGTACTTAATCAATATATTGATATTGTCGGCTTCACGGAGACGGCGGAGGGCACGTTCCTTAATCTGACGCACGCGTTCGCGTGTGAGGCTCATATTGTTTGCAACTTCTTCGGCAGTCATTTCGTTGCGACCGATACCGAAGAGCATTTTCAACACGGTGCGTTCACGCTCATTGAGCACAGCGAGCGCTGCTTCGAGGTCTGATGAAAGCGATTCGCGCTCCATTGAATTGTCTGTACCGGGCGCAGATTCGTCCTGCATGACATCGATAAGACAGTTTGAATCATCATCCTGGAAAGGCGCGTCTACGCTGACCTTCTTACCGTTTGTGCCAAGTGCATCCTGAACTTTCGCAATATCCGTTTCGAGTATTTCTGCCAATTCCTGCGCTGAGGGGCGACGCTCAAATTCCTGTTCAAAACTAACAATCGCCTTTGAGAGTTTGCTTTGGAAACCCACCTGATTCAAGGGCATACGCACGATACGACTCTGTTCAGAGATTGCCTGAAGAATACTTTGGCGAATCCACCATACCGCGTAAGAGATAAACTTAAAGCCACGCGTTTCGTCAAACTTCTGTGCCGCCTTAATCAATCCCAAGTTACCTTCGTCAATCAAGTCATTAAGCGCAAGACCTTGGTTTTGGTATTGCTTTGCCACTGATACCACGAATCGAAGGTTGGCACGCGTTAAGCGATCAAGAGCCTCCTGGTCGCCTTTATGGATGCGCTGAGCGAGTTCTACTTCTTCGTCGGTAGAAATCAGTTCCTCACGTCCAATCTCAACGAGATACTTGTCCAACGCCGCACTCGCGCGGTTCGTAATACTTTTGTTAATTTTTAGTTGTCGCATAGTCTTGGGTCAAATTGAGGTGCAAAATTACAACTTTTTCCTGACATAAAACAAATTTAAGCCTCTGAATCCCTTGATTTTCTTTATAACAATGCCAATTAGCATATTGGAATTATCAAAATGCGCCTTTTTCTCGCTACAATTCCAACTTTTCTTGTAAAAAACAGCCTTCGCTAAAGTCACGTGGGAATATCTAAAAACAAATAAGGAGTTAATTCAAATTAAGTACCGATTAGTTTGAATTAACTCCTTATTTGTTTTTCAAAACTCCCAACCATTATTCACGACTCCAGGCAATCAGCGCTGATTGTGGGGCAACAATGAACGCTTCACAGACTTCATGTTCCCGATTTTGGACATTTATGCGGCCATCTCGGCATACGGTGGTATAATCTCCCTTCGGGACTTTCACACGTAGGGCATGCCGCTCAGCATTAAGCACTATAAGAATGCGCGCCCAGGAGTCGCCCACCGCTTTTCCATTCAACACAAAAGCTACAGCGCAATGGTTGTCGACCTCTAAGAACTTCATGTTTTTCACCACCTGTGGGGCACGCTCCATACGGAAAGCGGGATGCGCCTTTCGCAAGTCTATCAACCGCCGCAGGTAGGTGAAGACGGCATAGTGGTGCGCCTTATTGCGCCAATCAATGGCGTTGACGGTATCAACACTCTTGTAACTATTACGCACGCCACGCTTCTGCCGCAAGAGTTCTTCTCCCGCAAAAATAAAGGGAGTACCTTGAGCGGTAAGCACGGCTGTGTGAGCAAGTAGGGCAAGGCGCGTCACTTCGCCATCACTCATTTGTGGCGAGACGGCACGTAGGCGGTCTACTAAGCAGAGGTCGTCGTGACAACTTACATAAGAAAGGACTTGCAAGGGACTCTTTGCCCACGCCGAATGTACCGAGTTTCCCAACTCTAAATTAAAAATCATCCCCGCAAGTCCTAATTTTAAGAGGGGCAAGGTTTCTCGATTTCCAAAAAGAAACCCACCCTTAGTATCGTCAGCAAAAGATCCGCGGAGGGCATCACGGAGTTCGTCGCCAAAGGCTGCGATACCCTTCACCTTATATACATTTTTCTTTGTCATGCATTGGGGCGCAGGAAGTTGGGGAGTTTCAGCCGCCCACCCTTCACCATACACACAAATCGTAGGGTCGATTGCGTGCAAGCGGTCAACCACAGCTTGCATCGTTGTACGGTCGTGCAGTGCCATAAGGTCGAAGCGGAAACCGTCAATGTGATATTCCTCAGCCCAATATGCCACACTCTCAACGATGAAATGGCGCATCATCTTGCGCTCACTGGCTGTTTCGTTGCCACATCCCGAACCGTTAGCCAGGGCACCATCCTTTTTCTTGCGAAAGAAATATCCAGGAACCGTGCGCTCAAAAGCACTTTGCGCCACATTCGCCACGTGATTGTAGACCACGTCGAGCACCACACGCAGTCCCGCATCATGAAGCGCCTTTACCATCTGCTTAAACTCCTTGATGCGCACTTCAGGTTGGAGAGCATCCGTAGCATACGAACCTTCGGGCACATTATAATTCTGAGGGTCGTATCCCCAGTTGTAATGAGGCACATTCTTTTGCGCCTCATCAATAGAAGAGAAGTCAAAGGAGGGCAAAAGTTGGACGTGCGTCACGCCAAGTTCCACCAAATGGTCAATGCCCGTAGCTAAGCCTTCAGGCGAAAGCGTTCCGTGCTCCGTGAGTGCCAAGAAGCGCCCCTTATGCTTCACACCCGAGGAATGGGAAATGGAATAATCACGGTGGTGAAGTTCGTAGATTACAGGCGATGCGAAAGGCGGACGCACATCCTGCTCCCAACCTTCGGGATTCGTGGCTTGCAGGTCGATAATTGCCGCACGCCGTCCGTTGAGTCCCACAGCCGTAGCAAACACGCCCGGAGTTTCCTCCAACCATCCGCCCTGCGTTTGCACACGATAGGTATAAAACATTCCCTTCAAGTCCTTATACACATTCAGGCGCCACCAACCTTCACCCGCCACCTCAAGATTATAGCGTTCAAGGGGAGCACCACCTTCTCCGTCGGCATATAAGCGCAATTCGACCGAGAGGGCAACTGGTGACCACATTTTGAAGCGGGTTATGTGGGGGGAATAGGTGTGCATTTTTGAAAGAGTAAAGATAAAAGGGTAAAGATAAAAGATACCGTGCGGGACGACAAGTCGTTTATCTCGCTACCCTTCTCGTCTACTGGTACCTCGTCTACTTGTTTACTAAATCCTGCTAATTCTTCTCAACGCTCAACGTAATGCGTTCCCAGATGCAGCGAGGTATTAACTTCCAAATGGCTACGAGCAGGCGGTAGCGCCAGTCAATAGTCACGATGCGCTTGCGCTGCTTCAATGCTTTTACGATATCTTGGGCAACGCGTTCTGCCTTCATCTGCATGGGGAATTTTGCTCCCGCAATAAACGCCGTACTCACAAAGCCGGGGCGAATATCTGTCACTGTAAGGCGCATTTTGTCGGCACGTGCATTTTGCACCAAGGCTTGGAGGTAAGCGTGCTGCATCTTCTTCGTAGCAGAATAGGCAGCTGCAGGTCCAAGTCCCTTTGTGCCGGCAATACTACTGATGGCAGCAATATGCCCACGGCGTTTGTTTGTTTTGAAATAGTTATATGCCGTAGTCATCATGCGCACAAAACCCTCGCCATTGGTCTGCGCCGTGCGGATTTCCTTTTCGGGGTCGAGTTCAGGGTTGTACCACCCCACTCCACTGCTGTGCAGGTACAGGTCAACGCCCCCTAACTTTTCAGCAAGGGCATTCCATTTTTCCACAGCCGAAGGTTGCATCACGTCAATGCATTCCGTCACGACACGATCGGGATATTGTTGGCGCAACGGCTCAAGAAGTTCTACGCGACGCCCAGCCAGTCCGAGTTTCCACCCCTCTGCGAGCAAGATTTTGCCAACTTCAAACCCGTTACCCGAAGTTGCACCTACTATAATTGCGGTTTTCATAAAATTAGTTTGAATAATAGACGCCTTGACCAGGTTGGAGAAGTCGAGAACGCCAGCACGTTCAACGTATGCAGGCATCCCATGAACTATTTAGCACCCTTCGTCAACCGTTAATCAGTTCCCTTTTCGCCACAAATCTTTGCAAATTCACAATGAGCACAATGCTTTCTGCAAGTCGTCTGAGTAAAGGGGTTATCTGGGGAGAAGATTTCAGCAAGCAGGAGTTCCAGATTGTGTTCAAACGCATCGGCGGGATCATCAAAGTAATCCATCACAACATGTCCATACTTATCGCCCTCCTCCTTGATTCTCACACCCATTTCTTCGGCATAAACCTTTCGGACTTCGTTAGCATCGTTCTTTTGCGCCGCCTTAGTCTTCACGGAAGACGCCAATTTGATATACATCAGCGAAGGCATCAAGGATTCACGCTGACGCAACAACACCTTTCCGACCACATAACTGTAGTAGAAGGTTTGGAAGATATAATTAAACAATTCCTCGTTGTCAGGATTGAATATATCCGCCACGGTGGGGAGTCCGCTATTTTTTGATTGGGACGTTTTGTAATCCACTATGCGTTGCACCTTCTTCCCATCCAGAAGAATCTCATCACGACGGTCGATAATACCTCCGAGTAGCAGGGAAACGGTGCGCGTCCCCGACTGCACTTTCACGATGTGCTTGACAGTTTCCTCCAACCCCAATATTTTCACTGGAGCAAGTTCGGCGTCGTAACGTAACTGGTTTTGTATATAACGCTTGATGACGAGACGATTGATTTCCTGCTCACCATTGAGGCGCAACTTGAAGTTCCAACATTTTTCCTCGTCACAAATATTGAAAAACACCTTTGCAAAGGCATACGAAAGCACTTTATCAAGCCCCATATCGTCGTTCGCCAAATCAAGTAAAGCCTGGCGCGGGATTTCTCTGCCGATGTAGGGGGTGTATAACTGCTCCATACATTCGTGGAAGATGGTACCAAATTGGCGACTGTCTACTTCTTCCGAAAGTTCGTCATCTTCATACAACCCCACGACATAGCGCAGATAGAATTGCAATGGGCAGTTCAAATAAGTATTGATTGCTGAGGGCGAAAGGAAACGTTCGCGCGTTTGTGTGGCAGTATCAAAACGGTCGCAAAGACGTTGCAGGATGTCCTCGGTTTTCGCCACCTCGATAGTGGGAGTAACGCGCGTTTCAGTCTCGGTAGAAAGCGTGTAGAACTGAGGTTTGGTTTTGGGAGAAAGCAGTGCACGCTTCTTTCCGTCGGCAACGCCTACTTCAAAGAGGAGTTGCAAAAGGAAACGCGACATTTCGCCCGACTGCAAACTATCTGTCGAGACATTGTAGAGTAATGATATATTGCTGGCACGACTCAACAAGCGGTAGAAGTAATAGGCTGAAAGCGCCACCTGCTTTTCGAGCGTTGTCATGCCGTAGGCTTCACGCAGGTTGTAAGGTATGAACGATGCTCTGTGAGACGTTCCCGGCAGGAAGTCTTCGTTGGCAGAAAGCAGCACGACATTTTGGAAATCCAAGCAGCGCGTTTCGAGCAACCCCAGGATTTGCACCCCCTCAGCGGGTTCGCCGTGGAAGGGAATGGACTTCTGTTGCAACAAACTGCGCAGGAGGCGCAAGAGGGTGGACTCTTGCACATCAAAAAGCGGAGTCGTTTCCCCCTCCACCCTAATTTCACTCAGCGACATCAGACGGTTTACCAACGTATAGGCAGAGAATACCGACTCACAATAAAGTTGTCCCAACGCATCCAAATTTGCCTGCTGCTTAAAGGTCGTCCCTATCGTCTGTGTCACATTTGACAGATACTGCAAGAGTGAGGTATTACATTCCGTCACCTGAAAAAGTAATTGCAGGGGCTGTTCACACGCGAGGTCGGCATCTGTGGGATAAAACAACTTATTTTCCGCTATTTTTTTACTCAAGCGCTCCACCTCGTCGACGTGTATGCGCTTGGCATAGGGATGGCTGAGCACGTTCATCACATATTGGTAGCGCCAATTCTTGCCCGAGCGCCCCAGGATTTGGAGTTCGGCAAGCGCCAACAGGAAACTCACAATGGGAGTGTCGCCCAAGGGGTAACCCATCGTAATGTTGAGCAACATTTCTTGCTTGTCGCCAAACGTACGTGGGATAGCATGAAGCAGCGGCTGGAGATTGCTTTCATTACACAGCACTACCGCTGTACGAATCATGTCATCCGCCTTCTTGACCGTATCTTCCAGCCACCCTTCTACGTAGCGTGTTTGCTGCGTTTCGGTTGCCGTCTCTACAAACGCCAGTTGCTTGGGCTTTTTGAAGTTATCAAACGCCTCATCCTGCGCTGCGTCGGGAAGGTCATCAAGTGCGTTGCCAAACAGACGGATGTTTTCTTTAATAAACTGCCCAGCCTCATACACGCTGTAATTATCATCAGTAGCACCAAGGTTGGTGTAGCCACGGTCATAGTCCCAATAAAACGCTACGGGCACCATGCGCTTCATAGCAAGGAACAAGTGCTGCTCCGTTGGGCTTAACACGTTAAACCCTACGACTACGAAGCGGCGACCTTGGAAATACGGTGGCACATCCTCCACACTACGCGCCTCAAGTGCGTCGACCACCTCACGCTTCAGCATACCCATATAAGCGAGTCCTTCATCGGCGAGCGCCGTGCGGAATTGCTGATAAATAGGGAGCAGGTGGTGCCAAATAGCTGAGAACTTTTGCTTCAACTCCGTGTCGTCCTTGCGCATATAATGGTCGAAGTACTGCTTGAGTGCCTCACGCTGACCATCGGAAAGGAAGTCAAAGTTTTTCAAGTCCTCCAATTCCTTCACGTTAGCGAGTAACTTATCGGCACGCGCCATGCTGTTGTCGATATCATCAAAGTCGCGACACATGGTTTCGCCCCACGAATAAAAATGGTCGAGCGTCTCTTCGCGCCCCGTCTGTTTGAGGTACACACGATAGAGGCGACACACCAATTCTATGGGGTCGGCAAGTTGCAACGTGCTCAACTGGCGAAACACTTCGTCAATCGTCACGTAATGAGGCGCCCAGACGTAACCTTCAAGCTCTTGGCGCAAATATTTATTGAAGAAGAGTCCCGCACGCTTGTTGGGAAACACGATGGTCAACCCTTCCGAGTTGTCCTTCATGCTGGTATAGAGATGGCGGGCTACTATCTGGAGAAATGGAGTCATATACTTTTTTAAGGGGAGTCATTCTAAGGCACCGGATGCGAGAGTTGTGGCATTTACACACGAAATACACACGACACAAAGGGCTATAAACAGCAGCAGTTACCTTGAAGGGAAATAACACATCCGATTTTGCAAAAACAAATAAGGAGTTAAATTAAAAAAATCGGTAATTAGTTTAATTTAATAAGGAGTTTGTTTTCTGCATATCGGAGCGTGCTTCCAGCATTAGGAAAAATCCCAAGTTAAAGTTGCCTTTACACCTAACAGCATACGGGCACAATCTCATTGTATTTCAGATACCACACATAACCTTGGGGATTCGGATACCCCATTTGGACAAGGAGGTCTACGTAATCCTGCACCTGCTCCAAATGCGTCAAGGTCTTCATGCCCCCCGTTTTGTAGTCTACAACAATCGTGGTTTTGCCGTCGCAAATAACGCGGTCGGGGCGTTCAAATCGCTTTCCTTTTTCAGCATTCAAGGGGAAGAGGATATTTTGTTCGTTGAGCACACGCCACTTCGGCAAGAACCACTCACGCGCCTGCTCGTTCTCAAAAATACGTTGCATATAGTCTTCCACTTCTCGCTTGTGGTCCATGCCAGCAATAAGTCCCTCACGTTCAAATTCAGCAATCGCTTCGGGTAAATCGTCTAAGACCTGAATACGCTCCAAAAGGGCGTGATAGAAGTTACCCTGTTCTACATACTGCGCCTTATCACGCTCGTCATCTTCCAATTCGTCGCGCAGGAATCGCGCAGAGTCGTTAGACTGTCGGAAATCGATTGCTGCAGGTAGCGAATGAAAGGGTTGGAGGCGTTTCTGAAACTTCGGTTCAAGGTAGTTCACCTCTTTTTCAACCTCGCCAACTTCAGAAGAAGCAGATGGTTTTCGTTCTACGCCTTTATCTTCATCCTTCTTTTCCGACGGCACAATAGTGCCAAAGGTGTATGTTTTTGCCTCTCCCTGAAGTGTCGGCCAATTCCACGCCCCATCCTTTTCAGTTCCGAGCAGCGCCATATTGATAATGTCAGAGACATCCTTTACCTGCGCTCCCACCTCCTGATCTTCCGCCTTTCCAGTCAGCACAATAAGATTGTTTTCCGCACGCGTAAATGCCACGTACAAGATATTGAGATTATCCACCAACTGACGCAACAATTCTTCGTTAAATTCCGCATGGAAGTGGGAATCCTTCATGGAGCTGCTATACTCTACGGGCGCCAACTTCAACTGATTGAAAGGCGCTTCCTGAGGTTCACACCACAACAACGAACGGTTCTGTCCCTTTATACCATCTGCGCTCCAATCGCAAAAAGGTACGATGACCGTGTGAAACTCCAGTCCCTTAGATTTGTGTACCGTCAGTATTTGCAAACCATCTGCCGAGCCCATCGGCACAGCGACCTCGTGCAGGGTCTCGTCCCAATAGGTCAAAAACGCATCCAGCGTTCCGCGATTATCCTGCACGTAGTTTTGCACGCGGTCATAGAAACAATACAAATAAGCATCCTGCCCCTTGATTGCTTCAAGCCCCAAGAGTTCATACAGACGTTCACAGAGTTCATAAAGCGGCAGTTCCACCAGCTCGCGCTGCCTTTCCTCACCCGAAATGGGCAATAAGGCATCCACAAGTTCCTTACGCATTGAGAATATGTTGACACGCTCAGCGCCGTCTGCCAGTTCCTTCTCAACCTCGCCAGCCTTCATCACCACCTCGCGGTGATAAATCGTAGCCAACGCATAACGCTCCACATCATTTTCGGGATTGGCAAGCACACGAAGGGCGGATATAATAATACTTACTGCCAACGACGATTCCAGCAGGAAGGCTTCGTTACTCACCACCTTTACGGTGGGGAAATTCGCCTCCAAATAATCTGCGATTTCAACTCCGTCGCCATTCGTGCGCACCAACACCGCAATATCCCTGGGTGTCACACCATTTTCTAACAGATGGGTCATTGTGTCGCCAAAACTATCGAGCATCAGTTCCTTTTTAGACTTACGCTCAGGAGCTTCCATTGACACATCCCCCGCGCCACTGTTAACCGTCGGCGTTCCCTTTTTTCTACCTGGGTAAAGCAAATGTTCGATCCTCACATAGCCATAACCACGGTGAGCATTAGGCACCTTTTGTACCACTTCCTTATACGCCGTCGTAATAGGAAGAGCACGATCTTCAGTAGCATTACTACCATCCTCAAAGGTGGTTGCCTCATTATACTTTTGGGCAACATAGCGTGATGCCTTCTTGAAAAAATCGTTGTTGAAATTCACCACCTCTTCCGAACTGCGATAATTGGTATCGAGGGGCGGAAGCGCAATCTTTTCTTGGAACTCACCGTATTCAATATCGTTGAGCGTGCGCCAGTCGCTATTGCGCCAACGGTAGATACTCTGCTTCACATCGCCCACTACGAGACAGCGGCTATCGTCTGCCAAACTATTGTGAAGCAAGGGTTTGAAATTCTCCCACTGCAACTCGCTCGTATCCTGAAATTCGTCGATCATGATGTGCTTATAGCGCGTACCTGTGCGCTCATAGATGAAGGGTACATCAAGGTCGTCAATCATTTCACGCAAGAAGTGGGCGGTATCTGCCAGGATGAAACGATTGTTCTCACGATTCTTCTGGCGCAAGACGTCGTTCACCAAATTCAGCAGCATCATTTCGTTGATGTGTACCAACATCATTTTGGCGGTCACGACCTTGCGGTGCTGCACACCGATTTCTGTCAGCAGCGCACGGTAATTTGTGAGCAGCCCGAGAGAGGCTAATTCGTCTTGAACGGCACCATCTTTTGCCCATTCCTCAAGTCCCGAAGCATAGAGTGTCCCCTTACTTCCTGGAATCTTAGAAACGACTTCACAAAACTTTGAAATACTTTTTTCGTCCTTAAGTTTGGCGGCACGTTCCGCCACAGCAATCACCCCTCGCGTCTTCCCGATCAACTTATCCACAAAGGGACGCAATCCCTGCTCAAGGTTTGCCCCCATACGACGAATACAGTCAACCCCATCGGTTTCAATTTTTCGCAAATCGCGTTTTACGTTTTCCAACACCTTGGGGTCGCCAATATTCTGGCGCACCTCCTCCTGCTGTTTGAGGTATTGTTCCTTGAAAATATTACCCGAGAAGTTTTCTATCTCCTTCATTATATTCCAAGTACGGTCTGCGTCAATACGCTCGTACATGAAGTTGGTCAAGATTCCCAACAACTTCACTTTCTCCTTGCGATCGTCCTCGTCAGCATAGTAAACGATTTCATCTACGATGCTCTTTACCGCTTCCGCAAGCGCCTCCTTAGTTTTTAGGTCCACGCGCAAGTTTGCCGTAAGGTCAAGTTCATACGCCAATTCGCGCACGATGCTTTGAAAGAAGGAGTCAATCGTCGTGATGCGGAAGCGCGTATAGTCGTGAAGCATTGCCGACAGCGCCTGTTGGGCACGACGGCGAATTTGCTGGTCGGTCAATCCCAACGCCACAATTTCAGGGGCAGCCTTAACTTTTTCAAAATAACCATTAGAACCCTTCAACGATTTTGCAATGCCATTAAGCTGCCCTAATATGCGCACCTTCATTTCTGCCGTAGCCTTATTGGTAAAGGTCACGGCAAGAATAGTGCGATAAGCATAAGGATTTGCAATCAACAATTTGATGTATTCCACGGCAAGCGTAAACGTTTTACCACTCCCCGCAGAAGCCTTATATACAAGTAAAGATTTCATGGATATTTCAAGATTTAGCACCCCTTGAGGCAACTCCTTGCAAAGCTACAAAAAAAATATCACACTTTCAAGCTGTAAAACGAGAATGCGATGCCGCTATCTTTTACACCCCTCCGAGGTTGCCAAAACAAATTGGGGATTCGTTTTAACAATCTCCAAGTTAATTTGAATTAACTCCAAATTTGTTTTCACAAATAAGGATATTGATAAGCGCACACACCACATTGAGGAGGGAATATCGCAAGCGGCGCACCTCTACAAAGCATCTGTTAGGACAGAATACCTAAACCGCCTAAACCTAACAAAACAGCTTATCAGACTCCGCTCCAAACTCCTAATAGGTGTTAAATAACACGCGCGCACGTCACTTTTCCGTTCCAAGGGGCTGTCTTTCATTTCTTTGTTGTATCTTTGCATGATATATAAGGGGCACTTAGCCTTTATTTACCCTTGAACACAACCTAAAGATAGACCTTAAAAACTATCCCTATGAAGAAAACACTCCTCTCTATCGTCCTGATGCTCGCAGGTTGCCTATGTGCAAGTGCGCAATTTGAACAGGGCAAGAAATACATCGGTGCGTCACTCTCCAACATTGATTTGAGTTACAATAAAGCACGCGACTTTAACTTTGGCATGAACCTCAATGGTGGTTACTTCTTAGATAATGAGTTTTTAGTAAAGGCGGATTTAGGTTACGCTTACGAAAGCAAGGCGCACGCCTTTAATGCCGCAGCAGGTGCGCGCTACTACTTTGAGCGCAACGGCGTCTTTATCGGTGCTGGTGGAGAACTGCAATGGCGCAACCATTATGGTAAAAAGAACCACGGCAAGACCCTGCTCTACACCCCTGTTGAATTGGGCTATGCCTTTTTCATCAACCGCCACGTGACGGTAGAACCCTCAGCGTACTACAAGATTTGTTACAACGAGTTTAAGGACCATTGCGAGTTCGGATTCAAGATTGGATTTGGGGTGTACTTTTAGGTAAGAGTAAAGATAAAAGATAAAAGAGTAAAGCAAGCATTCTACGGTATCGCGCAGATGTAATTGTTTGATAACCTTACTCTGAATCAATCTCTTATCTTTACCCCCTCACATTCAGAATCTATTCACAAACCGGGAACCGCAGGATTCTTTTTACTCTTTACTCTTTTATCTTTACTCTCTAATGCAACTTTCAGAACTGGGCGAATTTGCCCTTATCGAACATATAACCAAAGACATTACGCCTCAGCAGTCCTCAACCATTAAGGGGGTGGGCGACGATGCTGCGGTGCTGGCGCCCTCGGCAGAGAAGCGCATGCTCGTTACTTCCGACATGCTCATGGAGGGCATTCACTTCGACCTTGTCTATACTCCCCTCAAACACTTGGGATATAAGGCGGCGATGGTGAACTTCTCGGACATCTATGCCATGAACGGTCGCCCCACGCAGTTGCTCGTGAACATTGCCGTGGGACGTCGTATTGAGGTGGAGCACCTTGAAGACCTCTACGCTGGCATCCGCCTTGCTTGTGAGCGCCACGGTGTGGACCTTGTGGGAGGCGACACGACGAGTTCGAAGACGGGACTTGCCCTTTCCTTAACCTGTGTGGGTGAGGTTACTCCCGAAAAGATGACCCTCCGTAGCGGTGCGAAAGATACCGACCTCATTTGCGTGAGTGGCAACCTCGGAGCTGCCTATATGGGCATGCAACTCATGGAGCGCGAGAAGGCAATTTTTGAAAGTCAGCGCCACGGCGAGGCAGAAGCAGCACAACCCGATTTCAGCGGGCGCGAATACCTCCTCGAGCGCTACCTCAAGCCCGAAGCGCGCAAGGACATCATCGAGCGACTTGCCGAAGCGGGCATTACGCCCACCGCGATGATGGACGTAAGCGACGGACTCGCTTCAGAACTCAAACACCTCTGCAAGCAGGGCAATGTGGGTTGCCGCGTGTACGAAGAGCGCATCCCCATCGACTACCTCACCGCTGTGACTGCCGAAGAGTTTAACATGAACCTCACCACCTGTGCCCTCAACGGGGGAGAAGACTACGAACTGCTCTTCACCGTGCCCCTCACGGAGCACGACCGCGTAGCACAACTCGAGGACATAAAAATCATCGGTCACATCACCCGCCCCGACCTCGGTGCGGCACTCATCACCCGCGACGGACAGGAATTCCTGCTCAAGGCGCAGGGGTGGAAGGAAGAATAATTCTTCTTAAATGAGAAAGGAGAAATGAGAAAGGAGAAATGGCTGGCGCGCTGGTGTCCCGCACGGTCTTTCTCATATATCCTCTCTCTTATGTAAACGAGTAGATTGGTAAAAGCAGCAAAGTTTGCATTGGGGCAAACCTACCGCATGGACTTTCTCCTTTCTCCTTTCTCCTTTCTCCTTTCAAAAATGGTTCTCACTATAGACATTGGCAACACCTCCGCTAAGGTGGCGGTGTTCCAAGCAGATGAAATAATTTTTAGCGAACGTGTCGCCACGGATTGGCATACGGAAATTGGGAAACTTTGTACGGCTTACAACATTAAAGCTTGCGCCGTTTCAAATGTAGCAGGTCCTAACGAAGCGCTGGAACGAGCGTTGCACTTACTCCCCTGCCCCGTGTTGCGACTGACCTACACATCTCCCTGTGCGCATCCTTATTTTCAGCAGATTCCGCAAGGTCTCGGTGCCGACCGCCTGGCTGCCGACATTGCAGCCGTAACGCAGATGCCCAACACGCCCGTGCTGGTCATTGATGCAGGAACTTGCCTCACCTTTGATGTGATTGATGAAAACCACTGCTTCGCAGGAGGGAATATTTCTCCAGGCGTAGAACTGCGCTTGAAGGCGATGCACGAACATACGGCAGCGCTGCCACTTATCTCCGTAGAGGGCGACCTGCCCGACCTTGGTTACGACACCGCAACAGCGATTCGCGGGGGAGCAGTCAACGGCATCAAGTTTGAAATCGAAGGCTACATCCGCATGTGCCGCAAGCGCTTCCCCAACCTCCATGTGTTCTACACGGGAGGCAACCATTTTGAATTTTCACCCGACGTCGCACCTTGCATTACGCATGACCCGCACCTCGTGTTGCGCGGACTGCATGAACTTGTCCGATAAAAACTAAGGACTTTCCATTCAAAAAAATTCAACATACCGATGTATAAAAAAATTATACTCTCCGCTTCACTTCTCCTTGGAGTCATTGGGGCTTTTGCCCAAACCAATGGTTCTAACTCCCCTTACTCTCGCTATGGTTACGGACTTCAAAACGACCAGGCGCAGGGTTTTAACAAGGGTATGGCTGGTCTTGCCTATGGTATGAACCATTCGAAGCAACTGAACTTTAAGAACCCTGCATCTTACGCTACCATTGACTCGCTCACGCTCATCTTTGATATTGGTTTCTCACTTCAAAAGGCGAACCTCGAACAGGACAATGCCAAGAAGAATGCCAACAACTCTTCCATCGACTACGTGATGGCGGGGATGCGCCTTGCGCCCAACTTGGGGATGACCTTGGGGATGATGCCCTTTACTACGGTGGGCTATAACATGAACACTACCTCAAAACTCATGCAGAGCACGGGGGAAGTGACGCAAACGGAAACCTATAAGGGGGATGGCGGACTTCACGAGGTGTTTGTTGGTTTGGGATACCGTCCGATAAAGCAACTTTCAGTGGGTGCGAATATCGGTTACCTTTGGGGCACGATGGAGAACAGTGTTTATGCCTCTTACGACAACACTTCAATTAGTTCTCGCCGTCGCCTCTATGCGGCAGACATTCGTACGTATAAGTTGGACTTCGGGGCGCAATACGAACAGCGCATCAACCGCAACAACACGCTTATCCTTGGTGCGACCTACGGACTCGGTCATGAGGTAAACCGCCCTGCGTTCTACATCGACCAGCGTATCACAACCAATCAGGGTTCGGTGGGCGATACCACCCGCCTTGCGAATGCCTTTGAACTTCCCCACACGTTCGGTGTGGGTGCCGTTTGGAACCACCGCAACAGATTGCGCGTAGGCATGGACTACACTCTCCAGATGTGGGACGGTTGCCGTACGCCAGAACTCGTGAACAACACCTATCAGGTGAGCACAAATAGTTTTAAGGACAGCCACACCTTCACCATCGGTGGTGAATACCAGCCTCGCCCCAACAGCGTATATTGGTTTCAGCAAATTCGCTACCGCATAGGGCTCTCCATGTCTACCCCCTACACCAAAGTCAACGGCGTAGATGGTCCCCGCCGCTACAGTGCAACCATGGGCGTGGCCATCCCCATCCAAAACGGTTGGAGCAACCGCAGTGTGGTCAACATCGCTGCACAGTACGAACGTGTAGAACCCAAGTTCAGCGGCATGATTACCGAAAACTACTTCCGCCTTTGCCTCGGTATCACATTTAATGAAATGTGGTTCAGCAAGTGGAAGGTGAGATAAAATTCAGTGAGAAGTGAGGAGTGAGGAGTGAGTAATGCCATGCGGGATATTCACTTGACTGGTACGGACGAACGGTTCGTGCGTCCTAAATCAAAAGGAATACCCTGCCGTTTGCTTTGTCATACCCTCCTATGTATTTAGGACGCACGAACCGGGCGTCCGTACCAGAAAAGCGATATACCAATCGTGTCTCATCCGCTACCGAGACGCCCACAATATGACGTCTCTACGTTCATAATACGTCCTGCACAGCACTCCTCACTACTATCTACTAACTACTAACTTTCCTCATTGATGCGCTACCTCCTTCTCCTCATACTCCTCCTCCCCCTGGCGTGCACCTCTGACGCACCGCCCATGGGACCACAAGTAGATTGCCGCGACTCGTTGCCCGTAATGGCGACGAGAGGAGTTTCCAAACTCATCTCCGACTCGGGCATCGTGCGCTATAAGATTATCGCCGAAGAGTGGCTCGTTTATGACAAGACCCAGCCTCAGCGTCAGGAGTTTCCCAAGGGTGTTTACCTTGAACGCTACGACGACAACGCGAGCGTCAACCTTCACATCACGGCAGACACCGCCTATTGCTTCGACCAGTACCTGTGGAAACTCCGTGGCCGCGTTGTGATGAACGACCGCGAGAAAAAGGTCACCTACTCCTCAGAAGAACTCTACTGGGACATGCGCAAGCACATCTTCTACTCTAACGCCCCCATGACCCTCCAAGAACCCGACCGCCTCATCCGTGGTAACTGGTTTGAGAGCGATGAGCAGATGAAGCAATACAAGGTAGGCACAACCAGCGGGTATATGCCTGTGAAAACATCAAGCGCAGCCCCCGATTCAACGGCAAAAGACACCGTCATTACGCCCGCAGCTCAACCCACAAGCACGATAAAGAAGGTAGAAACCAGACCCGCCTTAAAGCCCGTATCTAACGACATTAAGGTACCGCTGAAAAAGGCCACCCCCCTGAAGACACCGGCCTTTGACAAGCAACAACGTCCCACATTAAATACCGGAAGGGTAAAGGCATCATAACCCGCTCGCCCCTCCGCGACACGTCACAATAAAAGAGACACACATTGAGTACCACCCCAACGCCCAAAGCATCCAAGAAAGAGGAGCGACGAAAACTTGTTGAAACCTCGCGCACCTTCCGCCTCACCAAGAGCATTGCACGATGGATGGACCGCTATTACATCGACCCCATCGTAGGTTTCTTCCTCCCCGCCTATGGCGACGTAGTATCCGCCCTGCTCAACCTCCCCTTCCTCTACCTCAGCATGCTGAAACTGTGCAGCATCCCCCTCACGCTCGCCATCATCTACAACATGCTGTTCGACATCCTGGTAGGCCTCATCCCCATACTTGGTGACTTCTTTGACGTCTTCAACAAGTCGTACACTAAAAACTCACGCCTCCTCACCGGCTTTGTAGAAGGCGACCGCACCATCATCCGCGAAGTCAATCGCAAAGCCCTCATCATCGGCGCGCTCTGCCTCCTGCTCGTCCTGCTCATCTACCTCCTCATTCTGCTCATCCTCCAAATCGGTTCATGGATAGGCGACGTCGGCAGTTGGTTTATTGGTTTGTTTTAAGCATCATCTATCAAAAAGAAGTTCTGGAACCTCCGTGCTCCAGAACTTCTTTTTATTTTCACACCACATCAAAGCGTTTTCAACATCATCATCCGAGTTTGTCTTACAATCACGATCCACCCCACCATTTCAACATTAACGCACGTCACACCTACTTATCAAGTCCGCATAAAGGGCGTTGCGCGAGAGCAAATCGCGGTTGCCGACAAGGAAGAATTGTTTGCGGGCACGGGTGATGGCGACGTTGAGTTTGCGGTCTACCTCCGTGGCGCCTACCTGCTGACACACGGAGAGGATGTCTAACTGGTAGGGGCGCGAGATGGTGGTGGTAAAGATGATGTAGTCGCGCTGCGAACCTTGGTAGCACTCAACGGTGTCAATGGTGATGTCGTCCACATCCGCTACACCACGATTGCGCAGGCTGGCTCGCACCATGCTGATTTGGTTACGGAAGGGCACGATGATGCCCAACTGCTTGGGCAAGTTGAGCGACATCTCGCTACGCGCGTTGAGGTGGATGAGTGCCTCAACAATGTCTGCCACGGCTTCTGCCTCCATCTTATTGGCCTTCACATTATCCGACAATTCAGGGGCGGGAACATGCACAAATCCCATGCGCGTTGTCGCCACAAACTGCTCCATAGGCGTTTGCGGAGCGGCATAATCGAGCGCTCCTTCTTGATGGTCAAGGGGCACTACGGAGAGGCGCCCTTCATAGAATCGTTCGTTGACAAAGGCGGCAATCTCACGGTGCATTCTCCCTTGATGATCGAGCAATCCTGCGGCAAGAGTTGCCACTTCGGGCGTGCGCGCCACGAAACCGTGTAGGCGCTCGAAGAGGGAGTTGCGCAGGTCGGTCAACCCCATACTGCGGAGCGTTTCGTCGTGCACAACGGTTTGCTCCGCGCGTTGCATCACCACGGCGGGGAGTTGCTTGTGGTCGCCAATCATGATGAAGCGGCGCACGGCGGTGGGGTGCGCAAGGAGCGCCATGATTTGCGGTTCGAGCACCTGTGACGCCTCGTCGAGAATGGCAAGGTCAAACTGCTTGAGGTTGAAGAGTTCGGTGTGTGAAGTAAGTGTAGCGACGGTGCCCACAATCACCTGCTGGTCTTGGAGCAACTGGGAAACTTCGGCACGGTTCTTCATGCCCGCCGCACGGTTGACGAACAGGTTTTGGCGCACCTCCTCGGAGCACGTTTGCTCAATGCCAAGGCGCAAAAAGTCTATGTCTGCACCCTGAAGCATTTGGCAAATTTCATCCACGGCACGGTTGGTGTAAGCCGCCAGCAAGAGGTTCGGGCGCTCGCCACGAAGGCATGCCGAAGTAAGAAACTCCTGCACCATAGCGCGCAGGGCGACATTGGTTTTCCCCGTTCCGGGAGGTCCCACGAGGAGGTAATAATCCTGTGCCTGCATGGCGGGAAGCACAATCGCGTTGGTGCATGCGCCATAATCCCCACAAAGTTTTACACTCGTATCGAACCGCGGCGCACGTTGGCAGAGCAAGAGTTCGCGACGCTCCTGTGGCGCCGTAAGCAAGGCAAAGAGTCCACGGCGGGCGGATTGGAAACTGCTGTCGGTGCTGTCCTTCTCAATGGCATAGGTGGTGTCGAAGGAGAAGAAGTCGCGGTTGCGCTGCTTGTAGGAGAGGTGCAGGTGCAGTTCGGTGTCGGTGAGGCGCACAATGTAACCGCGCACTAATTGTCGGTTGCACACGGTGTCGGCTGCCGAACGGCGTTCGTAGAGTTGCACCATGGCACCCTCGTAAAAGTCGGCAATGAATTTCTCGCCGTAGTCGGGCACGTCGAAAATGATTTCTTCCACCCCACCCTCGCCCAGGAGTTCGCGAATGCGGAGGTTGATGAGAATTTCTCCCGACAGGAGTTTTGAGGTATAGTCGGCATTCCACACACGAGCAAAACCACGCGTTGAGTCGGGGCGCGGTTCGCCCATCTTTGAGAGGAACTGCTCGCGCGACAGGAAGGTCATGAAGTGGTTGAAGTAACTGCGCTCCAAGGGTGAGGCGTTCGCCAAAGGTTCTACGACCGCCTGAATCGGGGGCAGGATGGCTTTCAAAAAGTTCGGGTGAAGTCCCTGCTTCTGTATAATATTATTATAGGTGAGTTCCGACAAAACGTCCGCAACCTCCCCATTGCGCATGCGCATTTCCATCCGCACAATCTCGTTGCGCAGGTGCATCACCTCCTTAATCTTACTGCGCGGAATGCGTTCGTCAAGCAGGGTCGGATAACGGGAGTAGAGCAGGAAGGAAGAGATGGCGTCGCGGGGAATGGAGAAGTTGAAGTGCAACATCTCCTTGTAGAGCGCCATCTGCAGCACGTGTTCTTCCTTGGGGCGCACGGGCGGACGGAAGTCTTCGGCCTTACCGCTCTTGAGTTCCACAATGCGACGGTGGTCTGCCGTCATCACGTCCAAGCGTCCCCTCAAACCGAGCGTAGCGCAGATAAAGGCGGGTTCGAGCAACACCTGATCAAGCGCTATGCCCACTTCGGGCGAAGCGTATGCCTGCTGTACAATCTGGCGAATGTTGTCGAAGTGCTGACGTGCCTCCTTGAAATAACTGACATCGATTTCCTCGGGGGCGTGATGGCAAGCGTAATCCAAAAGTGACTGGCGGAAGTGCGTCTGCATACTTTCTGCAAAATCAATCGTGGCAGAGTGCGTGCAGTCGTCCATAAACTGGTTAGCGGCATTACCGAGGAGAATGGGGCGCGTAGTTTGTCGCGGTTGAAGTTGCGCCAAAAGGTAATTCAAGGGCGACGTGCCGTAAGGTTTTACGCATGCCGTGAGCGCACTGACGTCAATGAGGTAATCGGGTTCGAGAATGACGAGTTCGCCTCCGTTCACCACATTCACCCGCACCCCTTCCTCAAGAAGTTGCAAGGTTGCGGCATCTGCAGGAACCACCGTCTCGCCCGCATCGTCCTGAAGCAGGAGTGTGAAACAATCTTCGCAGATTTCCTTGACCAATCCGCGTGCCACGCGCAACTGTTCTACGGGCATCGACGTGAGTTGCGCCTCCTCCTTTCTGGGGGCG
Source organism: Alloprevotella sp. (assembly GCA_045656425.1). Taxonomy (GTDB): domain Bacteria; phylum Bacteroidota; class Bacteroidia; order Bacteroidales; family Bacteroidaceae; genus Alloprevotella. The sequence goes on from JAZORE010000013.1 coordinate 41,470, forward strand.
TTTTCCGACGCCTCCAGAGCGGTGAGAAAACTTCTCAAGTCTGCCACATCAATGGCGAGCAACTCCTCCGTAGCCTCACGTTGCCCACGCAAAGTCTGGAGGGCATTGCGGCGGAAACGGTCGGCAGCAGCATGGGGTACGCCGTAGTGTTTACACACCGCGTAGAGGCGTGCAAAAAGTCCGGAGTAATCCGTTGAAAACTCCTTGGTCTTTTCTATGCAGACACGCTTCAGCAGGGAGTAAAGCATCGTGTAGCGCACACGAATCTTCAACTGCTGGTTACATGCCGAAGCGAGTTCTTCATCATACATCATGGGCAGAGAATTTGAGAACGGGAGGATCGTTTTATAGACAAAAGAACAAAAGGACATACGTTCTACAGTTTTTGTTCTTACGTTCTTGTGTCGTGAATCCAAGAAAATATTTAACTTTGTGCGAAGTTACAAAAATTTAAGAACTCTATGCTGAAACATATCGTACTCTTTCAACTCAAGCCCGAACTCTCGGCAGAGCAACGCCAGACTGCGATGGAGAATTTCAAGCAGGGCATCATGGCACTCCCCGCCATCATCCCCGAAATCCAATCCATCGCCGTAAACTTCAACTGCAACCCTGCCGAACAGTGGGACATTTGCCTTGAAAGCACCTTCGCTTCGCTCGAAGCTCTCGACATTTACGCACAACATCCCGCCCACAAGGCTGTAGGCGCCGAATTGCGCCCCAACATCTGCGGACGCAGTTGTGTGGATTACCAATTTTAGGTTTTAAGGTTATAAGGGCGCTTCGCTTTAAGGTTTTAAGTTTGACCTTAAAGACGTTAACGACCTTAAAGCCCCTAAAGACCTTCCACCTCAAAACCTCATAACCTCAAAACCTTATAACCTCATACCCCTATGACACACGAATGGTTTGAATGTAAAATCAAATACGAAAAGCAACAAGACAATGGCGCCCTCAAGAAGGTAAGCGAACCCTACCTCGTTGACGCCCTCAATTTCACAGAAGCAGAACGCCGTATTACGGAAGAAATTGCACCCTTCATGACGGGCGAATTCCAGGTGTCGGACATCAAGCGCGCACGCTTTGCTGAACTCTTTGAAGCGACAGAAGAAAGTGCCGACAAGTGGTATAAAGCAAAGCTTATTTACCTCACAATTGACGAATCAAAGGGGGTAGAAAAGAAGACTTCGCAAACAATTCTTGTGCAGGCAGGTTCGTTCCACGATGCCCTCAAGAACTTGGACAAGGGCATGGAAAATTACATGGGTGATTACACTATTGCGTGCATTCAGGAAACATCCATTATGGACATCTTCCGCTACAAGCCTGCTGCTGAATAATTGACCGCTTTAAGGTAATTTTCCGTATGGGACACATTGCCAAAAACATTGCTGAAATACGTGCCACACTGCCACCAACGACCAACTTGGTGGCAGTGTCAAAATATCATCCCATAGAGGCCGTTGCCGAAGCCTATGCTGCTGGGCAACGCATCTTTGGCGAGAGTCGCGCACAGGAATTGCGAGAGAAGGCAGAGGCACTTCCGAAGGACATTGAGTGGCACTTCATTGGGCACCTCCAACCCAACAAGGTGAAATACATTGCCCCGTTCATCAGTCTCATTCATGCTGTTGACACCCCCAAACTCCTTGCCGAAATCCAGCGACAGGCGGAAAAGCACGGCAGAATCATCCCCAGCCTGCTCCAACTCCATGTGGCGGCAGAGGAAACGAAATATGGTTTTACCCCCGATGAGGCGTGGCAATTCCTGGAGTCGGGCGAGTGGCGCAACTATCCCAACGCGCAAATTTCGGGTGTGATGTGCATGGCAACAAACACGGATGACGAAGTCCGTATCCGCCACGACTTCCAAGTGGCACACGACTTCTTCCTCCGTGCCCAGTCCACCTTCTTCGCCGATACCCCCCACTTCTCCCAATGCTCATGGGGCATGTCTGACGACTACCCCATTGCCATTGCCGAAGGCAGCACCCTCGTCCGCATCGGATCCAAAATCTTCTGCGAATAACTTTTGGAGTTGACAAGTAAACAAGGTACGAGTAAACAAGAAAGTTTGTGAGGTAAACGACTGTCGCTCCGCACGATGCGTTCACCATTTACCCTACATCATTCTTCGTTCTCCGCAAACCTTTCAGCGTTCCCCCATCCCTAAAATAGCCCCCAAAGCAAAACTTTTCCTCAAATCCCTTTGCCAATTCAGAAAAAGTCACTACCTTTGCACTCGCAATTCAGAAAGGTGCCATAGCTCAGTTGGTAGAGCAAAGGACTGAAAATCCTTGTGTCCCCGGTTCGATTCCTGGTGGCACCACTAAGAGAAACACATTCTCCCCCTTCTGAAACGCACGGTGCCATAGCTCAGTTGGTAGAGCAAAGGACTGAAAATCCTTGTGTCCCCGGTTCGATTCCTGGTGGCACCACGAAGAAAATCGCTAATAGTTGAATAATCAAGCTGTTAGCGATTTTTCTTTTTGTCTTTTCGAGCGAAATGTCACCACATTGTCACCACATTTATTTTCTTATCACCTCACTAAATAAAGTTGTCACCACAAATAAAGGCACGATGTCATCACATTTTTCAAAATAAGGGAAAGAAAAATGCCCATCTACCGATGCGGACGGCAAACAGGCATTAACAGAATTTGAATAGAAAACATTAGAATCTATCATGCTTTCTCCTTTTGTAACGGAAAATCGTCTTCTCTTTCACTGCCTCTTCAATTTCTGCAGCATCATAAAGTATTCGACCACCGATTTTCTTTTCGCGGATTTCTCCACGCTTCACCATTTCTATGACAGTAGGATTTGTCACGTGCAATATCTCACACAATTCCTTGCGTGTATAATACTTCGGCTTGCTGGAATCCTCTTCCTTTATTCTCGCCACCACCTTATCAGCTATCGTCTCAGCCAGGTTCTCCAGCATAACATTCAACGGAGTCTGAATATCGCCTAATGATTCCAATCCTTTTATCATATTATCGTGTGCAAAAATTATACTTTGTTTTTCAATTACACTGCAAATTTATATCCCATTTTATCATTCGCATAATAAACCAAGTGGCATATATCGGCTGACCGATATTTACCATAAAACGCGGTGAAAATCAAAAATATAGTATGATTTTAAAGTATGATTTTGAAAATAAATTTAATTTTTCGTGTGTTTTAGGCGTTAATTTGTGTCAATTTGAATTTGTTTGTAAAATCCATTATAACTTTGAGTTGCGACGCTGTAAAATTGAGTATAAAATTTAAAGAAAACAGACATGGAAAATTTATTATTTGACGAGCAAACAATAAATGCGAACATTCAGTATGCCCTTTCGATTATAGCCGAGAATGTTGACAAGAACGGGAACCTGATTATACCCGAACCTGTTTCTATGGATGAGACTACCAAACTTTTTGCTAAGATGGTTGGTAACCCACAAAAGTCATTTGCTGATATAGCAAAGTCTCCCAAAGCAGCAATGGCAATGAACAGCATAATCATTCAAGGTGTGGAACTCTTCAAAAATATGCAAGAACAGATAAACATTGAAGATATGCCATCAGAGTTTGTATCGGAGATGAAAAAACTGATAGCAGAACTTGATAACGATATGCCATGTTTCACCACTAATACAAAAATCAAACCCCATAAAGCAGAACCTGAGTTTTCAACCTACATTATAGATCAATCCCACGCCAATGAAATAACGATGGTTATGCACGATGCCATTGCAGACAGAAGAGGCAAAGATGCAATCCTTGTTATCGTATGCGCTATGGAACTTGGTATTATAACCCGTTTGCCATATTTGGCGGCAAAAAAGGAGTTCCCATCCGTTGGAGGCCGTTCCAATTATAACAAATATCTCTCTGATGGTTTTCTTGACTCCGAAAAAGAGCCGATAAAACAACTATTCAAAAAGCGCTTGCCACAGCTCTTTTCGTAGATTCTTTATCTCATAGAATGGTTTTTATCGGCACGCCAATACATACCAATCAGATTTTTACCTCTTCTAACTGTGACTGTATAATTTTGCAGCAACAACAGAATAAGAAGAGGTAAAATTATATGAACTACATCAATATCATAGAAGGATTTTGGAGGATGAATGCCTATGATAGGTTTTCATCGTCCGAGATAATCCTATACCTCTATCTGGTACACATCTGCAATCAGAACTATTGGAATATGCCCATAGCTTGCAAAACAGCAACCTTGCAAAGCGAGCTCGGACTGAACAAAAGCACCATTATCCGTGCCAGGGCAAAATTGCGTGAACGAGGACTCATTGAGTTTACCGAAGGAGTGCAGAACTCCTGTTCGCCCAAATATAGTTTACTCGATATTCATAGTTGCAAAAATGCAACCGCTTCTGTAACTGCTCGTGCAACTGATTCAGCAACCGCTGGTGCGACCAATATTAAAGACAATAACAGAGATAAATATAATTATTCAACTGCTTTTGAAAAGAAAAATAGAGGTTATGGAA
>JAZORE010000014.1:0-8008 GCA_045656425.1 Alloprevotella sp.
AAGTTGTCCAGATAGTGTATTTCCCACAGTTTGCATGATTCCCCTGAAAGGGGATAAATCCATTAGACCAGGGCAACGCCCTGGGTGTTATTGCAGTCGAGACTTGCGCCCTGAAAGGGGAAAAACAATTATACAACTCTGAGCTTCAATGCTTTTGCCCTTTCAGGGCGCAAACCCAAACGTTCATAGACCCAGGGCGTTGCCCTGGGCTGGGTGCTTATTGGCCTTTTAGGCCGTTACTTCTCAAAAAGTTTACTGGACACCAATAATTCTTTTTGATTCTATAATATTCAAAATTCTACAATGCGATGGAAGGCGTTCCAACCAAAGGTTTGCTCATACGCAGTCTTAGCTCCTCGTGGTACGTAAAGTACACAAGTGGGGCTGATGTTTCTCCATGTACTGCTGTCAACTGCAAATAAGCTATCGGCAGGGATGTGGGATATAACTTTCTTAAGTTTTTGGCAACCGTCAAAGGCTGCATGGCCGATGCTTTGAACGCCACTTCCAATTTCAACGGTCTCAAGAAATTTGCAGTAGTCAAAAGCATAGTCCCCTATGGTAGTTACTGCGTCTGGGATAACAATGCTTTTGAAGCCGCAATGTGAAAGCGCTGCATGGTCAATGGTGACGAGAGATTGTGGCAGCGTAACCTTTTGCAGATTTTCGCAATATTGAAAGGTGTAGCGTTCAAGTTTCTGAATGCCTTCGGGGATTACAATCTCTTCGATACCGCTATGCACAAAGGCCGCCTCGCCAATCTGCTTGAGGCTTTTGGGGAGCGTGATGTGTTTCAAGTCCTCTGCACCCACAAAGGCATTCGGAGCAATGTGTTCAACATCGTCAGGCATCACGGTATTTTTGCAACCAGCCAATAGCGTGTTCGTGGAAGTCTCAATAATGGCATTGCAGTTGCCACGACTATCGTAATAAGGGTTTTCGTCATCCACTACGAGACTGTCAATGTAAAGCATAGGGTAGAATGCGGAAGCTCCGATCTTCTTTACGCTTTTGGGAATTGTAATCACTCCATGTTGATTGCAGTAGATGAAGGCAGAGTCGGCTATGACTTCAATGCCCTCGGGAATCGTAACTTTGGAGACGTAGGGTGTGTTGAATGCGCGTCCAGCAAAAGCGGTTACCTTGAACGTACGACCTCGGTAGGTTATTTCTTGTGGCACCAGCACCTCTCCACCCTTGTATTCATATTCAAATTCATCGGGATGATTCCCCTTGAAAGTCACTTCAACGGTGGCAGCATCATCGTCGGTGATATGATAGAATATGCCGTCGACTTCAAAACGGTCGGGTACGATGCCTCGTTTCCAAGCAATGCGGTCGCAGATGTCGTCATAAAAGACGGTGTACTTAAACCCTAAGCCACAAGCCATCAGTATGAGCACGCAAGCTGCAATGGCGATGTAAGAATAGACAGGACAGAGGGATTGGAGAATCTCGTTTGTGCTTGAATAGCGCTTGCTCTTTTCCTCCTGCAGGCATTTGTGCTTTATTCTGTTACAAGTGGAGGAAAGGGGTGTGCCACTCTTCTGTTCAATATAATCCAGCAAACGACCGATGGAATAAATGTCACTTCGGGCATCAATATTTTTAATGTCCTTTGCAAGGGTTTCAGGGGCGGCAAATAATTGGGTACATCCTGCTGTGTCGTCGTGGTTATTAGAAATGCAACATCCTAAGTCAACAAGAACAACGTCATTGGAAGTCTTGGTAATCAAGATATTTTCAGGTTTGATGTCAAGATGAATGATATTATTCTGATGCAACACGGATAAAGCTGCTGACAGCTGTTCAATAAGTTTGCTGACGTGCTTATGCGTTTGGAAGTACTCAGGCTCGGTGGTTAATTTTTCTTCAAGTGTAAGACCATTCACATATTCCATGAGGATATAAATCCCGTCAGCATCTTCATGGAGGCTGACATACTTGGTAATGTGCGGACTGTTGATGAGTTTGCCGACCTCAAATTCCTTTTCAAATGCTTTTCGATATTGGCAGTTGTTCAGAAATTCAGGGCGCAGCCTTTTTATGAAGTAAAGTTTGCCGTCAATTTGTCCTTTGTAGGTGATGGAGGTGGCGCCGCTTATGCCAAGGGTTTCAATTTTGTCTTCGGATAACTTTGTTATAAATCCAGAGGTCTGCATTGTTTTGTAATATGTCTACAATATTCTGAATCTGACTCCATTTATTCTTCCACACATGTAATTCGCAGGCGGATTGCCCTCGTGTATGAGTCCGTGTAGAATGAGCACTTCGTTTTCAATTATCTGGCTACATAAGAATGTGTCGCCAACGCTCAACTTGCTGTTCTCGCTTTTTATCACTCTGAACATCTCGGAGCCCTCATGTTGTATCACTACGCAACGGTCGGGGTACCATTTCAATTCGACTTGTGCGCCACGTTGCAGACTGCTTGCCTGTAGATTATCATTGAGAATGAATTTGCTTTCGACTTCAGATTCCTTGAAACAACTATCCTCAAAAACTTCTATGTCACTATATCCAATGTATTGTGCCAATACGTTGAGTGTGTGGCGGTAAGGCTTTCTTGAATCGTTTGTTCTTACATATCCAAAAAAGCGTTTCAAGGTTATCGGTGAAATATACTGCTTTGTAGCTGTCAGTATATGTTGTGAAAGATCCGTAAAGTTGCGCGGTGATTTCATTTTGAAACCAACTGCCAACTCAACCTTTTCCTGCAGTGCTTTATAAACGATTTCGGAATTCATTGTGTAAATCTAATTGTATAGGCGAATTTAGTAAAAAATATTGTCAAAGAGCTGTCTGTATCTAAAATATCCGCATAGGGGGGGGGTAAAAGAACCAAGATGAACCAGTGTTAAAACAATTAAAAGGCGTTACTTTGTCACATCATTGAGAATATGATGCTCCTTTTTGCGTTACAGATGTTTCAGAAATTGATGAAGTAAATACTTACATGGAGATGATAGTTAGATTAGGCAGTTGAACCATTGGGATATACTGTCTAATCTTTTTCAATAGTTTGGGAAGAACCTTCAAAACTAATATTCATTACTTTATAAAACAAGCCCCAAAATGAAGAAGTTTTTACTCTCCTTGGCAGTGTTGTTTGCAGGTATGTCAACAGCACAGACGCAGTACAAGGCGGTGAATGCAGTCGCCGCAATAGAGGAAGGTGTGCCTTACCTCTTGGCAAGTGACTCCATACACACTTCGTTCCTCACCTGGAATGGCGAGAAAAACCTTACTGTTACTCCTAACGACAGTGCAGTCGTTGAATTTGTATCTGCTGGAGAAACCACGGCAGAAGGTCATGCGCTTTATTACATCAAGTTTTCTAATCTTGGAGTCTATGTTGCAGACCAGGAAATGACTGACGGTGTGGATTCCTTTGATATGTTGAACTTGAACACTACGTTCTTCAAGTATCCCTTCTATACGACTACAACGGAGAAGGCTAAGGCGGCGAAGTGGACCGTCCTTCCCGCTGAAACTCGTGAGAAGGCAACAACTGAAGATGCTGATTATGTTGCGAACTGGCGCGTGTGGACTGCCACTGGCACTGAAGGCAATTTGTTACCCCCGAAAAACGCTTTCGTAATCATGCGCGACGCTCTTTCGGATGGTGGCAAGAATGCCGTTTACCTGGAAGAACAATCTGATTACACCATGTTTGCTCCTTGGGGTAATAACGACTGGTATATTTGCAACTATGCCGAGATGAAAGCCGAAGATTACCTTACAAACTGGTGGAGCGTAAACTATCCTGAAGGTATTGATGGTATTCTCAATAATGTAGGTAACCGTGCTGGGCAGTATAAGTCAGAATCTGTGACTGCATTGCAGTATGCGTACGAGCTTTACGAAAAATGGGCAATCAATGGTGAAGGCCATGCAGCAGTAATTCTTGAGGCATCTAAGATGGGAAAGGATGCGCTTGAATTCAACAATATGGTGGAAGGTTACTACTACTTAGTATCCAAGCGTGGTAGCTATGTGGCTTACGACAACAATGGTGACATCGTAGGTAAGGCTAACTTTGAAATTCCCGTTGATGGAGAAACTGGGGAAAACTCTGTAACTCTTGAAACTTCCAAGTATCTCTGGTACTTCTCGCCAGTTGAAGGGAAGGAAAACGCATTCACAATTCAGAATTTTGGTACTTCAAAGTATGGGGTGAACCAACCCAAATACAATACAACGCTCAAAACGGGTGATGAAGGTGATGAGTTCTTCTTTGAAATGGTTGATGGTCACTCAGGTGTAATGTATATTTACCACGTGAATGAGGCTGGTATTGAGGACTGCGCTTGGAATATATTTGATGGTTGGACTGGTTCACCTGTAGGTAACTGGAAGGATGCACGCAACGACGAGGGTAACTACTGGCATCTCTATGCTGTGGCTTCAGAAAAGGTTGAAGCGCTAAATGGGGATGACGTGGTTCAGTACAATAAGAATCAGGTTTTGCAGGCACTTTACGATAAAGTAGAAGCTGAATATGATGAAGATTTGTACACATATACTAAGGATGAAAACTTTGCTTCTCATGGTTTGCTTACGGAAGCCAATCTTACGATTGTAGATGCGAATGGTAATTCAGTAATTCACCCCACTGATGGCGCAGGAAGTGTGTTAGGACTTCTTGATAATGATGCAAGTACATTTACACATACGAAATGGGAAGGTGTAGATTTCCCTCATTACTTTGAAATTGACCTTGGGGCTGGCTACGAGCTTGATGCTATTGCCTTGAAGATGATGCGTCGTAATGGAAGCGGTGATTACAATTCAGGATTTGGATTTGGTGAAGTGAAGGTGTATGGTCGCAATAGTTCAAGTGACGATTGGAACGAATGTGCCAACCTCACTATGACTTATGATATTGACCTTCAGGTTGGAACTACAACTTACGTCGATTATGTAGGTACAGGCTCTTGTGAACTCGGAGCAAAATATCGTTACCTCCGTATTCAGCATTATAAAACAATTGGAGAACAGGAGAATACGTACTTCGCAGCAGCCGAGTTTGCGCTTTACCCTGCGTACGATGTAGTGCTTGCCGAACTTGCAAAGGCTAAGGCTGAACTTGACGCTGGTCAAGCTACGGAAGAACAGATTGCTGCGCTTCAGGTCGTATATGATAGATACGTAAAAAATAGTCCTATAAAGACTATCGATGATAACCGTCTCAAAGACGCTATTGATGCAGCTGAAACTATAGCAGAAAACCTCCCCGTAGGAGAAAATGTAGGTTCTTATCCTCAGGTTGCTCTTGATACCTATCTCGCAACAATTGATGAGGTAAAAGCTGCGGTGAAGAGTATCATGTCATCTGTGGAAATCGAGGCAGGTGTGGAAAGACTCGAAGCAGCAAAGGCTGAACTTTTGAAGTCATTAAACATGATCGAAACGGGCTACTACCAAATGAAGATTGGTAGTGAAAAGTACCAGCATGCACTTTTGATTTCAGGGCTTACAACTGCTGATGTGAATGGTTTTTACGCTGTAACGCCAGAATTTGTGAAGATAGTTGATAAGGCTTACACTCGCTATGAAAATTCAATTCCTTCTGTTTGGCATTTTGAAGTGGGGCAAGATAATAAGGTCGCTGTGCGTTCGTTGGCAAGCGGGCTGTATCTTAAGAAAATGGACAAGAATACTCACCATTGTTGGTTAGGGGAAGATAAAGTGTATCTCGAACTTCAGGTTGATGGCTTGAACAATGAAGGATACTACAACTTTATTCTTGGGGCAGAAAGTAGTTCGAATCAAACGCTCTATGCTAACATTCAATCAGCTGGTGATTGGAATAATGGTTACCTCGTAGCTTGGGCTGAGGCTAATGGTAATGACAACTCAACATTCGTGCTCGAACCTATAGATATTGCTGAATTTGCCCATGGTGTCAATAATTGCGTGCTTGGTGAGAATAAAAAGGCATTCTTGACTTATCCCTATAATTGTAAGGTGCCTGAACAGAATGCCAAAGTGTGTGAGGTTCTTGGCTATTACGAAGATGCTGAAACGGGAGAAAAGGCTGTTTATTTCCAGGCTCTGGAAAGTGGAGCAACTCTTCTTGCTGGTCAGGCTTACTTAGCCGTAACTCCTGTAGGAACAGATTACGTGAAGGTGGTGGTTGACGACGAAGTTGTTACACCTGAGTCATTCAACTACTATTACGGGTCAAAATCTAAGAATGGTCTTGTAGGTTCTATTTACTCTCAGAGCTTGGATGAGTTCTATGGTGTGCTCAATGCCGCAGGTCGTTTGAATTCAACTGCGGTGTCAGAGTCCAGTCCTGTTTACAACACTCCCCGTTTCTCAGGTTATATTGATGCAAGAGACGTACCTGTACTTAACGCTGCGCCCCAGGGTGAAGACATTGTTAAAGTAGTTTCCAACGTGACGATTGACGGTCTCAATGGTCATGGATTCCGTAAGGTGGTGCTCACCGACAGTAAGGAATATGTTCAGGATTACGTAGCTACTGCAGATTTGGTTTCCTTGACACGAAACTTCTCGAATACTAAATGGCAGGCTTGGTATGCTCCCTTCGAGATGAATTATGACGATATCAGCGATAACTTTAAGGTGGCAACGCTCAACGACGTGCATCAGTATGACAACGATGACGATGGTGAGTTTGAAAGTTGGGCACTTGAAGTGCTTTCACTCCAGAGTGGTGATGTGGTAGAAGCTAACAAGCCCTATATGATACAAGCAAAGACTGCTGGTGCATATACGTTTAATGTAGAAAACACAACGCTTTATACTTCTGAAGAAACCGAGCTGAACTGTTCTTCTGTGAATCTTTACTACACCTTCCGTGGGGTTTACGCGCCTCGAAGTGGTGCTGACCTTGCCACTAATGGCTGTTACGTGATGAGTGGCGGTCGTTTGCTTACGCCCACGAGTACTACGACGTTGAAGCCTTTCCGTTGGTACTTGCAGGTAGAGTCGCGCAATGGTGAATCTATGGCTAAGGCTCCTAAGCAAATCCTTGTGTTTGAAAAGGATGAGTTTGGCACAACGGGTATTGAAGGTGCAGTGATGGACGATGAACGCGCCATCTCTTGGCCTGCTGACGTTTACGACCTCAACGGACGCTTGGTAATGAAGCAGGCTACAAGTCTTGACGCATTGCCAAAGGGTGTTTACATGATTGATGGTGTGAAGATTCTAAAGTAATATATATATATGTATCGTCCCCGAAAGGGAAACTCATTTGGGGGCAATCTTTTTAACCGCTTAATGAATTTGGAACGAAACATGAAAAAGAATGTGTATATCCGTCCTGCTCTCAGAAGTGTAGACCTTCGTGTGGAGTCAATGCTTCTTGCCAACAGCTTTTTTATTGAAGGTGGGCAAGAAGGTGAGGAAGGCGAAGCAGATACGCGTCGTAAATACCAATTCTCGTCTGATAATTGGTATGAAAATGATACTAAATCCAGTTGGTATTAGTATATGGCTGGTGAGATAAGTATTCTTCTGCACCAATCGTAGCTGTTGGGACAACAGTTTGAAATTTTTCTCAACAAAGGCATACTCACGTGAGTGTGCCTTTTTTTGATTGGATAATAGTCATCCACTAAACACCGAAAGCCCTCATAATATGAAATTGAATAGCCTTATGCCGCTCCTCCGTCTCCTTCGTTCGCTCCGCTGCGACACTGTCGCAGCGTAACTCCCCTTCTTCCTAATTCTTAACTGCAAATTTTGCAACGTGCGGCTACCAATCCCCCGTGCAATCCCCTAAAATTCCCCCAAAAATCAATTTTTCTTAAAATTTTCCCTGAAAATATTTTGTCGGAATAATTTCTTGCCCTAATTTTGCACTCGCTAACGAAACGAAAGCGGTTAGCATAACGATCTTTGAAAGATTTTCATAAACTTTTTGTAGAGAAGTACAAGAAACAAACATTGCAACGAAAGTAGCAAATTAGTTTGGGTAACATTAGATGTTATTTGTACCGTTTAATTCTTTATGATAAGGAAGGATGTCTTG
>JAZORE010000015.1:0-7623 GCA_045656425.1 Alloprevotella sp.
TTAGCATGTCCCATCCCTTCACTGATAATAGATACAGGAACTCCTTCACTACGTGCCGTGGTTGCCCAGGAATGTCTTGCGACATACATTGTCAAGGGTATCTCCAATCCGATTTCTTTGCCTATGATTTTTAGATTACGATTTATAAGAGTTAATGTGTTATGACATTGTTTTCTGACATCTCCTTTAGTATTATCTAAAATAGAAAATATAAAAGGTGATGAATCTTTAGAACTATATTTGTTTGCTATCAGTTCCATACACGATTCCCATTTTATATACAGTTTTTGGCCGGTCTTTTTCCGTCTATATGATAATGTTCCATTATTTAAGTCGCTTTTTTGTAAATATGCAATATCAATGAATGACATACCCCGAGTGTAGAAACTAAATAAAAAGATGTCACGTGCAAGGTCTTTAGATGAAAATTCCTTCAATTCTAAAGCCTTCAATCTTTTTATATATTTGATTGGTATTGCACGCTTAATAGTTTTTTCTATTCCTATTTTAATCTGTTTAAAAGGGTATTTCTGCTCTATTAATTCTTGGTCAACCGCTTTATTGTAAACAGCACGCAAACGATGCATATAGAACGAAATGGTATTATGTTGAACGCCCTCAGTTTTTAGATAATGTTCATAAGAAATAATTAGTTCGTTATCTATATCAATAAGTTCAATGTCTTTGCCGTTCCTGAATCGTTTTATACTATTTAGGGTACTTAGATAAGTTTCACTTGTTCTATGTTGCCCATGCTTTTTATATAAGGCTATTAGGTTTTCCATAAAGATAAATAGTGAAGAGTTTACAGATTGGTTACGGAAACGTTCTACTATATCATCTACTGAAAAGATTCCATTTTGAATCGCCAATCTTTGAACAATTGTTTCAAAACGTCGCTTATCATTTAGGATTTTATATTGAATCGAATCTAAATAATCTTTCCGATTAATATTCAAATAATCAACTTTAATATCTTCGGACTTTGAATTCCATTCATCAATGAACAATTTGAAATTAGTTGTAACTTGACGAATAACCCTTTGATGAATTATCTGATAATACAATATACCCTCTTTATCTTCTAAGGTAGAAGGGCGAAATTTAATTTTTAATGATGCCATATATTTTTTGATTAGTATATAGCTTTATATTGCTGTCCGGTAAACTTTTTTGCGTCACAAAAGAAGCTGAATTCCATGTTTGGAGTTCAGCTTCTTTTGTGTTTCTTTGTTTTCACCACAAAAACATTTTTGAAACATGGGCAAAAGTACACATTTTACCGGACAGCCGGTGTATACTCAGGTAATAAATTTGCTTGACAAGGCAAAAATTAAGCAATTGAGTCGTCAAACTATCGGTAGTGAGAAGTATGTAAAGCGTCTTGACGGGTGGACTCACCTCATCATCATGCTTTTCGGCGTCTTGCGTCACTATGATTCTTTGCGGGAACTTGAGATTGGCATGAAGGCTGAGATAAATAAACTCAACCATCTGGGTATTGATTATGTTGTTCGACGCAGCACATTGGCAGAAGCCAACCAACGCCGTCCTCAAGAGTTCTTTGCAAGTGTCTATGCCTCCTTGTTAGAACAATATGCCCCCTTTTTAGCGGACAGCCGAAATAAAGGGGCTGAAAAGGACTGGGAAAGAGCGCTCTATATGATGGATTCTACCACCATTACGCTTTTTGACAACTTATTAAAGGGCGTTGGGAGACATCCGAAGAGTGGTAAGAAGAAAGGAGGCATGAAGGTGCATACTGTAATGAAGTATCATGTGGGCGTACCGATGGTTGTACAACTCACCTCTGCGGCAAAACATGACCATTACCTGTTGAAAGAAGTGCATCTTCCCCAAAACTCAACGCTTGCTATGGATAGAGCATACATTGATTATGCACAATTCCAAAGACTTACAGAAGAAGGGGTGTGTTATGTAACCAAAATGAAGAAGAATCTCAAGTACAAAGAACTCTCTTCTGTTGCTTACGTAAGTAAAGACGGATTGGTTACTCATACAGATATGCACATTTTATTTGAGAAGGGCGAACTTAAACATGAAGCAAGAAGGGTGGAACTATGGAGCAACAATTCCAAGAAGTCTGTAGTGTTATTGACCAATAATTTTGAGTTGTCTGTTGAGGATCTTGAGGAAATTTACAAGCACAGATGGGCTATAGAAACACTATATAAACAACTCAAGCAAAACTTTCCACTTCATTTCTTTTATGGCGATAGTATCAATGCTATTCAGATTCAAACCTGGACGGTATTAATTGCTAATTTACTCTGTACGATAATCAGTAGAAAGTTAAAACGACAGATATCCTTCTCACAAATTGTAACACTCATAAGGATGACACTGATGTATTACGTAGATCTTATCTCATTCTTGGAAAATCCGAACAAAGATGAGTTGAAAATACTCTCAGAGAAGGAGATTTCGCCTCATTTACAGTTGCTATTATTTGAGTAAGGGGGCTTACTTTTCAAAAATAATATCCACATCACCATTTTATCGGGGATGTGGATACATAAAGTGTGCCGTTTCAAAGTTTACCGGACAGTTCCCATTGCCTAAGGCAAACAAAATATGATATAACAGTAGGATGATGTTTCTGTTGTATAGAAAATAGTTTTATGTTTCTCACGCAGACTCTGCAGAAATCGCAGAGATCATGCGGATAGGAATAGTCTTATGTAGAGAATTACGCAGAGGCGCACGCTACGCTTGCGCTACCATCCGGATGGCAAGCACAAACAAAGTGTGTGCGCTTCTGCGAAAGTCTGCGCAGTCTGCGTGAGACAAATTATCAATCAATAGAGTTTTCTCCCCTGAAACAAGAGTTTGTTATATAGAAGGAATATCTGAATATTATTTCTCCAACTTCCACCCGCAATCTCCATGATAAATCATCTGCTTGGTCATGCCACCATCGATACAGATATTTTCGCCCGTAATAAAGCCCGCTTTGTCACTACATAAGAACAACACCATATTGGCAATATCCATAGGGTCCCCCACTCTACCGGCTGGTTGCTGTGTGGCATCGGGACCTTCGTAAACCGTGTATGAAGTATCTATCCAACCAGGACAAATGGAGTTAACTCTTGCTTTTCCCGCCAAACTAACCGTCAATGCATGCGTGAGTGCTGCAATGCCACCTTTAGCTGCTGTATAACTCTCGGTCTGCGGTTGACTCATGCGATCGCGGGAGGAAGATATATTAATGATGGATGCTCCCTCGGCCAAATGTGACATAAAGAGTTTAACTAAATAAAACGGTGAGGAAACGCCCACACTCAACGCATACTGAAACTCCTCATAGGTACATTCACTGATTCCTTTCATCAGTGGCAAGGCATTGTTGATGATGATATCCACTTTATCGTGCTTGCTTATCACGTAATTTGCAAAAGCCTCCAGCACCGCTTTCTTTGAGATATCCCCAACAAAATGCTCGCCCTCTTGCTTGTCAATCACATAAACTATGGCTCCTTGAGAACGGAACTCACCGGCAATGCATCTGCCAATTCCGTTTGCGCCACCTGTTACAATAACAACTTTATCTTTGAAAGTATCTGCTTTCATAAAGTCTATTTTTTAGAACAACTATACAATTCGACACTCTGCATAAAATTCTATATACAGATATTCATAGCAAAGGTACTGTATTCTCAATGACATTGATCGCTTCTCGATAGAAAATATCTTACGTTAGCGTTCATAAGCAAGAAAAATTATACTTTTGTACCAAGTTAGTGTATAATTTTCTATTGTCAAAATCTTGTATCATTACAGGGTACAACATCCAAAAATCATGGAGCATACGACATTGCAAAAGCAGGTTATTGCCACACAACAGGAGGAATATCTCGTATTGGCTCCTCCAGGATGTGGCAAGACACATATTCTGGCAGAACGCATTGCTACTGCTTTAGAGCAGGGGCGCAATATCCATGAAATGTTATGTCTGACATTTACGAACCGCGCCGCTCGTGGAATGCGCAACCGCATTACGGAACGATTAGGTTATGAAGTTGAGGATTTGTTTGTTGGGAATGTCCACCGCCACTGCTCTACCCTACTTTACAATGAAAGGGTTATTAGTGGCGATTATAGTATTTTGGACGAGGTGGATGCCAACGACATCATCCACACTATTTGTGCCCGCACGCTTCAGGCACCCACGCATGAGAATGTTCACATGGCGCAAAATTACCAGCACTTCATGCTGCAGTTGCGCCTGAATATCCCCAACGAACTCCTGCTTCATGCCTCCTCATTGGCATACAAACAGCAGTTACGCGAACTCTGTGCTCACGCAAAATTGCCCTACGGACGCACTGCGCTGCTCAAAATATACGACTGTCCGGAAATCATTCCGCCAGAAATTGGGGCGCACTACAAGGACGTGCTCTACACCATGGACTTTGCACGAAAGTATGAGGCATACAAGCAGGAGCACAACCTCGTTGACTTCGACGACATCATTATCAACGCCTACGCTTACCTGCGCGACACACCCGACCACCAGCGCTACTCGTGGATTCAGATTGACGAGGTGCAAGACCTCAACCCTATGCAATTGGCGATTATTGATTTGCTCTATGCCCGCTCGGAACACTCCTCCCTACTCTACCTTGGCGATGAGCAGCAAGCCATTTTTGCCTTCCTTGGGGCAAGAAAAGAAACGCTCGAGCAACTCAAGCAACAATGTGAGGGACACATCTTCCGCCTGAACGAGAATTTCCGTTCGCCACGCCACTTGTTGAATGTCTTCAACGACTTTGCCCAGGCGCACTTAGGCGTCCCCCAAGAATTGCTTTCAACAACGACACGCGAAATGGAGGGTGTCACTCCCGAGCACCTCAGTTTATGCTTCTCGGATAGTAATACCGAAGAGGCAGAGAATATCGTGCACCGCCTGCTGCCCCACCTCTGTGAAAACAAGGAGGAGACCGTGGCGGTCATCGTACCTACGAACAGGGATGCCGACCTGCTCTGCAACCTCATGACCGACATCCCTCACTTTAAGATTTCGGGCGTTGACCTATTCTCTACACCCGATATGAAAACCCTGTTGGCGCACCTCAACGTAATTACAAATGAGCACAGCCACATGGCATGGTCGCGTCTGCTTACGGCGCTCGGTATCGAACCCAGTTCTTCCCGCAGCCGCGCCATCATCAATCGCCTGAAGCAGCTCCGCATTCTTCCCACCGACCTCCTGCTCTATACGGGAGAGACCTACCTCAACGCCTTCTGTAAGGCGTATGAGGAACAAACGCTGGTCATCTACGACACGGAAACTACAGGACTCGATGTCTTCAACGACGAGATTGTGCAACTCGCTGCGTTTAAGGTGCGTGGCGGTAAGAAAATTGAGGGCAGCGACTTTGAACTCCTGCTGGAAACAAAGCGCAAAATTCCTCCAATGCTGGGAGACATTCCCAATCCCCTCGTAGAAGTCTATGCCACCCGCGACCACCAATCTCGCAAAGAGGGGTTGCAGAAATTTATGGAGTATGCCGAGGGGTGCGTACTCGTTGGTCACAATATCAACTACGACAACCGCATCCTCCATAACAACCTCCAGGTGCTTGGTCTCTCTTCCACACTCCCCCTCACCATGGCGGCGGGAGCAGAAAGGTATGCCCACTCCGTCTTCGACACGCTGAAACTCGCCCGTTTACTCTTCCCCCGTCAGCACAACCATAAGTTGAAGACGCTTCTTGAAAATCTCGGACTTGAAGGGGAAAACTCACACCTTGCCGACGACGATATTTTTGCGACCTTCCAACTCCTGCAACTGTGTTACACACAGGCACACACACTCGTAGCAGAACAAGTAGAAAAACTGCGTGCTCCAGAACTACAACGCATTGCCAACCGCCTTACCGAGCGCTATGCCATTGCCTTTTATCATGCGCAGGCAATGCTTATGGAGGCGCCCACCTCCCTCACCCCACAACTGATTCGCGAAATCCACTTTGCCGTAGAAGAGCTGGGGTTGCACATTGAGAAGTTAGATTATTTCACCGACTACCTCCGCTACGACGTGCTCAACCCTGCCGAAACGCCCTACCTGCTACAGCAATTAGAGCGCCACACACTTACGCTCAACACGCTCAAGGAGGCAGACCTCTGCGATAGCGAGAGCATGCGTCGCCGTGGTGAGCAAGTGTTTGTCACTACGGTACACAAAGCCAAGGGATTGGAATTTGACAACGTCATCGTGAGCAGTGTTTCACGCGAGGTATACCCCTTCTACAATAGCAAGACGGAAGATGAGCAGCATGAGGATGCCCGCAAACTCTATGTGGCAATCTCTCGCGCCAAGTGCCGCCTCTACATCAGCTACTACAACCTTTATCACATGACCGACCGTCATGGCACCGCCCGCACCTTCTCGCGTGGTCCCTCTCCCTTCCTCGAGAGCATCGCACCCCATTTTTCGCATTGGCAATTCTAATTGCGTAGAGAATTTAGTAACCCACTTTAGTCATGCCCCTACGGGTAGGGTGCTCAAAATTGTAAAAATAAATGAGACTGTTTTGAGATGTATTGGGGATTAAGAATCTACTAATCCAGGTGGTCAAGACGCCGAAGGTGTCTCCGCTAAGTAACCGGGGCGTGCGAGTGAAGCGAGCACCCCCGGTGAGGAGCACGAAGGAATCGCACCCTGGAGGGGTGCCCGAGCAACGAGGTATGCCTGGTTGGTGGGGCACTCTTTCAGAGTGCGACTACAATCTGACGCCTATCCGGGGGTATTCGCTACGCTCAAACACCCCGGTTACCGAGCGGTGACGCCTTCAGCGTCATTACCAAGGTAGATAAAACCGAAACTAATATTGTAAAGTATTAATAATCTGTAACATATCTATGTTTTTCTAATCTTGGTAATAATGTTGATTCTGAACACCCTACCTGAAAGGGCAAAAGCATTGAAGTTCAACAACACCCAGGGCGTTGCCCTGAGCTAATGGCTTTATCCCCTTTGCTTTACCCTTCGGTCAGCGACCGTTGGTTCAGGGGAATCATGCCAACTGTGAGGCTTAAACTATTCAAACGAATTTGTATTCATAGAGTTAGAGCTTTTTCCGGACACCAATAGTTACTAATAATTTTAAGTACATCTAAACGCTGATTATCCAGAGTATTTCGGGGTTAAAATTGTTACATTTTGTAAGCGCACTCGTGCTCTTTACCCCCACCGCTCTGTTATACCAAAAACTAATCGGCATTTAATTCAAATTAAGTGCCGATTAAATTAAACTAACTCCCTATTAGTTTTTCGTATCTCCCATATATTATTGGTGTCTGGTAAACACCAATATTTCTTTGTACACTTTCAAAATCTGGAATTTAGAGCATTCTTTACCTCTAATTCAAATTAAATTGTTAATCTGCAACTCCTTACGCCGATATCTTGATGTCTTTACTAAGATATTAAGATGGTAGGGAAGGGATTACATAAAGGAAAGGCGTTTACTTACGCTTTGTTTTGACGCATAGAAATCTGGCAGTTTCAACGTCTTGTCAAAAACAATGCAACGGTAGATGTCACGGGGTATGTGTATACCGTTCACCGTATCATGCAATCATGTGATTGCAGAT
>JAZORE010000016.1:0-29815 GCA_045656425.1 Alloprevotella sp.
AATGAACGAACTTATCAGAGTAGGCATCATCGGCGGTGCCGGATATACTGCTGGCGAACTCATTCGCCTTTTGCTCAACCACCCTGCGGCAGAGATTGTGTTTGTGAATAGCGAAAGTAATGCGGGAAACTTGATTACGGACGTGCATGCCGGACTTTATGGCGAGACAGACTTGCGCTTTACCTCCGAACTCCCCTTTGAGGAAGTGGATGTCGTATTCTTCTGCTTCGGTCATGGCAAGAGCACGCAGTTCCTCCAAGAGCATTACATCCCCGCCGATGTTCGCATCATCGACCTCGCACAGGATTTCCGCTTGGCTTCTGAAGACCACGACTATGTCTACGGTCTTCCCGAACTTAACCGCGAAAAAATCAACGGTGCGCTTCATGTGGCAAACCCCGGTTGCTTTGCGACGTGCATTCAGCTCGCTCTTTTGCCCCTTGCTAAGGCAGAGTTGCTCAACAACGACATCAGCGTGAATGCCATTACGGGTTCGACAGGTGCAGGTGTGAAGCCCGCGGCAACAACTCACTTCTCGTGGCGCTCAGGTAACATGAGCATCTACAAGGCTTTCAATCACCAGCACGTGCCTGAGATTAAGGAAAGTCTGACGCACTTGCAACCCAACTTCTGTGCCGAAATCGACTTCATCCCTTACCGTGGCGACTTCCCCCGTGGTATTTTTGCAACTGCGGTAGTGAAGGTGGAAAACCTCCAGGAGGATGTGGTGCAACTCTATAAGGACTTCTACGCTGAGGCTACCTTTACGCACTACGTGGACAAGGCAATCGACATGAAGCAAGTGGTGAACACGAACAAGTGTCTCGTGCATGTGGATGTCTTTGGCGATAAGATTCTCGTTACTTCCTGCATCGACAACCTTCTCAAGGGAGCTTCTGGTCAAGCCGTTCAGAACATGAACCTCATGTTCGGTTTGGAAGAATCAGCAGGGCTCCGATTGAAGCCAGTAGCATTTTAGGTTTTAAGGTTATAAGGGCGCTTCGCTTTTAGGTTATAAGGATTGCAGGTGTAGAACCTCAAAACCTTAAACCTCTAAGCGTAGCGACCTCAAACCTTCCCCTTAAAACCTCACAACCTTAAAACCTTAAAACCTCAACTAAACTTATGACTCTCTACCCCGTATATCCCCTCTTCGACATCAATATTGTGAAGGGCGAAGGCTGTCGCGTGTGGGACGATAACGGCACGGAATACCTTGACCTCTATGGTGGTCATGCCGTTATCTCTATCGGACACAGCCATCCCCATTATGTGGAAACCATCAGCCAACAGTTGAGCAAGATTGGTTTCTACTCTAACTCCGTAATCAATCGCTTGCAGGAACAGCTCGCTGAACGTCTTGGCAAGGCTTGTGGTTATGAAGACTACCGCCTTTTCTTAGTCAACTCAGGTGCTGAGGCAAATGAAAATGCCTTGAAGCTCGCTTCGTTCCACACAGGCAAGAGCCGCGTGCTCTGTGCGCAGAAGGCGTTTCACGGACGCACCTCGCTCGCCGTAGAAGCTACGGACAACCCCAAGATTGTGGCGCCCATCAATGCCAACGGTCATTGCACCTTCCTCCCCCTTAACGACCTCGCAGCCTTTGAGGCGGAACTTCAGAAGGGCGACGTGGCTGCCGTAATCGTAGAATGCATCCAGGGTGTGGGTGGTATTCGCCTCGCAACGAAGGAATTTATGCAGGGACTCCGTCGCGCTTGTACCGAAGCGGGCGCCGTGCTCATTTGCGACGAAATCCAGTGTGGCTACGGCAGAAGCGGTAAGTTCTTTGCCCATCAGCATCTCGACGTCACCCCCGACCTCATCACCTGTGCCAAGGGTATTGCCAACGGTTTCCCTTGTGGCGCCGTGCTTATCGCACCTCATTTCGAGGCTTCCTTTGGTCAGCTCGGCACAACCTTTGGTGGCAACCACTTGGCTTGCGCTGCTGCCCTCGCCGTGCTTGACGTGATGGAGCAGGAAGCACTTGTAGAAAACGCTGCCAAGGTGGGTGAATATCTTATCTCAGAACTCAAGAAATTGGACGGCATTGTGGAAGTCAGAGGTACGGGCATGATGATCGGCATCGAATTTGCCGAACCCATTAAGGCAATGCGCACCGCCCTTGTCAAAGAGCAACACGTCTTCACGGGATGCGCAGGCACCAATATCCTTCGCCTCCTTCCCCCCCTCTCACTCACCATGGAGCAAGCCGAAGACTTCATGCAGCGTCTGCGTCGTGTGATGTAAAAACTTTGAAATTTAACAGTTCAAAGCAAGATAAAATCAAACACGTCCCCTTGTCGGAATCACAACTTTTCAAGCAATCGATTTGCAAACCGACATATTGAAAACAAACTCCATATTAGTTTCAATTAACTCCATACTAATTGAAACTAATATGGAGTTTGTTTTTTATTATTGGTGTCCGGTAAACAACTCTAACTCTGTGAATATAAATTTGTTTGAATAGTATAAGCCCCACAGTAGGCATGATTCCCCTGAAAGGGGATAAAGCCATTAGCCCAGGGCAACGCCCTGGGTGTTGTTGCAGTCGAGACTTGCGCCCTGAAAGGGCAAAAGCAATTATACAAATCTGAGCTTCAATGCTTTTGCCCTTTCAGGGCGTAAACCCAAACGTCCATAGACCCAGGGCGTTGCCCTGGGCTGGATGCTTATTGGCCTTTCAGGCCGTTACTTCTCGAATAGTTTACCGGACACCAATAGTTTTTTATAATTAGAACATCAGTAATCGTAATCTATGAACTGAATTAGTTTTTAGGGGGTTAAGCAATAAGAAAGAACATATATTTTACTTTCTTTAGAAAATATCAATGAATAACGGATAAATGTTTAACTTTGCAAACGAGCGGTTGTGGCCGCTTGTTTGCTTTTCTAAAATTATCACAAGACTTTAAGTAAAACTATGAAATTGAAGCATTTGTTGGTGCTTTGTGCAGCACTCTTTTCAGTTGCTATTTTCGCACAATCTCCTCGTGCGGCATTACTTCCCATGCCTAACCAGATGGAGGTGTATGAGGGCAAAAAGCCTTTCCGATTCTCGGAAAAGCAAGTGATTAATGCGCCCCTTGATGAGCTTGATTGGGAGTGTAAACAGTTGTTGGTGGATGTATTGAAGAAGCATTTTGGTGCAGAACTCATAATCCTCAATACGAATAAGGCAGCCTTTTGGTTGCAACTCGACCCCACGATTGAGAGTAAGGAGGGTTACGAGCTTGAAGTAACGAATAAGTGCGTCAAAATCACGGCTGCAACTCCAGCAGGCTTGTTTTACGGCATCCAAACGCTTGACCAAATCTTGATGGGCGACCAGCGTAGCACGCTCAACGGCGAGATTCGTCAGTTGAAGATTACCGATGCTCCGCGCTTCGGTTTCCGCGCCCTGATGCTCGACCCTGCGCGCCACTTCTTGCCTGTAAAGGACGTGAAATTCTTTATCGACCAAATGGCACGCTACAAGTTTAACGTCTTGCAGCTCCACTTGACCGACGACCAGGGTTGGCGCGTAGAAATTAAGAGTCAGCCGAAGCTCGCCAGCAAGCAGCATTACACGCAGGAGGAACTCCGTGACATCGTTGAGTATGCCCGTAAGCGCAGGGTGGAAGTTATTCCCGAAGTGGACGTACCTGGACACACCGTAGCCATACTTGCGGCGTATCCCCACTTGGCTTGTACGCACAAGCAGGAGGCTGAAAAGAAGGTAGGCGAAACGGTAAACATGATGCTCTGTGCGTCGCAGGAAGAAGTCTATGACGTGATGGCAGATGTGGTGCGCGAGATTGCCCAAACCTTTGATTCTCCTTATTTCCACTTGGGTGGTGACGAGGCTGCCGTGCCTGAAAACTGGGCAAAGTGTGATGCCTGCAAGCAGTTGATGGAAAAGTTGGGTTATACAAAACCTACGCAGTTGATGATTCCCTTCTTCAACCGCGTGCTGGATGAAGTGCGCAAGAATGGCAAAAAGCCCATCCTGTGGTGCGAACTCAACAACATCTGGCCCCCTGCTGATGATTACCTCTTCCCTTATCCGAAGGATGTAACGCTCGTGACGTGGCGCAATGCCTTGACGCCTACATGTCTTGACCTTACGCGCAAGAACGGTCACCCCATTATTATGGCGCCGGGCGAACATGCGTACCTCGACTACCCACAGTATCGCAACGACTTCCCCGAGTTTAACAACTGGGGCATGCCTATTACAACCTTGCAGAAGACCTATGAACTCGACCCCGGATATGGTTGCACACCCGAGGACATGAAGCACGTGCAGGTCGTAATGGGTACGCTTTGGGCGGAGGCTATTCCCGACGTAAACCGTGCTACTTACATGGCATTCCCCCGTGCGCTCGCCCTTGCTGAAGCAGGGTGGACCGAAATGCCACAACGCAACTGGGAATGCTTTAAGCAGCGCCTCTTCCCAAACCTCTATGAGTTGATGAAGCAGGGCGTGAGCGTGCGTGTGCCGTTTGAAATTGTAGATAGAGTAAACAAGTAAATAAGGTACGAGTAGACGAGATAGTAACCGAGATAAACACACTATCTCGTCTACTTGTACCTTGTCTACTCGTCAACTAAAAACCAATAACCTATGAAAGTTCTCCTTGTAAACGGCAGTCCCCATAAAACGGGCTGCACCCATACGGCATTGAATGAAATTGCCGAACAACTCCATGCGCAGGGCATTGAAACCGAAGAACTCTGGTGTGGCGTAAAACCCGTGATGGGGTGCATCGGTTGCGGAAAGTGTAAAGACACCAAGCGTTGCTGGTACGATGGTGACGGCGTAAACGAATTTCTCGCCAAGGTGCCCGAGGTAGATGCCTTTGTCTTTGGTTCTCCCATCCACTTCGCTGGCACTTCAGGCAGCATCAAGCCCTTTATGGACCGCGCCTTCTGCTCAAAGTTAGGCATGTATGCCGGCAAACCCGGTGCGGCAATCGTAAGTTGCCGTCGTGGGGGCACACAAGGTGGATTTGAAGACCTCAACCGCTACTTTACCATCGCCTGCATGCCCATCGTTACCTCTAATTACTGGAACGAAGTGCATGGCAACACCCCCGAGGAGGTGATGAAGGACGAAGAGGGTATGCAAACCATGCGCACGCTGGGCAGAAACATGGCGTGGATGCTCAAGTGTATTGAAGCAGGAAAGCAAAGCGGCATCAGCTTCCCCGAACAGGAAGCAAAGGTGCGCACCAACTTTATCAGATGAACGAGCTATTTATTATATATAATGAGTAGGGGATTATACCCCCTGCTGATGAGTTCAGTTCTCACGATCATCCGCAACGTCGTAGTTTGTTGAGATTGACAATGAAGCTAATTTGTACAACTTTAGAGAGTGTGCCAAAATGTAAGTTTTAGCACACCTCTTTTCTTTTTCTACTTACGCATTGTAGCAATTTGTAAATAACTACTATCATTTTTGTTAAAAATATTATAAATTATTTACAAAATGTTTTGTGCGTTTCAATTATTGCACTAAATTTGCGCACTAAACATAGCAAATATCTATTTTGTTAAGTCTTGTAGAAGCAAACAATTAAAATCTATACAACACAAATTATTAACTAATTATTTATCAGTATGAAGAAATTCTACACGCTTCTCACGCTCTGCCTTGCCTTCCTCGGCATCGCAACAGCAACTGCTCAGAATGCTCCTGAGCTTTCAAACGAGAAGGCCTACACAGTTAAGAACGCTCGTTCTGCGTGGGCTACTTCGGCTGAAGCACTCAAGACAATTGCAGACTTGAGTATTTCAGAAGATGCTGCTGATGTAAATCAGCAATTTGCTTTCCTTACTAACGATGAGGGTGAAACATATTACCTCTACAGCGTAGGTCAGCAGAAGTTTATTAAGAACGATGGTACACTTAGCGCTACTGCTGAACATCCTGTTTCTTTTAAGAAGGGTAACGCAGAAGGAACTTTCGTAACTTACTTTGATGGTAGCCACTATATCAACATCGGTGGTAGCAATCAAATGATTATCGACAGTTGGAGCTCTGCAGATGCAGGTAACTCAAACGTATTTACAGTAGCTGCTGACTTCGATCCCACAGAAGCACTTAAAGCGCTTCCCGCTCCCGTTGTTCCTGAAAATCCTTGCATTAAGAGCATTAGCGAACTGAGCAACAACAAGCTCTACACTGTAGTTCAGAAGAGCCACAGCAAGGGTGCTACTTCTTGGGCTATTGCTGCTGGTGGCGACGCATTTGTTTCAAGCAAGCAGGTAGAAGGCGCTGTTGCAGGTCAGGCAGACGACACAAAGCAGCAGTTTGCATTCCTCTCTTATGGAGAAAATATTTACCTTTATCACCCTGCTGAAAAGAAGTTCGTAAACAAGGACGCTACACTCAGTGCTACTCCCGTTGACGCAATCACACTTTTGGATGGTGCGTTCAAGAACACATTCATGGTGAAGTTTGACGATTCTCACTACGTAAACGTAAATGGCGAACAAAACATGGGTATTGACAGCTGGAGTGCTGCTGATGGTGGTAACTCTTGCACAATCACTCCCGTTGCTGACTTCGATCCCACTCAAGCTCTTGAATTCTTTGCTTTAACAAGTAATCCTGGCTTCAACAACCTCCCCGCTACAACAGAAACACTCACACTCACTTTCAACAAGGCTATTCAGAGTGTAGAAGTAGCTATTCTCCAGTCTACTACACAAGAGTTTCCTCTTTTGCAGGAAAACATGGATTACTTCTTCTGGGAAAATGAATTGTCAATCTACCTTCCCACTGAATATGTAATGAATGTTCAGGATCTTACAGTAGTTCTCCAAGTTATTGATGTAGATGGCAAACCTATCACATTCAGTAACCATGAGCAGTACGGCAGACAGGAAGGCATGATTTTCCTTCAGTATAACGTAACTCCTGTTAATCCTGAAATCGTTGAAGTTTCTCCCGCAGTTGGCGAAATGGACGCTATTGAGAAGTCTATCTACATTTCTTTCAGCACAGAAATTGCTGAAGTTGAAGTGCTCCAGCTCCAGTCTTCAATGGGTGAATTGCCTCAGTTGGTAGCCGACAAAGACTACTTCATATTTGGTAAGGATCTCTCAATCGTTCTCCCCCTCGAAGCTACTGCAAAGATGTCAGATCTCTTGGTTTGCCTTAAGGTGAAGGATATTCAGGGTAAGTATGTAACTTACAGCAATTTCGAACAGTACAGCAATGTACCTGACATGGTATTCTTGTACTACAAATTGAACCCTGTTACTCCCACTGTAGAAGATTGCGGTGCTGTAGACCAGACTATCACTACTACAACTTCACAAATTGAAATCTACTTCAACACACCTATTGCTAAGGTACACAACCTTGCTATCCAGTCAATGTTTGGTGAGTTCCCCCCCATGGTTGAAGGTACAGATTACTCATTCTATGACAACATCTTGACTGTAAATATCCCCACTCAGTACCTTGAAAACGCTGCATTCGTTCCCGAAGAATATCAGTTTATCCTTCTCGGTGCTCAAGTTGAAGATATTCAGGGTAAGATGGTTGTTTACAGCAACAGCGCAATGTATCCTCAGGAAGCTGCTGAACAGATGAACATGACCTTCCTTCAGTACAACGTTAAGCCTGTAACTAAGGTAACAACTATTGACCCCGCTTGTGGCTTCTACGAAGTATTGCCTTCTGTAGTTACACTCACATTCGACAAGGAAATTTCTGCTGTTGAATACGGTATGATTCAGACTCAGTTGACAGGTTTCCGCGGTTACATGATGACAGAAAACGACTATGTAATTGATGGCAATAAGTTGACTATTAACGTTCCTGAAGAATTCTTGGTTGACCAGTCTCAGATGCAGATTCGTATGAACGTAGTTGACGCTAACGGTCAGTATGTAACTTACGCATTTGATCCCGACTATGGTTACGAAGGTGCTATCATCCTCGAATACACAGCTCCCGTTAAGGCTGACCTCTACAAGATGGTTTCTTCTGACCCCGCAGAAGGTGTTGTAGAAAAACTCGATGTTATCAATGTAGCATTCGCTGACGCTTTCGAATCAGTAGCTGGTGGTTTCGACCCCACTAAGGAAGTTGTTGTCCTCAATGCTGATGGCGAAGTTGTAACTAAGGCTGCAATGGAAGTAGTATATGGCGAAGAAAATTATGGTTATCGTCCTGCTACAAACGTTGTGAAGTTCACACTCGAAACTCCCGTTACAGAAGCTGGTAACTATACATTCGTTATCCCTGCTGGTACAGTTTACAACGAAATGTTCTATCCTGAAGCTGAAGACCTCGGTGTATCTTGGGGCGCAGTTTACAACCCCGAAGTACGCATTGCTTACACTATTGCTGCTCCTGATGGCATCAATAACATTACTGTAAACGGCAAGGCTGAGGTTTACTCACTCGACGGTCGCAAGGTGAAGAACCCCACTAAGGGTATCTACGTTGTGAATGGCAAGAAGGTTTATGTTAAGTAATACCTACAAAACTATAAACAGCGGTAAGCTCTAAAGCACACCGCAGGCATTCAAAAAGCCCCCTGTATTCCATCTGGAATGCAGGGGGCTATTGTTTTGTATCAGCAACTATTTTGTAGTTATCTACCGCAATACGTAAGCTAAGAGGGGGAGGGTAAAGAGTGAGAGTAACGTAGTTAGGAAGATGGCTTGTGTCATCAAGTGTTCATCCTTTCCGTATTTCAAGCAAAACATAATTCCATTAGCAGCTACGGGCATACCGCTGAGCACTACGGCAACATTGGTCACGAAGGGTTCAAAATTGAAAAGCTGGAACACTGCCCAAACTACGAAGGGCATAATCAACAATTTTAATGACGCTATGCCGTAAACAAACTTGTTACCAGCCATATCACGAACGGGAATCGTTGCGAGCGTGGCACCTATTAGAATAAGGGCACAGGGAATTGTCATGTCACCAACGAGGTGGAAGAATTTTCCCACCATAGGCGGTGTTTCTACCTTCAGAAGTGCCAGAATGACTGCGATAACACTTGCCACTACACAGGGGGAAAACAAAATTTTCGGGCGAAATACGGCACGTATAGGTTGTTCCGTCACAAAGGAAAGTCCGACGGTAAAGATCAGTAGGTTAAAGGGGATGTCAAGTACGGAAGCATAGAACACGGCACGATCACCAAAAATGGCAGCACAGGCAGGAAATCCGATAAAGGTGACATTCCCAAACGTTACCATAAACTTTTGTAATCCGCTACGGTCGGCAGAAACGCGCCACACCTTGTTTATCGCATAAGCTCCGGCTATCAGCACAGCATAATTGATGAGCGAAACTACTATGAGCTGCCAAATTTCAGCATGGCTGAACTGAAGCCCTTCTCCCATCACTGAACCCACAATCAGCATGGGACAGGTGACGTTTAACACAAAGACCGACATGTTGCGGTTCATTTCCGTCTTCCACACTCCCAAGCGGGTGGCGACGTATCCCACGATTACCACACCAAAGATAATCCCCATTTGGGCAAGAATTTGAATAAATGACATAAGAATGGTTATGCTAAAAATAATCTCCGAGATAATTAAAACTATCTTGGAGATAAATTAAAATGAGTCCGAGTTATTTTTTACTACAACGGTTTGAGGATTCAATCCCACTTTTGCTTTCCACACCATATACGGATGCGATTGCTCAGTGCCGAAGTTATGCGCTTAAAATTGCCATGGCGCAGGTTGAGATACAGCTCTTCAAGCGAACGACACACCTTAATCCACGGATGTCCCCATGCTTGTACTTTGAACACACGCTTCTTATACTCCACATCCTCGATTACGTAGCGCGGATGGCGCAACGGAAAGTCAAGATCGTGATGCTTCATATTCATAATGCGGCGATAAGCACGCGGAAGCAGTTCGTTGCTCCCCCCCTCAAAGTGGGTGGTTTCGCCCGTTGCGCCTAAATTCTGAATCATATTGACGCGCGGCACGATAGCCAGTCCTGATTGGAAAAACATGGCGGCATGGAATATTGTTTCATAATATGCCTTTCCCGTAGAACGGTGGTAGTGGCAGAAACGCTCAAAGTCTGCTTGCTGCTTGCGCTCACGGATGAAATTACGCAGGAGGCGCATGTTGTATTGATCGTCAAGGAAGGTGTAATGCTCATCCCATTTATCTACCACACGGCGCCACGATGCCCAACCCCAAATGCTGAAGGCTGAGGTAAAGAAGTAATCGTAGGGCATATCGGGCGTCTCTTCATCATAGTTGAGACCCGCAATCATAGAGATGCGCTCATCGTGCTCATAACGGTCGAGCATCTCCTTACAAAAACGGAAGAAACTCACACTGGGGATGCTGTCATCTTCTAAAACGACACACTTGTCAACATGTGAAAACGCCCATTTCTGAGCACGGAAATTAGAGGGGTCACATCCCGCATTCACCTCTTGATAATTGCGAAATACCTCACACTCCCAGTCAATCGTTTCCACTACCTGGCGACATGCGGCAATACCTGCTACATCGCGCTCATCACGCGGACCGTCTTGATAGAGGAAGAGGTGCGTAGGGCGCGCCTTACGCACTTGCTCAAAAACTCTCGCAAGTTTTTGCGGATTATTAAAGAAAAGGATGAGTACGGGAACCATATATTTATTTATACAGTGAAGTCTATTCGTTTGCGCAGCGACGTACTTTTATTCAAGCAGTTTATAAGCCTGCTGCATATAGGCTTTTATGTGTTCTTCATGATTGCTAATAGGGGCATCAAGCGTCTTGCTGACCTTCTTCGTGTTCAAATCAAAAATAGTAGAACCCATGTGGTCGGTCATGACGATACCCTGACTCCAGGAATTGATAGCAAAGGGTAGGGTATAGGTTTCGCTCAATACGTCACGGCTCATTTTGAAATCATCGTGGCGAATGTTCATCTGCCCTAAGAGTGTAGCTGCAAGGTCGCTTTGATTGCATACTGCTTCTATGGTGCTGCTTCCTGCCAGTGCACCCCCCGTCATAATCATCGGGATACGATTTTTCTCTACCATCATCGTCTCTTCGCTTAGTCCGTAACCATTACCATGGTCAGGGATGAAGATGACAACTGAATGCTTCCAAGCTGGAAGTTTCTTGAACTTTTGGATAAAATCACCGATACACTGATCAAGGTAAGCAAATGAATTGGCAATAGGATTGTCGGAAATCCTATTGTAAGGCACTTCCCAAGGTTCATGACTTGACAAGGTGAGCAATGTCAGCATCCAGGGATTCAAAGTGTCCTTTTGCGAAATGTGTTGGAGCGTTTTTTCAAAAGCAAATTCATCATGCACTCCCCATTTCGAGTCGTTGCGTTGCTCGCTGGGGAAGTCCGTCTCACTATACGTGCGTCGGTAGCCCGTAGAGAGCAAATAGCCATTAGTATTCGTAAAGTTGATGTCGCCACCATAGATAAATTCCGTATCATAACCTTCACGAGCGAGCGAACGTGCGATAGAGGGGAGTCCAGCAACCTTACTATCTGTCAATTTCATCACACTCACATCGGGATATGAGGGATAACCGCTCAACGTACAGACAACACCGCGGTCCGTACGGAATGAATTGGCATAACAATTCGTAAATTCTACACCCTCTGCCGCTACCGCCTTCAAGTTGGGCATAACGTCGGGCATATCATAGAATGTGCTACCACATCCCTCCATTATGACCAATACTACATTGGGACGAGAGGTAGTAAGCAGGGATTTGGTGTTCTGACTCTCGGTGCTGATTTCAAGAGCAGCATATTTTTCCGCAAGTTCTTCGGGACTAAAATAATTTGCACGCTCACTAAAATCCTTTACTTTCGAGAGAGAGTAAAACAAATTGAAGGCAGGATTCACCGCTGCCGAATTTATAAAAGCATTTTCTGAGAAATACACCATTCCAGGGTTTGCCGTAGATACACCTACGCCACCACGGATGCTGAGAAACAACAGTCCACCACAAATAACGTGAGCTATGCTACCTACAATACGCTTCGTAATGTTCAAACGGGAAGCCGCAAGGCGCTCTGCCATAACCGCTGAAAATGTCTGCTTATAAAGAAAGAATATCGCCACAACAGCTGCCACTATAGCCGCTATAGCCGTCACCACATACGCCGTAGATACAGAAGCCATAACCTCAGTGGGCGAATCAAGGTAGTTGAATATCGTGGCATCAATCTTAAAATTCCAAAAAGCAAAGAGTCCTGTATCTACCACATAAACAATGCCCTGAATCAAGGCTACGACTGCAAAATAGGCATAGATAACTGAGCGATGAATGCCTATCCAATAACCTGCAAGCAAAATAATCCACAACACCGCCGACATATAGCCGCTAAAGGAAAGGTCAAGCGGAAGTCCATTCCACAAAATAGCAAACCAATCGCCCACACCGAGTTCCTTCCCCCATCCATTATAGAGCAAGAAGACAACCTTTGCCACCATGCCGATAAGCACGGAGGCTATGAAGAAGCGAAAAAGTAAAAGTACACGTGTTTTCATGAATCAAAGGAGGGTATTTATAAGGTGTAAAGGGATAAGGGAACAAGAAGGGGAGGTATAAGTACATAAAGTAGTTCATCCAATCAGCATCCCCCTAAAATATAAAAGCGCAAGGACTTTAAGCCTGCTCATGCACTTATTCCTTATTCGCTATATCTTGAATAATCAATCCTGCAAGCGTGAGTCCGTAAATAGCAGTGATGTGCATGAGCGAACCATTGATTTGCGCCTTCTGCGCATCCCACATTCCACCTGCTACCTCCGCTTCGGAAGTGCGGTTCTCAAGGAGTTCCTCGCTATACACGCACTTAAATTTCTTCTTTGGGAATGTACCCTTCTTCTTAATTCTTCTACGCAAGGCAGCAGCCAATGGACAACCTTTAACTTTCCAAAATTCTGCCACACTGATGCGCGTAGGGTCCATTTTAAGGGCTGCACCCATCGAGGAATAAAACTGAGCAGGAAGCGAAGTGGCATGAAGTATGAGCGACACCTTATGTTCTAAACTATCGATGCAGTCAATGATATAATCATACGCTTCAAGAGAAAAACTCGCAGCGTTGTCGGCACAATAGATGGCATTCAAAGCCGTAATTTGCGCTTCAGGATTTACTTCCAGCAAATGTTGTTTCAGCGCCTCCACCTTAGGCATCCCCACCGTGAGCGTAGTAGCTGGAAGTTGGCGGTTAATGTTAGATACTGCCACCACATCGGAGTCAACAATCGTAAGGTGCACAACACCCGTGCGCACCAATCCTTCGGCTACCCAACTACCAACGCCACCAACGCCAAAAACTATGGCACGAACCGAGCGCAAACGCTCCATCCCTGCATTTCCCAACAGGCGCTCTGACCTGCTAAACATTTCTTTCTGCATCATAATTGCAAATATAAAAACTATATCTGAAAAACGGGAATTGCGCTACCTTAAAATTTTACTTTTTTATCATAACCTGCCTGTTAATAGTAAGAAAATATTCATTTTTTGCAACTATAAAAAATAACCATTCAAGGAATCGGCACTCTGCTCAATCTATTCCCATAATAGATGAAACAATGTGCCGATTAGTTTTAATTATTCGGGATTTTATTTGTGTAAATTCCTGTGGATAACCCTGTGTAAAAGTAGGGGATAACGCAGTGGAGAATTTTGTGTATAACTCCAGCGGTGTGAACAGATTCGTCACCCTTGAGTTATCCACCTTTCCCCACTTATCCTCTACAGTTCCCCACAAGCTTTTCCACAATTTTCCCTATCCAGACTCTTCTTCTAAAATCCTTAAAAACAAGCCGCAATAAACACTTCTTAACAGTTATCCCCATCGTCCACAGCCAATAACAACCATCATAATTTTTCTATCTTTCTTTCCTAAAGAAACAAAAGGAAAAAGAATAGAATATATAGGGAGATGTGGGGATTGGGGAAAACTGTGGAAATTCAGAAAATCATCGGTGATGATGCACTGTAAATATGTTCCTTATTTCTTTTTAACTTCAAAAGTTGGGTGGGTCGGAAAATAAGGTTTATCTTTGCTACAGAGTACTTTTTAGAGTACAGATAACAGAGTACAGAGTACAACTACCGTGCGGACTACACTCCGCATGGGTTACTCACTACTCACTCCTAACTACTAACTAACCTCAATCCCTATGTCAAAAACTATTAACATTCGTTGTGCAAATACCGGTCGTGTACATAAAGTGCCCATGGGCTTTAACCTTGAAGAAGTGTATGAACTCCTTGAACTCAAAATGCCGTTTGGACCTACGAGTGCAAAGGTAAATAATAAGGTAGAGGGACTGCACTTCGTGCTCTTCAACGACAAGGATGTAGAATTTTTGGATATCACTTCGCCTTCGGGGCACCGCACCTACACCCGCTCCGTCTTCTTTGTGCTTTACAAGGCGGCGCATGACTTGTTCCCCGATGCCATGTTGCGCATTGAAAATCCCGTGAGCAATGGGTACTACTGCCACATTGACTTACCTGGGGGTATTACACCCGAACAAGTGGAGCAGCTGAAAGTGCGCATGCAGGAAATCATAAACGATGACCTTCCTTTCCATCGCTTGACGGCGCATACGGATGAGGCGGTGAAGTTGTTCCGTGATGCAGGACTGGAGAACAAGGCAAAGTTGCTCGAAAGTTGTGGTCGCCTCTATACACATTATTATACCTTGGGCGATGTGGCGAACTACTTCTATGGTTCGCTTCTCGTGCGCACCTCTCAAATCTACCTTTTCGATATTATCCCTTATGGCGACGGCATCTTGATTCGTGTGCCCGATTCTAATAACCCTGGTCAGTTGCGACCGATGCGCGACCAGCCAAAGATGTTTGACGTGTTCCGCCAGCAGCACAGTTGGCAAAAGATTTTGGGCGTCACGACGATTGGCGAACTGAATGCTGCCTGCGCAGCGGGATATGCCAATGATATTATCAATGTGAGCGAGGCTTTGCAGGAAAAGATGATCAGCCGTTTGGCGGATAAGATTGCGGAAAACCCAGACTTGAAAGTAATTCTTATAGCGGGTCCCTCTTCGAGCGGGAAGACAACCACTTCGAAGCGCCTGAGTGTGCAACTTATGGCGTGCGGAAAGCGCCCTGTGCCCATCTCTATGGACGATTACTTTGTGGATCGCGAAAAGACGCCCTTAGACGAGAATGGGGAATACGATTTCGAGAGCGTTTATGCCATGAACATTCCGCTCTTTACTGAGCAGATGAATGCACTTATCAAGGGGGAAACTGTAGAACTACCGCGCTATAATTTCCAAACGGGTAAGAGTGAAATGAGTGGCAATGTGGTGCACCCCACTCCGCAGACCATCTTTATTCTTGAAGGTATCCATGCGCTCAACCCTGCATTGACAGAAAATATCCCTGATGCCAATAAGTTTAAGATATACGCGTCGGCGCTGACCACTATTCTGCTTGACAACCATAATTACATCCCCACGACAGACAACCGCCTGTTGCGTCGCATCGTACGTGACCATAAATATCGTGGTTGTTCCGCACGCGACACGATTGCCCGCTGGCCCTCTGTTCGAGCTGGTGAAGAAAAATGGATATTCCCCTTCCAGGAAGAAGCCGATGTAATGATTAACACCGCTATGCTCTTCGAATTCGGTGTGCTTCGTGAACAGGCGCTTCCGTTACTTGAAGAAGTTCCCGAGACAGCTCCTGAATACAGCGAGGCGATTCGTCTGCGCAAATTCCTTTCTTACCTCAATCCTATCTCTATTCAGGCTCTTCCGCCCACATCCTTGTTGCGCGAGTTCTTGGGGGGAAGTACGTTTAGGTATTAAGGGGAGGATTTAGTGAGGAGTTAGTAGTGAGTAGTGAGGAACCCATGCTGTACTTTTTAGTAGACGAGTTGACAAGGTACAAGTAGACGAGAAGGATGCCGAGTTAAACGATTGTCCATCCCGCATGGTAGTTGTACTCTGTTATCTGTACTCTGTTATCTGTACTCTGTTATTTGTACTCTGTTATTTGTACTCTAAAAACTCCCCCTTTCTCCCTTAAAATTTGTAATTTTGCTGGGTATATAAAAATAGGTTTATGATCAAATCATTTTCTGCACTTATAGCGCACCTCTCTGAGGCGCGTAATCCCAAGCGTTTGGTGGTTGTTTATCCCCACGACGAACACTCAATGGAGGCTGTCTTTATGGCGCTTCGCGAAGGTTGGGTGAAGTTGTTATTGGTGGGAGATAAAGATAAAATGCCCCTTCCTGCGGATTGGGAACAGTATGCTGACAGCATCGAATTTGAATATGCTGCCGACGCTATGGAAGCTGCGCGCTTGTCAGTGAAAGCCGTGCGCGACGGACGTGCTAACGCGATGATGAAGGCGTTGGTGAATACTGACGTGTTGCTTCGTGCTATCCTTAATAAGGAAGAAGGAATTTTACCCAAGGGACGTGTGATGTCGCACATCGCTGTGATGGAAGTGCCCAAGTTAGAGCGCTTCCTCTTAATCAGTGATGCTGCCGTACTTCCTTACCCCACGGAAGAACAACGTGCTGCCCAGATTGGTTATATCACAGAAATGTGTCGCCGTCTGCAAATCGAGACGCCCCGCATTGCTATGCTTCACTGCACAGAGAATGCCAGCGAAAAGTTCCCGCATTCTATGACTTACGCACCCTTAATTGCGCGTGCCCAGCAGGGAGAGTGGGGCAACTTACTCCTTGATGGTCCGCTCGATCTCCGTTGTGCGCTCGACAAAGAGGCATTGGATATTAAGGGCATCAAGAGTTGTTTGGAAGGCGAAGCAGATGCACTGCTCTTCCCCGACATTGTGGGAGCTAATTCCTTTTACAAGACCATGCCCTTCTTTGCGAATGCCGAAATTGCGGGAGTATTGCAGGGCACAGACTGTCCCGTGGTGCTTTCTTCAAGAGGCGACAGCGTCTTGACCAAGTATTATAGTATTGCCGTAGCACTTGCGTAAAACAACCTCCCTTCTAATTATTATAGAATCCCATATAATAGAATGAGAATCCTTGCTATTAACCCCGGTTCTACGACTACAAAAATTGCTGTCTATGAAGACGAAAAGAAGGTTTTTGTAGAAAGTATTAACCACCCTGAAGAAGAACTTTCACACTTCGTTCGTGTAACCGACCAGTACGATTACCGCAAGAAGCACATTTTAACCTGCCTCTCTAACCACGCCGTTCCTTTTGAGTTTGACGCTATTATCGGTCGTGGTGGGTTAGGCAAACCCACGCGTGGTGGTGTTTATGAAGTAAATGCACAACTGCGCCTCGACATGCTCAATGCGCAGCGCAAGCATGCCTGCAACTTGGGTTGCTTAATTGCTTACGAGTTGGCACACATGCTTCCCGATTGCCGTGCCCTCACTGCCGACCCCGTGACGGTGGATGAAATGGAAGACGTTGCCCGTCTTACGGGTTCTACACTTATGCCCCGCCGCTCTATTTGGCATGCCTTGAATCAGCGCGCTATTGCTTTCCGTTTTGCAAAGGAGCAGGGTAAGAAGTATGAAGACTTTAACCTTATCGTTGCTCACCTCGGTGGCGGTATTTCGGTAGCAGCGCACCAAAAGGGTAGGGCTGTTGACGTGAATAACGCACTCGATGGCGAAGGCCCCTTCTCTCCTGAACGCGCAGGTACACTCCCCACTTCCGACCTCATTACCCTTTGCTACAGTGGCGTTTATACGAAGAACGAAATCATGAAGCGCATTGTGGGTAAGGCAGGTGTGGCAGCCCATCTTGGCACAAGCGACGTGCGCAAGGTGATGGAGCGCATTGAGAATGGCGACCGCAATGCGAAGTTAGTGATCGACGCACTCTGCTATCAGGTAGCGAAGAGCATTGCTGCCCAGAGTGCCGTGATGTATGGTAAGATAGACGCTATCCTCCTCACTGGCGGATTGGCATATTCCGAATACATCACCAGCAAAATCGCAGAGCGCGTAGACTTCCTCGCTCCCGTACATGTCTATCCCGGAGAAGACGAAATGCAAGCCATGGCCGACAACGCTTTTGCCGTATTGAAGGGCGAGCGTGAGGTGATGACGTATTGTTAAATAGTTGACGAGTTTATAGGTACGAGTAAACAAGAGGGGTACAGAGATAAACGCTTGTCTGTACCGATGATTTTCACTCTTGGTATATCTAACTATCTCGTTTACTCGTCCACTACAAACTTGTCTACTAAAGGTACATCTGTAACTATCTCGTCTACTTGTCTACTATTAACTTGTCTACTAAAATTATGACCAACTATACAGAAATGTTTGAAGCCTATCATTGTGCTGAACTCAATGATGAGCGTGTACACCACGAAGTCATGAAGTTGCTTGAGGAAAAGCAGGCACTTTATGATACAGACGAGGTGAAGAAGCAGTTGTTGCGTGCTGTAGAACTCACTACACTCACAGTAACTGACTCACAGGAATCTGTATTGAAGTTTACAGAGAATGTAAATAATTTTTATGAAGACCATCCTGAGTTGCCCGCTATAGCAACTATCTGCGTGTATCCCAACTTTGCAAAGATCGTAAGCGAAAGTTTAGAAGTAGAAAATACGGCAATAGCTTGTGTTAGTGGTGGTTTTCCTTCTGCTCAAACCTTTCTTGAAATTAAGACTATTGAGACAGCTTTAGCTATTAAGGATGGTGCTACGGAAATAGATATGGTGCTCGGTGTAGGAGCCTTCCTGAGTGAAGATTATGAAACCTGTTATGATGAAATTTCTGAAATTAAGGATGTTTGTCATGACGTACCTCTAAAGGTTATCCTTGAAACGGGAGCACTTCAGTCGGCTCAAAATATCAAGAAAGCGGCTGTTTTAACCATGTATGCTGGAGCTGATTTTATTAAGACTTCTACGGGTAAAATCAGTATTTCAGCAACTCCCGAAGCGGCATACGTAATGTGTAAAGCCATTAAGGAATACAAGGCGCAGACAGGTCGCTGGGTAGGTTTTAAGGCTGCTGGTGGCATCAAGACGGTGGAAGACGCCGTAGCGTACTATACTATCGTGCGCGAACTCCTCGGTCAGGAATTTATTGACAAAAACCTCTTCCGCATCGGCACCAGTTCGTTGGCAAACAAGTTAGTCAACGAAATTTTGGGTGAGGAAGTAAATCCTTTCTAAGCGATTGACTTACAGATTTGTTAAAGCGTAGAAAATATAAAGAACCCTCTCCCCGCACAGGGAGAGGGTTTCATTTTTAAGACAAAATACCCCTTTCACGATGCAACTCCTTTCCATCACCACCGAATCCCCCTATTATGCGCAGGTCGAGGGTTTACTCCTTAGCGCCTTCCCCGCAAGCGAGCGCCGCAATACAGCGTTGCAGCGGGAGTATGCCGACAGTAACCCGAAGTTTGAGGTATATGCCGCCTTGGAGGGCGAAAAGTTCGTAGGATTCTTTACACTATGGGCGCTGGGTGCGTTCCGCTTTGTAGAACACTTGGCCATCGTCCCCTCATGTCGAAATTGCGGTTACGGAACGCGCTTGTTGCAGTATATTAAGGACTTATCGCCATTACCCCTGCTGTTGGAAATCGAACGGGGAGTGACGGCGGAGCAGTTGGCGCGGAAAAAGTTTTATGAGCGTAGCGGATTTTGCACATTAGAAATCCCTTACCTGCAACCACCCTACGAAGCGGGAGGCGAGGCAATAGAAATGCACTTGATGATGTGCCCCACGGAGGGCGAAAAATGCCCCGTTGTTCAGATGGGAAGCCTTCAAAAAATGATTAGCATTATCTATGCTAATGTGTATGGTATAGTGTGAGGTCTGAGATATGGTGATTAGACAAACTAAAATCAATAAATTAAAAAGGGAATAATATTAGGAGTATAGAGATTCCTTTAGCGTCTTCATCCACTGCGGACAACTCCTATTTTAGTGCCAAAACAAATAATTTGGTGGCATCTTACAATGGTTGATTGTTGCGTATGCCTCTCAACTTCTTGAATAAAAAACTTTATTCTAAAGTTCCACCTCAATAATTTTATATAACTTTGCAAATAACTTACCAGCCCTCGGGCGGGTGGGTTAAGACATAGATTTCCGCTCTATCACTGCGAATTAAGGTCGTGAACCTTATAGCACGGGAGCAGAAAGGACGTTTCTAACGTAATCTTCTCATTCAAAACTTCGCAACTTTTGTACCATAGAAGATTTCGCAACGAGGCGTCCACGTGGGTGTATTATACCCGTATGCATGTCAGCCAGTATTGGCTGACAGCATATTGCGTTTATAATACCTTCGGCGTGGGCTGGCTAAGTTGCTTATCTTATGGTACGGGCAATGCGAAGGCCTTGAATGAAGATAAGCGCGAGAGTTCCCCACGTCTTTTTTGTGTCCATACGTTGGAGTGGTTATATAAATTCAGAATTTATAGAATTTACAGTTTAACCATAAAATTATAAGGTAATTATGAAGAAGTTTAATTTTTTATTACTGACAGTAATAGGATTACTATGCAGTATCAGTGTGAAAGCCTACGACTTTGAGGTAGACGGAATCTACTACAACATTACAAGTGAGGCAGAAAAAAAAGTTCAAGTAACCTATAAAGGCTTTGGAAGTAAAGATCGCGAGGTATATAAGGATGAGGTTGTAATACCTGAGATTGTTTGTTACAACGATGTTACATATAGTGTAACGAGCATTAACGAAAACACATTTTTGGATAATCAAAAATTGACAAGTGTTGTAATTGGAAACAACGTAACAACAATAGGCAAATATGCGTTTGAATATTGCTATAATCTTGAAAAAGTTGTAGTTGGAAATAGTGTAAAAGAGATTGGGAATTCAGCTTTTTATAGTTGTACAAAATTAAAAAACGTTATAAACCTATCTTCTTTAACATTTAATGGAGGTTCCGACCACTATGGATATATTGTTTATTATGCTGGCGGTTATGGCGGCACCGTTATCAATGCGCCCAATGGTACCATGGTTGGAGATTTCCTTTTCTCAACTTCCTACAGCAAAAACAATTTGATAAAATATTTTGGCAACGACACCGAAATAATTCTCCCCGAAAATTATAAAGGAGAAAATTATTCTATTGGTAGCGAAGCCTTCCGCAATTGCGACAACATAACAAGTGTTGTAATATCCGATGGAGTAAAGGAAATTGGAGCTTCGTCCTTCTACGACTGTGATAAACTTGTAAGTGTGGAAATTTCTAACAGTGTAACAAACATTTGGTCAAGTGCATTTAATGATTGTGACAAACTTGCAAATATAGAGATTCCCAGCAGTGTAGAAACAATAGGAGATTATGCCTTTTCTAATCTCAAGAGCTTAAAAAGCATAGACATCCCCAGTAGTGTAACAACTATTGGGCAAATGGCGTTCACGGGTTGCGGTTTAACATCGGTGACAATGAATGCAGGTGAAACTAAAATAGGACAAAAGGCTTTTGAAAGGTGTTACAATCTCGAAAGAGTTAATATCACGGACCTCGCTGCATGGTGCAAAATTTATTTTGAAACATTTGATTCAAACCCCGTGCATATAGCAAAAAGCATATATCTAAACGGAGAAGATATTACCGAGTTAGTTATTCCCGAAGGTGTAACCTCCATAAGACAGTGGGCATTTGTTAATTGTAATAACATCAAAAGTGTAACCATAGCAAATAGCACAAAATCTGTAGGTAATTGGGCCTTCTCTGCTTGTAAAGGGTTAACTACTGTAAAATTTGGTAATGGAGTAGAAACCATAATGGCTGCTTTTGAGGATTGTGAAAACCTTTCACATGTTGAAATATCTCCAAACCTTAAAGGTATTTACAGTGGTGCGTTTGCTAATTGTTACAACTTGACAGAATTTATAATACCGGCAATGGTTAATTACATAGACGGATCAGCGTTCGTGAATTGCTCCAGTCTGACGAAGATTACATCGCTTATCCCTGCCGAAAATTTATTTGAGTTGGACA
The DNA here is from genome assembly GCA_045656425.1 of Alloprevotella sp. Taxonomy (GTDB): domain Bacteria; phylum Bacteroidota; class Bacteroidia; order Bacteroidales; family Bacteroidaceae; genus Alloprevotella. The sequence continues at coordinate 21,957 of JAZORE010000016.1, forward strand.
AGTATGCTTTTAGTAAAGTAGATAAGAGTAAATGTATTCTTTATGTGCCCATGGGCACAAAAGCTAAATATGCATCGACAAGCGGTTGGAGCGATTTTATAAACATTGTAGAGCTGAATCCCAATTATAACCTTAATGTTTCTACCGCAGGTTATGCTACGCTCTATTTAGACTACGCCACTGAAATTCCTGAGGGTGTTGAGGTTTATACAGCAAAGGAAGTGGATGGTATTTGGTTGAAGATGGAACAGATTGGGGGTGTGCTCCCTGCTAATACAGCGGTGATTGTTAAGGCGCCTGCGGATACTTATACCTTTGTGCAGACAACTGCGGTTGCTCCTGTGATTACCGATAACCTCCTTATGGGTAGCGCTGAAGATGCATACATCGATGTGCCCTCAAACAGCAAGGCATTTGTGCTTTCTATGGTGGACAGCGAAGTGGGTATGTATCCTGCCGAACTTACAGACGGTCGCTTCCTCAACAATGCAAATAAGGCATATCTGTTGTTAGACGGCAAGAAATTGGGACTTTCTGATGAAGAATTGGATACTTCTGTTGGTGGTGCACAGCTCTCGCTCCGCTTCCACTTTGGTGGTGCAACGGGTGTTGATAAGGTGCAGACAGAATCGGATGTGAATCATGCGACTTACGACTTGTATGGACGTAAGGTGAATAAGATTACAACTCCTGGACTTTATATTATCAATGGCAAGAAGGTGTGGGTGAAGTAAATTTACATAACGGGTGGATCTATAATTTGGTCTGCCTGTTTTTGTAGTAATGATATTTAACCTTTACGCCTTTTCGTGAGATTAGGTAAAGGGTCGCAGAGATTTCAAAAACAAAACCGGAGAGTGACAGCAAATGCACTCCCCAGTTTTGTTTTTTGTATGCAAGGGTAAAAAATATATGGGATGCCGTTATTTTCAAGATACTACTCTTTCCCCTTTTCCTTAAAAAATGTATCTTTGCAAGGAAATATATAAACCATTATCCTACCACATTATGATTTTGTTTTTTAAGACAAAGGAGCAGAGTGTGATTGCTACTCAGGTAAATCACCAGCTCACACAGGATGAAGTAAATGAACTTTGCTGGCTTTACGGCGACGCTGCGCTTCTCGAGGGCGAAACGCTCGAGGGTTACTTCGTAGGTCCCCGCCGTGAAATGATTACGCCTTGGAGTACGAATGCTGTGGAAATTACACAGAACATGAACCTCCAGGGTATCTCACGTATTGAAGAATATTTCCCCGTTGCAAGCAAGGATGCGGATTACGACCCCATGCTTCAGCGTATGTACACGGGTTTGAACCAGGATATTTTCACCATCAACCTTCAGCCTGCGGCTATTCAGCAGATTGATGACCTCGAAGCGTATAACGAGCAGGAAGGTCTCGCACTCTCGCCCGAGGAAATCCAATACCTCCACAACGTTGAGGCGCAGTTGGGTCGCAAACTCACTGACTCTGAAGTCTTCGGTTTTGCGCAGTTGAACTCTGAACACTGCCGTCACAAGATCTTCGGTGGTACGTTCATCATTGACGGTCAGGAAATGCCCTCTTCGCTCTTCGCGATGATTAAGAAGACTACACAGGAAAATCCTCACAAGATTATTTCTGCATATAAGGATAACGTAGCCTTCTCAGTAGGTCCCGTTGTGGAACAATTTGCTCCCAAGGACCACTCTACTTCTGACTTCTTTGTCATCAAGGATATTGAATCTGTGATTTCGCTCAAGGCTGAAACGCACAACTTCCCCACAACTGTAGAACCCTTTAACGGTGCGTCAACAGGTACGGGCGGTGAAATCCGTGACCGTATGGGTGGCGGTGTAGGTTCTTGGCCTATCGCTGGTACGGCTGTATATATGACTTCTTACCCCCGCTTGGACGGCGGTCGCGATTGGGAAGACATTCTTCCCGTACGTCAGTGGCTCTATCAGACTCCCGAACAGATTTTGATTAAAGCTTCTAACGGCGCAAGTGACTTCGGTAACAAGTTTGGTCAGCCCCTTATCACGGGTTCGGTACTTACTTTCGAACACCAGGAAAATGGTGAAAAGTATGGTTATGACAAGGTAATCATGCTCGCAGGTGGTGTGGGTTACGGCACAAAGCGCGACTGCCTTAAAGGTACGCCTCAGAAGGGTAACAAGGTTGTTGTTGTCGGTGGTGATAACTATCGCATTGGTCTCGGAGGTGGTTCTGTTTCTTCCGTAGATACAGGTCGCTACAGCTCAGGTATCGAACTCAATGCCGTACAGCGTGCGAACCCCGAAATGCAGAAGCGTGCGAACAACTTGGTGCGTGCCCTCTGTGAAGAAGATGTAAACCCCGTTGTTTCTATCCACGACCACGGTTCTGCAGGTCACGTAAACTGTCTCTCAGAGTTGGTGGAAGAATGCGGTGGTGTTATCGACATGAAGAACCTCCCCATCGGCGACCAGACACTTTCGGCAAAGGAAATCATTGCCAACGAAAGTCAGGAGCGTATGGGTTTCCTCATTCAGGAAGAACACATCGACCATGTGCGTAAGATTGCAGAGCGCGAACGTGCTCCGATGTACGTAGTGGGTGAATGTACGGGCGATGCCCACTTTGCTTTCGAACAAGCGGATGGTGTGCGTCCCTTCGACCTTGATGTGGCTCAGATGTTCGGTCACTCTCCCAAGACTATCATGGTTGACGAAACCGTAGAGCGTAAGTATGAAAACGTAACCTACGACGTTAAGAACCTTGACGAATATTTGACCAACGTGCTCCAACTTGAAGCCGTGGCTTGTAAGGACTGGTTGACGAATAAGGTGGACCGTTCGGTTACAGGTAAGGTTGCGCAACAGCAAACCCAAGGTGAACTTCAGTTGCCCCTTGCTGACTGCGGTGTAGTAGCACTTGACTACCGCGGTAAGGCAGGTATTGCTACGGCAATCGGTCATGCTCCTCAGGCAGGTTTGGCTGATCCCGCCGCTGGTTCTGTACTTTCAGTGGCTGAAGCACTTACGAACCTCGTTTGGGCACCTTTGGCAAACGGACTCGATAGCGTGAGTCTCTCTGCAAACTGGATGTGGCCCTGTCGCTCACAGAAGGGTGAAGATGCGCGTCTCTATCGCGGTGTAGAAGCACTCTCTGACTTCTGCTGTGCTCTTGAAATCAACGTTCCTACAGGTAAGGACTCGCTTTCAATGACGCAGAAGTACCCCAACGATGAGAAGATTATTTCTCCGGGTACTGTAATCGTCAGCGCAGGTGGTGAAGTGAGCGATGTACGCAAGGTGGTGAGCCCCGTAGTAGTAAACTGCGAAAAGTCTGCCCTCTACCACATCGACTTCTCGTTTGACACGCTCCGCCTCGGTGGTTCGGCATTCGCACAAAGCTTGAACCGCGTAGGTAGTGACGTTCCCACAGTACAGAATCCCGAATATTTCCGCGACGCCTTCAATGCTGTTCAGCAGTTGATAGAAAAGGGTCTCATCATGTCAGGTCACGACATTTCTGCAGGTGGTATGATTACTACGTTGCTCGAAATGTGCTTCGCTAACACAGAAGGCGGTCTCTGCATCAACCTTGACAAGTTTAAGGAAGCAGACCTCGTGAAGATTCTCTTCGCAGAAAATCCCGGTGTTATCGTACAGGTGAGCGATAAGAATAAGGCTGCGTTCAAGGCACTCCTTGATGAAGCAGGCGTAAGCTATTTGAAGGTAGGTCAGCCTACTGACGAGCGCCACATCTTGGTAGAAAAGGACGGCGCAACGTATCAGTTTGGCATCGATCACCTCCGCGAAATTTGGTACGAAACTTCTTACCTCCTCGATACGAAGCAGAGCTTCCACGGTTGTGCGAAGAAGCGCTTTGAAAACTATAAGCAGCAGCCCATCGAGTTTAACCTCCGTCCCGAATTCAAGGGTACGTTTGAAAGTCTCGGCATCAATCCCGACCGTCGCACTCCCAGTGGTGTGCGTGCAGCAATCATTCGTGAAAAGGGTACGAACGGCGAACGCGAAATGGCGTATGCGCTCTACCTTGCCGGATTTGATGTGAAGGACGTTATGATGACCGACCTCATTACGGGTCGTGAAACGCTCGACGATGTAAATATGATTGTCTTCTGCGGTGGTTTCTCTAACTCCGACGTATTGGGTTCAGCAAAGGGTTGGGCAGGCGCCTTCCTTTACAACCCCAAGGCAAAGGCAGCTCTCGATCGCTTCTACGCACGTAAGGATACGCTCTCACTCGGTGTATGTAACGGTTGCCAGCTTATGGTAGAACTCAACCTTATTAATCCCGACCACAAGAAGCGTACGCACATGCTCCACAACGACTCTCACAAGTTTGAAAGTGCGTTTGTTGGCGTAACGGTTACAACGAATCGTAGCGTGATGTTTGGCTCACTCAGTGGTGACCAACTCGGTATTTGGGTGGCTCACGGCGAAGGTAAGTTCAGCCTTCCCTATGCTGAAGACAAGTACAACGTAGTCCTCAAGTACTCTTACGACGAATATCCCGCTAATCCTAATGGTTCTGACTACAGTGTAGCAGGTATTTGCTCGCCCGACGGCCGTCACCTCGCAATGATGCCTCACCTTGAGCGCGCCTTCTATCCCTGGCAAAACGCTTACTATCCCGCCGACCGCCTCGCGCAGGATGTAACTCCCTGGATGGAAGCATTTGTGAACGCACGTAAGTGGGTTGAAGCTAATAAGCAGGCGTAATATTTATAGAATGAACCGAGCAACGCAGCTTGCTCGGTTCATTTTTTTATTGCTGTCTGGCAAAAAATATTACGCAGCTTTTGCAGCATTTATTTCTATTCTATGTGTTGAAAGGGTGACGGAAAAATAGTTCGGCGAATAATTTAATTTTTTCCCTTTGGAAATAAATTTTTCTCCTTTGGAAGATGAATACTCCTGGGTATGGTTTTCAACATACCGCATGAGCGTTAAAATTAAAGGGTAGATTTTAGCGGTTTGAGATAAAAAAACGAGTGTACGCCTACACTCGTTTTTCGTTATTGTTCCTTATTTCACTCCCAACAGTTCCAAGAATTTCCACATCACAATCCCTGCCGTGACAGAGACATTGAGCGAATGCTTCGTGCCATATTGCGGAATTTCAAGGGCATAGTCGGCAGCATCTACAACGGTTTGTTGCACGCCCTTCACTTCATTTCCCATCACTACGGCATAGCGCTTCGTGGGGTCAAGCATAAGAGCTGGCAGGAGCACACTGCCTTCCACCTGTTCTACGGCAAAGACGGTGTAACCCTCCGCTTTGAGTGCGGCAACGGCCTCGGTGGCGTCGTTATAATAGGTCCAGTCCACACTGTCTTCTGCCCCGAGTGCCGTCTTATGGATTTCTGCCGAAGGGGGGCAGGCGGTGATGCCACAAAGCACGACACGCTCTAAGCGGAAAGCGTCGGCCGTGCGGAACACACTGCCCACGTTGTGCAAACTACGCACATTGTCGAGCACAACTACGAGCGGTAACTTTTCAGATTGCTTGAACTCCGCAACGTCCATGCGCTGGAGTTCTTCTATAGTGAGTTTACGCATAAAATTTAGAGTACAGTTACCAGAGTACGGAGTACAACTGCCGTCCGGTCATTATTAACTAAAAGCTTTCCGCAAAAGTAAACAAAATTTCGTAATTTTGCCCCTATAAATTACGCTATGAAGAAACTTTATATAGAAACATACGGCTGCCAGATGAATGTGGCAGACAGTGAAGTGGTGGCTTCTGTCATGAAAATGGCGGACTATGAAACGTGTGAATCATTGGATGAGGCGGATGCCGTTTTCTTGAACACGTGTTCCGTGCGTGACAATGCCGAACAGAAGATTATCCACCGCTTGGAGGCGCTCAATGCCTTGAAACGTAAGGGTAGAAAATTGATTATCGGCGTACTCGGTTGTATGGCGGAACGCGTGAAGGAAGGACTCTTGAATGATCACGGCGCAGACCTTGTTGCGGGTCCCGACGCTTACCTTTCGCTTCCCCATCTCATTGCTCAGGCGGAGTTGGGTGAGAAGGCGATTGATGTGGAACTCTCATTGACGGAAACTTATCGCGATGTCGTGCCCCAGCGTGTGCATGGCAATCACCTTTCGGGCTTTGTGAGCATCATGCGTGGGTGTAACAATTTCTGCCATTACTGCATCGTGCCCTATACGCGCGGTCGTGAGCGTTCGCGTGATATTGAAAGTATCCTCACAGAGGTGAAGGATCTTGAAGCGCGCAATTATAAGGAGGTAACCCTGCTCGGGCAGAACGTCAATTCCTACCGTTGGGAAGCGGAAGGCGAAACGATTGCCTTTCCTGAACTCCTGCGCCGTGTGGCAAGGGCAGTGCCGGGAATGCGTGTGCGATTCACAACGTCACATCCCAAGGATATGTCTGACGAAACGCTTCATGTGATTGCCGAAGAACCTAACGTGTGCAAGCAAATCCATTTGCCCGTGCAGAGTGGTTCCAACCGCATTCTCAAACTCATGAACCGCAAGTACACTCGCGAATGGTATCTCGACCGTGTGGCTGCCATCCGTCGCATTGTGCCTGATTGTGGGCTCTCTACCGACATCTTTGCGGGTTATTGCTCAGAAACGGAGGAGGACCACCAAGAGTCGCTCTCACTCATGCGTGAGTGTGGCTACGATTCGGCTTTCATGTTCAAGTATTCCGAACGTCCCGGTACGTATGCCTCAAAGCACCTTCCTGATGATATTGACGAAGCCACCAAGGTGCGCCGCTTGGAAGAATTGATTGCACTTCAAAACGAACTTTCGCTTGCTGCCAACACGGCATGTATTGGTAAGGAGTACGAAGTGCTGATTGAAGGCACCTCAAAGCGTTCTCGCGAGCAACTTTTCGGACGTACGGAGCAAGGCAAGGTAGTTGTATTCGACCGCAAGGGACATCACACAGGACAGACCGTACGTGTGCGCATCACTTCAGCATCTTCAGCAACCCTCAAGGGGGAATTGGTTGAAGCATAAGTTTTAGTAGACGAGTTTTTAAGGTACGAGTAGACAAGAAAGTATGCACTCCGCATGGCCTTTCTCCTTTCTCCTTTCTCCTTTCTCCTTTCTCCTTTCAAATATATGGTCTCCAACAAGAAAAACCCCTTCGCCCACAAAGCCAAGGCGGCAACGAAGAAAAAATCTACGGGTAAGCGCATCGGAAAGTCGAAACCCGAGAAGGCAAACAATCAGCGCAATAGGATTATTAAGTAAAGTGGCAAGTTATAGTAGTTTATCTTACATTTTTAATAGACTATGCTACACATAATTTTAAATATCATCATGTGGATCCTTATCGCGTTCCTCGTTGTTCTCGTTGCCTTTTGGGTTTACGGTATGATTACGAGCAAGGACTTCCGCGATGCGAACATGGAGGGGTGGAAGGCTTCGAAACGTAGGGGAAGTTTAGGCGGACGTACCTTCTCAGACGAACAATATGAGAGGTATAGAAACACGGGAAATAGAAATTACCTTATTGATGAAGATTATGAAGGGTAGTTAGATTTTAGTCTTTTATATTAGCAATAATATAGCAGTTGACCCAAATATAGTTTTTTAAAAAACTTACGTCAGAGAATTTAACCATCCGAAATGCCCCCGTAGGAGGGCACACTTGCCTAACCGCTGGTGAGCAGGGCGAACCTGCGGTGGTTGACTATAAGCGCATAAATGTATCGGTCCCCGTAGGAGGACCCACAACAACAAGGATATTACAGTATATCCAAGTGTTGTGGGACCTTCTACGGGGACCGATTGTGAAATGCAGGTTCACTGCATCGATAATGAGGTTATGAGGTTTTGAGGCCTTTAAAACCTGTAGGTTCTCCTCAATACCTTAAAGC
>JAZORE010000017.1:0-4443 GCA_045656425.1 Alloprevotella sp.
TGAGCGTGGGCGACACCTTTCGCTGCGAACAAATCACTGAGGGGCAAACCATGATTCTGGGCGGACTCATTCACGGGGGACAGAAATATTCTGGATATGTATGCGGATTGGAAAAAGGGGTGTTATACGAAATCATAGACGCCCCTGTAACAAGATAACCCACAATACGTTATAAAAATATTGGTGTCCGGTAAATATAGATAACTCTTTGTTTGATGGATAGTTGTACTCATACAAGCCCCCTCATAGAGATTCAACCAAAAGAATACAGAATTTCTATGTTTTAGAGAACACGAATCTCACGAATTTCACGAATCAGCGTGCGGGATTTTTTTTGCTAATCGCATTCGAATAACACGAATATCCGTGCGGGGCATTTTATAACACAAACCGAAGGACGCGCAAGTCAATACCACGAATTTTACCATCCGGATGGTATTCGTGCAATTGCTTTCGCAACCTTTGGTTCGTATGCGATAAGCAAGGTAACACCCCACAAGTATTGACTAACGCGACCTTTGGTTCGTGTTATTCGTGCAATTCGTGTTCTCTAAAACACACAGATAAATTTTACCGGACAGTAATAATTGTTAATATAGAAGCAATATTTCTATTTGATCCATTTTAAACCACCTATAAAATAACCTTATTTTTGCAATCAATCCATTTATTACTAACAACTTGCTTATCTAAACCGCATTTTGAAAACGTTTGAAAAAGTGAAATAATGGGGTGTGAGTGGCGTATTTGGGGGCGAGAGGAGAATTGATGGGAACGAAGTGAATCTCGGGAGGTGAAATGGAGGATTTGTGCTTCGGGAAGGGGTAAAACTTTAACTTTTATTAAGAAGATTTAACACCACATCCGACCTCCGAAAAATTATCTCGGACATATTTTGAATTATCTCGGACATATTTTGAATTATGTCCGAGATAATTTTCACAAAATCAGGGGTAATTTTGTGAAAGCACCAAAAATTATATACTGATTATCAAGTACTTAAAAAGGAGGTTATACCACGTTTGGTACAACCTCCTTTCCTGCAATGCAAAGTTAATACATTTTTAAGGCGAATGCAAATGGGGGATTTTTGGGGAATGTGAAAAAGTGAGACAAAACACGAGAGTAAAGATAGAAGAGTAAAGATAAAAGAGTAAAGATAAAAGATACCATCCGGGACATTATTTGCAGGTAGGAGAACTTTACTCTTTACTCTTTACTCTTTACTCTTTACTCTTTACTCTTTACTCTTACACTATTTCCACTGTTTCAACGAGAAGGTGCTCTCAATGCGCTCCTCAAGGTGATCGTCGATGTTTACAAAGAAGTCCATGCCAGTGAGCGCCTCGATTTCGTCTACGGTGGTAGCGGTTTGCTCCATCGTTTGCTTGGCATTGGAATTGGCGTAATAGAAGCCGATGGCTTTTTCTTTACCCTCGCGCATAGAGAGCACGACCTTGAAGAAACCCTCGGGGACGGTAATCTTTAGATCCTTGCCTATGGTTTTATGCTTGGTACCTTTATATACAGGTCCACATACTATATATACACTACCCTCTTGCTTTGCCCACCGACGACAAGCGCTCTCTAAAGTTTCCCAACCTCCAGCGTTGAGGGCATGCGTCTGCGGACAGATGTTGCTCATGTAAAAGCAATCGTTCATTGCTTTGGAGTCCCACTTCATATCTGCAGCGGGCACCATGTGGCCTCGGTCGTAACCAGAACGGGTGTAATCGGCATGCGTCACCTGATGATTTTCGGGCAATTTGGGGTCGGGTTCAAAATCATTCGCTCGGGGGAGTGTTCCCTTGGCTTCATCAGCCGTAAGTTCCCATGCCGCCCAGTTGGGATTGTTGTGCTCGCGGTTGAAGGAAAGCGTAAAGCCCGTATGCTCCACAATGCGTTCGGGAGTATGCTTGAGGCGGGCGGGGAGTTCCAATTTACGGTTCGTTACCTTAGCCACGGCTTTCTTGGTCGCGGTCTCCGCTTCAGCAGCCCCCTCTTTTACCGTTTCCACCACATCTTTATGAATACGCTTCGCCTCTTTGGAAATATCTTTGGTTGCATCACCAAGGTAGTCGGTCACATCGTCTACGTAATCGGAAGTCTTGTCCACCACCTTATCGGTTTGGTCAACGATGGCGCCCATACCGAGGTCGCGCATTTCATCTTTTTTATAGGTGTAGCCCCAAATAGCGAGGGCAAGGAGGAGCAGAAGGGGAATGATTATTTTTTTCATTTGTGGATAGAAGGATTGGCACAGCGATGGTAACGCTGTGGAGCAAACTTAGTGAAAGACGGATTGGATTGGAACTAATTATTAAGGTTGGCAGTCGGCGCAAATGCCTTTGAGGACAAAATTTGCAGAAGAAAGGGAGAAACCAGGAGGAAGAATCACTTCGGGGATGGGCACTTCGTGAAGACAGAGGGTACGCTGACACTTCTCACAGAAGAAATGCACATGGAAGTCAGAAAGGGAGTGTTCGTGAGTTTCGCCGCAACGACAGTGCTCTTCGCACAAGGCGAACTTCGTTTGTCCACTCCCATCCTCCACTTGATGCACGAGATGGTGCTCCAAGAACAGGTTGAGCGTACGGAATATTGAAGAGCGGTCCACCGTTTCCAACTCCGCCTCCAGTGCCATAAGCGAAACGGCACAATCCTTCTCCTGAAGCGCACGCAACACAAGCATACGCACCGGAGTGGGACGGATACCCCGTTCATTCAGTATTTGAGTTTGAACCATCATATCAAAGTTCAGATTAAGATAGCAAGAGCAGCACCGAAGGAGGACTTTGGCGCTGCTCTTGTCTGTGATTTGTGATTATTGTGCTACCACTTCTACATAATCCGCCAGGCGCTTTGCCTTATCGCGCACCTCATCGAGGCTAGCATCAAGAGGAGCGTTGACCACCACAACTCCCATGCGACGCCCTACACGTGTCGTAGGTTTGCCAAAGATGCGAAGGTCAGCATCCTCTTCGCAAGTGCGTTCGAGTCCCTTATAAGCGGGAGCATTCTCACTGGCAAAGGTTGAGAGGATTACCGCACTCGCACCGATGCGCATCTGCTTGATGCAAGGAATGGGCAAACCGAGTGCCGCACGAAGGTGGAGTTCAAATTCGTTGAAGTTTTGCGTACCTGCGAGCGTCACCATACCCGTGTCGTGCGGACGGGGTGAGAGTTCTGAGAAGTAAACACCGTTCTCGTGTGAGAGGAAGAACTCAACCCCCCAAAGACCAGCACCTGTCAGCGCCTCCGTCACCTTTGCCGCCATCTCTTGCGCTTCCTTCAAGTGCTCTGGAGCAATAGCAGCAGGCTGGAAACTTTCGCGGTAGTCCCCACCCTTCTGCACGTGACCAATGGGCGGACAGAACAATGTAGGACCGCCCTTCTGCGTTACCGTAAGGAGGGTGATTTCGCTATCAAACTTGATAAACTCTTCGATAATGAGTTCCTTGAGGTCGCCACGACTACCTGAAATGCCGTATTCCCAAGCGTGTTGCAAATCGTCGGCACTCTTCACAACGCTCTGTCCCTTACCCGAAGAAGACATCAAGGGTTTCACCACACAGGGGAAACCAATCTGCTCTGCAGCAGTCTGGAGTTCTTCAAAGGTAGTGGCATAGAAATACTTTGCCGTCTTCAATCCCAACTCCTTCGCAGCAAGGTCGCGAATCGCCTTACGGTTCATTGTAAAGTTCACCGCACGCGCCGAGGGGGTTACCTGAATGCCTTCCGCTTCAAAGTCGTAAAGGCGCTCCGTACGAATGGCCTCAATTTCGGGAACGATAATATCAGGGCGATGCTTGCGAACCGCCGCTTCAAGTGCTTCGCCATCGAGCATAGAAAATACTTCGTACTCATCAGCCACCTGCATTGCAGGAGCACCAGGGTAAGAATCGCATGCAATTACGTGCTGACCAAGTCGCTGTGCCGCAATGGTGAATTCCTTACCGAGTTCACCGCTACCAAGAAGAAGGATTTTTTTCATAAGTGTGTATCAACGAGTCCTGCCGACCCATTCTTGAATGTTGTATTGTCCGAATAAAATAAAAGCAACGCAATTACTGCGTTGCAAATATATAAATAAAAAATGAGTTACGTGCTTTGTAGGGGGCACTTCGTGCAGAAAACTTTCAGCCGTCAACTATGATTTCAGAAGCACCACGGATTTCTTACCACACTCCGTAGCAAAACTCGCCACCTCCAACTCGGGACTCTTCGGGCGGTAAGCACGTGCAAAAGCGCGTAAATTGTTCAGCACACGAGCGCTGGGTTGTGACATAATAGGTGTAGAATCATTCATAGGCAAATACAGTTTTTATTCATTCCTATTGATTAAACGCAACGAACCGAGGATTAGTATATTGGAGGGAGAAAAAAGTTTAGTGACATCGCTTCACTCGTAGGCGACGCTCCAGACTGCATCGTATTCTTCAC
>JAZORE010000018.1:0-5752 GCA_045656425.1 Alloprevotella sp.
CCTTTTACCCACCGCGGTAGGAAGGTCGTTGGAACTACAACCGAATTTCATAAAACAAATCGGCGTTTAATTCAAATAAATCGGCGCTTAGTTGAAACAAATCGGCACTTTGTTTTTAGCAGATTCTGCAAACAATCGTATTCTCAATACATGATGAATTCATTAAAGTACATATTTCTTCTCTTCTTCTCAGCTACGGTGCTTGTTGCCGCAGCTCAGGAGCGAGTAATTGTAAATCCTCAAATTAACTACTCAGGCGACCGCAATACATACATCCTTGGGGGATTAACGGTCGATGACGTAGAACCTTATGACAATGCATTGTTGCGCAGCATCTCTGAATTGACCATTGGACAACGTATTGATGTGCCCAGTGTGGAAATTACCGAGGTGATTAACCGCTATTGGAATCAGGGATTCTTCTCCAATGTGAAGATTCTTGCGGATAGTATTGTGGGCAACAAGATTTATCTTCACATTGTGCTCACCCCTCAGCCACGTATCTCCAGCCTTTCATATTCTGGTGTGAAGAAATCTGAGCGTGAGGATATTGAGGAACGCCTTGGCTTGCAGGTAGGTTCGCAAATCACGCCCGATATGGTCAATCGTGCAAAGATTATCATCAAGCGCTATTTTGAAGACCGTGGGTTCAAGAATGCAGAAGTTGATATCCAGCAGCGTGAAGACGTAACGGGAAACAACAAGGTGCTTGTCGACATCAATATCAACAAGCAGAACCGTATTAAGGTGAATAAGATACATGTTACGGGCGTAGACGAGAAGCAAGTGGGAAAAGTCAAGCGTGCGATGAAGAAAACGCGCGAGTCTTCGTTCCGCAACTTATTGCGCTCTAAGAAGTTCCAACCTGAGAAATACGAAGAGGACAAGGGTCTCCTCCTTGACAAACTCAATGCTTGGGGATACCGCGATGCCTTGCTTTTATCCGATAGTGTGGTGCAGGTAGACGACTCTCACGTTGATATTTATCTCAACCTCTATCAAGGACAAAAGTATTATTTGCGCGACATCTCGTGGGTGGGTAACACAGTCTACGATTCTGATTATTTAAGTTACAACCTCAAGATGCAGAAGGGCGATGTGTACGACCAAGAGCAGCTCCAAAATCGCCTGCAAGTGGATGAAGATGCCATCGGTAACCTCTATTATAATAATGGTTACGTGTTCTCGCAGATTGAACCCGTTGAAATCAACATCGTAAACGACTCTGTAGACCTTGAAATGCGTGTAATTGAAGGACGTCAGGCTACGCTGAACCGCATTAAGATTACGGGTAATGATCGCGTGTTTGAAAATGTAATTCGTCGTGAGTTGCGCACCAAACCTGGCGACCTCTTCTCTATGGAGTCCATCAAGCGTTCGTTGCGTGACCTTTCTGCGATGAATCAGTTTGACTCTGAAATCTTGCAGACCGAACTCTTTAAGAATATCGACACCGATTATGAAAGCGGAACGGTAGATATTACCTGGCCCCTCGTTACAAAGGGTGGCGACCAAATTGAACTTTCTGGTGGTTGGGGACAAACGGGTGTTGTTGGCCGAATTGGTTTGAAATTTACGAACTTCTCGGTGCAGAATCTCTTCCGTAAGGGCAACAAGCGTGGAGGTTTCTTCCCTCAAGGTGATGGTCAGACGCTCCAACTCAGTGGTCAAACCAACGGTACGTATTATCAGAGTTATTCACTCTCATTCCTCGACCCATGGTTTGGAGGTAAGCGCCCCAATCAGTTCTCGTTCTCGCTCTATTACTCAAAGCAGAGCGACGTAAACTCAAGTTATTACAATTCTAACTATTATAATAACTACTACAACTACCTTTACGGTTACGGGTCCAACAATAGTTACTACAACTATGCCAACTATTACGACCCCGACAAGTATGTAAAGATGTTTGGCGCATCTATCGGTTACGGTAAGCGCTTGCGTTGGCCCGATGACAGCTTTAGCTTTATGGCTGAACTTGCTTATACGCGCTATATGCTGAAGAACTGGCAGTACTTCCTGATCAGCGACGGTAATTGCAATAACATTAACCTTTCGCTCACGTTGAGTCGTGCGTCAACCGACAATACGTTCTTCCCACGTATGGGCTCTGAATTCTTATTGAGTGCAACGTTCACGCCACCCTATTCTCTGTGGGAGAAGAAGGATTATGCGAACCTCGCCACCAATTATCAGAGCAGCACCTACCAACAAGAGGCGCAGGATAAGTATCGTTGGATTGAGTATCACAAGTGGAAAATGAAGTTCCGCTCGTTTACGGCGCTCACTTCCAAGTTGAAGACGCCCGTACTCATGACACGTTTTGAATTTGGTATCCTTGGGTCGTACAATCGTAACTTAAAGTCGCCCTTTGAAACCTATTACGTGGGCGGTGACGGCATGTCGGGATATTCTACTGGGTATGCTACCGAAACCATTGGGCTTCGCGGTTACGACAACGGTTCTCTCGGTGGAGCAGACGGTCAAAATGCGTATGCTTATAGCCGTATGACACTTGAATTGCGCTATCCCTTGATGCTCGAAACCAGTACGTCGCTCTTTGCACTCGCTTTTGTAGAAGGCGGTAACGCTTGGGCGGATGTCAACAAGTTTAATCCCTTTGATATGAAGCGTTCTGCCGGATTCGGGGTGCGTATTTTGCTCCCGATGGTCGGATTGATGGGGATTGACTGGGCTTACGGTTTCCAAAAGTACAGTGCTAACGGCATGAAGATGGGTGGCTCACAATTCCACTTCATCATTGGTCAAGAATTCTAACGCTTAATCACTATGAAATACCTAACATCCCTCCTTTTCTGCCTTGCAGTTGCGCTTGGTGCCTCTGCGCAGAAGTATGCACTCATAGATATGGAGTACATCCTCGGAAATATTCCTGCTTATGAACGTGCCAACGAACAGCTCAACCAAGTTTCAAAAAAGTGGCAGGCAGAAGTGGAAGCCGTAGACAATGCGGCAAAGACACTTTACAAGAATTATCAGAACGAACTCGTTTTCCTTTCCGAGCAACAGAAGAAGGAGCGCGAAGAAGCCATCATTGGTAAGGAGCGCGAGGCGAGTGAGTTGCGCAAGAAGTATTTTGGCCCCGAAGGCGAACTCTATAAGAAGCGCATATCGCTGATTGAACCTATTCAAGAGGAAATTTACAATGCCGTTAAGGCGATTGCGCAACAAAAGGGCTTTCAGTTGGTGATCGACCGCGCCTCAAACAGCGGTATCATCTTCGCTTCGCCGTCAATAGACATCAGTGCCGACGTCTTGGCGAAGTTAGGCTACTCTCGATAAGTATAACTATTTAATAACATCACAACACAATGAAGAAAATTTTGATGATGCTGCTTCTCGCAGCTCCCGTAGCGCTTTTTGCGCAGAAGTATGCACAGGTAGATTACTTTGCACTTGTGCAGGCAATGCCCGCATTTAAGACTGCGCAGGCAGAACTTGAAACTATGGGTAAGAATTACGAAACTGACTTGGCTGAAATGGAAAAGGAAATCCAGGCAAAGGTGCAGAAGTACCAGGCTGAGACAAACGAACAGACTCCTGAAAACATTCGCCAGCGTCGCGAACAGGAAGTTCAAGACCTCTATCAGCGTTATCAGCAGGCGAGCGAAGACAACAGACGTGCTTTTGAACAGGCACAGCAGACAAAGCTCCAGCCCATTTACGTTGCCGTTGCAGATGCCGTGAAGGCTTTTGCTAAGGAAGGCGGTTACGTTTACATTATCGACAAGCAGGCAGCTCAGGGTTCATACATCTTCCTTAACGACACGCTTAATGAAGATGTAACCAATGCTGTTGCTGCAAAGCTCGGCGTGAAGCTCGCACCCGCAGCTCCCGTGCGTCCCACAGCGGCACAATAATCGTTGCACATAGGGTATTTACGCATACAGTTCCCGAAACCGATGATTCTGACGGTTTCGGGAATTGTTTTTTGGGGTATAGGTATAGTTTTTTGGGGGATAACCTAAAGCCCCTCGGAATTTTGAAAAACAAATCGGCACTTAATTTGAATTAACTCCTAATTAGTTTGATTTAAGTGCCGATTTGTTTTTCAAAATTCCGAAGGCTTTTATTTCGGGTGCCGAAGTGAGGGAATACTAACCATGTTTTATCCCCTCACAGGACATTCTTTTACCTATTATCCGATAAAAACTGCGGAGAAATCTCCCTTCCTTCAAAAGATTCGTTAAATTTGCCATCAGCGACGGGGCTACTTGCCATAAGTTGCCGTCACGTTCACATTTTAACCCTTTAGACTATGCTTAAACGCCTCCTTGTTTACACCCTCCTGCTTGTAACGCTTCCGCTTAGTGCTTCCGACGATCTCAGTAAAACGATTGTGCGCCGTTTGGACGTGTTGCTTAAAGATTCCTTGCTGACCCATTCGCAATTAGGGCTGTACGTCTACGACATCACCGATGATACCCTCCTTTTAGCCCACAACGAGTTGCAACTCATGCGCCCTGCGTCGTGCCAAAAGATAGTAACAGCCATTACTGCCCTTGATTTGCTCGGAGCGGACTATAAATTTCGCACCGGGCTTTACCTCGATGGTGAACAGCAGGGGGATGTCTTCAATGGTGACTTGATATTGCGTGCTGGTTTTGACCCTCTTCTTGAAACTGCTGAAGCCGAACAGATGATTGACCTGTTGCGTCAGCGTGGCATTAAGGAAATTACCGGTAACTTCCACCTTGACCTGACTATGAAGGACACGCTTTCGCGCGGAGCCGGCTGGTGTTGGGACGACAAGGATAAGCGCATCCGTCCCCTCTACTTGGACGGAAACACTACCAACGCACGTCCCTTCTTGCGCCTGTTGCAAAAGGCAGAAATCCAATTTAAGGGTAAAATCTACCGCCGTGAATTGACACCTACAGCCATCTGTGTGGCAGAGTGCCAACGTCCTTTGACTGCTGTGCTACAACCGATGATGAAAGAGAGCGATAATCTGTGCGCAGAGTCTGTTTTTTACCAGATTGCCGCACATTCTCAGAAGCCAGGCGCTTCGGCAGACGATGCCGTTGCGTATATCAACTGCTTAATTGATACGCTCGGGCTTAATCATGCCCATTACCGCATTGCCGACGGCAGTGGGTTGTCACTCTATAACTATGCCACGCCCGAACTCTTCGCTACGTTGCTCCGATATGCCTATGCTTCGCCTCAGATTCTGCCAGCGCTCTACGAATCCTTGCCCATCTGCGGAGAAGACGGCACGCTGAAAAAGCGCATGCGACTTTCGACCGCAGCCGGTAACGTTCGCGCCAAAACAGGTTCCGTTACGGGCATCAGTACCCTCGCCGGCTATTGCACCACTGCGCATGGGCATACCCTTTGTTTCGTCATCTTCAATCAAGGGCTTATTCGCGCTTCCCACGGACGCGCTTACCAAGACAAAGTGCTGGAGGCGCTCACAAAGGGTCTGCCTGGTGACAAACGTAAGGAAACACCCGAAGAATCAGCTGTAATTCCAACTGATGTACCCCAGTAAACTATGATAATGATAGGAAAACCTTGTTTTTTAGCATTATTTTGTAAAAAATAAATAGATTCTTATTGCCAATTTCAAGAATTTTATAAATTTGCAAAGTCTATATACCAAAAATAACAGTGAGAAGTCGCCTTTTTAGACGTGATTCACCTGAGAACTATACCTTATCAGAATACTAACTAACCAAAATCTAAGATATGAAAAGACTGTTATTTGTATTGATCGCCCTTATGGGTA
>JAZORE010000019.1:0-5728 GCA_045656425.1 Alloprevotella sp.
CTTCCACAGAAGCGCACACACTTTGTTTGTGCTTGCCATCGGGATGGTAGCGCAAGCGTAGCGTGCGCATCTGCGTATTTCTCGCTTATTTACGTAATGCTTTACCGAGGATCTGCGAAAGTCTGCGGAGTCTGCGTGAGAAACATAAAACTATTTTCTATACACCAAAAACATCATCCTGCTGTTATATCCTATTTTTGTTTGCCTTAGGCAATGGGAACTGTCCGGTAAACTATTCGAGAAGTAACGGCCTGAAAGGCCAATAAGCATCCAGCCCAGGGCAACGCCCTGGGTCTATGGACGTTTGGGTTTGCGCCCTGAAAGGGCAAAAGCATTGTAGCTCAGATTTGTATAATTGCTTTTGCCCTTTCAGGGCGCAAGTCTCGACTGCAACAACACCCAGGGCGTTGCCCTGGGCTAATGGCTTTATCCCCTTTGCTTTACCCTTCGGTCAGCGACCGTTGGTTCAGGGGAATCATGCCTACTGTGGGGCTTATACTATTCAAACAAATTTATATTCACAGAGTTAGAGTTGTTTACCGGACACCAATACAAAAGAACATATTTTCCTTGCGGAGCGACCTCCCGACAAAGGCCGATGTTTTTAGACAGAAGAACATAGTTTTTTCACCTTACTCCCCGAATGCAGCCAACACCTACCTACCCTTTAGAAACAACAACCGTTCTGCTAAAAACTAATATGGAGATAGTTTAATTTAACTCCATATTAAATTGAATTAAACGCCGATTTGTTTTTAGGGTATGGTAGGGCGGAAAATGCCTCGCGCTGTTTTCTTTGACTCACGCGCTTTGCAGAACTACGCAGTTTTTTAGACAGAAGAACATAAGAACATATTTTTTTCACGCAAAGGCGCAAAGGACGCGAAGCGTTATGTTCTTTTGTTCTTATGTCTAAAAAATAATCGCACGCAGGCTTCGCGATACTTTGCACCTTTGCGTGAGCTATAAAATTCTGCGTGTGTCTGCGGCGTGCCATTAAACGTCTCACACAGAACTCACGGAAATACACAGAATTTCTTTTGTGTCTCACGCAAAGGCGCAAAGTTTCGCAAAGTCTGCGTAGGTCTGCGGCGTCTGCGTGAGAGATTCTTTCACACAGAATCTACGGAACACACAGAACCCATGCGGAGTGGATAATAATCTCACGCAGACGGCGCAGACATACGCAGAAGCATGCGAAGCAACTCGCCTTTCTGCGGAGTGCAACTATATTTTAGACAGAAGTATTGAATTGGCTCCCCAAAAAAATGAGAGTAGAAATAACAATTCTTCAAACGCCTGTATTTCTACCGTTTATAAGATTGCTATATAGAAGAACAAAAATAACCTATTTTTCCATCCGGACAAAAATGCACCGCATGGAAAAATATGTTCTTATATTCTTCTGTCTAAAACAATCTCCTGAACACACCGCAGGGTTAGTTGTACTCTGTACTCTGTTCTTTGTACTCTAAACAACTCACCCCCTAAAAAAATCTCCCTCCCCATTTGCAAATAAATAATAAATTCCCTATCTTTGCGAGGAATTGAAATTATTGTAATCTGTAAATGGCAAAATCTAATGCGCTTTCGTCTGTGATGCGTGCGTTGCTTGGTGAGCAACGTGCTGATATTTTGTGCGTTGGCACTGCCGCTTACCCCCCCAATTTCTTAATATTCAATTAGTTACAAACTCATGCGATAAACGTATGGGAAACTTAACGTCTGCGTTAATAGCGCGGACCGCTTTGTCGTATCCCTACCTCAAGGAAAATTCATTTATTCAATAACTTAAACACAAATTACAAATTATGAAAGTAAAGATTTTTGCCCTCGTAGCAGCATTCTTTATGCTTATGGGCGGTAGCGCTTGGGCGCAAGCAGACGTGAAAGGCGATGTCAATAAAGACGGTGTAGTAAACGAACAAGACATTGCTGCTATTCTCGCCATTATGGCAAAAAATAATGGGGTGGCAGAAAAGACAAAGTATTATTGGTATGTTGGGCAAGAGAATCCAGCAAGTATGACAGACATTTCACCTGTGGTTAATGACAATACTTCACCAGGTTGGAGATTAATTGGCACATCAATACCAAGTAGTGAAACAAAATTATTTGATGAATCTAATGCCGTTAATTTTGGAAGTCAAGTAATACACTATATTGCAATCCCTAAACAAACATTAAAGTTAACTTCTGGTGGTATAGATGTAACAGCAGAATACGCATATGAATCAACTGTTACAATCAACAATGTGAAATACTATATTTACAAATCAAAAGATACACTCAGAAGATATGGGTATACAACATTGATGTAAATTATATAAAAATATTGATATAAAAACATGGCAATAACACATAAAATATTTGGTATAGATTTTAATGATATTAAAACATCTACCAATATTAAATTACCGGCGTTTGCGGGGAGCAAGATACATGGATCAAGTACAGAAGATTTAAATGCAGATTATGGTGAAGGCGGTAATTTACCAACAATAGTCAACGCTGTTGAAATTGACTGGAACGGTGCACAATTAAAAAATGGTTCAACAGTAAAAGCGACATTAAACACTACTGGTGAAATGTTGTCAATATTGCAACCTGCATAAATTATTCGCCAAGATTTTGCGAAGTATCTAACTTTATTCGCAAGGGTTGGCGAGAACAATAACTTAGATAACAGCAAGAATTTCATGCTAATAATATAGCAGTTGTCCAAGTGTATTTAGACGCTGAAGGCGTCTCCGCTCAATAACCGGGCGGTACGCTGGAAGCGCACCCCCGGAAGTGATAGGTCGTATGATGCACCCCGAAAGGGTGCCCCAATACCCAGCTTCCAGTTGTTAGGGCACCCCTTCAGGGTGCGCCCATTACAGTTACTTTTCCGGTGGTATTCGCTACGCTCAAACACACCGGTTACTGAGCGGTGACGCCTTCAGCGTCAAGATACGCTTAAAGCTACTTCTATATTATCCTAAATATTAGTAACTCTAATGCTGAACAGAAACTCCCAATGAAAAATTTTATAGACGATTATCTAAAGCGCGGATTTGGCTCTATGAACAAGAACGACTTTGAGGTGTTCATCATGCACAAACTCCTCGAAGACCGCTTGAAGGGAAAAAGCAACTACGAGATAAGCCGTGAGTTGAAAATACCTGAAACCAAAGTGAAGCGCCTCATCTATGAAGTGAGCCTGAAGTACGACAGCGACGAAGTGGCACAAAAGGAACGCCTGCTCGCTGTGCTCAAAAATGTTCATATTTATGGCAACGGAAAAGACGTGATGTTCGTTGTTGAAAATACCGCAACGCGTAATTACCTTAATTCACTGCTCAAAGCTCAAGGATTGATGCTCAATTATAAATTAAATAGTGAGATTGTTGAGCTTGAGCGCGCGGACTTCATTGCACTCTTGTCTACCCTCTTTACTCCCGAAGAGCAGCAACGAATCAGCGATCATGCTTTCTATAAAATTGACGGAAACCATGGTCCTGTCGACAAGAACTTCAAAGACCACATGAACGACATCCTTGATAAAATCATAGAAAAAGGCAAGGACAAGATGGCTGACCTCACCGTTGAGGGTATCATAAAGATTGTGGCAAAAATTGCCATGCTCACTTTAGTCTAAACATTAAACGTAAATACACACAATGAAAAAGAAAATTTTATCACTGCTCGCAGCATTCTTTATGCTGTTCGGCACAAGCGCAATGGCGCAAGTGGATAGTACACTCGAAGGCGACGTAAACGGCGACGGCGTAGTAGACATCGCTGACATCACTGCCGTCATCGCTATTATTAAACAAAATGCGGAGGCGAATCCTACTTATTATTGGTATGTTGGGCAAGAAAATCCCGCAAGTATGACAAGTATTTCACCAATAGTTAGTGATAATACTTCACCAGGTTGGAGACATATTGGTACATCAATTCCTACATATAGTAAAACAAACAAATTATGGGATGCAAATAATTTAATAGAATTTAATGAAGAAAAAACACTTTATATTGCATTACCATCCGATGACATAAAGTCACGTAATGATATTTCCGGTGCCGACATAACAACGGACTCATGGACAATTAATCCTACAAAGAAAAATATTGGTGGAGTTAATTATACAATTTGGACACTTAATTGGGAATCCGATTATTGGGGTGAAACATTATACTAATATAAAATTTTGATAAATATATAATATACAAAATATGGCAACTATGAAACAAAAGATACTCCTTTTAGTAACTGCATTTGCTGGTTTATGGGGAACGGCGCAAGCGCAAACGCTTTCCGTGAATCCCATTACGGTGGATGCGGAAGCGCAGACGGAACTCTGCGTGAATATTGAGGGCGCTACAAGCATGACGGCGCTACAGTTTAACCTTGCGATCCCCGAGGGTTTCGCTTTCAAGCAGAACGAAGGAAATTACGGGATTGAGTTGGGTACGGCTACTGCTGGACATACGTTGAGCGTGAGTGAATTGACGTCGGGCGAACTCCTCGTGGTGCTCTACAACATGAACTTGAACACCTTTAAGGACGGCACTTTGCTGACCCTTCCCCTCGTGGCAGGCGCTGAAGCGGGCACTTCAAACGGTGCGCTCTCAAAGGTGCGTATGGCTACCACTTCAGCCGAAAGTAATGCGCTCGACAACGTGAATTTCAGCGCTACCATCAATGCGGCGGCATTCGAACTGAAGGTTTCAGCGGTAGGTTTGGCGACCATGTATTTGAACCATAATGCCGTAATCCCCGCCGATGCGGAAGTGTATGTTGCCAGCGAAGTTACCGAAACGAGCGTCGTGCTTGAAGCCGTAACGGGTGTGCTTCCCGCAAATACGGGCGTCGTAGTGCGTGCAAATCAGGGGGCATATACCTTCGCCTATACCAGTGACTCGGCTTCACCCATCGCCAACAACCTCTTTAAGGGTACTGCCGAAAACGCGTACATCCTTCCCTCGTCTGGCAGCACCGCTTTCGTACTCTCTGTAGTGGACAGCGAAGTGGGTATGTACCGCGCAGCGCTCAACGGCGAAGGTAAGTTCCTCAACAATGCCAACAAGGCGTACTTGGAACTCTCCAACAACAAGCTCGGCATCAGCGAAGACGAACTTGACACTTCTGTAGGCGGCGCTCAGCTCAGCAAGGGATTCTCCTTCCAATTCCCCGAAGCGACAGGCATCAGCGGCGTAACCACTCCCTCTACCCTCTCTAACACCTACTACGACCTCCAAGGCAGAAAGGTGGCACAACCCACACGTGGTATTTATATCTTTAATGGGAAGAAGGTGGTGAAATAGAGTACAGAGAACAGAGTACAGAGTACAACTGACAACTGCCGTGCAGTACAAATGAACGTAGAGACGTCACATTGTGGCGTCTCTATTTTATTGGCAATAATAAAGCAGTTGCCCCAATATAAGAATCATCATACCCCTCCCCGCCAAAGGCGGTACTCCCCCTATCTTAAGGGGAGAGAAGAGTTTGATACTTCCGTTAAAACGACTCAACAGATGTAAACAATCTCGCTTTTACTTGGTATTATTGCTTCTATATAACAAATTATTGGTGTCCGGTAAACGCCTCTAACTCTATGAATATAAAGATGTTTGAATGGTATAAGCCCCACAGCTTGGATGATTCCCCTGAAAGGGGATAAAGCCATTAGCCCAGGGCAACGCCCTGGGTGTTGTTGCAGTTGAGACTTACGCCCTG
>JAZORE010000020.1:0-32650 GCA_045656425.1 Alloprevotella sp.
CCTGAAAATAGGGATTAGATGAAATTTAGAGTGTCCTGATTTTTGCAAGAGCTGACGAAGTTGGTATAATTTTGGAGATTCATTTTGTAAAAACTTTTCCAAAATCAAAAAAATACTTTGCAAAATATTTGGAAAATCAAAATGTTTCTTTCTGTTGAAATATTGTTCTAAAAAACTTTTTTTCTTCTAAAACAATCCCGTATTTTTGCATCCGTTATCGGCAGTGCAACGTGTGGATGAGGGCTTGTCTTTTTCTAAAGTGAAAGATAGCGATTTGAGGAAGTGTCAGTATATCACGTTGTTACGATGTTTTTAAGGCGTGTGCTCGTATTGAAGCTATGCCAGGGCGTGGCTATGCCAGGGCGCTTGCAGTACGCATTTCCCAAGTGCTGGTAGATACCGCCAGAATCCCTTTTGATTTTAATTAAAACGTAATACAAAAAGTAGCATTTTGAACTTCTGAAAAATATTTGAGTTTTCCAAAAGTTTGATTCCTACTTCACAAAGACCTTCCCCATTTTATGTCCACCGAAAACTTTATCATCACGAAGCGCGACGGTTCTCAGGAGTCGTTCTCACTTGAAAAAATTAAGAGTGCCATTCTAAAGGCGTTCGCAAACGTTAGCGAGCACATTTCTGCCGAACAGCTTGGCAAGATTGTTGACCACCTGATGTTCTGCAACGGCATGAGCGTTGAAGACATCCAAAACCAAGTGGAAGTAGCCCTTATGGCTGAGCGCCACTTCAAGGCTGCCAAGGCGTTTATGCTTTACCGTCAGCGCCACATGGAGGACCGCGAAACGGCTGATAAGCTCCGCTTCTTGATGGACTATTGTGATTCGGCAAATGCGGCAACGGGTTCAAAGTTTGACGCGAATGCGAATGTTGAAAACAAGAATATTGCTACGCTTATCAGCGAGCTTCCCAAGCAGGGCTTTATCCGCTTGAACCGTCGCCTGCTTTGCGATCGCATTAAGGAAATGTATGGCAAGGAGGTGGCTGACCGTTACATTTATTTGCTCAAGAACCATTACATTTACAAGAACGACGAAACGAGTCTGGCTAACTATTGTGCTTCAATCACGATGTATCCCTGGTTGCTCGGAGGTACGAAGAGCATTGGCGGTAACTCAACGGCGCCAACGAATTTGAAGAGCTTCTGTGGGGGATTTGTAAACATGGTGTTCATCGTTTCAAGTATGCTTTCGGGAGCGTGTGCTACGCCTGAGTTCATTATGTATATGAACTACTTCTTAGAAAAGGAATATGGCGCAGACTATTACCTTCGTGCGCATGATGCTGCCGACAATTCGCTCCGCCAGCGCACGATTGACAAGGTTATTACCGACTGCTTCGAACAGATTGTTTACTCTATCAATCAGCCTACTGGCGCACGCAACTTCCAGAGCGTATTCTGGAACATTTCTTACTACGATAAGTATTACTTTGAAAGCATCTTCGGCAACTTCTACTTCCCCGACGGTACTCAGCCTAACTGGAACGGTGTGAGTTGGTTGCAACAGCGCTTCATGGAATGGTTTAACCAGGAGCGCACGAAGACGGTGCTTACCTTCCCCGTGGAAACCATGGCGCTGCTCACGGAAAACGGTGATGTGAAGGATCAGGAGTATGCTGAAGTCACGGCACGTATGTATGCTAAGGGGCATTCCTTCTTTACTTACATGAGTGACAATGCCGATTCGCTCGCTTCCTGCTGTCGTCTGCGCAATGAGATTCAGGATAACGGTTTCTCGTACACCCTCGGCGCCGGTGGCGTAAGTACGGGTTCAAAATCAGTATTGACCATCAACCTCAACCGCTGTGTGCAGCAGGCAACCCGTGAGGGGCGTCTCTATACCGACTTCCTCAATGAGGTGGTTGACCTTGTTCACAAGGTACAGATGGCTTATAACGAAAACCTCAAGCATTTGCTTACCAAGGGTATGCTCCCCCTCTTCGATGCTGGTTATATTAACATCAAGCGCCAATATTTGACCATCGGGGTCAATGGTATGGTGGAAGCAGCCGAAAGTCTTGGGCTCACCATCTCGGATAATGAGGAATATGCTACGTTTGTTGAAAACATTCTCTCGCTTATTGAGAAGTACAACAAGCAGTATCGCTCGAAGGACGTGCTCTTCAACTGCGAAATGATTCCTGCGGAGAACGTGGGTGTGAAGCATGCGCGCTGGGACCGCGAAGATGGTTACTACGTCCCTCGTGAATGTTACAACTCTTACTTCTACGTGGTGGAAGACACGAATACGGACGTTATTGAGAAGTTCCGCCTCCACGGACGTAAGTATATTGAGCACCTCACGGGTGGTTCGGCACTTCACCTCAACCTTGAAGAGCATCTTAGCGAAGCGCAGTATCGTCAGCTCCTTCGTATTGCTTCGAAGGAAGGATGTAACTACTTCACGTTCAACATTCCCAACACGCTCTGTAAGGATTGTGGAAAAATTGACAAGCGCTATCTCAAGGAATGTCCCCACTGTGGTTCGAAGAACGTAGATTACCTTACGCGCATCATTGGTTACCTCAAGCGCGTCAGCAACTTCTCGCTCGACCGCCAAAAGGAAGCGTCACGTCGCTACTATGGTAAATTGGCACAAGCATAAAAGTCACGCCCCCACCGTGGGGCGTGACTTTTTTCGTGGGGCAATGACAAATGGATGGGAATTTCTAAAAATAAATCGGCACTTAATTCAAACTAATCGGTAATTAGTTGAAATTAAGTGCCGATTCTTTTTTGCCGTTTGCCGGTGTTGCTTTTTTAGGTCAACACCAGTGGTATGTATCTCCTAACAACCCTTCCCGTCAAGGCTACAAGCGGCTCCTGTTGGGGCGTCGTCTCCTGTGGTCTTGATGTTGGGGCTGTCGGTCAAGCGATCCATCGAAAATACGATGCTTCCATCTTCCTGCACAAAGCAGGGGATGCCAATCGTGCCGCGCTCTTTCACACGGTCAAAGGCGGGATGCGCGTCGCGCAGGCGCAGAAACTCTTTCAGGTTCAGCGGACTTTCGCCGATATCGATAAGCGTGAAGCGCGCATCGGTCTTTGCGATTTCTTTGATTTGGGTGCAGTCGGGACATCCCGACATAACGTAGACTTTCATAGGGCGTGAGGTTGTTAGGTTTTAAGGTTATGAGGTTATAAGGGGAGAGGCTGTGTAGGAGAGGGGGTTATTTACGTTTTCCCTTCTTTTCCTTTCCCTGCTTCTTTCCTTTCTTGCTATTCTTCGGCGCAAACACGTTGGGCGCAGGGGTTGAGAAGACGTCAACATGCTCGCCCACGAGGGAGAAGTCGAGAATCTTGCGCTCAAGGTTGGCACGCTCCACACGGATGCGCACCTTGTCGCCAAGGGCATAGACACGGCGGGTGCGGCGTCCGACCAGGCAGTAGTTGCGTTCGTCAAACTCGTAATAGTCGCCCGTCAAATCGCGCAGAGCAACCATGCCCTCGCAATTATTTTCGTCCAATTCTACGTAGATACCGAACTCCGTCACGCCCGAAATCTTGCCGTCAAATTCCTGTCCGAGGCGGGCGCTCATAAATTCCACTTGCTTGTACTTAATAGAGGAGCGTTCGGCAGCAGCAGCCAGTTGTTCCATTTGCGAGCAGTGTTCGCAAAGGTTTTCATACTTCGTTTGGCTCACGCTTCTGCCTCCCTCTTCATAGCGCGTGAGGAGGCGGTGAACAAGCGTGTCGGGGTAGCGACGGATGGGCGAAGTGAAGTGTGTGTAATGCTGGAACATAAGACCGTAGTGCCCAATGTTGTGCGTAGAATACTTTGCCTTCATCATGGCGCGGAGTGCCACGAGTTCAACAACGCCTTCTTCCTTCTTACCCTTGACATCGTCGAGCAACTTGTTGATACTCATCGAAACATCCTTCTTCGAACCCTCCGTACGAAGGCGATAGCCGAATTTCGCAATGAAGCTCTGGAGCTTTTCCAACTTTTCGGGGTCAGGAACGTCGTGAATGCGGTAGGGGAGCACCTTGGGCGTCTTGCCCTTTGGCACAAGGGCGATGCTTTCAGCCACCGAGCGGTTGGCAAGCAGCATAAATTCTTCCACAAGTTTGTTGGCGTCCTTCGCAATCTTGATGTACGTGCTGATGGGCGTGCCTTTTTCGTCAATTTCAAAGCGCACCTCGGGACGGTCAAAACCTATCGCACCATTCTTAAAGCGCTTGGCGCGCAGTTGCTTGGCAAGGCGGTTGAGCACAAGGAGTTCGTGGGCATATTCCCCCACAGGATTTTCAAACGAACCCGTAATTTCGGGATGTTCACCGGGAAGGTTGTAATCTTGCTCGGAAGCCTCACCGTTTTGCTCAAAGATATGTTGCACTTCCTCGTAAGCAAAGCGTCGGTCGGAACGAATAACGGTGTGAGCAAGGCGCCATTTCAGCACGTCGCCCTTTTCATTCATGCGGAAGATGGCAGAATAGGTGAGTTTGTCTTCGTCGGGACGGAGCGAGCAGATGAAATTGCAAAGTCTTTCAGGCAGCATGGGAATTGTGCGGTCAACGAGGTACACACTTGTGGCACGCTTTTCCGCCTCACGGTCGATAATGTCGCCCTCCTTCACATAGTGGGAGACGTCGGCGATATGTACGCCCACTTCCCACTCACCCTTTTCAAGCGGACGGATAGAAATGGCGTCGTCAAAGTCCTTGGCGTCCTTCGGGTCGATAGTCACGGTCAACACATCGCGCATATCGAGGCGGCGCGCCACTTCTTCGGGCGTGATTCCGGGTTCTATTTTCTCGGCGGCGCGTTCTACGTTGGCAGGATACTTGTAGGGCAACCCGTACTCGGCAAGGATGGCGTGCATTTCGGCATTGTTTTCGCCCTGTTTGCCGAGAATGTCAATCACTTTCCCAATGGGACTCTTCGAATCCTCGGGCCATTCCACGATTTGTACCAAAGCCTTGTCGCCTGTCTTCCCTCCCTTGAGTGCTGTCTTGGGAATAAAAATATCGGTCGCCAAAGAGCGGCTTTCGGTAATGAGGAAGGCGTAATTCTTTTCCACCTGAAGCTGCCCGACAAAGGTATCTTTTACGCGTTCAAGAATCTCTGTCACTTGCGCCTCCCTTGTATGTCCGTGTCGGCGGGCAAGCATGGTCACTCTTACCCTGTCGCCGTCAAGTGCATGCATGGCATTGCGCTCGCACACCAAGATGTCCTTTCCGCCATCGTCGGGAACAAAAATATTGTGCCCATTGCGCTTACGGCGGAAGGTTCCTACCATATCGTTGCTGCGGTGTACACGGCGGTACACCCCTTCTGCGGCACGCGCAAGGTAATCGTCAAACACGAGGTCGTCAATAACGTCCATCACCAGCATTTTTGCACCATGTGTCTTGGCTTGCAGGTGGCGGAAGATGTGCTTTATATCTAAATCCTTGGCAGGATTCATTTCAAATAGCGTCAGCAATCCTTCATGGATCTCTTTCTTCGAAAGGCGTGGCGCCTTTTCTTTATTCTTGTTCTTAGCCATGGCATATTTGAGTTAGTGTACACTTGCTACCCACGGTAGTCGGTGCACTGGTTAGCGTCTATGTTGTTTATACAAGCAAAAGTAAAGATATTTTTCCCAAGTCATGGCGGGTTTACTTATTTTATGACGAAATAAACCACATTTTCTTCCTAAATTTGCGCTGTATGAGGATTCAGAAGTGCATAATAGTGGCCATCATGTGGTGTTGTGGTATCGTTCTTGCCGCAGCTCAGGTTACTGTGCGCGTAGATTCTGTGGAGTATAATGGCGATACGATTCCTCATGTCACCTTCCCCACACTGCATAAGTTTCCGCCTAAGCAGCACAAGAGTAATCGTGCCAAGCAACAGTACGACCGCTTGGTGCGCAACGTAAAGCGCGTTTATCCCTTGGCGAAGATGGTGCGCCAAACCATTCTTGAGACTTACGAGGTGTTGCAATATTTCCCCGAAAGCGAGCGCGAGGCGCACCTAAAGCGTGTTGAGAAGGGACTTATCGAACAATACGGCAAACAATTCAAGAAGTTGAGTCGCACTCAGGGGCGCTTGCTCGTCAAACTCGTCGACCGCGAATGTAACAACACGGGGTATGCCATCACCAAGGCATTCCTGGGTCACACCCGTGCGAACGTCTATCAAGGCATCGCCTTGCTTTTCGGCAATAGCCTGAATAAACATTACGACCCCGAAGGCGAGGATAAGGAAGTGGAACGCATTGTGCTACAAATTGAAAGTGGGCAGTTGTAAGGCGGAGAGTCTTGAACAAAATTACGTAAATAGAGCTCCGTACCTCCAGTGAAGTAAAGCCCTGTCCGTGGTAACATACTCCCACTCCCGTATGCTCAAAACAAACTGCCGATTAGTTTGATTTAAGCGCCGATTAGTTTGATTTAAGTGCCGAATAATTTTTAGAATTTCCGATGTGGTTTTTCCAACGTTGGGTGTATTGCCTTTTTTCCGCCTTTAGCCATCAATAATATGCTACAAAAACTCATTCAAACGCTTACCCCCTTGCACGGAGTTGCAGAGGCGCGTGCCATAGTCTATGCCCTGCTCGAAGATGTCTTTGGGTTGAGCAAGACGGACGTGCTTTTGGGCAGATTTGAGGGACTTTCGGTGACGGAGAAAGCACGCTTTAAGGAATGTGCCGCATGGTTGAGCCAGGGAGAACCCTTGCAGTATGTCGTAGGCACAGCGCCTTTTGGCAATCTGACGTTTGAGGTGACACCAGCCACACTGATTCCGCGCCCCGAGACGCTTGAACTCGTGGAGTGGGTAGTTGCGGAACAGCAAGAGAAACCCTCGCTCCGCTTGCTCGATATTGGTACTGGCTCGGGCTGTATTGCTATTTCGTTGGCCTCACTTCTCCCCCAGGCAACGGTTTCCGCATGGGACATTTCAGCAGAAGCCCTCGCCGTAGCCCGTCGTAATGCCGAACGCAACGGGGTGGCAGTAGATTTCAAGCAGGTGGATGTGCTCCATGTTACAGAGGCGGAAACCTACGACTGCATCGTGAGCAATCCTCCCTATATCTGCGAGGCGGAAAAGGCAGAGATGACCGACTCCGTCCTGCTTCACGAACCCCACACGGCACTCTTCGTGCCCAACACCGACCCCCTGCGCTTCTACCGCGCTATTGCGCAACTCGCCCTCAGCAACCTTTCCCCTGGAGGCACACTCTACTTTGAAATCAACCGTGCCTATGGCGCCGAGACCTGTAACTTGCTCCGCGACTTGGGATTCTGCGATGTGGAACTCCGCAAGGATTTCTACGGTAACGACAGAATGGTGCGCGCGAGAAAGGGTTAACGGTGAACGATTAACGGTGAAAGGAGAACGCTACCCATCTTGTTTACTTGTACCTTGTCTACTCGTCAACTAAACCTCACACTTATGCAAAAATACATGCTTCGCTGCATCCAACTTGCCCGTCAAGGCGAACAAACTGCTCCTCCAAATCCGATGGTGGGGGCTGTAATTGTGCACAACGACCGCATCATTGGTGAAGGGTACCACGTGCGTTGCGGAGAAGCCCATGCCGAAGTAAATGCCGTGCACTCCGTGCGTCCCGAAGACCGCCCGCTGCTCCGCGAAAGCACGATATACGTCAGCCTTGAACCTTGCGCGCATTATGGAAAGACACCGCCGTGCGCCGAGTTGATTATCCGCGAAGGCATCCCCCGTGTTGTGGTGGGATGTGTGGATCCTTTTGCAAAAGTGAAAGGTAAAGGCATTCAGATGCTCCGCGATGCGGGTTGTGAAGTCATTGTAGGCGTGTGTGAAGCGGAGTGTCAGGCGCTCAACCGTCATTTCTTTACATTTCACACCCACAAGCGCCCCTACGTTACCCTAAAATGGGCGCGCAGTGCGGATGGATTTATCGACGCTTGCCGAACGGATGCGACGCAAAAGCCCCTGCTGATTTCTACGCCAGAAACGCAGCTCCGCGCTCACCGCTTGCGCACCACGCATCAGGCAATTCTCGTGGGGCATCGCACCTTGCTGCTCGACAAGCCCTCTTTAACGCCCCGCGCTTGGGACGGACCTGCGCCCCTGCGCCTTGTGCTGGGCAACATTCCCGAAGCCGAACTCCCCGAGGGTTTTGAAGCCTTCACCGACATTGACACGCTGCTCACAGAGCTTCACCGCCGCAATATTCAAGCCCTACTCGTTGAGGGCGGTAGGCAGGTGTTGCAAAGTTTCATTGACCGCGCGCTTTGGGATGAGGCGTGGGAAGAAATAGGTACGGACACCCTCCATACAGAAGGCATCCCGGCGCCGATCATCTCCAAAGCTACGGTGACGACCGAGGACTTTGGTGGACACACATTCGTGCATTACGTCAACAACTGAAATTCCCTAAGCATTATTACCGTGTAACGATTCTCCACACCTTGAAAAATCCTTTCCACATCTTTCGCCCCCTCCGTTGGCTTCGCCGCATTCGCAAGCGCTGTGGGTATA
Organism: Alloprevotella sp.; assembly: GCA_045656425.1. Lineage (GTDB taxonomy): Bacteria > Bacteroidota > Bacteroidia > Bacteroidales > Bacteroidaceae > Alloprevotella. Next base: position 8,469 of record JAZORE010000020.1, read on the forward strand.
ACATCCACTCGCCCTTTGCTTTCAACTTCGTAACCAGTGTGATTTACGAAGCGGGGGTGTATTATGCTTACGCAGACCTGGAAAGCAAGGGCGTAAACGTACCTAATCGGGCACGACTGAAGGATGACCGCCTCGTATTCCGAGTGGTGAATTTTGCACGACCGCGTAGCATCGCTGCCTATGGAACTGATACAGCAGCCTTCCGCCACACCTGTGAATACATCCGTGCAGCGCGTAATTGTCCGTTGCATATCAATGCCGAGTTGCCCTTAAATGGGAGTGAAATCCCCGACTTTCTTTACATTGATTGCAAGGAGTGGCAGGAACTCGTAAACACGTTCATGCCTCATGTTCATGATGGTTCCGCATTGCTTATCAAGGGCATCCATGCCTCAAAATCTTCACTTCAAGCCTGGAAGCGCCTCTTGGCTTTGCCTGAAGTGCGCGTGAGTTTCGACCTTTACGACTTTGGCATCTGCTTCTTTGAGAAGCGCTTGAATAAGGAAAACTTCGTCATCAATTATTATTAGACGTAGCCGCCTCATTGACGAGACGCAAAACGACAAAACATCCCACGTATGCCTTGGAATAGGGCATGGGCGGGATGTTTTTTTCAGTCATTGGGTGAGAACTGATAAGGCATGGGACTTACAAAAAACAATCTGGGAGATAGTTAAAACTAACTCCCAGATCATTTCATTTATCTCCCAGATCGTTTTTCGCATTTGGGAAGGTATGTGTACCCCTCAGGTTATTGTTCCACACGAATGAAACTTTCGCCCCCGATAGCCTTTTTGATGACGTTGATTCGGGGAGAAATTTGCGTGCGGATGGCTTCCGTGTGGCTGATAATGCCCACCTTTCTGCCTTGTTGGCTTTGTAGGTTTGCCAATGCCTGCATGACGAGGTTGAGTGAGTCTTGGTCAAGATTGCCAAACCCTTCGTCGATAAACAGACTGCCGATGCTGAGTCCCTCGCTGGAGAGGTTGGCAAGGCTTAAAGCGAGGGCAAGGCTCACCACGAAGGTTTCGCCTCCCGAAAGTGAACTTACATAGCGCTGTTGGTCGAACATTTCGCAGTCAATGATTTGTAGGGCGAGTGTTCCTTCAACTGTGCGCAAGCGATAGCGCGGTGAGAGTTGGCGCAACTGAGCATTAGCCTGCTGAACGAGATATTCAAAGGTGTAGCTCTGCGCAATTTCTCGGAATTTCTTGCCGTCGGCACTTCCAAAGAGGGTGTTGAGGCGCTGCCACCAACGTAGGTTTTCCTCGGCGTCATCAAAGCGCTTGCGCATGAGTTCGGCTTCGTGTAGAGCCTTGTTGTGAAGTGCGAGTTTTTCGGCAATGCGTCCGTAGCGCTCGCTGTTTTCCTTCATGTGGAGCTCTGTGAGTTGGAGTTGCTCGTTGAGCGTTTCGCGCGTCTCGCCTTGTTCGCTGTTGGGGCGCATGGTGTCCTGACGAACGAGGTTGAGGTGTTGCTCCGCCAGGTTGCGCGTGTTTTCTGTGACGGTTAGTCGTTCCTTACATTCCGCAATCTGTCGGCGCAGGGCATTCCAGTCGCGCTTGTCGGTAAACAAGCGTTCGAGTTCGGCAAAGCGCAGTGGCGAATGGTCACGATTGTAATTGTGCATCCAGAAGTCGAGCTGCGAAGACTGCTGCGTGTATTGCTGGGTGAAGTGTAGGTAGTCCTGTTCGAGTTTGCGCTTCGACCCAGTGATTTCTGCGAGTTCGTTTTGGGCATTGTCGTAGTGCACCTTCGCCTCTAATTGCTTCTCTGTCACGGAGCGTACGATTTCTCTGAGGTCTTCGTCCACTTGTTCGGGAGTGCGTGCGCCAAAGAGCGCCGTAAGTTCGTCCTGCTTGATACGTAGGAGTTCGCGTGTGGCATCGCGTCGTTCGCGTGTGGCATTGATGCCTTGCTGCGCCACTTGCAATTCCTTTTCTTGCTGACGTACGAAGTTTTCTGTGAGATCGCGCTTCTGCAAAGCCTCTTCCAACTTGCGCGTGGTGCTCATCCAATTCTGAAAGAGCGAAGAAAGGTGTGAGGCATAGAGTTCAGGATTGTTGCGCCACTTAGCCATCCATCCCGAATCGGTAATCATAAGGTCGAGGTCGGAATAAATTTCCTTCAGACGTCGGTCGGAGAGGTCGATACGCTGCTTCACGTCCGTCTGCTTCGAACGTACGATTTTCAGTTGTGCGTCCAACTGTGAAACTTGTGCCGTTTCCTCTGCTACACGTTCCGAAAGTGAGCGGATAAGTTGGTTGAGCGCATTGATATTCTCCTGATTCTTTGTAAAGACTGCGAGTTCCTCCTGCTGACGGTTGAGGGCGCTTTCGGTATTGTCGATAAGTTGCTCCAAGGTAATCATTCTGGCTTGACGATTTACCGAAGCCGAACATTCCTTAAAGGTAGTGTCGAGCGTAGTAAACTCCTGCCATTCCGCTTGATTGCTTTGCAAGTCAGCGATGGTGCGCTCGAGGTTACGTTGCTGCACTTCGTATTTCCCTTGTTTGTTGGCGAGGGTTGCACGTAGGTTTCTGGCTTTGTTCTTCAGTTCCTCCAACTGCTCACTCGTCTCTTTGTAGCGCTTTTCAATGTTCTCGAAGATCTTACCAATCTCGCGGGCGCTCTCTGTGTGGTAAGGGTGGTGCGTACCTCCGCAGACGGGACACGGAGCGCCTTCTTTCAAGTTACGGCGCATCTCTTCGATACTCTGACTGCTGTGATAGGTGTAATTCTCTTGGGCAGCCTTGAAATTTTGTGCCGCCATATCAATTTCTTGGTCGAGTCGCGTGAGGTCTTTGGTGAGTTGGTCGATCGAAATACGCGAAGCGTTGACCTGCATCTGGACTTCTTCCGCTTCATCAAAGTCTTTCACCAGGCGCATCCAAAGATTCTTTGCCGAGCGTAGGGCAGAGAGGCGCACGGTATTGTTGGCGATATTCTGCTGTAGCTGATTGATGTTTACCGTGCGGTTTTGCTGTTCGTAAAGTGCCACTTCCGCCTTACGGGTGCTGAGCAAGTCGCTTGACTTCTGCACATCGCGGTTACCTTTCTCCAGAAGTTGGTTCAGGCGTTGCTGTGCGTTTTGTTGCTCCTGCATCTCGCGGTGCAAGGTCGAGTTGTTGAGGCTTTCCTTTTCGAGGTCGGTGAGTTTACTTTTGACCGTGTCGAACTTTTCAAACATGGTACGGTAAATAGAAAGCCCTTGCACCGAGTATTGTAGGGATTTGATGTGTGCACTCAGTTCTGCAAGTTCATTTTGCTTGAGTGTCAGTTCACTCTTGCGCTCCTCAACGTCTATTTGTGCCTTTTGCAGTTCAGCGTCACGCGTTTCAAGTAGCGCCATCTTCTCTTTCATTTCCCCTTGGATGGTAAGTCCGCGCTGGATGTCGGGGCGACGCTGTTCCATCTGCTTCGTGGCTTCAACTAATCGGGATGTCGCTAAGTCGTATGCCGTGCGCATGTCCTGAACTTTCGTGTTAGCCTCTTTGAGTTGGGTTTCAACTTGACTGCGTTCCTGTTTACATTTCTCAATGTTCGTTCTGTGATTGACAATCTCGTTGAAAAGCGACTGTTGGCAGAGCACGTCGTCGTATCTGTCCAAGAGATTTCGCTCGTTCGTCAATTCAAGATAGGCTTTGTAGGCTTCAGAATACGCTACCTCGCAACGTTCAACCTCTAAAGTGGCTTTGTCGTAATCGTCAAGCCACTTGAGTTGTTGCTGGGTGATTTTACATTGATTTTCGAGGTCTTTACGCGCCGTTTCAAGCAGGGCTTTTTGGCGTTCATAGTCACGAATGTCTTCTTCATCCAAGTGGTCGCGCAGTACGGTGTCTTTTTCTACCTGCAATTCCTTGAGTGCCATTTCTGCCTTTGACTTTTCCTCAAAGATGCGCATAGAAATGGTGCCGTACACCTCAGTTCCCGTAAGTTTCTCCAGCAGTGCTGACTTTTCCTCAATACGTGCATTGAGGAAGTTGGAGAAACTATTTTGTGCCAGCATTACAGTGCGTGAGAATTGGGCATAATCCAACCCTACAGCCTGAATGATGCGTTCTTTCACCTCAGCTTTGTCGTACACTCGCTTGTTGGGTGAAATCTGTTCCAATGTATGCACCACATTGTCGTAATTTCCTGTGCGTTTAAGGCGCAGAAACCATGTGGCACGGTATTTCGCTCCCGTCGTAGCCGTAAATTCTACGATGGCAGCGCCTTCTTTCTCGCCTCGGCGCAGGTAATTGCGCACGTCAGAAGTATTGATGTCGTTTTTCTCCACGTCTTCGTTCTTCAAGCGCTGCACGTTGTCAAAGCGTGGGGCTTTGTTATAGAGCGCCAGGCAGATGGCATCGAGAATGGTAGACTTTCCCGCCCCCGTATCCCCAGTGATGGCAAAAAGTCCGGCTGAGCGCAGCGGTTCTTGGGTAAAGTCGATGACGTGCTCGCCAGCGAGCGAGGTTAAGTTGCGTATGATGATTTTGGTAATAACCATAGGGGTTAGAGCATTGCTTTTGTGAAACGTTCAAGCATTTCTTCGGGCATATTTTCGCCGTAGTGTTGGCGGTAGAAGCGTTGTGCCATATCCTCGGGGGTAATGTGTAGAGCGGCATTGCTTACTACGCGTTCTTGTTCGGCACTATTACGTACCGGCATTTCCCTTACGATGCGACAGAAGTAGACCGCCTTTCCGCGCAGTGCCTCTGTCACTTCCGCGAGGAAGGTAGGCTCAGGCTGTTGTTCCTGAACGCGAATTTCAAGATAGTCCCACCCGTCTCGGTTCGGCAGTTCGTCAGCCGTGGGTAGTAGCGACAAGGCTTCAAGCACCTCTGCGGTACTTGCAGCTCCCTTTTCAGGAATGGAGCGTAGGCGGCGCAAGGGCGTATAGTCAAGTTGTGTCACCGTACATTTGCCATTGTCGTCCATGCGTACGCAGTTGATGCCGTGCTTATAGTGTTTCTCGCTGAAGGATAGGGGAAGGATGCTCCCAGCATACCACATCTGTCGGTCGTAATCGACACACTGCCGACGGTGAATGTGTCCGAGCGCCGTGTACCCCACTTGCTTGTCCACCACCTTGGTCAATACGGCATCCTGTCCGCCCACGACGAGGCGCTCGCTGTGTTCCTCCGAAATCTCTGCACCAGCGGCATAGAAATGTGCCGCCGCGATGATGGGGAGTTTCTTAAACTCCGAACGATGAAGGGCTTTGAGCATCCCCTCAACGTAGTATTTGATACCGTCGCCCACGGAGAGCCCCGAGGGATAGTCAGAACTGCGTAAGAAGGGGAGCGCCAAGCACACCACCTCGGCTTCGCTACTTGTTCTACGGCTCAAGGGCAGCAACAAGTCGCCGAAGTCGGGGGTATCATTGTCAGTGCGCTTCACGTTTCCGCGCACATATATATTATTAGCCTTCAAGAAGGGCGAAGGAGCTTCCAAGCGATGGGCAGAATCGTGATTGCCAGCAATAATTACAATTTGCATGCCTGCCACAGCCTGTACAGCTTCTTTTAACACCTCGTAGAAGAGGCTTTCTGCCGCAGCCGAGGGATTTGCATTGTCAAAAATGTCACCCGAAACAATCATGATGTCGGGTTGGTGCTCACGAAGCTGAGCGATGAGCCAGCTGAAGAAGTGGCGGTGTTCCGCCAAACGATCGTGGCGGTGAAATATATTTCCAAGGTGCCAATCGGCGGTGTGAAAGATAAGCATGGGGGAAGGGGGAAAGGTGAACGGAGAACGGGGAAAGGTGAACGGAGAACGGTGAACGGAGAACGGGGAAAGGTGAAAGAGCCTCGGAATAGGCTGACGCAACGTGCGTGGGGATACTTTCTATCGAGGTGTCAAGACCTTGGAGACCTTAAAGTCCTTAAAGACTCTAAAGACCTTGAGGTTATACCTCATACAACCCTACCATTTCAGTTGCCAACGCTTTTAAGCGCTCACGCAAGGCAGTGGGCGTAATGACTTCCAGGGCGGGACCAAACGAAAGCAGGGCAGAGACGAAATCCTTGGTAAGTGCGACGTTGAGGGTGAAGGTTCCGGGCGACGACTCCCGTTGTGAGGGGTGTAAGGGGCGTTGGCGCAGGTAGGAGGTGAGCCATACGTTACAGCGAATCTCAATCGTTTCGGGAGCAATGTCGTCACCGCCAAAAGCGCCATAGCTGTGTTGGAAGTAGATGGCGGCATTAAAACCCGTAGGTCGGGTAAAGCGTTGCGGCAGTTGCTGCACGTAGCGAATGCGGTCGAGTGCGAACGTGCGCACCTGGCTGTGGTGAGAAGAAAAGCCCACGACATAAGCATTCCCCTGCGTAAAGCGTAGACAGTAGGGCGCCAACGTGAGAGTATATGCCGCACGGTTGAGCGAGTGATACTCCATCTTTACCACCCGTCGGCGCTCAATGGCTTCATGCAGGTCGGGTAGGAATAGACTACCCGCCATCTGGAAATCCTCATTGCGTTCCAGGAGAAAATTGAAGAAGTCAGACTCCCCATTGTCGGTATGCTCCAACGTGTATCGCCCATTGCGAAGCACCGCCTTCACTCCGTAAACACGCATCATCTCATTACATTGGTCGTGAAAGGTGGACGGCGGCATCGGTCTGCCACGGTCGTCCTCATCCGCCCAAGCGTTGAGAATCTCCTGTCGCGAAAGTCCCTGCGGACGCTGACGCAACAGGCGAATCAGCCAAAGTTTCTTGTTGATAGCCATGAACGTTGAACGGTTAAAGGTGAGCGTTGAACGGTTAAAGGTTAAGGGTGCACGATTAGAGGGGGAAAGGGAAGGTTAAGGGAGAAAGGCATACTGAAATCCTTAAAGTTCTTTCCGCTCTCCCTATCGTCAAAAACAAATCGGCGTATAAATCAAATTATAGCCCTTATAAATTAAATTATCTCCTTATAAGTTTGAACAACGTGCCGAGGATTCTTGAATGCCTCCGTGGTGCGTCGTGCAAAGTGAGTTACACGCTCTGCAAGTACAAAGTTACAACTTTTTTCGAAAATTTCTCTGAAAAATTTTTGAGGTATAGAAAAAAGAAATACCTTTGCAGTGTCATATTAAACTATTACACCAAAACACAACAACGATTATGATTGAAGTAAAAGACATTTCGTTTGGTTATGGAGGCAAGTTAAACGCTGTGTTTAAGGACTTTTCGCTCTCCATTGCGCCCGGCAAAATATACGGACTCTTAGGCAAGAACGGCACGGGGAAGTCCACCCTGCTTTACCTCATTGCCGGATTGCTCCGCCCCGTAAAGGGGTTGGTTACGGTAGATGGTGTGGAACCACAACGCCGATTGCCCGAGACGTTGCAGGATATATTTATTGTGCCCGAGGAGTTTGAACTTCCCAAGATGACGTTAGAAAATTACGTGCGTATCAACGCCCCCTTCTATCCCCGTTTCAGTTGGGACGACTTGGAACGAAACCTACGCGACTTTGAATTGCCCACCACGCTCAACCTTGGCGCGCTCTCTATGGGGCAGAAGAAGAAGGTGTATATGAGCTTTGCGCTCGCTACCAACACGAAGTTGCTCCTTATGGACGAACCTACCAACGGACTTGACATACCTGCGAAGGGGCAATTCCGAAAGGTGATTTCTTCAAGCATGAACGATGAGCGCACGATCCTAATTTCTACCCACCAGGTGGGCGACGTAAACGTGCTACTCGATCATGTGATGATCGTAGAGCGCAGCCGTTTGCTTGCCGACTGTTCTACAGCCGAACTCTCCGAACTTCTCAGTTTTGAGCAACGACCTATGGGAGCGCCTACGGAGGATGCCCTCTTTGCCTACCCCTATATTGGCGGCCACCTCGTAGTGTGTGCCAACACCGAGGGACAGGAAACTCCGCTCAACCTCGAACTGCTCTTTAATGCCGTACATGCCGTGCCCAACCTCCTTGAGACGGCGCGCCAGGCGAAGAAAAATGCTGCCTATTACCCTCATTAACCTCTCGCTATGACTCACTTTTCATACTCTCGCTTTTGCAGTGTGCTCCGTCGCGACCTTGTGGAGCACCGTCGCACATACGTGGCATTTTTTGCCGTACTCTTTATCGCCAACACCTTGACTCATTTCCTCGGCAACGCTATTGAGGAACTGCCCATCCGCTTTTTTGTGCAATTATTCTGTGTGGTTGCCATACAAATCATAGGTTCGTGCTACGCCCTGAGTCTTGTTTACGCCGACCTCGACACGAAGGAGCACCGCATCTCAAACTTTATGCTCCCCGCCTCAAATTTGGAGAAGGCTGCCGTACGCCATCTGCTCGCCATCTTAGGTTTTCAGTTCGTGTTCCTCATGAGTTACCTCTGCTCCGAACTCATCAATGCCCTTTATACATTGGTTGCCCACGGGGCGGGAGTTGTGGTGCAGAATAGCTTGTTGTTGCAACTGGGTGAGGTTTGTAAACTCTTCACCTTCTATGCCGACCTCGAAGAAATGCTTCCCGCTGCGCCCTACCTCGTACTTGCGTGCCACTTGCTCGCTTGCAGTTTGTACATCTTGGGCAGTGCGTTTTTCCGAAAAATGGCATTCGTGAAAGTAACAGCCATTATGCTCTTCGTGAACCCTGGAATCTTTCTCAACATCCCGGCATTCTTCGACAATTTCTTCTTGTCACACCCTGCAATCCTCGTGATCTACGCCCTCCTTATCGCTGCGCTCGCGGTAGGAGTAATCTACTTTGCCTACCGTCGCTATTGCCGCATCCAGGTTCTTTAATATTCACCCCTTCAGCCGAATGCTATGAATTTTACAGACGGACAACCCATATTTATTCAGATAGCCGAGCGACTGAGTGATGAAATCCTGGCGGGCATCTACCTTGCAGACAGCCGTGTGCCGGGAGTGCGCGATTATTCCGTGCTCTTAGAGGTCAATGTAAACACTACGGTTAAAGCCTACGACCTCTTGGCGCAGCGTGGGGTGCTATACAGCAAGCGCGGATTGGGGTATTTCGTAGCCCCCGAGGCGCAACAGATTATCCTTGATAACCGTCGCCGCCACTTCTTTGAGACAGAAGTGCCCCGCATTGCTCAGCAGCTGCAACAACTCGGCATCTCGCTATCAGACGTTACCGAACTGCTCGGTAAAGAATTACACAAACAACCCTAAACCTGCAACTTTTAATTCCCAAGACAATGAACAGAATTTTTATAACCCTTGCGCTACTGCTCGTTTCCCAAATGACATTTGCGCAAACTACTGACAAATTGATTCAGGCCTTAAACAAGGTGGAAGATACGGAGGTCGTTAAGTTTCCTTCGTTTGTTATAAAGATTATGAATAAAGGTTGGAAGGATAAAACTAAAATTAAGAGCCAAACTATTATTGCTAACGAGACCCACCCCAAAGAGTTTTGCGAACAACTGGAACTTGAACTCCAAAAACTCCTTGACAATGGTTTCAAACTGAGTGAAAAGCAAAAGCCCGAGGGTGACACGCTTCAGACTTACACACTTGGTGACGACAAATTTGCTCACGAATTGGTTTTCCGCGTAGTTGGCAAGGGCGCAGTCCCAATGATTATTATCATGAAGGGAAATATTGATTACAATAACCTTAAGGGTGACCTCAACAACACACCTGCCATCGACGAAAACTTCCTTAAGAATGCGGAGGAGACTATGAGTAAAATGTTTTAACTTCACATTTTAGAACACCCCTTATTCAAACAGAATATTAACCCCTATCAAAAAAAATAAGATTATGAAGAAAATGATTCTTGCACTCATGTGCATGGTTGCACCCAGTGTATTTGCTCAAAACTCAGTTGAAAAAACAACCATTAAAAAGTCTTGCCCCTTTGCATTAGACTTCAACTTCAACGGAACTACCGAAAACAAAGGCAAGCAATTTTTAAATTCATCCGTTCGCCTTTCTTACACTCCTGCATGGCGCTTGGGCGTTGTCGGAGAAGTTGGAAGCAACCTTATGTTAAGCGACGTGAATGGCAATAAAGATTGGGATGATGCGTTGACTCTTGGTGGCGGTCTTACCTTCCGCTTGGGCGACCTTCTTTTGGATGCCGACACCAAGCAATACCTACGTTTCAAGATTACAGCAACAATGGGTAGCACCGTCGGTAACGCTGCGTATAACTACACTTACTATGACGCAGGCATAACCATCATGCCTACAAAAAATCTTGACTGGATGGGCCTCAACTTGGGTTATCGCCACAACAATTTCCACAACAATGCCATCAAGAACTTTAACGGCGCCTACGCGGGTTTGACCTTTAAGTTTTAATTAACCAGCAGCAGGGTTGAGAGACCAACAGGCAATGACCGCATGGTCTTTCTCCTTTCTCCTTTCTGATTTCTCCTTTATTATGTTACTTACAACAACCCCAACAATCGAAGGACGCCCCGTACAGCAGTACCTGGGCATCGTTACAGCTGAAACCATCTTTGGCACCAACGTATTCCGCGACATCTTTGCCTCTATCCGCGACTTTGTAGGCGGACGCAGTCGCTCGTATGAAGAAGTATTGCTCCGCGCAAAGGAAGAAGCGCTTCGTGAACTCTCAGAACGCGCCGCGGCAATGGGCGCAAATGCCGTAGTAGGCGTAGACTTTAGCTATGAAACCGTAGGTCAAAGCGGTTCTATGCTTATGGTCGTGTGCTCAGGCACAGCGGTGAAAATCTAAACCGTAACTATAGTGTTGCAAAAATAGTTTTGTTGTTTTCTATGCCCCCTTCTTGGTCCTCCAAGGAGGGGATTTTTAGTTGTTCCCGACTTTACAAATAGGACATCCGTTATTCAAAAAACAAATCGGCACTTAGTTTAATTTAATCGGCGTTTAGTTTAATTTAATCGGCACTTAGTTTTGCGCATCTCAGAGGTGGTTTCCCTTCAGTGCCGATTTACGATTCGCAACAATGATTTTTTGTAAAAAAATGAGATCGAACCTTCAAAGTTTTTGCTTTTTTGCTTCAGAATTAAAAAAATAACATTAAAAAATTAACGTTAAAGAATTATATTCCGTACCTTTGCTTTGCAACGTGCGAAATACTTTAATCTCAATTCCTTAATAAATCTTTACTTATGAAGAAAATTTTTACGTTTATTGCGGCAATGCTTTGCGTCTCGGCACAGGCTTTGGCGGACAAGGTGGTGGCGTCGACGGTGCTCCCCGATGCGGGAAAGCCTGAGCACGTTTACACCATGAAGAATGCGAACGGTGTGTTTGCAAACGCACTGACGGCTCCCACTCAGACGGAGGCTAATTACGGACTCTTTGCCTTCTATCCCGTAGAGGGGAAGACGGGGGCGTATTACATTTACAGCACCAAGGCTGCGAAGTGGTTGACCTACACAGCCGCTTCAAGTTATAACAATGGCAAGGACTTCATCAAGATGTCGGCAACGAAGGGTGCGGACGACTATTTCAAGGTGAACAACTTTGCAGAAGATTTCTATGACATCCAGCCCTATACGAAGAGTGGCGGTAACGATAAGTACGTAAACTGGTATCAGGGCGTGGATGGCAATCCCCTTGACGGCTCGAACACGTTGGGACTTTGGCAAGACGCTGGTAGCAGGGATGGAGGCAGTAAGTGGACGTTTACGGAGGTGGTCCTCGTTGTGCGTAACTATACCGTCACAATGCCCGAAGGTTATACCATTACGATTGGCGAACAGACGCTGAAGAATGGCGATACCTATACGATCGAAGGCAGCGTGAAGAAGAGCGACATTACGGTTGTGGCTCCCGAAGGTCAGTTTGCGGCTGTGGCTATCAATGATGTGGCGCAGACGATTACGGTTTATTTCGCCCAAATCCCTGAACAGCCCGAAACGGTGGCTTACACCAACGCCGTGCTTTATCCCGCTCAGCAGGAAGCAGTAGGTGCTGCCGTTTTGACGGAAAACGAGGGTGTCTATACGTTCAGCAATAATGTGCTTGCGGCAAGTTTCGTGAAGTTGGGCGATGCTCTTTACTTCGGAGGCTCAAAGGCGATGGACCTTGTAGCAGGTACTGAAATCTTCAGCGTAGCCTTTGGTAACGGTGACAATGTTTCTGCTTCTGGTATGACTTTGAAGAACGTTGAAGTGAAAGACCTCGAAGCAAATGCTGAGGCTATTGGTGGCGCTGAGCATTTTGCTGGTAAGGCGCTCGAAGCGAACTACTCTTATACTTATAAGGAAAAGACGGTGGACATCGTTTGGCGCGCCGTGCTCCGCGATGGTTCTCACTACCTCCGTTCGGAAATGGAACTCGTGGGCGTTGATGACGTGGATATGTACAACGTAATTCCCTTGATGTACAATGTTGACACAAAGGCGGCAGGTTCTGCGCCCAAGACGGTAGGTAATACACGCGGTGCGGTATTGATGAGCAACAAGATTTTTGCTGGTCTTGAGCATCCCACGGCTTACAACACAGCTGGCGAGGCTTCTGGCGACGAAGATAATTGGACGCTCGAAACTACGCTTGGTCCCATCAGTCTCACGGCTGACTCTTGGACACAGGTGGCAGAAGATGCCGTGCCCAAGCGTCTGGAGGAAGCTATAGGCATAAATTATCCCTACATCCTCGAATACAAGCAGGAAAATGTGACGTTGAAGAAGAACCAGAAGGTAGAAGTGCTCATCAAGTACACCAGCGGTTCTCACCGTTTGAACATCGGTGGTGTTGACTTGCTTGAAGCGAGCGGTGCCATTGCAGCTAATGACTACCACAGCGGTTACTCTGGCGGTCAGCACAGCAAGAACACTTACACATTCACTGCTCCTTACGACGGCACCTTTACGATTCGCGCCATGATTGAGAATAAGAGCGAATCTGTGAATGCAAAGAGCACGATTACCACTAAGATTTACAACGCTAAGGAAGGTGTGGTTGTAAATACCGACATCGTGGGCATCCAAGGACTTTGGAGTCGTAACACAACACTTCAGAAGGGTGAAAACTGGAAGATTTCAGGTGTCGTAGGTCTCGTTGCGCAAGACGGAAGTCAGGCAGAAACAAATATCCATAAGACTCAGAAGCGCCGTTCATTCTTGGCGTATTCAGAAAGAGAACGTGCAGTGCCCTGGCGTGCGGTTCCCGTTTACCTCACATGGTATGAACTCCAAATCAACCGCAATAACGCACAACCTGGTCGCGAACACCTTGATAACACTAAGGCTGACGACGTACTCGACGTGCTTAACCACTGGAAGAGCGACTTCTACGATCGCTACAACGTGACTCCCAGCATCTATATTATCGACGACGGTTGGGACGAATACGGAGAATGGAAATTCCACAAGTCATTCCCCAACGAAATGCGCGACATGGCGGATCTTGCTGAGGAAATGGGTGCAGGTGTAGGTGCTTGGCTCGGCCCTGTAGGTGGTTATGGTCAGAGCGGAACGTATCGCCGTCAATACTGGGACGGTAAGGGCGGAATGCAGCTCTCAAATCCTGCCTACTACAAGGCATTTAAGGATGCAGCTTACAACCTTGTAATGAACCAGGGCGACTACCGCTTCTTTAAGTTCGATGGTATTTCCGGACAATTCACCTCTGTAGGTCCTGATGCTGGTGATACGGGTAACGAAAACGCAGAAGGTATCATCCGCCTTGAACGTTACGTGCGTGAAGAGCTTCGTGAAGACATCTTCTTCAACACTACGGTGGGTACTTGGGCTTCTCCTTTCTGGTATCAGTACACCGACGCTACTTGGCGCCAGGAAAACGACCACGACCGCATTGGTAATAACTCCGTAAACCGTGAAAATTGGATTACTTACCGCGACCGTCTCGTTTATCAGAACTATGTGCAGAATTCTCCCATCTGCCCTATCAACACATTGATGACTCACGGATTTATCCTCACGAAGTTTGGTCCTCCTGCGGGCGATTCGCGTGAATATAAGCACGTGCTCAACGAATTGCGCTGTGCTTTCGTTTGTGGTTCGGGACTCGTAGAACTCTACAACGACTACGACTTGATGAACAGCATCAACGATGGAAAACTTTGGGCAGACCTTGCCGAATGTATCGCTTGGCAGCAGCGTAATGCTGACGTGCTTCCCGATATTCACTGGGTTGGTGGCAATCCTTGGGACGGTAGCAAGACCAATGTTTACGGTTGGGCTTCTTGGAACGGTAAGAAGGCAACGCTTGCGCTCCGTAATGGTTCAAACAAGGTTGGCACTTATGAGTTCACCCTTCGTGAAGCGCTCAACATCCCTGCTAATGTTAAGGGTAGCGTCATCTTCCGCAAGTCGTTCAGTGAACAAAACAATATGGGCGGACTCACCTTAGGTGAACCCGTTGATATTGACGCGAAGATTACGGCAAAACTCCTCGGCAACAGCGTCTATAGTTTTGATGGCGTAATGGCTACTGAAACAGTGAAGCCTATTACGAATATTGTTATTGAAACGGAAACGGGCAAGACTACTGTGGCTGTGAAGAAGACGTTTGTGCTCAAGGCAAAGGTGAACGCTGATGCTACCTTCCCCGTTGTTACTTGGGAAAGTAGCGATGAAACTATCGCTACCGTTGCCAGCGGTTTCGTAAAGGCAAAGAAGGAAGGTACAGTAACGATTACAGCCAAGGCTGCTGATGGTTCTGACGTGCAGGCTCAGATTACCCTTACGGTAACGCCTAAGGAATTTGTTCCCTACCCAACGAACTTTGATAAGAACGCAAATCCCGTTGGAACAGACCGCAAGATTACAACCATTACCCTTACTGAAGGCGATGGTGAAGCACAAGTAATTGATGTAAACCAAGCTAAACCTTATATTGACAAGAGTGCTGATGAAGCATGCGTACTTTCATGCATGCCTGGTAGCAACCTCACAGCCGTAATCAATAAGGAGGGCAACTGGATGAATGCTTACGTGTACATCGACCTTGATGGCGACCAGTTGTTCTCGTTCAACGACGGTTCTACCGATCAAAGTGGTACAGAAGTCATGTCTTTCAGCTTCTATACGGGTAACTTTGACGACGACCAGAACGGTGGTGTAAACTCAGCGGGCGAATCGCTCACGGGCAACGCTCGCAACACGATGACACTTCCTCCCTTTAAGGCTCCTGCTGAAGAAGGTACGTACCGCATTCGTTTCAAGATGGACTGGAACTCAGTAGACCCTGGCGGTCAGATAGCTGCTGACGGCACTTGCACAGGTGCTAACGGTTTCCTTGCAAACAGAGGTTCTATTGTTGATGCTACACTCGTCGTAAGCGCAACAACTGGCATTGATGGCGTAATTGCTAACGGCAAGAACGCAGAACTCTTCGATCTCAGCGGACGCAAACTCAACACAGTGCCAGCAAAGGGTGTTTACATCCAGAATGGCAAGAAGGTGGTGAGATAGTCCAATCCCATTTCTCTCCGAAAAAGGTTAAGCAACGTAAAGCCTTTGCTTTTTAGGTAATTAAGGAAGCGACACTCCCCAATGGAATGTCGCTTCCTTCCTTTTTCGGGTGAGACTTCCCCTTTAACGTTGCTTCCTATTGGAGGAACAAAAAAATATCTGGGAGATAATTTGAACTATCTCCCAGATATTTTGATTTAAGTGCCGATTTGTTTTTTGAGAAACGGAACTGTTTTTTCTGCTATCCGCCATAGGGCGAGATGGCTCCGTTGTTTCTTAGAACTTCACCTTCAATTCTGCGCCAAAGTGGCAGGGGATGCCGCGCTGTGCGTAGCGGCGGTTCATGCTGTCGAAGCGGAAGGTGTCGTAATTCGTGTTAGTGAGGTTCTTGCCCCAAAGGGTAAGTTGCATATCGCGAGCAAATTCGAGGGAGAGGTGCGCGCCGAGGGTAGCGTAGAAGTCCTGGTGGTGCGTATTGGCTTCGTCCCACTGGATGTCGCCTGCGGCAAAGACGTTAGCGCCTACGGTTACGGCACGGAGCACGTCGTTGTTGAGCGGTTGGCGGAAGTCTGCCGTTGCACTCAGCGTGTGCTTGGGCACGTAAGGCACGTAGTTGTCCGTGCTGCGGAAGGTGGCGTGCGTAAAGCCGTAGTTGGTGTTTACGGTCAAGCGATTGTCCATCCAGCGCGTGCGTGCCGAGAGTTCTGCTCCGTAAGAGCGACTCTTACCCGCGTTTTTCACATTACGACCCATACCACTTTCGGCAAAGTTCGCCACCTGCTGGTCGCGTGTGTCCATCCAGAAGGCAGTAGCGTCGAGTTGGAAGGCGCCTTCGCAGAAGTTGAAGTGACCACCCACCTCATAGCTCCACGTCTGTTCGGGCTTGTAGTAAAGCGTTGCGGCATCGGCAGGCGCAGGAATGTTTTCCTTCAAACTGCTCAAGTTCTTTTCTACCACAACTCCGGGCATGCCCATACTGGTCATCATGTTGTAACTGTAGTCATAGACCTGCTGCATCATGTCTCCCTGAAGCATGCTCTGCGAAAGGTCGGAGTAAGCCTGAATGTTGTAACCGCCCGAACGGTAACCCTTAGAAACTGAAGCATAGACGTTGCCGAGGTTCTGCTTAAAGTCGTACTGGAGGGCGAGTTTGGGAAGGAGTTGCCACGTGTCGTTGTTCAACTTATCGTTCAACACGGGATTGCTCTGGAACGGCACGGGGCGACCCATCATAGCGAACTGGAAGGCGATAGGAGTGGCTACGCCCGAGCGAAGGTCGAGGCGCTGGTAGTCATAGTCGAGGCGCAAGCCCACAGAAAGCGTCAGGCCGTTGCTGAATTTGTAAGACGACTGGTGGAAAAGCGCAGCGTTGGCAGCGGGTGTCTTCAAGCTCGCACGGAAGGGGAGTTCGCTGCCCGTAAATCCGAGCGACATGGGCATACCAGCGGGAAGCACATTCTTAAATATATTATTGAGGTAATCCACTCCGTCCTGATAGAAATCCACAGGGCAAGTGGTCTTCGCATGTTGGTACATACCGTAAACGCCCGTAGTCCACTGCCAAGGCTTTCCGCCCTTGCTCTTGAGGGAGAACTCCTGGCTGATGGTGTTCAACTTCTGGCGCTGGTCGAGCGAGAAGATGTCGGCAGCAATAAAGTCTTGGTCGATAAAGAGTCGGTCAGCCACGCGCTGGTATGCCGTAACGCTGTTGAGCGTAAAGTGTTCGGCGCGCCAAGCTACGCTAAGTCCTGTGTTTAACACACTGCGACGGTACGTAGAAGGGCGATTTTGCGAGAGCGTTCCGAGGTAATCTGCATAAGGTTCGGTTCCCTTTACAGCGCCTTCGTAATAATAGGGGCAGGCACCCTCATAACTCTGCTCGTAAGAGGCAGTGAAGTCAAAGCGGAGGCGGTTTGAGGGGCGGTAGCTCATACGGAGTTTGCCACCTCCGGCATCGCTGAAGTCGGCGTGCTTACCTGTTGTTGCGTTCTTGAGGAAACCCGCTTCGCCATTGTAATATCCTGTGAGCGAGATGCCGAAGTTGTCCGACGGATGTAGGAAGGTGGTGAATGAAGCGGAGCGTCCGCCGTTGCGGGTGCTTCCCCCGAGGGAGAGTTCCGTGCCTGAGTGGCGCAAAGGGTCGGAAGTATACACGCGGATGACGCCGCCCATCGTGTTACGTCCGTAGAGCGTGGCTTGAGGTCCGCGAAGCACGTCCACACGTTCGATGTCGGTGAACGAGAAGTCGTAAGCGCTCTTGTCGACATACGCAATGTTGTCTACATAAAGCCCTACGGCGGGCGTGTTCATACGGCTGCCGATACCGCGAATGTAAACGGCTGAAGTGTAACGGCTGCCGTAGTCGGGCATAAAGAAGTTGGGCGTAAGGGCGGAGAGTCCCTTTAGGCTCGTCACCTGTAATTGCTCCAACTCCTTGCCACTATAGATATTCGCCGAGAGGGGCTGCTTGCGGAGCTGCGTCGTTTGCTTCGGCGTAGCCACTACGATGGCTTCTTCAAGGTTTACGACGCGCGAGGTGTCGGATTCGGTGGTATGAACTGCCGCTTGTGTGCCGATGCACGCGAGCAAACCCGTCAGCAATAAAGGATGTTTCAACATAAGTATGTGTGTGGATTGAATGAATGTGCTGTAATTAAAAATTGCGACTGCAAAGTTACTCGCAATCGCAATTTTACACAATCGTAATATGTTATGAAATTTATAGCATCGGGGAGAGTGAAAACAAACTCCAAGTTAAATCAAACAAACTCCAAGTTAGTTTCATTTATCACGGAGTTTGTTTTTCGGAAATCGGTTGCATTCTTTATACAGTCCTTTCTCTCGCATCGTATAAGCGTTGTCGTGGCTTCTCTAATCCACAGAAGTCTTGATAAAGAAGAGCGTCGTGCAACGTAGATAGCTTGTTGCACGACGCTCTATGCTAAAGTAGGTTATTCAGCGTTCTTGTCGTAAGAAATTGTTTCTTCAGGATAGTATGCAGAAGAGATTTGACCGTAAGTGTGGGTGCACCATTCACCACTTGTGGGCCACTGGTAGAATGAAGTCTGAGGACATTCTGTCAACTTCAACCAGCTCCAAATCAATTCGTCTTCGATTTCTGCATCATCAGCGTGGACGTAAACGTAGTTGTGGATTTCAAACGTTATGCCGTCGTCATACTTTTCGCGTGCCAACTTGAGGGCTTCCTTACACAATGTACCGTCGATTAAGATTTCAACACCTTCGTTTACACGGTTGATGCGCACTTCCGTTTCAAATTCCTTGCCGGCAACAGTGTACTTCACGATTTCTCTTTCAACAATCTGTTGGTAGTCAAGTCCTGCGCGGATGTCGAAATCGTCGGGAACGGCTACAAATTCGCGCTGGATGGGGAGCAGAACGCGCACGCAAACTGAATCACGGAGGTGGATAGAAGTCTTAATCTCGTTCCAATCCTTGTGTTCCTGCTGGTGGATGTCAAATTCTACTTCACCGTTGCCAGGAGTAACTGTTTCGTCATTGTTATCTTCGTTACCTTCATCGTTGCCACCGTTGTCGTCGCCACCGTCGTTGTTGTTACCGTTATCATCACCGTTGTCATCACCGCCATTGCCGTTGTTGTCGCCACCTTCGCCTTCTCCTTCATTGCCACCCTCGTTGCCGCCTTCAGAAGAACCGCCGTCTTCGGGAACAATCTTGACTACCCAGTCGTCGTAAATGCCATTGCCAGGAACAGAGCCGTCTCCCTTTTGAGTAGAGAAGTCCAAACCGATGTAGTAGAAGCCCTTATAGTAGTAGATGCGGTAGGCTTCTACCCAACTGCTGGCATATTCAGCCATAGCCTTGATGGCTTGGAAACCATCCGTCATCAATGCTGAATTGTTCGTAGCGGCGTTGTCACACTTACCGGCATTGAAGTTGTAAACGTGCTGCCAGTTGCCGCTGTTTTCCTTCACCTGGAGGTTCTCAAACCCTGCAGTACCGTTGATGCCCGTATGGAGCGCCCCGTTGTGGTCGGTGTAAGAATAAAGGTGGTGTGCACCGCCTACGTGCTGGATGAAGTAGCGGGTGTAGCCTGGCCATTCAACCGTTGCGCCAGGATTTGCTGCAACGTATGCCAATACTTCCTGAACTTCTGCCGCTGTAACGGGAGCGGGCTTGTTTGCCCACATATTACCATTGACGTCGCAACTGCGAGACTTGGCTTTCTCAATATAAACAGAAACTTTTGAGGACTTCTTTTGCGTGAGGTACTGAGGACCTGCCACGCTTTCATCATCGCTGCTACATGCTGTGAAAGCCCCGAGGACTACCGTAAGTCCAAAAAGTTTGAGGTAATTCTTCATGTGTGTTTCGTATTAAATAACTGTAATTCTTATAATTTAAGTGAGTAGTGTGATTTGTTTTATACCGCAAAAATACGGTATGATTTTTACTTTATAAACTTTTTTTGCACAAAAATAAGGCGCATTAACTACTTTTAAGATAATAGGTTGGTTTTGTTAAAAAATATCTCGGACTTATTTTGATTTACATCCGAGATGCTTCAAAATAAGTCCGAGATAAATTTAGAGGAGTCGGAACTGCCGTCTGTGAAATCAGAGCGTGTCGGCCTTTCCAAAGTATTTCAAATAATTGTCGTAGGAGATGTAGCGTCCTCCCATGGTTTCAAGGTGGGCGGTTTTGATTTGGCAGTCGATAAGTACGCCTCCGTGCTTTTGCATATAGCGGGAAAGGAATACGAGTGCCAACTTGGAAGCACTGGGTACGAGTGAGAACATGCTTTCGCCGATGAATGCCCACTTTGTGCCCGCATCGTTCGTAGTCATGACCACTCCATAGAGTCCGCCCACGAGTTCTTCACCGTCCCACACCTCTACGCTCGCACAGAATCCGAGTTCATGGAGCTTGGTGTACGCCTTGATAACGTCCTCTCCCAACCATGCTCCCTGTTCGTGGTAGCGCAAACGACTGCATTCCCCAATAACCTTGCTGAAGGCGCGGTTGAGGGAGAAGGTGTAGCGGTTTTTGTTGATGAGGCTGCGCAGTGAGTGGGAAATATGGATTTCATTGGGGAAAATGACAAATCGCTGCATGGGGCACCACCACTGAGGTATCCCTTCTCGGAAGTCAAACCACGGGAAGATGCCGTACTGGTATGCTAAAAGGAGGCGCTCTGTTGAAAGATCGCCTCCCATAGCAAATATACCGCTTTCCTCGCCCAAGCGTGGGTCGGGAAAACCTATTTCTTCGGTAAGTTGAAAAACCATTATTGAGAATGGTGAACGATTAAAGGTGAACGGTTAACGTTGAATGGTGGACGGTTAAGGTTGAACGAGGGACGGTTAAAGGTGAACGTTGAATGGTGGAAAGGGATAGGGACCCGTTAATCGTTATCCGTTCACCTTTCACCGCTCTCCTTTCCTACTTCATCCAAAGTTCGCCGTCCTTTACGCTGACAACGGCTTCTCCGCCCTTCTTCATCTTGCCAAAGAGGATGCTACGCATGAGGAGTGGCTTGAGATACTGCGCTACTACGCGGTCCATCTCACGTGCTCCGTATTCGGGCGTGAATCCCTTTTCAAGAAGCCACTCGTAGGCTTCGGCAGAGAGGTTGAGGGTAACCTTCTTCGCCGCCAATTTCTCGCGGAATCCCTTGAGCTTCTTGTCCAAGATGAGTTGCGCCATCTGCTTGTCCATGTCGCGGAACACAACTGTGGCAGAAAGGCGATTGATGAACTCTGGTTTGAACGTCTGCTTGACCTGCTTCATCATGGCTTCGCCAGTGCTGACGCCCCCTCCGAAACCGATGTTTGCCTTGCGGGCATGCTGTGCACCAGCATTGGAGGTCATGAGCAAGATAACGTTCTTGAAGTCCGCCTTATTACCCTTGTTGTCGGTAAGTTGGGCGTAGTCCATCACCTGAAGGAGAATGTTGTAAATATCGCTGTGTGCCTTTTCTATTTCGTCAAGCAGGAGCACGCAGTAAGGCGTCTTGCGAATCGCATCTGTGAGCAAACCGCCATCATCATAACCTATGTAACCCGCAGGTGAACCGATGAGTTTGGCAACGGTGTGTTTCTCGGTGTATTCACTCATGTCGAAGCGGATGAGTTCGATACCCAATTCTTTGGCAAGCACCTTCGCAACTTCAGTCTTACCTACGCCGGTAGGACCTACGAAGAGCATGCTCGCAACGGGTTTGCCGTCGTCGGTAAGTCCCGATTTTGACATTTGTACTGCCTCTACGAGTTTCTGGATGGCTTCATCCTGACCAAAAATCTGCGACTTGATGCGCTCTTCAAGGGTTGCGAGCGACTCAAGGTCGTCACCCTTAATCGCCATAGCGTCGATCTTTGCCACATTTGCCAAAGCCTCGTCTACAGTAGTCATCTTGACGCGCAACTTTGAGGAACTATCGGCAGGAGCACGGAGTTCGGTAAGCGTAGCTGCCTCATCAAGGAGTTCAATCGCCTTTTCGGGAAGGAAGCGGTCGGAGATGTATTTCGCCGAGAGTTCAATAGCATGGCGAATGACGGGTTCCGTGATGCTTACATGGTGGAAACGCTCAATTTCCTTGCGATGATTGTTAAGGATTTCCACTGTTTCGTCAACAGAAGGCTCCTTGATTTCAATTTGTTGGAAGCGGCGCGTCAGGCTCTTGTTCTTTGCAACATAGCGGGTGTAGTCTTCGTGCGTCGTAGTGCCGATGAATCGAAGTTGTCCGCCGTCGATATAAGGTTTCAAGAGGTGAGAGACGTCCATAGAACCGTCTTGTCCACGACTTGATCCCACCAAGTGGTGGATGTCGTCGATGACGATGATGGGAGTTACCGTTACGTTGCGTCCTGTGCGAGTATCGGTGGCAGTGACTGCCAAATCCTTGATTCCTTCAAGCACCGCCTTCATGCACTTCTCCATTTCGCCACGGAATTGCGCGTTGGCATAAAGTGCGGTAACGTCAAGTTGGTACATGGGGCACTTCTTGATGCGTGCGGGGGCGTCACTGCTTGCGGCAAACTTCTGGAGCGCTGAAAGCATAGCGGTCTTACCTACACCAGGTTCGCCCACGAGCAAGGCGCAGTTCTTCTTCTGGCGACTCAACACGTTTGCAATTTGGCTGAGTTCCTTCTTTCTGCCCACGATGGGGGTAGAAAGATTGGATTCAAACTCCGTAGCGAAGCGCTGCCAAGAAGGAGTTTCCATTCCAGGAGGCGTAAAGGGTTGTCCACCCATGTCTATGGTGTCGACACTGACGTGTGCTTGACCTACTACGCGTGTAGACTTATCATTAGCGTAAACTTCTTGAAGGGCATTGAGAAACGCCTCCTGCTGCTTACCAAGAAGGTCGCGCAACATGTCGGCGGCGATAGATTTGCGTAGTTTAAGGAACGATTGCACGAGGTTGGGCATGTCCAGCACCTTACGGTTGTTGGACTTCATCGTTACGCAAGCGCGTGTAATCATTTCTTGAAGCAAAACAGAGAGCCCTACGTTGTATTCTACATCCTTTGGCACACACTCCATGGCATCGCAGGAAAGGTAACGTCCCACGATTTCCTTGAGCGTTTCGGCATTGAGGTTGCAACGCTCAAGCGCTTCCACGAAAGGTTTCTGCTTGAGAAACGCCGCCAGGAAGTGTTCGGGCGTTACGCACTCGTGGCGCATAGAGTTTGCCAATCCGAGCGCATCGCCAAAGGCATTATTTGCTGATTCTGTAAATTCTAAGGGCATGGTATTGATGTTGTCCCTACTTCTCCCATCTTGTGGGAGTAAGCATCACCCCTGGGCACTTGATTTAGTGGAGTGGGGTGATAGTATTTGGTAAGTTACAAAAAATGTGCCGAAAAAGACTATTCCTGCTCAATTGTAACGCGTAGTGGGAATTCTTCTTGTGCGGCGAGGGTTTGCACGCGTTGTTGTTTGGTGCATGCAATGTCCCAGGTGTAGCGTCCAACGATGGCGGAACCATTGTTGTGAACTTCGAGCATGAGGCGTTCAGCTTCTTCTTCGGTTTTGTAGAAAACGTCCATCAGCACCATGATGACAAATTCCATGGTGGTGACGTCGTCATTGTGCATGATGACCTTATAGCGCTCAATGTTGTAGTTGATGCTTGAGAAGCGCTCTCGGAAGTTCGGGGTGTTCTGTTGTTGTTCCATGCTTCAAGCTTTGAGATGGATAAAGGCAAAAAAAGCAGCACTATCTGGTAGATAGTACCGCTCTATTTCTTTTGTGCTAACTTCAGTTTTACGCGAGTGCGTTTACATGAATCATAAGAGAAGACTTGATGTTTGAAGCCTTGTTCTTGTGAATGATGTTAGTCTTAGCAAGCTTGTCAAGCATCTTCTGAACCTTCGGCAGAAGTTCTACTGCAGCTGCTTTGTCAGTTGTAGCGCGGAGCTTACGAACTGCATTACGCATAGTCTTAGCGTAATAGCGGTTGTGCAATCTGCGAGTCGCCGTCTGACGAATTCTTTTTACAGATGATTTGTGGTTTGCCATTTTTAATTTTCTTGTTTATTAGATGAGTAGCCCATAGGAGAATCGAACTCCTCTTTCAAGAATGAAAATCTTGCGTCCTAACCGATAGACGAATGGGCCTTACCTGGGTTTCAGCGAGTATTATCCTTTCGGGACTCACCGTTTTCTGCATAAAAAAAGCTAACCTAACTGGTCAGCATCGTAGATAGTATGAATCACTTTAAACCCTTAACGCTATTTATCTACTTACTGCCAATATTAGTTTCACTTTTTACTTTGTAGCCCATAGGAGAATCGAACTCCTCTTTCAAGAATGAAAATCTTGCGTCCTAACCGATAGACGAATGGGCCTTACCTTAA
>JAZORE010000021.1:0-34951 GCA_045656425.1 Alloprevotella sp.
TCGACTGCAACAACACCCAGGGCGTTGCCCTGGGCTAATGGCTTTATCCCCTTTCAGGGGAATCATCCAAGCTGTGGGGCTTATACCATTCAAACATCTTTATATTCATAGAGTTAGAGGCGTTTACCGGACACCAATAAAAAAAATCTCCCTAATTCCTAAATTGGAACAGGGAGATTTTATGGAGTATAGCGTTTGGATGATTATCCTCCGAAGTCGTCGAAGTGAATCATTTCCTTTTCTACGCCGAGGCTGTCGAGGAGGTCGAGCACTGTCTTTGCCATCATGGGAGGACCGCAGAGGTAGTATTCGCAATCTTCGGGTGCTTCATGCTGCTTGAGGTAGGTGTCGCCCATTACGGGGGCTACGAAGCCTGCAGTGTACTTGATACCTGCTGCATCTGCCTTGGGGTCGGGACGGTCAAGCGCAAGGTGGAAGTGGAAGTTGTCGAATTCCTTTTCCAATGCGAGGAAGTCGTCGAGGAAGGGGATTTCTTCCAATGCGCGTGCACCATAGAAGTAGTGCATCTGACGGTCGCGGCACTGGCGTGTCTTGAGCATGTGCATGATCTGTGCACGGAGGGGAGCCATACCGGCACCACCACCTACCCAAATCATTTCGCGTCCTGAAGTGTAGTTGGGACGGAATTCTCCGTAAGGACCACTCATGATTACCTTATCACCGGGCTTCAAGCTGAAGATGTAAGATGAAGCGATACCAGGATTTACATCCATGAAACCACCGCCTTGTTCTTTGGGCTTGAAGGGAGGCGTTGCGATACGTACGTTGAGGGTGATGATATCACCTTCGTCAGGATAGTTCGCCATTGAGTAGGCACGCACGGTGGGAGTGTCGTTCGTACACTTGAGGTTGAAGAGTCCGAAGTTCTTCCAAGCGGGGAGGTAAGTATCGCCGATGAGTGACTTGTCGAAATCCTTATCGTAATCGATGTTGAATGCGGGAATCTTAATCTGTGCGTATGAACCGGGTTCGAAGTCCATGTGTTCACCGGGAGGAAGTGCTACCTTGTATTCCTTGATGAAGGTAGCCACGTTGCGGTTACCGATCACGGTGCATTCCCATTCCTTAACGCCCATTACAGAGTCTTCAACATTGATGCTGATGTCGCCCTTTACCTTACACTGACAACCGAGGCGCCAGTTTTCCTTTACTTGCTTGCGTGTGAACTGACCCTTTTCAGAATCGAGGATTTCACCACCGCCTTCAGGTACTTGTACCTTACACTGTCCGCAAGAACCCTTACCACCACATGCAGAGGGGAGGTAGATGTCGTTAGCGGCGAGTGTGCCGAGGAGGGTACCACCCTGCTCTACCTGGATCTTGTCTTTGCCGTTGATTGTAACGGTTACCATTCCACCGGGTGAAAGGTATTTCTTCGCTACAAGCAAAATCACTACAATAAGGAGTATGATTGCGAGGAACACTCCAATACTTGCTAAAATAAGATTTGCCATTGTTAATTCCTTTCCTTATTAAATAGTGAGACCTGAGAAACACATAAATGCCATTGCCATGAGACCTACGGTGATGAAGGTGATACCCAAACCACGGAGGGGACGGGGCACGTCGGTGTATGCCATCTTTTCGTTGATAGCTGCGAGCGCTACGATAGCGAGCAACCAGCCGATACCTGAACCAAGTGCATACACGATAGCGTCAGCAACGCCACCGATGTACTGTGCGCTATTGGGTTCCATACCGATACGCTGCTGCATGAAGAGCGAAGCACCCATGATGGCGCAGTTTACAGCGATAAGGGGCAAGAAGATACCGAGTGAAGCATAGAGTGAGGGTGAGAAGCGCTCAACAATCATTTCTACGAGCTGCACGATACCGGCGATAACACCGATAAAGAGGATGAACGCCAAGAAGGAGAGGTCAACGCCTTCAACGAGACAGTTGGGACCTAACACTTGTGTCTGCAACAAGTAGTTGACGGGAACGGTTACGAGCAATACAAAGATTACCGCAAGACCGAGACCGAACGCTGTCTTTACAGTCTTCGCCACTGCAAGGTAAGAGCACATACCCAAGAAGAAGGCGAAAATCATGTTGTCCACAAAAATGGAGCGGACGAACAAACTTAACATATGTTCCATATTCGTTGTTTCTTATTTATGGGTTTGTGAATTACTTCTTATCGTTAATCGCACGAGTTGCCCAGATGATGCAACCTACGATGATCAATGCCATTGCGGGCATAGTCATCATACCGTTGTTGGCGTATCCCCATTCGTAGCATACGTCGGGAATTACCTGAATGCCGAGGAGTGTGCCAGCACCGAAGAGTTCGCGCACGAAACCTACAGCCACCAAAATCCAAGCGTAACCGAGACCACTACCTACACCGTCGAGGAATGATGCCCAGGGACCGTTCTGCATGGCAAACGCTTCGAGGCGACCCATGAGGATACAGTTGGTGATAATCAAACCTACATATACGGAGAGCTGTACGCTTACATCGTAAGCATACGCCTTAAGCACCTGGCTTACGAGCGTTACGAGAGTTGCAACAACTACGAGCTGTACGATGATACGAATACGGTTGGGCACCGTCTTACGCAACAATGAGATAATCACGTTTGCAAAAGCAGTAATCACCGTTACAGAGAGACCCATTACGATGGCGGGTTCCAACTGAACTGTTACAGCAAGCGCAGAACAGATACCCAATACCTGAACCGTCACAGGGTTGTTGAGGTTCAACGGACTTGAGAATATTTCTTTATTCTCCTTTGAAAATAATTGACTCATATTCTAATTCGTTGCTTACTTGTTAACATTAAAGAAATTCACATACTGCTGGAGTCCGCCGTTTACCATTGCTGCAACACCGTTACAAGTGAGTGTAGCACCCGTGATACCGTCTACTTCAACGGCATCGTTAGCTACCTTACCTGCCTTTACTACGGTGAGGGCTACGTGTTCAGCATCGCCTTCAGCAAACACTGACTTGCCGTCAAACTTCTTCTGGAACTTTTCTTCGGCGATTACCGAACCGAGACCAGCTGTTTCAGATTCGTGTGACATATATACGCCAAACACAGTCTGGAAGTCGTCATTCAAAGCGATGTAACCCCAAAGGCCGCCCCAAAGTCCCTTACCCGTTACGGGGAACACGTACTTCTTAGCGCCTTCTACTTCACAAACGTAAACGACCAAGTCGTTCTTTTCGTTGAAACCGCCGTTTTCAGCCTTTACGCTACCGTCTTCGTTGATGATGAGGTCGCTCTTTACGAGGGCTTCGTAAGTGGCTTCAATGCTGTCCTTCTCAAGTCCGCGCTGGTTGAGCGCAGCAAGAATCTGCTTCTTCTTATCGAGTTCCACATTCTTATCCTGTGTGGGCTTAAGAACAGAGGAAACGAAAGCAAGGAGGAACGCCACAATGATTACCATCACCGCAGCATAACCAATTGTATATCCGTTACTATTTGTATTCATTGCTGTTTACTTCTTAACGCGGTTGAGACGCATATTAATATTACGCTGAACGAAAACATAGTCGATGAGCGGTGCAAACATGTTCATCAAGAGGATAGCGAGCATCATGCCTTCGGGATAACCGGGGTTCAATACGCGTACGGTGATAGCAACTACACCGATGAGGAAACCGTAGATGAACTGACCCTTTTCTGTGCGTGCACTGGTTACGGGGTCTGTTGCCATAAATACAGCACCGAAGCAGAAACCGCCTGTTGCAAGGTGTTCGTACCAAGGAATGTTTGCAACCACGTTGGTTTCCATTCCAGCGATGTTGAACAACCATGCTACTACAGCACCACCTACGAATACGCTACCCATTGTGCGCCAGCTGGCAATCTTTGTTACCAAAAGCAATGCTGCACCAATAGCAATAGCGATAACGCTGGTTTCACCTACTGAACCGGGGATAAGACCTACGAATGTGCTTGTTTCAGCAAAGTTCACCGCCTGACCTGCAGCTGCGATACCAAGAGGAGTAGCAGCAGTGAAACCGTCAACGACATTGTGACCCAAACCGCAGAATGATTCAGTAGCTACCCAACAAGCGTCACCACTCATGCTTGTTGGATAAGCAAAGAAGAGGAACGCACGTGCAATAAGCGCGGGGTTGAAGATGTTCATACCTGTACCACCGTAGATTTCCTTTGCAAAGATTACGGCAAAAGCTACAGCGAGTGCCATCATCCAAAGAGGAGTGCTCACGGGGCAAATCATGGGGATGAGCAAACCTGAAACGAGGTAACCTTCCTGGATTTCTTCCTTCTTCCACTGAGCTACAACGAACTCAATACCCAAACCTACACCGTAAGAAACGATGATGCGGGGAAGCATAACAAGAAGGCCATAGAAGAACATTTCAATGAATGAAGTCTGCTCTAACATACCTGCAGCTGCAGCGTTCTGGTAACCAATGTTGTACATACCAAAAAGCAGAGCAGGAAGCAATGCGATGACTACGAAAGACATGATACGCTTTGAGTCAATAGCATCGTGGATGCTCACACCTACGCGCGAAGTTGCGTTAGGGACAAGCAAGAAGGTCTCCATACCGTCGAAGACAGAGCGGAACGCTGAAAGCTTACCGCCTTCCTCGAAGTTGGGACGAATTTTATCAAGATATTTCTTTACCATAATTACTAACTATTTTCCTTACGAAGAATATCAAGTCCCTCGCGCACGATGCGCTGGAGTTCCAATTTTGAAGAGTCAATAAATTCTGCAACAGCAAAATCTTCGGGCGCTACTTCATAAATACCCAATGCCTCCTGACGGTCGATGTCGCCCGTGATAATGGCCTTCACCAAGTAAGAGGGATAGATATCCATGGGGAATACGCGTTCGTATTCTGCGCTCATAATCATGTGGCGCTCACCACCCTTGATACGGCAGTCGAGGTCGTACTTCTTACCCTTGCCCATCAACCATGAGAGGTAGCTGCGGCTTGTTGAGAAGTCGTTCACGCGGGGCATGATCCAACCGAAGAGTTCATCTACGTCATCACCTTCGGGGAGGGCGCATACTTCAGTTGAGAAGGCTCCGAGGAAGTCAGCAGTAGTGGTCTTCTTACCTACGAGGGGGTTACCATCGATAATGCGTACATGGGCATCAACAGCGGGGATGATGCTTGAGATGGGCGCACCCACCTTTACCTTCAAGTAAGTAGGTTCTGCTACCTTGCTACCTGCCACGGCAATGATACGTGTCAAGTCTACCTTACCTGTGCGCATCAAGCGACCTACGAAGATCACCGCTTCTGCACCCATTGTCCAAACCACTTCACCCTTGTTCACGGGAGAAATATGGTTGATCTGCACACCCACGTTACCTGCGGGGTTGGGTCCGTCAAACACGTTTACGTCCGCACCTTCAAGGGGAAGGATAGACGTATTGATCTGCTCGGGAGAAACACCTACGTGCACCTGTGCCAACTTTGAAAGCGCTGCCACACCGAGGCGGAAGTCATCTTCCTGACCCTTTGCTACAAACGTAAAGTCGGCAGCCAAAGGCATCTTTGAGAAGGCGCTTACGAAAATCGCCTTGGGCGCATCTTGTGCATTTGCTACTACGTCGTAGGGGCGCTGACGCATGAATGCGAATAAGCCCGACTGCAACAAGAGGTTCAACACTTCCTCACGCGTTGCCTTAGCCACGTCTGTCGCCTTAAACTCCTTAGCCACCTGAGTTGCATCGGGAGTAATGCGAATGTAGAGGATCTTACGGCGTTCACCGCGCTCAATTGCCTTCACGGTTCCGCTCACAGGCGAAACGAAAGCAATGCTCTCCGTAGCCTTGTCCACGAAGAGGGGACTTCCGGCGAGTACATTCTCGCCTTCCTTCACCACAAGCTTGGGCGTCACTCCTGTAAAGTCGGCAGGGCTGATTGCGTATTCCGCAGCCAACGGTGCTTCCTTCACCTGGAGGGGAGCTTCGCCTGCAAGGTTCAGGTCAAGTCCTTTCCTAATTTTGTACTGTCCCATTAAGAAAAACTAAGTTATAAATAAAAAAATTTGTTCGTCTGCAAAATGCTTGCTTTTTACCGCAGAGTCCGCCCACGCACCTACGCGCACAGACACACCACCACAGTTAGTTCGCAAAATTAACAAATTTCAACTATATACCGAAGCGAGTTGCTTATTTTTTAACAATAAGGGCTAAAAACAACGGGGTTTTGAGACAAGAAGGTTGCATTTGCCACGATTTTTCAGGACATAACAAGAAAAAACAAACAAAAAAGTGTGAATACATCGCTGCATTCACACTTTCGAGGTGGTTGGCGGATTCGAACCGCCGTAAACGGTTTTGCAGACCGGTGACTAAGCCACTCATCCAAACCACCAGAAGAATTCCGTTGTTGAATTCGAGTGCAAAATTACAACATTTTTTTATACCTCCAAACATTTTCGGAGAAAATTTGCAAATTATTTTTCTACACTCTCCCACTCTACAAACGGAACGAACTATAGTTCAACAAGTAAGGCGGTATAGCTTAACTCTCCTGCTCTGCGTTATTTTTTTTACCAAAGTGAGCATCCACCTTTATCAAGGCTGCCGCAAAGCAAGTCAGCGGTGTGAGCGCAAGGACAAGGATAAAGAACCACAAGTAGCCCAATTGTTCCTGCAACCACCCTGCCACCATACCGGGGAGGAGCATGGAGAGTGCCATAAAAGCGGTACAGAGGGCATAGTGGGTAGTCTTTGAAGCACCTTCGGAGAAGTAAATCATATACATCATGTAGGCGGTAAAACCAAAACCGTAACCAAATTGCTCAATACCTACGGCAGTAGCAATAAACCACAAATTGCTTACCTGCGCACAAGCCAATCCCACATAAAGGGCATGAGGAAGCGTGATGGCACCCACCATCCACCAAAGGCATCGCTTAAAACCTAATTTAGCAATGGCTACACCACCCACAATACCTCCGAGTGTGAGACCGACCACACCAATAGTTCCCTGCGCCAGAGCGAGATCCATCTTGGTAAGTCCTAACCCACCCTGCTCCACGGGATCGAGCAGAAAGAGAGGGGCGACCTTCACCAGAAGCGCCTCAGGAAAACGGTAAAGAAGCATAAAGGCGATAGCAACGAGTGCTTGGGGTTTCATAAAGAAGGTGCCAAAAGTTTTCAGCATCACCCATATTAGACTACTGGGATATCGCTTCATGACGGACGCATCAGCAGAGGCATCCTCTACCTTGGGCAACACGAAGGCGTGCCACCCGAAAAGAACAAAGAAGACTACTGCAGTCAAAAGGAAAGTCCAACGCCAGGCTTCTTGAAGAGAATAGCCCCCAACGCGTTGAAGGGCGTCGGCAAGGGCAAGGAGTCCACCCTGCGCCCCAATAGTGGCTACTCGGTAAAAGGTAGAGCGGATGCCTACAAACAAGGACTGTTCATGCGTAGAGAGCCCCAGCATGTAAAATCCGTCGGCTGCTATATCGTGAGTGGCGGAACTGAAGGCCATCAACCAAAAGCAAGCAAGGGTTGCTTGCACAAAATCGGGGGCGTCAATGGTGTAAGCGACACCTGCCAGGGAGAGTCCTACCATGAATTGCATCGTAAGAATCCACCAGCGCTTCTGCTTCAGCACATCCACGACGGGACTCCAGAAGGGCTTTATCACCCACGGTAGGTAGAGCCACGAGGTGTAGAGCGCCACGTCGGTGTTACTCAACCCAAGGTTTTTATACATCACCAGCGCCACGGTCATCACTACCACATAGGGGACACCTTCTGCAAAATAGAGCGAAGGTACCCATGACCAAGGGGAAGTTTTTTTCATCAGAAATAACAATAATTGAATGGGATTTTCATTCAAGTAGTCGGAACAATCAGCGTTTCCCGACCATCCCGACTACTCATTTCATTTTTGTTTTTGATAGTATAACTTACTATAATTTATGCAGTTGCGCATCTTTGTAATAGTGAAGCAATATCTCATCGTAGGTATACCCACGCTCTGCCATCACGGCGGCACCTATCTGGCAAAGTCCTACTCCATGCCCCCACCCTGCACCATAAAGGGTAAAATGTGCGGGCACACCATCAACTTCCTCACCGCGCTCAACGGAGAAGGCGGAGCTGTAAAGATGACTTTCGGAAAGGGCACGGCGAATTTCAAGTTCCTTACCGATGGTGAGTTGCTTCTTCGTGCCTATGATGCGCAATTTCTTAATGCGCCCACTGGCACCGCGCTCTATGGGTTGCAGGTCGAGGATAGCACCAAAATCTTCCTCACAGCGTTCAGCAAGCAGTTTTGCCAACTCGTCCTGCGTGTAATCTACGCGCCAACGGTAGAAATCCTGCGTTTCACGGTCGTAATCATTGAGCACTTGTGAGAGCAAATTGGCATCTTCCGTATTACAGAACGCTTCGGGAGCGGTGCGTATCCAAAGGTCAAAATCAAAGTTATCGGCACCAATCGCCTGATCATCCATCTTCATATCTGCCGGCACATCGTGTACGGGATGGAGGTAAGAGAGTTCTTTATCTTCCCAACAGGTTGAATAACGCTCGGTGATACCGCCACAACACTTAGAGAAGCGTGCGTCACACACCTCGCCATCACTCACAAGCACTACTGCACGGGTAGCCTCGACAGCCTTCTCTACGAGAGGCGACGTCTGACGGGTAATACCCTGATAGCGCTGACAGTGGTCGTCAGCACAGACATCAAAGAGTGTGTGGTCCTCACGGTCGTACCAGCGGATGAACTCGTCACCCTTACGCTGGAAACTGAAGAAACCTCCCGTGCGACCTTCTTGGCGTTCGCGATGTTGCATCTGTGCCAAAAGCCAACTACGACTGATGACAGCATGCGCTTTCAGGAGCTCTAACGATGCCGTAGCACTCATCTCGCTACTGATTACACTTTTAAGATAATCTTCGATAGGTAACTTGTTAATTACCACCAACTTTTCCTCTTCAACAATTATGCGAAGCTGACCGATAAACGTTTGCGGTTCGGAGCGTTGCCAATGATAATCAATGCCGATTTGCACATTGTCAATCGTAAAGGAAGCATCATCGGTAGCAGGCTTAAATTTGAGTTCGCTATATACATTGCCGTTCCAAAGGATACCCCCATCACGACATTCTACAATTTGCTCACCCGTCACGGTGTTGCCCTTTGCCGTGTAAGGTGCATTAAGGCGGAAGGCAATTTTTTCCTCCGTCATAATACCTACTTGAATCATGGGTTCCTCAGGCATATGGAGCGAAACGAGTGACTTTGACGTCTCTGATTGAGTCTTTGAACGCTTGGAGCGCAGACGTTTCACAATCTGGGTAGCCTCGCTTTCGGTAATCGACACCTCACTCAAGATAGCAGCGGCTACCTTCGGGGTGAGTTTTTCATAATCTTCTTCGCGCGGAGTAATGATCAAGCCACCCATATCAATACTACCCGGACTGATCACAAATTGCGACTTTCCCGTTGCATGATAACACTCGGGGCGGTGTTTCTTGCGGGGGAAGACCACAAACACAACCTGATCGCCCTCACCAGGTCCACCCTCCTGACGCCACCCGAGGATATTCACATCGGGTTCAGTCTGCCCAGCGGTATCAAACACAGACATCTGCGCTGAAAGAAGTTTGCGAAGCAGGTAGTAATCGGTCTCCAACTGACAACCCTTAATTACAAAGGCGGGGCAGGCATAGCCACGAAGCTGATAGACGCCCGATTGCTTGGAAGTATACCCCATAGCATCGAGTTCCGCCTCTTCCTTTGGCGTCAGCGGGAATACCTTTTCAAGTTTCGTTTCGTAATATTTCCAATCGCGCTCAATGGGCACCACTCCACGATGTCCCGCTTGAAGATGGGCATGATCAGGAGCAGAGGCGCCACAACGGGGACCATTGTAGAAAACAAAGAAATCAGGCAATTGCCACGCCATTTTCCCAAACAAAGGTAGGAGACTCTCCAACGTCTGCGGCACATGGCGACGCGTAGGAAGCGTCAAATGGTAAGGCAGAATGGGGAATGGATTGATGAGCACTTCATAACGCCCTTCAACAGCGATATCCAACTGCTGTTCGGAGCGGTTCTTCTCACACAAGAAGCAGGGGCGCTTCTTGATTTCCTTCTTATCCACCTTGGCACCCGTTGACACAATGCGCGAGGGGTTGTATTGCACGGCGAGCGTAAATTCATCGCCCTCTAATGTGCGCATCTGTACATGCTGGTGCAACTCCTCTACCCTTTCGCGAGCATCATCCCACTGCTCCAACTGGCGGGCAAAGAAGTCGAGCACTTCTTCCTGCGTGGTGGTGTGGTTCCAACGGGCATTCATCTGGCGACGTGCCTCGATTTCAAGGGTGCGCAGACGGTCTTTGTAGGCATTGTTACGGTTGACCTTTTCAGGCGAAAGAGCCGCGTCGGAGTTACCCTCCCAACGACGACACAGATAGAGTTCGTCATAGATGCGCCCGATACGGAAATGACGCGAGAAAGCCAATCCAAGGGCATAGTCTTCTCCATAACTGGTATTGGGGAAACCAATGGCGCGAAGCAATGAAGTATTAAATGCACGAGGAGCACCTAAACCGTTTATTCGCAATGCGTTATTACGTCCATTATCGGGCGTCCATTCCTTATGATCTATAATTCCAGGGGGCAGTGTTTGAAGGTTCATGTCCACCATACGGTAACTACCTATCACCATCGCCGCCTTTTGCTTTTGGAAAGCATCAACGATTTGTGCGAGCGTTGATGTTGAAGAATAGAGGTCGTCAGAATCCAACTGCACGGCATAACGTCCACAATGTTCACTGCGTATCGCCAAATCCCAACATCCACCGATACCAAGGTCGTTTTGTTCGGGAATGAGATGAACTACTCGCTCATCTGTTGCCAACTCACGAAGCACTTCCGTTGTGCCGTCATCGCTATGATTATCTACAACGATAATGTTGTACGCAAAATCTGCTTCTTGGGACAACACACTCTCTACGGCATCACGAATGGTGCGCACTCGATTGCGCACTGGAATGATCACACTCGCCTCCACGGGATATGGTGTATCATCATGGGGGAGGTCGTCAAATTCGTCGGGTGCCAAGTATGCCCCAATGCGCTTCAAGTGGTCCGTACAAGCGCGCTCGTTTTCGAGTTGCACTTCACGGTTCTTGGGATTCACATAGTCAAACTGCTTTTCGCCGCTCTTTCTCAAGTCGGATTCCACCTCCGTATAAAGATATTCGTTGAGGTGGAAGAGTTGTCCCACACGCGAAAGATGCAAACGCAGGGCATACATTGCCGCATAGCGGTAACGCCCTACCTTATCTAATTCAAAGAAAGACTTCAAGGCTGAAGTGCGCATCAAAATCAATCCACCAAAGTCGAAATCATCACGCACACTACCCTCTTGGTAAGCAATCTTGGGACTCATCTCACGCTCACCATTCTTGATGCTGTAGTGGTCGGCATATACCATCACGGCAGCAGCATCTTCGGCAGCTTGACAAAGGCGTTCCAAACAGCGGTAACCTAACGTAAGCGGTTGGGGCTTCAGATACAACGCCACATAATCAGCTTTAGCTCGTGAAGCCACCTGACGGAAAAACTTTGTCCCCGTCACATTATCAGCGTGCAATACACTGACATGGTCCGCCACATCAAGTTCTTCTTCATCACGTGCTGAAGTTACAACATATAAATGATTGACAACTTCACTGTTTGCCAACAGCGCAGCCGTCTTACGAAGTTCGTCACTTTCCGTCCAAGCCAAGAAAAAGTCTATCTTGTTTTTCATATCGAAGGTGCAATTTATAGGTACACAACTGCGAAATTAACTTAATTTGAGGAAAGCACAAAATTTTACATGTGGTATTATGTAAAATATGTTCACCAATCTTCAACAACTCCTAATTATTTTTGCCAAAAATTCGATGTTCAAATTGAGTGAAAAAAGAAAAGCTCCCCAACCTTGCAGTTAGAGAGCATTTTCATAATATGTCAGAATTACTTAAAGGAGATGCGCTGTTCCTTACTTGAACGGAAATAAGGAAGGATTGAAAGTAACACACCTACTACAACGCAGACGAGCATTCCGATGAATCCGTAAAGGAGGAAGCTGATGTCGGTGTAAGCATTGAGCCAGAAGACTACTGCTTCCCCAGTAAGGAAACCGATAAGTGCAGCTTTTCCGCCGACTTGCTTAAAGAAGATACCGATCAGGAAGAGTCCACCAATACCGCTTGAGAGAAGTCCAAGGATGGTATTGAAATAGTCGAGAAGCGAAAGGATGTTCCATGTTGCCATCAAAAGGGCAAGTGCCACACCGAGCAAACCTGAAATCATACAAGCGAGACGTGCCACACGGAGCATCTGCTTGTCTGTCGTGTTCGTCTTAAAGCGGCGGTAGAAGTCGACACTGAAGGCGGTTGATACCGAACTGATGTTTGACGATATTGTTGACATTGTTGCGGCAAAAATTGCAGCAATCAGCAATCCAGCAACACCAGCAGGCATTTGGCTCATCATGAAGAAGGGGAAGATGGCATCTGACTTCTCCATCGTAAAGTCGAGTTCAGCAGGGTGTGTCTTATAGAATGTATAGAGCCCCGTACCAATCACGTAGAACGACACGCTGATGAACACCGACATGATACCGTTCATCAAGATGCTTCGACCAGCACTCTTTTCATCCTTCGTCGTGATGTAACGCTGAATAACGGTTTGATCAGATGTGTAAGAGATGAGGTTGTTTGCCAAGCCACCGAGGATAACCACCCAGAAGGTCGCACTGGTGAGGTCAAAGGCATAGTCGAAGAGGCGGAACTTGTCGTGTGAAACGGCAATATCAAAGAAACCTCCTGCTCCACCTTCTGTATTGAAGATGAGATAGCCAGCAGCCAAGAAAGCACCACCCACGAGGATAATACCCTGAACGACGTCGCCCCAAACTACTGCTTCAACACCGCCCATCGTGCAATATACAATGGTAATGATACCCATCAAGATGATACAAATGTAAATATCAATACCTGTAACTGCCGTAAGTGCCAACGAGGGAAGGTAAAGTACGAGTGCCGTGCGTGCCACCATAAACACGATAAAGAGCGTAGAGGCAATCATGCGCGTGGAGAGGTTGAAGCGCATTTCAAGGTATTCATACGCACTCGTAATGTTCAAGCGGCGGAAATAAGGCAGATAGTACTTAATAACTGGGAAAGACACCAAGAGGATTGTAATCAACATGGGATAGTAAGTCCAGTCGGTAGCATACGCCTTTGCTGGAATAGCCATGTAAGTAATGGCGCTGAGCATCGTGGCATAAATGGAGATACCTGCTGCCCACCAAGGAATACGTCCACCTCCCTTGAAGAAGTCCTCTGAAGAGTTTTCGCGAAGCATAAAGAAATAACCGAGGCCGAGCATACCAATCATGTAAACAATCAGTACGGTCCAGTTCAGCCAACCGAAACCTACACGTTGCTCCATTGTTACAGCGGTTACTTCGGCAGAACGTATGCCAGGTTTTGTTTCACCTCCGATAAGGTACCAATCGCCATTATAAACCACGAACGCCGCTCCTGCACGCGCTAACTTTTCACTCTTTGCCTCACTCACCCATGCATCAGTAATAGTGTGATAGAGGAAAATCTCTTGATTAAACTGATACCATTCGGGAGCATGCGTCAAATACCCTTCCTCTGGATGATTCAAGGCACGCGTGAAGACCTCCTTATTAACACCACCAAGCACTGCCACATGGGCGATACCTGACGAAACAGCCGAAGCGCCAACAATGGCACACTCCTTGCCATCAATAACCACAGGAGCTGTGGAGCACCACGTATTAGTCTTAGCATCGTAATAAAATCCGTCTGAATGCACATAAGCCGTGTCGGACTCTGTTGCGGGCGCAAAACCACCAAAGAGGTAGAAGTTCTTGGTAAGTGCAGCTGATTGCACCACCCCAGCAGGTTGCTTACGTACACGACCTGGAAGAGGAGCAAGGGTTTCCCATACTTCACCACCTGGATACTTCAAACGGTATGCCGAATTGGTTTCACCACCTGCTACATAGATATACGTTCCATCATAAGCACCAGCAGCTTCACTCTTTGCTTCAGGAAGTGCGGGAAGTGGAGTCGCATGAAGCGTTCCTTCAGTTTCAGAAAGCAAGTACACGGCTGAGGTTGCACCTTCAGCACCAGCTCCGCCAATACATACAAGTCCTTCAGGTACTTGCACACTTACACCATAAGCAATAGATGGAACCGTAAGCGTCTGCAATTTCCAGTTCTCACCCTCAAAAGTGTAGACATTTCCGTAAAATTGCTTTACACCTCCTTCAGCGGCAGGTGTGTCAGGGAAATTACAACCACCGACAACAACAATTTTATCGCCAACGACACCTGCAAAGGGAGCTGAAACACCCTGTCCAGCCGAAACCTCAAGTGGTGTAAGGGGATTAAAATTGACTTGGTTAAACCTATTGTCATTTTGAGCAAATGCCCCCACCGTGGAAACCACGAATAGGAGCACAAGCGAAAGGATACTATTGATATATTTCATATCTTATTTGTTGCAACGTTCAAAGAAGTTAATGGCTTCGAGTTCTTGCTTCATGCGCGCTTCTTCCTCATCAGTCATATTTTGGAAGGGAGTACGATTAGGACCGAGATCAAGACCAATCAACTTCATAATGCGCTTACCACCAACGATATTTCCGCGGAAATGACAAATAACGTCAATGACATCTTGCGCAAATTCCTGAAGTTCACGTGCCTTTTCAAGGTCGCCCTGATTCCAAGCGTCAATAATGCCTGAGAGCACAGCACCATTGTAGTTCGTTGTGCCACCAATACCACCCTGCGCACCACCCATTGCGAGGCAAGGAAGGATAGTTTCATCCTGACCATGGAGCATGTCAAACTTACCATTCTTGTAACGACGGCAACGGTTGTATTCGTAAAGGCTTTCAAACGTGTACTTGATACCTGCAAAATTAGGAATACGACCATCTACAGCCTTCAAGAAATCAAGCATAGAGAGGAACGCACCATTGAATGCGGGGATGTGATAAAAGTAGAAAGGAAGGTTAGGTGCACCTGAAGCAATTTCTTCACAATATTTCACCAATTCCTCAATACGAGCTACTTTGGGGAAAGGAGGAGCCATCACGGCAACACCCCATGCACCAATCTTTTGAGCGTGAGCAGCAAGGCGATTACTACTCTTCACGCAAGTGCTACCAACGTGTACAATCACCTTGAAACCTTCAGGAGCAGCTGCCATCCAAGCTTCAGCAAGTTGCATACGTTCTTCTTCCGTAAGCATGTAGCCTTCACCCGAACTACCATTGATAAACACGCCTTTCAAACCATTGCGAGCAAGCAAAGCGGCATAAGCAGGAATGGGGTCAAAATTTACAGAACCATCTGCGTGAAAGGGGGTATAGGGGGCGTTAATAAGCCCAATAATCTTTTCCATGATTTATAATTTTAAGAAAGTAATACAATGTTTAGCAAAGTTAAAGAAGATTTTTGGAAGAGAAAAATTTATGAGGAAGAAATGAGAAACGCTCCACAAGCATAGGTTCCAAAGAGTGCAACGACCTATGCTTTCACCGCTCTCAACACCTCTCGCTTACCGCCAGGAGGACCAGGCAAACGTTCGACAATGAATCCTACTTGCTGAAGCATACGACGGACCACTCCTTTCGCACAATAAGTGGTCAGCACTCCCCCACTCGTCATCCTCTCATAAATGCGACGAAAGAGCGATTCACTCCATAATTCTGATTGTTTCTCTGGAGCAAAGGCATCAAAATAGACCACATCAATGGAGGTAGGCAGTTCCATATTCAAAACATCTGCACATTTCTTACAAAGGGTAAACTCATGCTTAACACATATACATTCTTCCCAAGGTGAGGTATGAATAAACTCAAATTCTTCAGAATCACTGTACCCTAATGATTTCACCTGATTCCACAACAAGGGATAAAGCTCCACCGTGGTGTAATGCACGTTTAATCCCTTCTCAAGAGCTGTCTCCAATGTGAGAAGTGCATTCAATCCCGTGCCAAATCCAACTTCAAACACCCGAATACACGAATGTTGCGGATGAAGTTCGGCAAAGTGTTTAAGCGCTAATCCACAATAGATGTGGAGGGACTCCGTGCGCGCTCCCTTCACCGAATGATAATGTTCATCAAGTTCGGGAATATATAGCGTATGACTACCATCCGTAGTTACTTCAGGTAAAATTGTTCGATTAGTATGCATGGAAAAAGGATTGTAGATAAAAGATAAAAGAGTAAAGATAAAAGATGCCTTGCGGGACTTTATATGTTAGTAGTAAGTAGTAGTCAACTTATGAAATGTCATTCCAGATGATATTACTCACTTCTCACTCCTCGCACCTTGTTTACTTGTCAACTAAAATAGTAAAGATAAAAAAAAAGACAACAGATGCGGTCAAGAATTAAAGATCTATAGCCCGGGACCTGTTGTCTGTTTTTTATTATTGTTCAAGGTTTACTTCTCCAAGTGTAAACTTACTGCTACCAACAAAGCAATGCGTACAAAGTTGGCATTTTGGAAGTCCGATACTTTCTACGAGGTCTTCAATTGTACTATATTTGAGTGTAGTCAAAGAAAGTCGGTTCGCAATTGTGTCTACCACTTTGTTGTATTCGGGAGAACCCGTCTGCACATACTTTTCAATATTCTTACTGCTCTCTCCCTCAAATTCCTGTATCAACTGACGCGTAATCAATTCCATATCTCCCTTTGAGGAAGTAAAGTTCAAGAATGGGCAACTGTAGAAAAGCGGAGGACAAGCGATGCGCATGTGTACTTCTTTTGCTCCATCAGCCACAAGTTCCTTGGCTTTATCTTTAAGTTGTGTACCACGCACAATGCTGTCATCGCAGAACAATACACGTTTGCCGTGAAGCATTTCTTTATTGGTAATGAGCTTCATTTTCGCCACCAATGCTCGAGTATCTTGATTTCTGGGAGTAAATGAGCGTGGCCAAGTGGGAGTGTACTTTGAGATGGCTCTTTTATAAGGAATACCATGCCCTGCGGCATAACCAAATGCCATACCTACTCCAGAATCGGGAATTCCGCAACAAAAATCGGCCTCCGTATTATCGGTTTTACCCATTGCTTCACCACACTTGAAGCGCACGTCTTCAACATTGATACCTTCGTAACATGAAGTGGGGAATCCGTAATACACCCATAGGAAAGAACATACCTGCATGCGCTTATTGGGGGCACGTAATTGGTCTAAACCATTGGGGCGAAGGTGCACAATTTCACCAGGACCAAGATAAGTATAAATCTTATATCCCAAATTATGGAACGCGGTTGATTCACTCGACACCGCCATAGCCCCGTCTTTCATGCCTATAACTACCGGAGTACGTCCCCAAGAGTCACGCGCGGCAATAATACCATTCTCGGTAAGCAGAAGCAACGAGCACGAACCCTTGACTTCACGGAATACGTTTTCGATACCTTCAACAAACGTACGACCACGGATGATCAAAAGCGCAATCAGTTCGGTAGGGTTAATACGTCCAGAACTAAATTCTGAGAGGTGGTGCCCTTCGTCCAACATACGCTGCGCCAATTGCTCAAGATTGCTCACTTTCGCAACCGTAACAATAGCGAAACGTCCCAAATGGGAGTTCATCAACATGGGTTGAGCGTCGGTGTCACTAATAACACCTATCCCAGCATTGCCGTGAAATTCATCAAGTTCAGACTCAAAACGAGTACGGAAATAAGTGCTCTCAAGATTGTGAATCGAACGTGAAAACCCACGTTCGCTACAATATGTTGCCATACCACCTCGACGCGTACCGAGATGAGAATTATAGTCTGTTCCGTAAAACAAATCGGTGATACATTTCTGCTGACTCACCGTACCAAAAAAGCCGCCCATAAATTATTAGTGGAATTATGCGTATTATAAGGCAAAGTTACATCACGCACTTATTTTAGCAAAACATGATTACAGTTTTTTACAATTGACCACAATCTTTTTTGGGCAAATGGATGGGTTTGATATGCGGAAAATACATTTTAGAAAATGTCTAACATTCTATGAATGGGATTTTGAATAGGTTACTTTGACACTTGCAGGAACATCCTGCGTTATCCACACATTGGCACCTATTACAGCATTTTCACCTATCGTTACTCGCCCAAGGATTGTTGCATTGGAATATACGATGACGCCATCTTCGAGGATGGGGTGTCTGGGGATGTGCTTTATCGGATTTCCGTTGTCGTCGAGGGGGAAACTCTTGGCGCCGAGCGTCACCCCCTGATAGAGCTTCACATGATTGCCAATGATGCACGTAGCACCGATTACGACACCCGTACCGTGGTCAATGGTGAAGTGCGTTCCGATTTGCGCGGCGGGGTGAATGTCTATGCCCGTTTCACTATGCGCCATTTCGGTAATAATGCGCGGAATGAGGGGCACGTGCAACTTATGTAATTCGTGCGCCAATCTGTAGCAAGTAAGCGCTTTTATGGCGGGATAACAACTGATGACCTCTGCTCTACTGTGCGCCGCAGGGTCGCCCATGTATGCCGCTTCAACATCTGTCGAAAGCAACTGACGCAACTCGGGGAGTCTGCCAATCACCTGTGTAGCACAATCCTCTGCACGCCTGCGGCAATGGAGGTTCACACACTTTTCAGCAACGCAATCAAAGCACAAACCCGCTTGGATTTGCTCTGTAAGTAAGAAAAACAGGCGCTCCAACGCCGTACCCATGTGATAAGGGAGCGTCTCTTGATTGAGCACAGACCTGCCGTAATATCCCGGAAAGACCACCGCACGCACCAACCCGATAATCTCCTTAAGCGATTCCCCCGAGGGAAGTTGCCCCGACGAGGTGTGACGCAGGAAGAGATTCGGATGCTGCGAAAGGTTGGAAAGCTGCTCAGCAGTATTTTTTATAATATGTAATGTTTCCATAATAAATTCGTATTTATTCTTTAGGTTCGCCCAAGTCCTTAAAGTCCTTAAAGACCTTAAAGACCTTAAAGCCCCTAAAGACCTTATAACCTCACAACCTCACAACCTAAAAAGTCAGCATCGAAACATACCGATTGCCCGTATCGGGGAGTAGCGCAACGATGCTTGCGTGGGAATGCTCCGAGCGCTGTGCCAACTTTACGGCCGCCGCTACCGCCGCACCCGAGGAGATGCCCACAAAGAGCCCTTCTGCATCCATCAATTGACGCATACACGCGAAGGCTTCGTCATCAGCAATCTGCACCACCTCATCCACCAATCCTGAATCGTAAATCTTGGGGATAAAACCTGCGCCTATCCCTTGAATCTTATGCGCACCCGGCGCCCCACCCGACAATACTGGCGAAGCCTGTGGCTCTACGGCAACAATGCGGATGTTGGGATTTGCGCGTTTCAAGGCGCGCGCAGTGCCCGTAATCGTACCGCCCGTACCCACACACGCCACAAATACATCCACGCGTCCGTCCGTATCATTTAGGATTTCCACGCCCGTATGCGCTTCGTGCGCCGCCACACACGCGGGGTTGTTAAATTGTTGCAGAATGATGGCTCCAGGGATGTCGCGTTGCAACTCTTGCGCGCGAGCAATAGCGCCGTTCATCCCCTCCTTTCCAGGAGTCGGCACCACCTCGGCACCCATCACGCGCAACAGGTTCTGACGCTCAACGCTCATCGTTTCAGGCATCGTCAGCAACAGGCGATACCCCTTCTGCTTCGCTATCCACGCCAACCCAATCCCCGTGTTGCCACTCGTGGGTTCAATGATGGTGCCACCGGGCAACAATCTGCCCCCTCGCTCCGCATCTTCTATCATCGCCAGCGCCACCCTGTCTTTCACGCTTCCACCGGGGTTGAAACATTCTAATTTCAACAAGAGTCGCGATGTTATATGGTGCTGCTTGCAGAAGTGCAACGGGTGTAAAAGGGGCGTATTGCCAATCAGTTGAGTGAGGTCTGTAACTATTTTCATAAGGTATGAAAGGTGCTAAAAAAGTCAACCCACAATGCTACCCACGATTGTCTAAAATCTTTTTCGCAAATTCAAGGTCTTCCTTATAAGTAATCTTGATGTTCGTAGTGTCGCCATCTACAATCTTGATGGTCGTGTCGGGCGCATACTTAAACACCACACCACAATCATCCGTAGCCACGAAGGCAGGGTCTTCCAACGCCCTGTCAAACGCCTGTGCCAACACCGCACGCTTAAATCCCTGTGGCGTTTGCACCTGTCGAAGGTTCTCACGCTTGGGAGCGGCAACCATTGCCCCATCCTTCACCTCAATGATGGTGTCTACCGCGGGGATAACCACATTCACGGCATCACAAGCCATCAGGGCGTCACACACATTTTCAATAATCTCTTGCGACACCAATGGGCGCACCCCGTCGTGAATGAGCAATCGGTCGTCACCCTCCGTATACGCACGCAGGGCAGACAGCGTGGAGTCGGTTCGCTCCTTACCCCCCAACAACACGCGCCCCACCTTCTTCCAAGCATTTGCGGCAATGATGCCCTTCATCTCCTCCACATAGTCGGGGTGTGTCACCACGGCAATCTCGTCAATGCGCACCGAGCGCTC
Organism: Alloprevotella sp.; assembly: GCA_045656425.1. Classification (GTDB taxonomy): domain Bacteria; phylum Bacteroidota; class Bacteroidia; order Bacteroidales; family Bacteroidaceae; genus Alloprevotella. The sequence continues at coordinate 20,605 of JAZORE010000021.1, forward strand.
AAACGCATCAATCGTATGCTCAATAATCATACGCTCGTTCACCTTCAAAAATTGTTTGGGAAGGGCATTTCCCATGCGGCGACCCGAACCGCCAGCAAGGACAATCGCTATATGTTTCATCTGTTTTTTCAATCTCTTTTTATGTTAAGGCCTGCCAAACAGGTATTTTCTAAATATCGGACTCACACGCAGTATGTTTGAAGCAATGAGGCAGAAGCCAATGACCAACAACCCCACCGTCACCGACAAGGTGGTGTCCAACACAAAGTTCTTACGGTGGTCGGAGAAGAAACTACCCACCATCTTCACATTCGGCATGAAGAGGAAGTGAAGCAAGTAAATGTCTAAAGTGCGCGTACCGATATACTGCAAGCACCGTCCCACCACCGTCTGCTTCGTAAACCACTCCTTGTAATGCCTGAAAAACATCACCACGATGAGCAGCAAACTATACATCGCAAGCGTGCGCGGAAGGTTCGCCCACTGCAGGCGAAGCGTATGCCATTTCAAGTAGTCCACCGCACACAAGAAGGCCACCACCACCACGACGGCAAAAAACCATTTCGTGTCAAACAAGCGCTCCACCCTACTCCAATACCTCCTAACCAGCGTGCCAAACAAGAAGAAGTGGAAATAAGTCATCACCTGAATAAGGCTCGTGTATTGGAAGAAAGCATCCTTGTGATACGAAAACCACGAAGGCATATACAGCGTAGCATACACCGCCGTTGCCCCCATCCACAGCAGGAGAATCGGCACAATCGTCTTCCGAGGCAGTTTGCTTTCAAGGTACGCAAACACATAATACACCACAAACATCAAGAGCAGCGCCCAAGTAAACCAATACCCCGACTTCGTGGGCGAAAGCAGCGCCACCTCAAGTCCCTTCAAGAAATTCGGACGCATCAGCGAGAGAAACACGGCGAGAAACACCACCGTAGGAATCAGTTGCACCCTGCATTTCTTCAGCAAATTCTTGCCCAATGTGCGCAAGTTCCATTCCACCTTGCTACTATACGCCAAGAATCCCGACACAAAAAAGAAGAGCGGCATGCGGAACAACACAAAAAACGAAAGCGCCGACGAATGCTTGATATTTTGCGCAAAACCATCGGTCGACACATGATACGCCACCACAAGAATCATCGTAAACCCTCGCATGGCGTCCAACCACTCCATACGCGGACGCTTGTTAAGTTCTAAAGTCACACTCATTTTATAATAGGGATGAAATTTTCAGCAGCCGCCACACCTCATGAAGTCCGCACGATTAGAAAAACCGCCGCACCAACCACCACAAGAAGTAACTGCATTCAGCAAAATTAGAAAATCCTACTAAAACAAAGAAAAGTTTGACGGAAAAATGAGGGAAAGCACCGTGCGAGCCCCCCCCGCACGGACTCCTCTCTCCTCACTCCTCACTCCTCACTAATTTAACTTTCCCCCAGAAACTCCTCAATGATTCTCACCTGTGTGCGTGTGAGCAAGCGACTTGTGGGAGTATATCCCGCTTTTTTGAGCGCCCGGAGGAGTCCTTTGGTGGCTTCCAATTCATGGCGGAAGAGGCGCGTGGCGGTGCGGTATTTCTTGTCGGGGTAGTAACGCATGGCGAGGGTGCCGAAAGAGGTCATCATAGGAAATGAGAAAGGAGAAATGAAAAAGACTTTGCGGAGGGAGATTTGCAATTGATTGGTAGGGACGCACGGCTCGTGCGTCCTCAAACCTTGGAGAGATTCGATTGGTTTGTTGGTGAATACACCTGCAATGTAGCTTTTTGGAGCGGACGCACGAGCCGTGCGTCCCTACCTGTCAAGTGGATTTACCGCCCCGCAAGGACTCCTCTCTCCTCTCTTCTCACTCCTTAAAAACGCCTTGCGCAGCCCCCTTTCAATTGCCACTCGGTCCACCTCCTTCATCGTGATGCCATTCTCAATGCAGGTCATAGCGGCGAGGAGGTCAATGAGTTTTGTTTTTGCTTGAGGGTCAGGGGCGGTGTAGGCGTCGTTAAGGGGAGGTGATTCGTTTGTATCATCTTGAGAATGCACATTATTTGTTTTGCATGGAGGACGCACAAGCCGTGCGTCCGTACCTGCCAAGTGAGACGGCCGCTTGAGCGTTTCGTTTCCCGCAAGCGAGATGAGGCGACAGATGCTTCTTAAATACGCCTCAGAGTCATTCTCCTCGGGCGGTGCCCAGCGGAAGATAATGTTGCGAGGGGTGAAGGGGCGGTGCTCGGTTTCAAAGTGTTTGTAATACGTTTCAAGGATGCGCCAGGCGGCACGATACCCCATCGCCATTGAGGTGAATTGTACGAACGATTTGTCCGTTTGCTCCACTCGCGCACCCTGCCAACGAGAGGCAGAGTGGCGGATGTTGAGCGGGTTGTTGTTGCGGAGACCGCGGGGAGTTTTCATGATGGTTAAGGTTGTGAGGTTTTAAGGTTGTGAGGAGTGAGTAGTCCATGCGGAGTGATTTAGTGAGTGAGGCTTTCAAACCGCAAGGACTCCTCTCTCCTCTCTCCTAATTACTCTCTTTTAAAATAACTGTAATCTGTAACGCCTTATTTTTCTTTTCCGATGTAATTGTCCGTCTTGCGGTAACGCCTTATTTCGAGTGGCATTGTTTGTGGGTCGTTGCTGTTTTCGATATACCCACGGTGTTTCCACGCGGAAAGCATCCCTGTTAATGAACCCGATAATATCCCCATCTGTAGGCGGAGTTCGTGCGCCTCTTGGCGTGTAAACTCGTTGGGTAAGAGGTCCAGAAGATTCTGAGGGCCTCGGCGCTCGCGGTGGTTTGACTCGTTTTCTTGGTTGAGAATGCTATCGCCAAAGAAGTGCATTTTGCACCACAGGTCGTACTTCAAGGACCAACGCACGAAGTTTTCAATCGTCTTGTCCCATTTCTCGCCCTGCGCCACGTAGAGCACCATTGCTTTGAGGTAGGCAATAACATTGGCACGATACGAAAGGTTTTCGTACACACGGCTTTGCGAGAGTCGTGAGAAGTCGGCACACTCCTCCATGAGTTTCTTTGCCAAGGTGCGTGCCTGGGGGCAATCTACAAGTCCTCGTGCATTGTTCAAGCACTCGATGTAGGGACGGAGTTGCTCGTCAAACCCCTCGTCATACGTGCCGTAGATGGGCATCGCGGCGCCGATTTCGCGCTCGGGGATGGTGCAGAAGTTGATGCGCGAGATGGGTCCATCGGTGAGCACGCTGGAGAAGTAGCGTTGCCCCTTTAGCACCGTAGTCGAGGCGTTCCAATTGAAGCGGATGCACACGCGTTCGCTCACCGATCCCGTACCCACACGCGTCTGCCCGTAGGAGTTTCCGGGGTCGAAGGCGAGGCACATAATTTGGAATTGCGCCTTGCTTCGAGCGGAGGTTTTGAGGGCGTCAAATTGGTCAATCTCGTTCATACGGGCATAGAGGAAACGCTCGTCGGCATCTGCCAAGCGTTGCACGAAGGCGGCGTTCGTCATATCAGGGTCGATTTCTTGAATCACGAGGCCCTCGGGACGCTGGCGCTTGTCCTTGTTTGCCCCCTTAGTTTGCATTTCGCGCTTCCATTCGCGCTCACGGCGTAGGTTGTCAAGGTCGCGTCGGCGGATGTCTGCCATAATGCGGTTGATGGGTTCCGTGATGCAATTCTTACCCGCTCCCGTGCCCGCCATTAGCACGTTCATGAGCGTTGCTTCGTGCTCTACATTGTCGATGTATCTGAAGCGCGTTTGCCAAAGGTGCGCCCCCAAGGCGGGAAACACGGCGTGCGCCACGGCGGGCTTGTAAAGCGTGGGCGTTTTGCTAATAAGCAGGCGGATAAGGGGCGGCAATGTGCGGGGCATCTTCGGCGGTTGATTGTCTGCCATACCATCGCCCTCGGCGTCAGAAGTTTGGCGCCTACAAATCTCCAACACACGCTTCATAATCCTCGGCATGGCGGGCGTTTGTGAGCGGTTACATGCACTTTTAATGGTAGCCATCCACTTCTCGCGATTCTCCCCATAGGTGGGCAATACGCTGGCTATCCAATGAGGGTCATCATTACACACGTAGCGCAGGTGGCACGCCATAGAAAAGATAAAGTTGTTGCGAGAACCATGCGCGGGCCTCCCGCCCATCTGCTCCTCAAGGATGGTGACAAGGTTCGGGTATTCGAGCGGGGGAAAGGTGGAGGCAGGAACTTCTTGAAGGGCATTAAGGTAGCTTGGTGCGTTAAGGTCTTTAGAAGCATTAATGGGGCACACGATGGGCGTCACGTCTCGCGGGGCGAAGACGGCTGCCTCGTCCAACCAAAGCACATACTCCCTGGGCACTACAAACGAGCTCCTTGCATAATCCTTCACGCAAGCGTCGTAAGCCTTGTCGCCCAATTGCTCCGCCATCCATGCCTGAGCTCGCGCAAGGTCCATGTCTTTGGGGATGATGAAGATGAGTCGCAAACCTTCGTAACTGGGCGTGATGTGCGCCATGACGATGCCCAGTTCCGACTTGCGGGGCGCAATCTCCGCCCAGCGCCCTTCGGGATTAGGGATGTGGTCAAGGTCGTAGATGGAGAGTCCCGAGGGTATGGCTTCAGCGTTTAGGCGACGCCCGTTCTTAAAGGTGGCATGTGGCGTGAGGATGGGGAGTTGCTTCTTGAGGTTCCCCTTGAGCGTTTCAAAGTCCTCGCCACTCATTTCGCCCCGCATCTTTTGCTCCCAGGCATCGCGGATTTCGGCACATATGCGCGCCACGTTCGGATTGTCTAATGCTTCGTTGAGAAGCTTGGGGGTGCACACCTGCACCTCCCTGCTCTTTATGCTTTTACAGATACCGAAACTCATGCCACCCCTCCTTCTTTTATCATGCGATGTACAAAGTCACTGGCTTGTAAACTCTCGTCAAGAATGGCTATGTTGGGGCGAACGTTTGTCTCGTCCAGGGCAATGTTGAGCGCAAGGCGCACGGATTTGTCATCAACAGATGCGCGTCCGTGAGGCAATTTGATGTATTTGCGTTCAGCGCTTTGACTATAGCGGTGATGCACATTGAAATTTCCCTCGTTAGGATTGATCAAGGCAATAGTGCCTTGCACACGAGCAGTTCCATTAAGAAGAGATGCGTAAACAGCATCGGGGAGTTGTAATTGAATAGTCATAAACTCGAAATTCGTTAGTGAGAGAAAATGTTGGGAAGGTGGCCACCTTTCTTTCTTTTTGCGTTAGAAAACTCGCGAGTTTCCCTCACTTTTCATCTCGGGTTAATCGTTTTAGTTTGCCTTAATAATTTCGTTCGCTACAATGTCTTGATAAGTAGTTCCATTGTATTCTCGAGTGCTAAATCGGAGTGCTGCAAATACCAGGTCGCCTGAATAATACTGGCAAGTAGCTGCATTGCCCAAGAGTGTCACGACGTAGGTGTTTTCATACTTGCCACCGAGTTCTTGAAGAACTATGGTAGACTTACTAATCATTCCGCCCTCCGCTTTCTGTGATGACACTTGGATGGGTTCTGTTTGTTTGATGACTCTGAATAGGGATTTCATAATTGATTTTTAGGTTATAAGATTACAAGAAATTCAGGCACATTTGCTTACCAGTTGATAAATAAATTCGCGTCCGCGTTCTGTCCAAACAAGCCGACTGGAGGTGTGTACCTCGCCATAGGTGTCGTGATACATGTAAATGCGGTTTGTGGCAAGTCCCTTGCGGGCATAGTTGGCATAAAGCAGATATTGCCCGCTTTGACGGTATTGAATACCGTGTTCACAAAGGAAACGATTGAGCGCCACTGCGGTCATGCCCATCCCCTTGGCGATTTGAGACGTCGTGAAACAGGTTACGGCGTCAAGCACTTGTTCTACATAATGCGCCTTAGGTTTTAGTTGTGCAATCTCCGCATCTCTGCGCTCAATTGTGGCTTTCATAATTTGAAGCGCACGCGCAAGAATCACCTCGTCGCTCTCATCTGCCCTTGCGATCATGTAACCCCCTTGCTTGCGGATGGCAGGAAGCACCTCCGAGGTCACCCATTTCCTGAAAGTCTTCGCTTGTGGTTTACGACTTTCGAGAATGGTGTCGTAAAGTCCGTCTTCATTTACAAAGACTGCTTGTTGGCGTCTTCCAAGTTTGTCGAAGATGGGGTACTTTGAAAGTACATCATCTCCCAATCTTTGTACAACCTTAGAGGTGCGTAACTCTAATACTTCGCATACATCCTTCAAACAAAATAAGGGATTGCCTTGTTCGTCACTCATGGTGCGGATGGCACCAAATTCTGGGTTTTGGAAAATCTGAATTTCGTTGTTCATAAATTTTGAAAATTTGAAGTTAAAACGAGTAGGTATAAAAAAACACCCACAAACTCCGTGTTGGAATCTGTGGGCAAAATTAGTCAGGCTTATTCACCTCATCACTTTACCTAAACTTTACCTAAAGTCACTTTTTATCAAAATCTTTTGCTTTTTCTTTCAGTTTGTCGAAAATATCGGTGTAATTTCCGTTCTGTTTTGCCGCATTAAGAAGTTGTGGTAGATTTTTGTAATCTAAATTAAAGAATCTGCCGACTGAAGAAATAAGGTTTTGTTTATTGGATGCAATTAGCCCCTTATCGTCTTCAAACATTTTTAATTCATACATTGCGCTAAGTATCTTAGCAAAATTTGTTTTATGCTTCTCTGTTATACGGTAACAAGATTTTTCAGAACCACTACAATCTTTATCCATATCCTCCAAGCAGTCTTCCACTTCCTCAGACAAGTAATCACCACAATTCATATATTCAACAATCCACCTCTGCAAATCACCAAAACCTATCTTTTGAGCTTGATAATGGATATCGTTTTGAATTTGTGTAAATCCCTTATAATGCTCATTCAATGTCAAAATCAATCTGCCCGTCATGCTGTTGTAAAAAACAGATTCGGTCCAATTTAGTGCATAATATACTACGGTCACCACAACCGCTACCGCTTTGTCCAATTCATCTTTGGGGATGTTTTCGCCCCTTTCACGAAAATCACAATAAAGGTCATCCCAAAGCATATCACACTTATCAGCTTTATTCTTATTAGGAGCTTTCAAATCATCAAGAATATATAATGATTCTAAGAATACATCTTCAGGCGAAAATCTAAAAGTGCTCAGTTCTCTTTCATACTTTTTACACGATTGTTTGAGAAGTCGAAAATAAATATGTTCTTCATACTTATTTTCGATTACGTCTTTTTCTTCTGGGTTTAAGTTTCGATTCTTCATTATAATCCTTTGTAAGTTCACGAATATGTTCCATTTTGTCACACAATGCATAAGACGAACTATCAGAATCTTCCCCAATAGTCAATTGGCCATTAGTGAAGTCTGCTAAAATTTTGTTCTCTATGGGATAAACAGCGCGTACCAAGTCACCATTGCGATATATGCCCATATCGCGAAAGTGAACAGTTATATGGTATGCGTTATTACAAAAGAGGGATACCATTTGAGCTAAATCTTCAGAAGTGCGTTCAAATTGCAAACCGTGTTCTCCTGAATTTTCATATTTCAAAGCCCCCTTTGCGGCCCCAATGCTTTCTGCTAATGAAGACAAATATCTTAATTTATCCGACATTTGTTGGGTCGCATCCATCCCCTTTGTTTTATCCGGATTTGGAAATTCAAAGACAACTTGCTTGATAATGTCCTTCCTAACCGATTGTTGTTCCTCTACCATCGCCCAAAAGTCTTCAGTCTTCATCTTAGGGCGTATTTCAAAAATAATCCCTAATGGTGTAAACTCACGCTGAATTGACTCTTGCAATATGTCACAAACCTTATCTGTGTCTCTATCAAATGCGGCGGTTTGCTCAATAGCTATTTGGCAAACTCCATCTCGGTTGTCTATAATCACATGGCAAAAAGGGTATGAACTTTCCTTCAATTCTTTATAGTCTTTCCAAATTGTAACCTCCGTTCTTTTACAGATGGTCATAAGGGTTATCTCATTTCTTGTAGAATGAATATCATTTTTTATAACTTCAGAATCTTTATTGTTCTTCAACATTTTGTACAGATTCATTTGTTTTCCCTGTAGCATTTTAGCAAGGTGGTTTTGTGCCTCTTCTAATGCACTTCTACCTGTTTCTTGACTAAACAAAGTCTTGTCTCCTTCTTTAAAGTCGTATTTGTAGATAACGAATTGTGACATATATGATTTTAAATCTTTATGTTTTCACAAAATTAGTAAAAATTATGAATCCAATAGAAAGTGTATAGGAAATTGATGAATGATTGAATTTATAAATAACAAAGTCCATTATCAATTACGATAACGGACTTCATTGTTTTATATTGTTCTATTATTGATTGATGATAGATATTCAAATATTTGAATACTTTCAATACTTCTCATATATTGCTCCATAAATTCCCAATGCGGTTGCCCTACATCATCGATTGGCAGTAATATGCGTTGTCTCTTTAATCTTCCCGTACCCATTTTATAGCCATATCCATATTTTTCTCGTTGGTTAGTTATGCACATAGAAATAAACAACGAAACATATTTGTTCTTCACTTTGGGTCGTAATTTTCTTGTGTCATTACCATATAATGCTTTATACGAGTGATAGAAGCAATAACCGACTGACCCATTACGATTTACAGACAAACATTCCGATTCAAGCGTGGCATTGGTGTTTCCCACAAAATAACCAATACCATTTTGGTTGGAAGTTGCGGTAATATACGGATTTACGCCTTCAACTCTTTCTCGTTCATATATATCTTTACCTGAGATAATTTCTGCTATATCCTCAATAAAAAACTTACCCCAATTTACCCCCCCCTAATTTATTGATATTTAATTGGTTACTTGTTAGTCTGTTTTGGAAAGTTGCGAGAGTTGTACCAAGTATATCTGTTTCAATCTGCTTCATAAATGAAGACATAAATTGAAAGTCAATATTACCATTCGAATCAATAGGTAAGTAAATCTTACTCTTTCTTAGTCTTGTCAAGGTTGCCCCATAACTTCCCCAACTAAACTTATTTACAAGTTTCTTGATAGCGACAATTAAAAATTGAGCATTGTATCTATCAAGTTCCTTGTGCCTAATTACCTGTATATTTTGACCTGTATAAAATGATGAGGGCTGATAAAAGACGGTTTGTGTGTCTAAGCCTATTGTTATGACATTACCCTCATCAACCTTATATTTAGAAGACTGCTCACAAATGAACATATCTATTCCATTCGTCACATCTGTACGGGTAACATATGGAATATTTCCTTGTTCTTTTATCAGTTTATTTTTGTCTATGCCGCTTTGAGTAGATTCAATTGAGAATTCGTCACCAAATACAAATTCTTTCCAATTAGAGTGAAGCGATTTATCCCCCCCCCATTAACTCGCTGGTAATCAATAGTTTGCATAATTTATCAATTGTAGGTTTTAATACTTGTCTTTCTTTTAGTCGCATATACTCTTCCATAAACTGCCAATCGGGTAATCCGTTTTTAGCAGTTGGAAGCATTAACTTAAACGACCTCAATCTATTGCTGTTCAATGAGTAACCGTGACCAAACCGATTGCGCTGTTTCGTTATACACATCGCCACAAACAAGAGTTGAAACCGGCTTAATTCTAATTTAGGAATTAAAGCCGTCACATGGCTATCTAACGCCATCTTATGTGGCTGATAATATGCAATACCGGCACCTCCATCACCATCATTATTCAATGTAAGAATACCTCCATCAAAAAGACTTTTATGGTTGGGGGCTACAAAATCTTTATATCCATTATCGCATTTCCGTGCAGAAACCAAAGGTATTGAACCTTCTGATAATACAGACATATTATTTTGATTTCCTTTCTTACAACGGAAAAAATCCTTTAGATAAAAATCTTGCCACTTTTTATCTTCTATACTAATCATATTTCCCGTTTTATGCATTTCTCTTCAAATAAATATCCTCTACCATGTGTTAGCATATTGAATTCAAATGTCAGATAATCAGCCATTGTGTTTTCAAAATCCTTTTCGGTAGGTATCTCATCATTAAAATAGTAGAAAGCGTGTAGCCACTCATCATCGGCTTCGATGGTTGTTTCTACGCAGAACTTAGTTTCCGATTCTATTCTTCCAAACCACACATCGAGCAAATGCTGTCGTTTATCCTTTGCACTCGCAGTTTCTTCCAAACCAATGTGTTTACTTACCTCAAAGCCGTCATCCTCAAAGTTGATAAATTTGCATAGATGGTTTTTATCGTGTGGAATGCCAGCTGTAAATACAGCAATACAAGGATTTGTACCGACACGATAGAAGGTGTTCTTATTCAAGGTAATAACACCCTCTAATGTGTGATGCTTCAAAATATTATTCTTAATATTCTGTTCTTCTTTACTCTTGCCTGTAACGGAAGATTGCGGTATAATCACAATTGCCCTCGCACCCTCTGTTAGAGAATCAAGGAGGTGCTCGGTAAAACTAATCTCATATAGGTTGGGATTATCCTTTGAACCTTGTGAGTATGGAGGATTCATCATTCCAACCGTACAGCCTTTCAGTTGTAATTGGCTCGTATTCTGCTTTAAGAAATCCAAATTGTGTAGATTGCTCTTGCCATCGCCTCTTAATATCATATTTGTTGTGGCGATGGTAAACATATACGATTGCAACTCGATACCAAACAATTGGTCGCGTCTGATGCTTCTTCTTTGCGCTTCATCATCGGTTGCCTTTACCATTTTGTGCATTGCTGCAATAAGAAAACCTGCAGTTCCGCAACAGGGGTCAAAAACCTTATCCGTTGGTTTCAATTGGGCTAACTCGCAGAACAATTCGGTAATGTGTTTAGGAGTAAGCACAATTCCGAGTGTTTGTCCGTCACCACCCGAATATGACATAAACTCTCCATAGAAGCGTCCCAAATAATCTTCCGCAGAGTTTTGGTATCTGATATTCTTGTAAATGCTCTTATAGAGAAATTCTGTATAATGCTTCAATGGGGTTTTTCCTAATGTTTCATCAATCTCGTTGATTTTGGTAGTATCTTTAATTACAGAGAACTGACTCAACAACTTATCTCTTTTAGTGTCAGGAGTTACATTTGCACGATATAGATTATTCTTAATAGCATCATAAATCTTTTGACCATCGGTAATCACAGAATCCCCGATGAGAGATTCGATAGAGAATGTATTGAACTCTATTTCACGAAGAGCCAACATTATACCCGATACAATCAATGGTTTCTGCTCGGTTGTAAGATTGCCATAGTTTCGTAAATCATTATGTAGTTTCTCGGCATCTTTTAGAATTTCGGCAGTTGTCTTTTCTACATCGGTTTCCTCCTTTAGTACCTCTTTCAAATAGAACTCATCAATATTGCTTTCATTGAACGATATGAATGTTTCCACATCTTGCAATTCTTGATAGTCGCCTCGCTCATTGATGAAAAGAGGAGTTATCTTATGCCTTTTGGCATTACCAGATACGCCAAACGCTAAAACCTTATGATATGATGTATTCTGCGCTAAATGCAATCCGTAAAACAATGCTCCATTTACAGCATAGTCCTTAACAGCCTTTACCTCTTGAGATATGAGGTTCTTGCTATCCCTACACAAGTGTTTTTCGATAGCAGCTTTATCCTCAATAACGATAATGAAATCCTTAACGACACCGCAATATTCGGGATAGCCCACATTTCCTGTTCCCGATTTAGATGCTGTTTTCAAGGCTTCGTTAATCTCCAATATATCACAACCCTGTGGTGTTAAATGAATATCTGCTTCATTCAACAATTCATATACCCACAAATCAGTTTTAACTTCTTTTTTTGCCATAATAGTAGATTATTCTTTATGGTGCATTGCCTTTCAGTTTAGGTATTTTAATTCTGATATTTGTGAAAGCATTTACAGAAATGTTATACAGCTACATAAAAAAATTAATAGTAGTATCATAACTCTATTCTTTAAAAATTCTCTGTAAGTTACCTAAATCTCCCTCTCGTCAAAGTCAGCAGGAAGCAACGCTTCGAGTTGTTCAATGAGCTGAGTCTTACCTCCAACCCATTTGACAAAAGGTTTTGCCTTGGCCATGATTAACTTTTATTTACGATACAAATGCAAAGATACTCTTTTTTGTTTTTCAAACGTCTCATTGAAGGAGTCAAATTGAGTTCAGACATTACAGATTACAGATTACAGTTTTTTATTTTGATACGTCAGAGACTTGAAAATAGTACAAGAAATAAGTTATTATATATTATATAATAAAATTTTTTTATGTCTTACGCTGAGGGGGAGCATGTGAGTTTCAAAATAACTGTAATCTGTAATCTGTAATGCGAGGTGGGATTGGAGTCGCTTAATTTTTCGAATGGCATTCCACTTGGCAGGTACGGACGCACGGCGCTTTTGAGCAGTTGCTGGGGAAAAATTAAAAATTTTTCAGCGCTTGTAATATGCTGAATTTCTATTTGTTAGGCGCATATTTTCGCTGATTTTCGGGATGCTAAATGACAATAAATGACAAGCGGGGTGGAGCGTGTTGTAACTTTGCAGTGTAGAAAGTCATCGAGAAGTAGAGAAGTCGTGAGGTCGAGTTTGCCATCCGGAGGGCACTTGACAACTTGACCTCTTCCCCCACCCCTTTCACCTTTTACCTTAAACCTTCAAAAAACTATGGAAAACAATAAGTCGCCCATCTGGGGCAAAATCATTCAAATCATTATCACTGTGCTGACGGCTATTGCTACGACTTTTGGGGTGCAGTCGTGCCTGTAAATGCTGGAGGGGTGCTATGCTCCTATGTCTGCCCTCGAATGGCGCTAATCGGGGGAGCAGCACAGATTACGGACATAGGATGTCCCTATGTGTTGGCACTATATCCCGATGATTTTAAACTAAATCCGAGTTACTAAATCTCTCTTTTTTTTAGAGAGTAGTGAGTAGTCCATCCGGAGGGACTTGACAACTCGACAACTCGACAACTTGACCTCTGCGACGCAATGCGTCGCACCCCCTTTAACCTAAAACCTAAAACCTAATAACCTAAAAGACTATGATTAAGTACAACATTATTTCTCGTAAAAATCCTTTGACGAAGGAGTATGCTTTTTATGCCTCTGCGCTCCCTGTGAATCCTATTGCGCTTGATGAAATTGCGGAGGAGATCAGTGGGAAGTGTACGGTGACTTCGCACGACATCAAGGCGGTGCTTTCGGCACTTGAGGAGGTGACTTTCAAGCACTTGCGAAATGGCAACTCTATCCGTCTGGGCGACCTCGGTAGCTTCCACGCGCGCCTCTCGAGTTCGGGTGCGGCTACGGTGGAGGAGTTCTCGCCCGACAACCTTCGCGGCATCAAGGTGCGCTTCTTGCCCTCGAGCAAACTCCGCTTTGAGCTCTCGATGAAGAATCCGAATGTGAAGCTCTCGAGAAACATGGAGGAGTAATTTTCCGTGTGGCTGATGGGTAAAAAAAGTGCAATAATATAGCAGTTGTCCCAAATGATTTTAAGTAAATAGAATACATAAACATTGGTGGACAATACGGTATATTATCGCCAAAAAAAGGGGAGAACTGAACTCGCTTGGAATTCAGCCTCCCCTGTTCTTTTAAAAGTGGTTATTTTACTCCGTCAAACCTCCTACCGAAATCTGTTGTAAAGATGAAACACTTAACCCGAGAGCAAAGATAGGGTAAACTCTTATTATCTACTAAATAATGAATTCTTTTTTCTATATCTGGTAAATTATCAAATGTTTCAAAGTTATCAGACGAATGAAGAATTTCCCAATCTTTTGTTGTTATTATATTAAATGATTGCTAATACAAATAATACTAAGGTAATTAATGGCCAAATAATACAGAATATCCAAATATTAATTTCATTATATGTCATATTGATATAATTAGCTATTAATATCAAATAATTTACACATAATGTAAATAGTTGGTCTATTTTATTATTTGGAATTGTTGTATAAACCTTTGTTTTAGTGTTTAAATACTTCCAGACTTTAATTCTAATATTTTTAAACATTAAAACTAAAATCAATATAGGGATTAATATTATCCCTGACAACAGTATTATTACAATCTTTTTCATTTCGTAATAAATAATACGGTAAGAAAAATAACATTACTATATAACCCATATTAATACATTGTAAACGGTTCGTAATCAAGTTGTTTTAATTTATGTACTACTGTAAAAGGATTACCTCTTAATAAGACATAGGTTAGAGGGCATGTCCACCTGATACTTTTATTACCTGTCCGGTGATCATTCTTGCTTGTTCACTTGCTAAGAACAAGATTGTTTCAGCAATATCTTCTGGTTCAATGAGTTGGTTCATGGGGATAAT
>JAZORE010000022.1:0-9841 GCA_045656425.1 Alloprevotella sp.
GCGCATTATGTCCAGCACATGGTCCTGGGTATGCTCTGGTGCAACTTTCAGACGACCAGAGACATGGTGCAGAATCAGCTCCGTAGTATATTCACGTGCAGCCTTGTTCAGTGCCTCGTCTTTCCAGTTGTGCAGAAGCATATCGTATCGCACGCCACTACCGATATAACTATGTTTAATGCCAGGCAAACTATCCACTGCCCGGTAGATATCCAACAAGGGACGATGGTCACCATTTAGGTTGGGACATATCTGTGGATGTATGCAAGATGGTCGGCAACAGACGCTGCATGCCTTCTCGTTTCGGCCTCGCATCATGTACATGTTGGCGCTTGGTCCTCCCAGATCGCTCAGGTTGCCACGGAAGTCTGGCATCTTGGTTATCTGCTCCACCTCGCGCAGTATGCTCTCCTTCGAGCGGCTCATGATGAACTTGCCCTGATGCGCCGATATGGTGCAGAAGGCACATCCGCCAAAGCATCCCCGGTGCATGTTCACCGAGAACTTTATCATGTCAAAGGCCGGTATGCGCTTCCCGTTGTATTTCGGGTGGGGCAGACGTGTGTAGGGCAGGTCGAAACTATGGTCCAGTTCCTCTGTGGAGAGAGGAGGGTAGGGCGGGTTCACCACCACATATTCCTTGCCCGTACGCTGTATCAGGCGCGAGGCATGCACCTTGTTGCTCTCCTCCTCCACGTGGCGGAAGTTCTCGGCATGCAGGCGTGGCGTGCGCAGGCAATCCTCGTAGGAGTGAAGCACTATGTCTCCTTCCTCGGGCACCACCTCCTTGGCCGTCACCACGGTTTGCGGCAATGCCATCTGCTCCACCACCGCCTTGCGGAAGGCCTTGCGTGTCATCAGCGTCTCGCCAGTCACGGGGTCGTACTCCAGCGTCTCGTCGTAGGTGTCCAGAAACGATTCCAGTATGCGCACCAGTTCCAGGTTCACCTTGTCGCCCATGCCATAGGTTATCATGTCGGCACCCGAGTCCACGAGTATCGACGGACGTATGCGCTCCTGCCAGTAGTCGTAGTGCGCCACACGGCGCAGCGAGGCCTCTATGCCTCCCAGCACCACGGGCACGTCGGGATATAGTTGCCTGAGGCACTGCGTGTACACTATGGTGGGGTATTCGGGGCGCATGTTGTGCCTTCCGTCGGGCGAGTAGGCATCCTCGCTCCTCAGTCGGCGTGCCGCCGTGTACTTGTTCACCATGGAATCCATGCACCCGGGACTGATGCCAAAGAACAGGCGCGGACGCCCCAGGCGCTTGAAGTCGCGCAAGTCACCATGCCAGTCGGGCTGCGGCACTATGCACACGCGCAACCCTTCCGCCTCCAGCAGTCTGCCCACCACCGCCACGCCAAACGAGGGGTGGTCCACATAGGCATCGCCCGAGAACAGAATCACATCGGCGCGGTCCCATCCGCGAAGGTCCATCTCCTTGCGCGTCGTGGGCAACCAATCACTCAGCTGGTACATTTGCTGCTATCTTATCCTTTTGCCAATCCAGGTACAGAAGTATCAGCTGGTGCAGGCCCAGGGCCTTCATGTTCTCGTGGAACACCACGTCGTGTGCCAGGTTTACAAGTTCCGGAGCACCGCCAGTGCGCTCCAGCAGGGCACGCACGTTCAGTTGCAGCTTCTCCAGAACCATCTCGTCCACAATGCCGTTGCTATCCAGCAGGTTGCTGAAGAGATAGTATTTGTCTATCGTCTCCAGATGCTCGTCGGAGATAGCCATGGTGCGGCTGCCCTTCATGTTGCAAATGATTCTGTACATATAAGAAATGTTTCTTTACTGATTTTAGCATACAAAGGTATAGAATAAATACAGAAAATGCAAGAGAATGGGAAGGAACTTTGATGAATGAATAATGTTTGACGATGAACGTGATTGGCACCACCGATAAAGCGTACTTGCTCGACAACAGAACGCACGCCCCCAGCCATTGGAAGATTTCTTTTTCGTAGTCGTTCATGGTGTTCAATGTTGTTTTGTGGTTTTGACTCAGGTCAAAATTAGTAAAAACCTGGCATAAACGAAAGGTTTTACAACCTATTTCTCCCACTATTTTTTGGCCGCAATATGTATGAACTGATAACCAGAGGGTTAAAGAAATGAGGGTATGCTCCCATTGAACATACCCTCATAAGTGTCTATATTACGGCCCCTAGCAGTAATCATCTATGCCATCTTCACCATCCCATTCCTCTCCTTTTATAATCGCAAAATACTTGCGTGCACCCTTTTCTTCAAAATATGAACCATAATTCATATGAGCAAATCTTCCATTATTATAGGTTACTTTTGCTATAGCCCAAGGCTTTAGAAATGAATTGGGATTATGTGTCAGTACTAATAATGAATTGTCGTTATCTATATGTGCAGAATCTAAAACAACTGATTTGCCATAATTATTACTGCTGAAAACAGAATCAACCTTAAGGTTTTCTTTATATTGTTTCAGCGGAGTATCTGAAACTTCCTGTGGACAGCAAGGAAATAAAGATGGAGTTCTCCAATTTATTTGCGTTGCATTAGGCGTATGCGACATTGTTTCAATCAACTCCTCTTCAATTTCTTCATCATCTTCATTTTCTATACCAGCATCTGCTTGTTTTTTGTAGGTTGGTTGTGATTGATATGTGGGTATTGTGTTCTTTTCTTGAAATATCCATTCACCTAGCACCCCCCCCTTTGGTGGTGTTGGTTTTTGAGCCCATTTGCTAAGAAGTTCAAGCGAAACCTTCGCCTCTTCGGCCGTGACCGTTCTCATCCAACTAAAATTTACGTTCAGGTGTTCATGACCACGAAGCACAGAAGGATTGGCAAGGAATGCTTCAACACTTCCACATAATTGTATTATTTTTGATCGTGTGATGGGGTTATTTAGGACATTTTCCAGACGAGTCAGCCATCGGAGGTTCTCTGGCCGATTGTTTTGTCTGTTTGTATCAATATGGTCAACAACATGTTGTTCGGATGGAGGATTACCATGGAATGCGTATGCAACAATTCGATGTACTCTTTCACCAGAAAACTCCATGTAACCAGTTTTGATATTAGGCTTTCCGAACGTCCAGACATTATCGTCTTTGCGTATACGCTTGCCCTCTCTTTGATGTCGCATAATCGCTCCATTATCACGAACAGAATAATGTTCCTCTTTGTAGAAGCATTCTTTAGTCTCTACGAAATTGTCAAGTTCTACCATAATCACTTCTTTAATGGAACAAAATCAACGGACATATTCAGTACGCTCGCTATTTTATTCAAGGTATCAATGCCTACTGAAAAACGACCTTGCTCAATGCGGCTAAGATTTCCTGCATCTATGCCAATCTTCTGTGCAAGGTCTTTGGCATCCAACCCCTGCTCTTTTCGCAACTCCTTAATGCGGTTGCCTATTCGGATTCTTTCTTTATCACGGTCGGGCATAACCCAGAAAAAACCATTAAGATTTGCCTGATACATACCCCTAAGTATGTTTCCCCACACATCTTCTTCTTTGCCAGTGTAATAATTGTCAAACAAATCAGCGACAACTTTGCTATAACGTTTATCGCAGTTTTGCTCAATTTGATAATTCATTGTATCGCTATACCCTAATATATAGGTATCGCCGACAGCAGTTTCCACTCTGACCCTCATTGGGTCAATAAAATCAACTTTAGTATTCATAAAATAAATCGTTTTTATAGTGGTGTACCCCACATCAAGTTAAACATGTGAGCAAAATTACTCGATGCAAATATACAACAATTGTATTATACAACAATCGTAAATTGTTATAAAATACAATTAAATGAGATAATTTTAGTTATTTTTAGGGTGCCTAACCCGTCAATCTTCAATATCCGAGCCAATAACTATACAAAGGAAGAAAACTTGATGATACCGGGCATCATTAAAAATGGTGTATAAAAGAAACCGGTCGTAAAGAACAAGTAAAACACTGCACCGCAGCACTCGATCTCCTCACAACCGGTTTCTGCTTAAATGACTTGCGAACCATTCATCCGACGTGAATGCAGTTGGCATGCCAAGTAAGCGCATTGCAAAGGTAGCAAATCGTCCCCACCTCCAAACTTTCCATGCAAAAAAATGCCCCATTCCGGGGCAAATTTTAGGGGCGTTTGATAATGAGGGAGATAAGTTTCGGAGGGTGTCAGTAGCGGATGATTCGGACGTTGTTTTAGGGTTGGCGGTCGGTCGGGGGAGAGGTCGGAGTACTCGGATTATTCTGATCACTTTGCGCACTTGGCTTATTCTTCTCGTCCATCATAATAAACGCATTTTGTCCCCTACAAAAATACAAAATATATTTTGAAAATCACCCCCCAGCGTCCACCTTTCCCGTCAAAAGTCAACGAAACATGGGTAGGAAGTCAACCCTTTCAGTATGGAAAGTCTGTAAGAGGAGGAGTCTCCTTTAGGTATGTTTATCATTCCAATTAACTAAATCCCTAATTATCACTTGTTTTTAGAATGCAGCGATAACAGATAACAGATAACAGTTAGATTTTGTCCCCAATACTGTTGCATCGCATTTTTACTAAATATATAGTTATATTATATATATTAATTAATATATATAATATAAAATTTCAGTGAGCAATGCACACCCCGTATTTCATAACTGTTATCTGTTATCTGTTATCTGCCCTGTGTCTTTTCCTGAAAATGGTTGACTCTTATTTAGACGATTTTTAATGCTAAACGTTTTCCTATACTGTTTTTGTTGACCGTTTTCACTGGTAAAGTTGACCGTTTTCCTGAAATGGTTGACCTCATTACTGGAAAAGTTGACTTTGTACTGGAAAGGTTGACTTTTCATCTGCATAGGTTGACTTTGTACAAGACACACGCTCACCGCTCAAAACTGTCCCCCTGAGACAGGGGCGACGAGCGAAGCGGAGGGGGTGGATAAGTCGCCCCCCTCCTACCACACCACACATGTCGTCAGTCGTCAGTTCGGTTTTTGCGCCAAGTCACACATCACGAATCCACCAATGCCCATGATATGCCTCGAGCAATTCTTCGCAACTACACCAGGAATACCTATACCAATCTGTAGAATGCCCTATCTCTCCCTTTGTACTATCATAGACGAACCAATGCGTAGAAAATAATATACCACCCAACACATGCCTATATTCATGCTCATTATCCGCATCGGCCCCCAATGCCTTTACCATCTCCTCCGTAGAGATAACTCTCCTACCCCTAATTTGCGCCTCTTTCATAAGCCTTATTTTTTGTGTTTTTACGCTTCCAGATGCAAATATCCCCCGATCCACTGACCTCAGAAAATTAATTAGATCTACTTAGATCAATTTAAATTTCCTTAGATCATTTATAATTGCTATATTTGTGCTTACAAATCGTCATATAGAGACAGAATCTGTGATAACTATGCTACAAAATGGTATATACGAGCAAATAATAAACCAATTGTTTGAAAAGAAACTATCTCAGATAGACCAAACTCGATTTTACATTGGTGAACGAAGCATTGACAGAAATGAGGTTTCTAAATTGCTTTCCTTGTACCTGACAAGCATATTTGAAAACATGCTCATCAATGTAGTAGAGTTTGATACAAATAAGGACACAGATGAGGATAACAATAACTCTGTAACAAAGGGAATAGAACTGGCTAATGCTATAATTCGCAAGTTGGTTCGTGAATTTCATATTGATTCTGGAAATATTCTTTCGGCTCAAGCAAAAATTTTAACTGCTGTAATAGACAAAACACAATCTGACTATCCCGACTTGGCCAAACGTCTTGAGGAAATTATGCCATTAAAGGGACTGGTCAATGGTGCGTTATTTACAGGCAAAGGTATAAAGCTGTATTCCGAACTACAAAAGGAAATTGCTACTTCAGATGAAATCCATCTGATGGTCTCATTCATAAAAAAACGCGGATTGCAATTATTGTTGCCACAACTGAGGGAGTTCACAAATAGCGGAGGCATACTGAAGGTCATCACAACGACCTATATGAAAGCTACCGATTTTGAAGCCGTCAAACTATTGGCAGCATTAAAGAATACGGAGATAAAAATCACTTACGACGAGACCTCGGAACGTTTACATGCTAAAGCATATATCTTCTTACGCAATTCTGGTTTTAACACGGCCTACATAGGTTCTTCAAACCTTTCCGAACAAGCACTTGACACCGGTGCAGAGTGGAATGTAAAGGTTACACAAATAGAACAACCTCGCATGATGAAAACCATCACTGATGCATTTATAGCATCATGGTGGGCTGAAGGATACGAAACTTTTATAGATGGAGAAGATGACAACCGATTAAAGAAGGCTCTATGCTCAGATATTGATAACGACATTGATTTTAGTGTGCTTGGGCTAATTAAGCCATTTGACTATCAACAGGAAATACTAGAGAGATTGCAGATTGAACGAGAAGTGAGAGGTCATTGGCGAAATCTGGTTGTTGCTGCTACTGGTACTGGAAAAACCGTTATGGCGGCAAGCGATTATAAAAATTTTGCTACTAAAAACGAACGCGCACGACTATTATTTATTGCACATCGTGAGGAAATACTCAGACAGAGTTTAAAAACATTCCGCCAAGTTCTGTGCGATTATAACTTTGGCGAAAAATGGTATGCTGGCGAAGAGCCTTCAAATTACGAATATGTTTTTGCCTCTAAGGATACGCTGAACAATCGTTTGAGCAAACTTCAATTGCCAGAGGATTATTATGACTATATTGTCATAGATGAGGTTCATCATGTCTCTGCATCATCGTACCGAAAGATAATAAGCTACTTTAAGCCCAAAGTTCTTTTAGGCCTAACTGCTACTCCAGAGAGAATGGACGGAGAAGATATAACCAAAGACTTTGACGAAACAATCTCTGCTGAAATACGCCTCGATGATGCATTGAACAAACAACTACTATGCCCTTTCCACTACTATGGTATAACAGACTCTGTTGATTATTCCGAGGTCGCATGGGACAAGGGACATTATATCGCTTCTGAACTTTCTAAGATATATACATACAACGATGCAAGAACACAGGTTGTATTAAACTCTTTGCAAAAATACCTCACAAATATTCGCAATGTAAGAGCACTTGGCTTCTGCGTTGACCAACAACATGCCAAATACATGGCCTCAAAATTTACGCTTTGTGGCTTAAAAGCAGAGGTTTTAACAAGTGAAAACTCACAGATGCGAAGCACTCTATACAACCGATTAAAGAACAAAGAAATAAACTACCTGTTTGTCGTTGATATGTTCAATGAAGGTGTTGACATACCAGAGGTTGATACTATATTGTTCTTACGCCCGACAGAGAGTCTGACGGTGTTCATTCAGCAATTTGGACGTGGTTTGCGCAAAGCACAAGGCAAGACACATGTAGACATCCTTGACTATGTAGGTAATTGTCGTGCAGAATTCAACTACACCGACCGTATGCGTGTTATGCTTGGACGAACTTCAATGAGCGTTGCAGAGGAAATGGAACGAGATTGTCCTCACCTTCCTCTGGGGTGTCGAATTATGCTTGAGCCCAAGGCAAAGGAGTATATAATGAACAATATCAATGGAGCGATAAGAAGGTTTAGCTCTCGCCGACTTAATCAACTTGCCCTAAACTTTGAACGTAGCCATTCCGTGCCTCTGACCTTAACAAACTTCGTAAACATATACCAAATTCCATTATACAGGCTATACAAAGGTAGAACTTGGAATCAGCTATTGAACGAGGTTGAAATCAAGCAAACAACATCAAAATTCAACTCAGAACTAAGTCGTGCTGTTTATCGCAAATGGTGTGCAACCGATTCCTATAGCTATCTAAGTTTTATTGAAAAACTGGCAAAAAAGAATTTCCAGATTCAAGTAAATACTATGAGCCAAATTGACCAAAAACGTCTGCTCATGTTATATTATGACCTTTTCGAAAACGCTGGATATTTTTCCTCTCTCCAAGAGATGGCCGATACCTTATCTGACGACACCGTTTTTTGTCAGGAAGTTAGTGAAGTTATCTCGCTTCTACTTAAAACTAACAGCACACTTGAAAAAGATGACAACTCTCTGCTAAAAGATTTCCCATTGAAACTTCATGGAGTATATACCAAGGCACAAATTCAGGTGGCTATAGGTACTTCTACGTTGGAGAAGAAATCTCCTTCCAGAGAAGGTGCAGAAAGAAACAAAGCCTTAAATTTAGAGGCCATGTTTGTAGATATTATCAAGAATCGTGAAGAAGGCTCAACAACCGACTATGACGATAAAGCACTGTCCCCTCTCCTATTCCAATGGGATACACAAAACAGTGTTAGACCCGAAACCAGTGTTGGTCAAGCATACATAAACCAGACGCAAACCATGCTTTTATTCGTACGTGAACAAAACACATTTGTCGAAGACAAAACACGTACTATGGGATATGTATATCTGGGACGAGTTACTCTACATTCATGGGAATATAAGAACATAGGTACACGCAAGCAAATGCAAATAGTCTGGAATATGACAGAACCTATTCCCGGAAGTGTTATGCACTTTGCGCGAATCAGAGAAATCGCATAAAACAATGAAAACAATAAACGTCGTAGCTGCTATAATACATCGGGGAGAGGAGATTTTGTCTACTCAGAGGGGGTATGGTGAGTATGAGGGATGGTGGGAGTTCCCTGGGGGAAAGATAGAGCCTGGGGAGGGCCCAGAGGTGGCGCTGAGGCGCGAGATAATGGAGGAACTGGGTGTGGAGATAGTGGTGGAGAATCTGCTCTGCACGGTGGAGTATGACTACCCTAAGTTTCACCTATCGATGCTTTGCTATATGTGCTCCATTGCCAATGGGGAGATAGACCTGCGCGAACATAAGTCTGCCCGATGGCTCAGCCACAATGACCTAAACTCGGTACAATGGCTCCCTGCCGACATCGAAGTCCTGGAAAGAATTAAAGCAAATCTTGCGTGAAACTTGATAAATATCTTCATGAATGCGACGTTTTCACGCATATATCGCCGCAAATTTTGCAACAAAATATACACTTTTATTGTCGCACGAACAATACTTTGGACCTCTGAACGCAACAAATTACACATTTTGAGTACTCACACCACCCCTCCTCATTCCTCATTCCTCAGTTAGTTTTCAACCCTAACCCTGACATGTGAAAGGATGATGTAGCAAAACGCGACACCATAAAACAGGGGCTCATCAATTCACCCAACACACCACACATGTCGTCAGTCGTCAGTCGTCAGTTCGTTTTTGCGCCTAATCCTTGGGGGGTCGCTCGCTTAATCGTATCATTGCGATAGAAATCGCGAAGATACTCACGTTCGGATTTTCTCAAATAATTTGACCTGACGGTCTTAGAAACTCTCACTCGGCATAAAAAGTTAACTATTTCTGCTCTCGCTTAACCGTTTCTTTGGAAAATCGCTCGCTTTATCGTATCATTGACCTGACGGTCTAAAATACTCACGCTCGGATTTTCTCAAACATCTTTGGAAAATCGCTCGCTTAATCGTATTTTTGCGCAACGGATTATCGTTTTTGAGATAACACATAAATAGACCGAGTTTATGAAAAAGATAAATATACTTCTCCTGTTGGGAATGGTCTCCTTGTCTGTTTCTTGTTATGCCAATGTAACGGAAAAGGAGAACCAGCGCGTGTGGTCCAATATGCCTGCATATACACAGGTGTTTGAGAATCAGAATGAACTGGGATTGACCTCGGATGTCTATGATGGCATTTGGGAGGGTGAAGTTGCACCTCTGCTTCCTCGTGTTGCAAATCCTTCTCCACAAATAAAATATTGGTTT